>JAXHUO010000059.1:0-26464 GCA_034189605.1 Chloroflexota bacterium
ATTAGGTTGGGGAGAGCGTAACCAGTCATTTCACTGGTTACGATTTGGGGGTCGGCAGGCATCTGAGGTTCGGCACTGGTTACGCCGAATCGTAACCAGTCAATTCACTTGTCGAACCCTCGAGAGAGGATACTGAAAGCCAAGCCGGGCGGCGGGAAAGGAGAAGGAAACCGCCGCGTTACAGCGAGTTCGATCCGAGAGAGGATACTGAAAGTCAGTAACACGTCAAAAGGTTGGTAGGTGCTGGCCTGGTTACAGCGAGTTCGATCCGAGAGAGGATACTGAAAGTTGCTCTGCTTCTGTCAAATCACGGATATTCGGGTCTGTTACAGCGAGTTCGATCCGAGAGAGGATACTGAAAGTCGATGATGTAAGTGTTCATTATGCTCCTTTTCCGGTGTTACAGCGAGTTCGATCCGAGAGAGGATACTGAAAGCTCTTGGTGTATTTACCACCATGCGGTCGTGTGATTGTTACAGCGAGTTCGATCCGAGAGAGGATACTGAAAGGTTGCGCACCTCCTCGGCAAAGGTTGGAATGTACCGGGTTACAGCGAGTTCGATCCGAGAGAGGATACTGAAAGTGCGTTCGTCGAGTGTAGGTGCGTTCATCGTTTCATGTTACAGCGAGTTCGATCCGAGAGAGGATACTGAAAGCCGCCCGCCGCGCAGCGAGAGACCGGCACAGAGACCGTTACAGCGAGTTCGATCCGAGAGAGGATACTGATTTAGTGTCACATTGACACGAGGCCACAGGAGGATCGAAGGAGGGTGGGAGAGCGCGGAAGGGGCCAGGGGGAAAACGTCTCGCTGTGCGTGAAATTGAGCCGGGTGCTGTGATTGTCTTGCCAGCATCACGTTTCACATCTCACGTTTGACGTTTCACGCTCCCGCCGTATTTCCAGGCGGCCCTTGGCCAGGCGGCCCTTGGAAAGCGCTCTTTTTACCCTCAATTTAACTTCTGACTATATATCTTATGTCACCTTACTTGTATTTACGCCTTTAACTTGACATAATATGATGCAATGTGCGAAATTCTTACTCGATGAATGTTGGATCGTAACACCAGATTCCCCAGGCCTGCCGCCGGTTGGCCACACGGATCAACGCTGGCGCACTGCGCACGAGGAAATCTCTGGCTCCGCATCGCAAGACCTTCGAGGTTTCACTCCCCGCAACGAAACAGCGCGCTTTGGCCCTCGACGCGCGCTGCTTTGAGGCACCACTTGCCCAAAACCTTGGAGGTCTGATAGGGCCTACTTGCCTGCCCACTGCTTTGTGTTAGAATACCATACGAGGCTCTTAAGGAGGCTCTTTAGTTTTATAGGGTTTCTCGCGCTGTCCGCTGGCTGGTTGTCAGTTATGTCTAGTAATTATGTCTAGTCATCATACCCTGCAATTGGTTTTGTCCTTGCTCCTGTGCCTCTGCCTGGCTTTTACAGCCGGGTTTGGTGTCTATCGGGTATGGGATGAATTGGAGCAGGCGAATCGCCCCAAGCCATTGGAGGTGTTCTGGGAAGCCTGGGATCGGGTGGAGCAATATTTCTACGGTACGCTTCCCTCATCGCGCGAGCGTACCTATGGGGCCGTTCACGCGACCCTGGGGCTGCTTAACGACCCTTATACTATCCTGGTCGAGCCCCAGTTCCACGAACTGGAACAGGATCAGATGCGTGGTTCATTTGGTGGAATCGGTATCACCCTGTGGCGCGACGCTGAGGGACGGATGATGCTCGCCCCCGCTCTCGATTCTCCTGCCAGGAGGGCCGGGGTCTACGAAGGGGACATCTTGCTAGCGATAGATGACGAAACGATCACCGCCGCGATGGCTGTGGATGAGGTACTGGCCTTGCTCCATGGTCAAGCCGGTACACCGGTCACCCTCACCATCTCTCGCCCCCCCACCCCACCATTTGATCTCACCATCGTCCGAGAGGAGATCCAGGTATCCTCTGTTATCTGGCGCGTGCTCGATCAGGCGCCTGACGTCGGCTATATCCGCGTTGAGGGCTTTACCGAGAGAACCGACAGCGAAATCATAGAGGCTCTTCGAGAACTGCGACAGCCAGGGGTCGCCAGCCTGGTTCTGGACCTGCGGGATAACCATGGCGGCTTGATTGATCCAGCGGTGACCACCGCTGGCCAGTTCCTCCACGCTGACCAGGTTGTATTGTACGAACTGGGCCGTGATGCCGGGGAACGCATTATCCGGGTGCAGAGTGGTGGCATCCCTACCGATCTTTACCTGGTTGTGCTGGTCAACGGCGGGACGGCCAGTGCAGCCGAGATTGTCGCCGGCGCGCTGCAAGACCACGGTCGCGCTCCGCTAATAGGCGAGCCCACCTTCGGCAAGGGGGCGGTACAACTGATTTATGACCTCTCAGATGGCTCATCACTGCACGTCACCTCGGCAACCTGGCTGACCCCTAACCGGCATCAGATCCAGGGGCAGGGTTTAACACCCGACGTCCACGTGCCGCGCGGTGATGGGCCACAGGACGAGCAACTTGACCGTGCTGTAGCCTACCTGCAATCACAACATCGGGATGACAACGATTGAATCGGTCGGATTTGCTGTCCGACCGGCGTGACGTGACGAGGCTTGGCTAACGGCGGTCAGCAAAACCGCCCTACAAAAGACGCAACAGGCAAAGACTGGAGATGATGAATGGATAGCACCCTACGCAACGTGATTAAATTTGTGCTCGCGGGCATGGTTGGGCTGGCGCTTTTGGCGGCCGCGTTCAGCGCCGGTTTTGGTTCGGCCTATCTGTTGACCGGGCGAGGCGTGCTGCCGGCGTGGCCGGCCTCCACCTCGCCGGGAGAGACGGAGGAACAGGAAGAGGGTTTTCCTCCTACGTCCGCACCCACACCAACCAACGCGGACGAGCAAGATTTCCAACTGTTCTGGGAAGTGTGGGGCCTGGTACAGCACAACTTTTATGGTGAACTGCCAGATATGCAAGAGGTAACCTACGCCGCCATCCACGGCATGTTGCTCACGCTGGACGACGAGTATACCGCCTTTATGGAACCCAACGTTGCGGCAGTCATAGCCGAGGATGCCACTGGAGAGTTTGAGGGCATCGGCGCGTTCGTTGATATGGACGAGGAGAACAAACTGGAAATCGTGGGGACCTTTGAGGGAGGGCCGGCCGAGGGCGCGGGGTTGCTCGCTGGCGACCGTGTCTTGGAGGTAGATGGTATCTCCGTCGTCGGGAGCACACTCTACGAGGCCATCGGCTTGATCCGTGGGCCGGCTGGCACAGAGATCACACTGCTCATTGAGCGCGAAGATGTGCCCGAGCCATTTCAGGTCACTCTCACCCGGGCCCGGTTGGAGATCCCCATCATTGAGGTGGAGATGCGCGACGACGGAGTGGGTTACATCGGCCTGCGCGAATTCAGCGCGACGGCCAGCGAGCGGGTGGAACAGGGCTTGGAAGAACTCTTGGACCAGGAACCCGAAGGCATCATTTTGGACCTGCGCCAGAACCCAGGCGGCTGGCTGGACCAGGCTGTGAATGTCAGCGACCTGTTCCTTGACGATGGCGTGATAGTCGTCGAGCGCTGGAGTGATGGAGGCGAGCAGATGTTTGAGGCTGACCCTGGGGACGTGGGAGAAGACGTGCCGTTGGTGGTGCTGGTGAATGGGAGCAGCGCTAGTGCATCAGAGATCGTAGCCGGAGCGCTGCAGGATTGGGAAAGGGCTGTCTTGATCGGTGAGCCCACCTTTGGCAAGGGGTCAGTACAGCGCCCCTTTACTCTCAGTGATGGCTCAGAGTTACGGGTCACCATCGCCCTGTGGTTCACGCCCGACGATCAGGTCATTCATGGCCATGGGCTCACGCCCGACATTGAGGTCCCCTGGCCCGAGGAAGAGGATCTAGAACCGGACATGGACCCTCAACTGGAGCGAGCGGTTGAGTACCTGTTAGTGGGTGAATGATGCCAGGTATCAAGGTTATCGCCACCAATCGTAAAGCCGCCCACGACTATCACCTCGAAGAGCGATACGAGGCCGGTTTGGTCCTGATGGGGACAGAGATCAAATCCATCCGCGCCGGCAGAGTGAGCCTGAGGGAGGGATACGTACAACCTCGGGGTGATGAGTTGTGGCTGCTCAACGTGCACATCGCACCCTATGACCCGGCGGGGAGATTTGGACACGAACCACGCCGCCCGCGCAAACTGCTGCTCCACCGCCGGGAGATCAACCGTCTTATCTCTCACGTTCAAGAGAGCGGATACACCATCGTGCCCCTGCGGTTATATTTGAAAGGTGGCCGAGCCAAAATCGAGATCGCCCTGGCGCGCGGGAAGCGCAAGTACGATAAAAGGCAGGCGATTGCCAAGCGGGATGCCCAACGGGATATTGAACGCGCGCTGAAGGAACGAGACAGATAGTTTCCAACGCTGTAGATACTCAGCCTATGTCATTGCGAGGGCGTTTTTTTGCCCGAAGCAATCCCCAAGTAGCATCATAGGAGATTGCTTCGTCGCTACGCTCCTCGCAATGACAAATGCGACGCTTCTCTAGCCCCCACCCCAACGCTCTTAGCTCCTGTCCCGGGGGCAGGTTGCACGCAGGCGCAAGACGGTACCACCGACAGAGGTCCACCCCAACGCTCTTGCACGGGGATTGGGAGCAACTCGAGGTCGGTGTGTCACATCTTTTTTCGCATAGCCTATTAATCATTTCCGAGGGGTTTTTCCTCTACTTTTAGTCACTGTGTCTACCTTAATGACTATGCGAAGTAAAGTAACTTGACACTCGGGCACTCTGGGGTATAATGGCCCAGTAATCACCTCCAAACAAAGAAAGGGAATATTCTATGCCAGAAGAAGAAACGAGCCCGTCCCCTCGCTCCATCACTGACCTGCAGCCCAAGATGCGCTTGCAAGGAACCGTCAAGCAGACGCACCTGTACGGCGCGGTGTTAGACATTGGCCTCAAGCAGGATGGAGTAGTACATATCTCTCAACTTTCTCCCCAGCGTGTCAACCGTGTGAGTGACATAGTCAAGCCGGGAGATAGCGTGACTGTGTGGGTCACCAAGGTGGACCCAGAGACGGGGCACATTGGCCTGACCATGATTGAGCCCCCCAGGGTAGAATCGCGCGACCTGGCGGTGGGACAGATTCACACCGGCGTCGTGACGCGGCTTGAACCGTACGGTGCTTTCGTTGATATCGGCACCAAACGGGCCGGCCTGCTACACGTCCGGGAGATGTCCACTGATTACGTCCGCCACCCCTCCGAACAGGTGCAGATCGGCGAACAAGTCCAGGTGCGCATCCTCAAACTTGACCGGCAAAGACAACGCATTGACCTGACGATGATGGGCATCGAAGAAGAAGTAGAAGCCGAAGAGGATGTCGAAGAAGAAGAACCCGCCGCGACGGCGATGGAAATCGCCCTCGAACTAGCCCGCACTCAGCCACAGAAACCGGATCGCCGCCACGGCCACGACAAGCGCCAGCACGCTGATCTGTCTGAGCAAGAAGATATCCTGGCCCGCACTCTTAGACAACATTCAAAGCAGCAGTAGGGGCACGTAGAGGTAGGGGCGCGGTGACCGCCGCCCCTACAAGGTCATGCGATTGCCACCAGCCCTCTCCCTACTCCACTGAGAGGAATTCCACAGAGCCCAAGGGCACAAAGGGCTCGTTTGTCTCCTCGGCTAGCAGGGGCCCATCCACACTCACCGTCACACCAAAATGGTACACGCCTGGCCTTTGTGTCACCGGTGGTCCTGGTACAAACAGGAGCGGGTCGCGCACAATCTCGCCGGACGACCACACCCCAAAGGGATAGTGTCCATCCACCGGTTCACCCGAAAGCCGCCAGACCTCGTGCCCCTCGGCGTCAAGTAGCACCAGGTCGCGGACACGCGCGGCGGGACAGTCGCGGTCGGCGCGCCAGAAAAGCGTGATCCGCCAATCGCCCGGCAGTACCACCTGGTCACGTGGCTGAGCATACCCCAGTAGCGTGAGACCGCCCTCTGGAAAAGTCACCAGCACCTCGTCTGTCATACCCAGTTCAGCCAGACGAGGCTGTCGCCGTGGGCGCTCCACCTCAACCGAGGCGAATACCAGACTGTCACCGGCCACCTGTCCCAAATCGTCGTGGCGCTGCAGCCGATACCCTCCAGCCATTGAGTAGAGCCCCGCGTTGAGCACATACTCCCCAGGCGGTGTCCCTGGCAGAACGTGGATCTCGTACTCGTCCCACACGTACTTGTCTAGCGGCCAGCGCGTCGTCGGCAGGCCGCCAGGGTTGATTTGATCCTCCTGCCCCCACACGGCCCACAGCGGGCGAGCCAGGTGTACAAAGGACTGGTAATTCGCGTCCAAAGGGGTCAGGGCACGCCAATAAAGCACGACGGAGAATTTCTCGCCGGAACGGACATGCTGCCGGGGCAGGTCATAGCCCAGGAGTTCAATCTGCCCACTGCCATCCAGGGAGAAAACGGTCCGCTGCTCGTGCTGGGCGGCCCACGCCTGGCCCGGCGGCGAGGTGTAACGCATCCAGTTGTCCTGCTGGTCTATCACCGCTCCCTTGAGGATCACGAACAACAAGAGCGCCCCACTCAACCAGACGAGTGGCGAGCGGCGAATGGCGAACGGAGAATGGGGAATGGTGGATGGCGAGCGACGGACGCGGGCAGATGGCATCCATGTCAGTGCCAAGACCAAACTGGCCAGGCCAACCATTGAAATGATCCACCCGGCCGTGCGCGGCGGGGTGTCCTCAAAGCGCACCAGCACCTCGTGCTCGCCCTCGGGCACCCACAGGGTGATGAATCCCTCAGGACCGGCTACCTCTATCTCCACCTCCTCACCATCCACGTAAGCCCGCCAGCCGGGAAAGTAAAAAGTGTACAGACGCAGGACAAGTTTTTTGGGCGTAGAGACAACAAAGCGGTCTTGGAGCGGCCCGTGCTCAATAATTTCAACGGTAGCGCCACGCAGAGTGGCGCGATTGACCTTGTCCACCAGACCAGGCCGGGAATACGATTCGACCAATGTAGGCTCGGGGTGCATAGCCACCAACGCCGCCTCCACAGGCAAAAAGTCACCCGTAGAGGTCGTGCCGAGCGCCAGGCTGTGCTGCTCCCACTGGAGGATATCACGCGGCGCAGTGGGGCCAAAATCAGGTGCCCACATCGGTGGGTAGAGCACCGGTAGCGCCAGCAACAGAATCATTGCCAGGCTCGCCGCCGACATCGGATTACGCCAGCGGCCAGCCGGCAGCAAGGTCGTCCCGCCCGCAGCACACAGCGCCAGCATCAGGTTGGCCGGCCCCAGCAGCCGCCACGGAAATTGGAGATAGCGCAAGCCCGGGACACGCTCCCAGACCACGGTGGAGATGGGCAGCATCAAAAAGATCAGGCCAAGGCCAGCGAGGACAAAGTAGAGCAAGAGAATGTGGGAGTGTGAGAGCGTGGGAGAGGCCTGGTTGGATGCCCTTCGGGCCACCAAACGCAAAAGCACGACCAATGCCGGGAGAGCCAGCAGCCACTGGGCCAGGCCCAGGTTATGCCGGTAGCGTGGGGCGGTCGCTCCCAGATCAAGTAAACGCGACGGGGCGAACAATTCACCTGGCGAAAGAAAGTTTTCGTGAAAGTCAAAGTGGCCTGGGCCGATGACCTCAAGTTTGACCGCCCCGCGCTCTAACAAGGCCGGGAACCAGAAAAAAGCGATGATGGCCGCAGCCAGGACGAACGCCAGCCCGCCCCAGGCCCAGCCCCTTCCCCAGACCCTTTGGGCTTTGGGGAATCCAAAGGATCTAATAATCTCCCCAATCCAATAAGCCAACAGCAGACCGCTGGCCACCAGGCCCAGCAGGTTGTGGCTGAACACAAGCGCTGCCAGTGTCACCACGCTCCCCAGCAGCGATCCTCTCCCCCCCACCCCGCTCATCAGCCGCTGGAAGGCATAAAAAGTCAGTGGAAGTAGACATAAAGCAAAATGTTCCGCCAAATCGCCACGGGCATGCGGGTCAATGAAAACGACGTAAGGGGCAAAGGTAAATGAAGCAGCGGCCACCACCCCCGCCACGGGACCAAAGAGTTCGCGCCCCAGCAGATAGGTTCCCAACGAAGCGACGAGCAAGCCCAGAACGAACACCGCCTTGACCCCGCCCACGATATCCACACCAGGCAGCAGGTCGAACAGATTGGCCAGGTAGTAGGTCAGCGGGGCATAGTAATTAAAGATCGGGTAGCCGTAACCATAGTAAAAGTTAGGGGCCCAGCGTGGGTAGCAGGCACCAGCGCGGAGGGCATGCCCTAACTCAGCGGCGCGATAGACATGGAGTTCAGCGTCCGTCTGGCGTGGGAGGCCAGGCCGGGTGAGGAAAGGAGCAACCGCGACGAGGCCCAATACCAGGGCAAGCAATATGAACCTCGAATGTCGAATATCGAATCTCGAATTGCACATAACCAGAAGCCGGACATAACAATCAGCCGTCGTTTGCTGCTGACGACTGATCGCTGCAACTGCTTGCTGGCGGCTGACCGCTAACTGCTGATCACCAGTTCAGGTATTTGCTCCGGGTGCTCGGCCACCGGTACCCCGACAGCCTCAAACGCGGCAATTTTCTCGGCCGCGGTACCGGTGCCGCCTTCGATGATGGCTCCAGCGTGGCCCATACGCTTACCTGGTGGCGCGGTCCGTCCAGCGATGAAAGCCACCACCGGCTTGCTCATACGCTCCTCAATGAACCTCGCGGCCCGCTCCTCGTCACTGCCGCCGATCTCGCCGATGAGCACCACCTGCTCAGTCAGCGGGTCGTTCTCGAACATCTCCAGCACGTCAACGAAGGTAGTGCCGATAATGGAGTCGCCGCCTATGCCGACGCAGGTGGTCTGGCCGATGCCACGGTTGGTGAGCGCATAGACGACCTCATAGGTCAACGTGCCGGAGCGGGATACGAGCCCCACGGGGCCAGGGGTCGCGATGTGACCGGGCATGATGCCGACCTTGGCCTCACCCGGGGAGAGAAGCCCGGGGCAATTGGGGCCCACCAGTCGGGCTCCCTTCTGGTCGAGATAGGCACGCACGCGGATCATATCCTGTGTGGGGATGCCTTCGGTGATGCAGACGATGAGCGGAATACCGGCGTCGGCCGCCTCCAGGATAGCGCCGGCAGCAAAGCGGGCCGGCACGTAGACGACGGATGTATTGGCCCCGGTCGCCGCCGCCGCTTCAACGACGGTGTCAAAGACGGGAACCCGGCCATCGCAGGCCCGTTGCCCGCTCTTACCAGGAGTGACGCCCGCTACAACCTGTGTCCCGTACTCGATCATCTGCCGGCTATGGAACTCACCCTCGCGCCCGGTGATGCCCTGCACGAGGAGTCTGGTGTTTTTGTCAACTAGGATCGCCATTGTCATCCCCCTCTGCTAGTTGCGGCAACTGCCATCTGTGCCGCCTCGGCCAGCGTAGCCGCGGCCGACATCTTGTACTCCGATTGCTCCAGCAAGACCCGTCCCTCTGCCTCGTTCGTCCCCACTAACCGGACGACCAGGGGGACAGAGGGCCTGATCTCGTCCAGCGCGCTCAAGATACCTCGGGCCACCTCGTCACAGCGGGTGATACCGCCAAAGATATTGAACAGAACCGCCTTGACATTGGGATCGGCCAGGATGAGACGCAACGCCGTCGCCACCCGTTCGGCCTTGGCCCCACCGCCGATGTCGAGGAAATTGGCCGGCGCGCCACCAAAGTGTTTGGTGATATCCATCGTCGCCATCGCCAACCCGGCCCCGTTGACCATGCAGCCGATCTCACCATCGAGTTGGACGTAACTCAGCCCAGCCGCGCGCGCCTCTCGTTCGACCGGCGTCTCCTCATCCACGTCCCGCATCTGCGCCAGATCCGGGTGACGGAAGAGCCCATTGTCGTCTAGCACCATCTTGCCATCCACCGCCAGCAGTTCACCACCACCGGTGACGACCAGCGGATTAATCTCGGCCAGCGAAGCGTCGTAGGCCAGAAACGTATCGTACAAGCCCCGGGCGATGCGGTCAAAGGCCCGGCGATGCTCGCCTGCCAGCCCGATGCCTTTAGCCAACGCCAGGGTCTGATAACTCCGCAGGCCGATATAGGGATCAATCTCGATCCTCTTGATAGCCTCGGGATTGGTGCGGGCGACCTCCTCAATCTCCACCCCCCCCTCAGACGAGGCCATCATCACCGGCCGGCGGGCAGCGCGGTCCACGACGATGCCCAGATAGATCTCCTGCCGGATGTCGGCCGCCTCGTCCAACAACACCTGGCGCACCGGCAGCCCCTTGATCTCTATCCCCAGTATCTCCCCGGCCACCCTGGCGGCCTCGTCAGGGGTCTGGGCCAGCCGGATACCGCCAGCCTTGCCACGTCCCCCGACGAGCACCTGGGACTTGACGACGACCGGTCCACCCAACTCCTCGGCAATACGGCGCGCCTCTTCCGGCGTCGTGGCGACGTCTCCACGTGGGATCGGCACGCCATGAACGGCGAAAAGGCGCTTGGATTGGTACTCGTGTAATTTCACGCGCTTGCCTCCTGTGATTGAAGGTATTCTAGTGGCTCTTGGGTGCAACGCACTTTTGAGTGCCAAACAGCAATGCGTTGCATCTCGGGCGGGATTATACCACAGCATATACAGAAGCCAAATGTTGACTTCCCCACAAAATTACACTATACTGAGTAGGTATGAAGATCAGCACAAAGCAGAAACGGGCAGAAGGGAAAAAAACTCCGGGCAGGAGGACGTGGTTGCCTGTAGCCCAAATGTTCGTTCTCCTTTGTATCCTGGTGTGGCTGAATGAAACTATGGATTTCCCCCACCTTCTATGGGAAGCGCCACCCACTCCCAGTAACTGGCGTGAGGCGGTCAGCGAAACGGCTCTCATCGTTATCATCGGTTGCTTGACAATATTGAGGCTGATCCACAGCATTACAGAACAGGCACGCACAGAGGAGGCACTGCAGAAATCGGAAGAGCACCTCCGAGCCGTTCTCGAAAGCGCACGAGACGCCATCTTTACCAAAGACCGGGCGGGACGTTACACCCACGTGAACACCGCCTGCGCCACCCTCTTTGGGTTGACCACAGACGAAATGGTCGGTAAAACCAACTTTGATCTGTTTGCACATACCGTCGCGTGGCACACCCGTGAAGAAATGGATCGAAAAGTGATGGAGACGGGGGAAGCAATCACGATTGAGGAGACAAAAGCGACGGACGGCGTAATGCGGACGTTTCACGTGGTCAAAGTACCTCTCCGAGACATAAATGGCAAAATCACAGGACTTTGTGGGATCGCCAGAGACATCACCACGCGCAAGCAAGCGGAGGAAAGACTGCGCCGCCACAACAGCGAGTTGACCCTGCTCAATCGGGCGAGCCAGGCACTCAACTCTACCCTCGACATGGACCAGGTGCTCACCACCGTCCTGGAAGAGGTGCGCCACCTGCTGGACATAGTCGCCTGCTCGGTCTGGTTAACCGACCCGGCAACGGGAGAACTGGTCTGCCGCCAGGTCATCGGCCCCCAAAAGGAGATCGTACACGGCTGGCGGCTGGCGCCGGGACAGGGGCTTGCCGGCTGGGTTGCTCAGACGGGCGAGAGCCTGATCGTGCCAGACACACACAACAACGAGCACTATTTCGGGGGCGTGGATCAGAAAACCGGGTTATTATTGCGCTCCATCCTCACCATCCCGCTGCGGATCAAAAGGGGTGTGATTGGTGTGCTCCAGGTGGTAGATACAGAAATCGCTCGCTTCAAACCAGCGGACCTGATGTTGCTGGAACCGCTGGCCAACTCTGCCAGTATCGCCATAGACAATGCCCGGTTGGTCGAGGCGATGCATCAACACACCATCGAACTACAAGCTCGTAACGAGGAATTGGACGCCTATGCCCACACCGTGGCCCACGACCTCAAGAACCCCCTGGCTCCTATCGTCGGTTTTGCCGACGTTCTGGAAACAGATTACACCACGATGTCAAAGGAGGAAGTGGAGCGTTATCTGCACATGATTGCGCGGAACGGACGCAAGATGAGCAATATCATTGACGAGTTACTCCTGCTGGCAGAGGTACGCCAGGTAAAAAAAGTGGCATTGATACCACTGGAGATGGCAACCATCGTGGCCGAGGCTTTGCAGCGATTGGCTCTCATAATCGAGGAGCACCAGGCCGAAATCACCCTGCCCGCTACGTGGCCGGTGGCGCTGGGTCACCCCCTGTGGGTCGAAGAGGTATGGACAAACTATCTCAACAACGCCATCAAGTACGGTGGCCAACCGCCCCTGGTGGAACTGGGCGCGACGGTGCAGGCAGACGGCGACGTGTGCTTTTGGGTACGCGACAACGGCGACGGCATACCACTGGAGGAGCAGGCACGCCTGTTCACTCCATTCACGCGGCTCGCCCTGACCCGGGCCAAGGGGCACGGGCTAGGACTGTCAATCGTCCGGCGCATCATGGAGAAACTCGGCGGACACGTGGGTGTGGAAAGTGAAATAGGCAGGGGAAGCGTGTTTACCTTTACCCTGCCAGGAGGTTAAGATTATGTTTGACCATATACTTGTTCCCATGGACGGGTCATCCCTCGCCGAATGTGTGCTACCCCACGCCATGGCGATAGCCCGAGTCTGTGAATCCCAGGTCACGTTGCTACGAGTGTTGGAGCGAACCCAAGCCAGAGACGCAACCCAATCCATTGACCCACTGGACTGGCACATCCGCCGGGCTGAAGCCGAGGCCCATCTGAACGAATTGAGCACTCGCTTGCAAAAAGCCGGCCTGCGCACGGAGAACGCCCTCCTGGAGGGCCAGGCGGCGGAGCGTATCATCGAGTTTTCGCACAGCCACGCCGTCAGCCTGGTTATTCTCAGCAGTCATGGACGGAGTGGATTGAGCGGTTGGAACGTCAGCAGTATCGTTCAAAAAGTCATACTCCGCGTCCGCACACCATTGATGATCGTGCGAGCCTACCAACCCATTGCCAGTGACCTGGCAGACTTGCGCTACCGGAGGCTACTGGTTCCACTGGATTGTTCGCAGCGGGCCGAATGTGCCTTGCCATTGGCCACCACCCTGGCCCGCTTCCACGAGGCCGAACTATTACTGTTACACGTGGTGTCCAAGCCAGAAATGGTCCAGCGCGCGCCCCTCACGCATAAAGATACCGCCCTGGCAGACCAACTCACAGAGCGCAACCGGCTGGCAGCGACCAGGTATCTGGAGAATCTGGGGGCCCGGCTATCTCCGAACATTCAATCCCGTGTACTCATCAGCGACAACGCCGCAGCCGCGCTGCATGACATGGTGGAGCAGGAAAAAGCGGATCTGGTAGTGCTGAGCGCTCACGGCTATTCTGGCAGGACCAAATGGCCTTATGGGAGCATGGCCGTCAACTTTATCGCCTATGGCACTACCCCGCTGCTTATCGTACAGGATCTCCCTCCAGGCAAGATGGAATACACTCGGGCTGAGATAGCCGCCAGGGAACACAAAGGGCATTGATGTATGTCAAATGGCCAACCTGATCAGAACACATCCACAGACAGCGGGCCGAATCCAGCAAAGAATCGGGCTGGGCTCTGGGGTGAAACGATGGGCGTAGACCGGCTGGAGAACCTGGCGTGTCAACTGGCCGAGAGTCACGCCGTCTCTCGTCACCCCAGGCGCAGGCCCCCACTTATAGATCATCTCCGGGAGCAGGAAGCGCTTTTGCGCGACGCCCACCATTATTTTGCCAGGGAGCCTGCGGAACAGCCCACCCTCTCTTATGCAGCCGAATGGCTGCTGGACAACTTTCACGTGGTGCAACAAACGCTGCACCAGGTTAGTGAGGATATGCCGGCCGGCTACTATCGCCAGTTGCCCAAACTCGCCACATCCTCCCTGGAAGGCCATCCGCGCATCTACGCGCTGGCGCGGGAGATTATCCGATACTGCGAGAGCAACCTCGACATTGACCAGGTGAGACAATTCGCCCAGGCCTACCAACGTATCGTCCCACTGACGATGGGTGAGTTATGGGCTCTGCCGACTATGTTACGCCTGGGCGTCCTGGAGAATCTGACCCAGGCGGTCGCCAACATCACCGATCTGGGGACGAGCGACGATACTGGGCCTCCTCCGCCCCAGGGGCAGATGGACGAGACGGCCATCGCCAACTGTATCCTCAGCCTGCGTTTGCTGGCGACCCAGGATTGGAAGGATTTTTTCGAGAGCATCAGCCGGGTGGAGCAGGTATTGCGCCGTGATCCAGCGAACATCTACGCCCGTATGGACTTTGACACACGTGATCAGTATCGCGGAGTGATTGAGGATCTGGCACAGACGACAGGCTGCGACGAAGAAGAAATCGCCCGAGAAACAATCCGCCTGGCTGAAAAAGCCCGACAGGGAAAGAAAAAGCAGCCTCGCACCACCCACGTCGGGTTCTACCTTCTGGACGCCGGGCGCGCACAACTTGAGGCCAGTTTGGGCCACCACCCTTCCTGGGGTATGCGCCTGTCTCGCTGGCTGTCGAGCCATCCCACCCTGATCTACCTGGGCACCATCACCCTGCTTACCACAATCATCCTGCTCGGCCCGGTCTGGTATGCTCTCGTCACCGCCGGGACCCCCGCTCAATTGATTGGGGTGGGTCTGCTGACCCTATTGCCCGCCACGGCTGTGGCCGTCAACCTGGTCAACTGGCTCATTACTATCACAGTGCCGCCTCGGGTGCTGCCCCGGCTGGACTTTGAGAAGGACATTCCGGCCGGGTGCAGCACGATGATAGTCGTTCCCACGCTTCTGACCGACGCCAGCGGGGTCAAATCCCTCCTCCGCCAACTAGAACTTTGCTTACTGGGCAATTCGTACCCACGCCTGCACTTTGCCTTGCTCACTGATTTCACCGATGCACCACAGGAACACATGCCGGGTGACGAGGCATTGCTCAAGCAGACCCAAGCCGGTATCCAGGCCCTCAACAAAAAACATGCCCGCGGATCCCCCGGCCCATTTTATCTCTTTCATCGTGATCGCAAATTGAATCCGGGTGAGGACTGCTGGATGGGTTGGGAGCGCAAGCGGGGCAAGTTGATCGAGTTCAACCGCTTGCTCAGCGGGAGCAAGGAAACCACCTACAGCGTACAAATGGGAGACCTCAACGTCCTGCCAGAGATCAAATACGTCATCACGCTGGATGCGGACACATCCTTGCCACGGGGCAGCGCGTGCCGCCTCATCGCCACCCTGGCACACCCGCTGAACCGCGCCGAATTCGACCCGGACAGCAGCGCTGTGGTCGCCGGATACACCGTGCTCCAGCCTCGGGTGGAGATCAAGCCGACCAGCGCCAACCAGTCGCTGTTCACGCGGGTTTTTGCCCAGGACACCGGAGTTGACCTGTACACGCGAGCGATATCCGACGTGTACCAGGATCTCTTTAGCGAAGGGCTTTATGCTGGCAAAGGTATCTACGACGTAGATGCCTTTGAACGCAGCCTGGCCGGGCGAGTGCCCGAGAACACCTTGCTCAGCCACGACCTGTTTGAGGGCATCCACGGGCGAGCCGGACTGGTGACGGACGTGAACCTGTTCGAAGACTATCCCCCCCACTACCTCGTCTACGTCCGCCGGTTGCACCGTTGGGTACGCGGAGACTGGCAACTGCTGCCCTGGCTACGACCCAGGGTGCCTTGCGCAAGCGGGGGGAGAATCCCAAACACTCTCTCGGTACTCAACCGCTGGAAAATCCTGGACAATCTGCGCCGCAGCCTGCTGACGCCAGCGCTGCTGACCTTGCTGCTCGCTGGCTGGTTATGGCTGCCCGGTTCACCGTTGGTGTGGACGCTGGGGGGACTGCTGACATTGGCCATGCCTATCTTTACCGGCGTAGCCACCACGCTGCTTCAAGAATTACACAGAGCATCGCTGGCAGGGATCAGACAATCGGTGCAGAGCATAGTTACCGCGCTACTCCGAGGATCGTGGATCACATCATTGACCAATACCGCGCTGGCGGCATGGATGGATGCTGCCCGTTGGTTGCTGGCATGTGTCTTTCTCCTCTACGAGGCCCTCGTCACAGTAGACGCGATTGGATGCACTCTGGTCCGACTGATCATCACCCACAAGCGGAGGCTGCAATGGATCACGAATGCCCATACGGTCCGCCTGTTCGGAAAAGAGATGAAAGTGGCCCTGATCTGGAAGCAGATGGGCGCTGCGCCGATTCTGTCCCTGGAACTGGCTGCGCTGATAGCCCTGGTCAACCCGGCGGCGTTGCCCGTCGCCGCGCCGTTATTGCTCGCGTGGTTGTTATCCCCCCAGATAGCCCACTGGATCGGCCGGCCCATCGTTCACGAGCAAATCCCACTCTCCGCCCATCAACACCAGCAACTACACCGCCTGGCCCGCCGTACCTGGCTCTATTTTGAACAATTTGTCGGCCCAGACGATTACTGGCTACCTCCCGATCACTTCCAGGAAGACCCACGCGAGAGAGTGGCACACCGTACCTCACCCACCAACGTGGGACTATTGCTGCTTTCCACCCTGGCAGCATACGATCTGGGCTATATCGGCCTGACGGAACTGGCGTTGCGGCTGCGCGACACCTTTGGGAGTATGCGCAGACTGGAGCAGCATCGAGGCCACTTTTTGAATTGGTACAGTACACATACCCTGGAACCCCTATCTCCGCGTTACGTGTCCACCGTGGATAGCGGCAACCTGGCAGGCTGTCTGCTGGCTCTCAAGCAGGGTCTGCAGGATTTGCCCCACGCGCCCGTCCTGCACTGGCAGCGCTGGCAGGGATTGCTCGACACATTGAACGTTCTGGCAGAGATAGTGGAGCGCTTGGAAGGGTTGGGCCTTGAGGAGGCAGCCGCGCCGCTGGAGGCATACATAGCCCAAATCCGCCAGGGGATATTGGATGTGCAAACTGCCCCTGAGCGCTGGTTCCCCCTGCTGGCCAGGCTGAACGACAAAGACTGGCAACAGATGGAGCAACTGCTGATGTCATTGGTCGAGGCTGGCTCACACATCCTGGACGCCGCGACCCTGCGTGACCTGCGCCTCTGGTCGGGGCGGGTGCGCCGCCAACTGCTCAACATGCGGGATGAGCAGGAGTTGCTGCTGCCGTGGCTTGGTCCCCTGAACCAGCCGCCAGCGCTGTTCACCCAGGCACAGACGGATCCAGCCATCACCGCCGCCTGGCGGGCGCTACAGGACGCCCTACCGGCCACGCCTCGACTAGACAAAGTTCCCGAGGTCTGCCGGGCAGGACGGGCGCAGCTGGATTATCTGCAAAGCCTGCTCTCTTCTTCCCTCTCTGCGGTACAAGAGGCCCACGCATGGTGCACGCACCTGGCAGAGAGACTGTACTCTGCCTACATGATAGCAGGAAGCGCCCTGGCCGGCTATCAAGACCTGAGCACACTGGCAGATGTGTATTTCAAGGCGATGGATTTTGGGTTCCTGTTTGATACGCAGCGCCAGGTGTTCCACCTGGGCTACAATGTGGCGGCTGGAGAACTGGACAGCAACCACTATGACCTGCTGGCTTCCGAAGCGCGGCTGGCCAGTCTCCTGGCCATTGCCAAAGGGGACATTCCCCAAAGCCATTGGCTCCACCTGGCCCGCCCCATTTCCCAGGTTGACGGCACACGAGTGCTCCTATCGTGGAACGGGAGCATGTTCGAGTATCTCATGCCCTCCCTGCTGGTGCAGAGTTACGAGAACACACTTTTGGACCAAACCTGCCGGGCTGTCGTCGCATATCAGATCGCCTACGCCCGCCAGAAAGATGTGCCCTGGGGTATCTCAGAGGCAGGCTACTATGCCTTTGACACCAACATGAACTATCAGTACCGGGGATTCGGCGTGCCAGGGCTGGGCTTTAAACGCGGCCTGGGCGAGGACCTGGTGATCTCGCCATACGCCTCACTACTGGCCCTGCCGCTGTGCCCTCAGGACGTCATGCAGAATATCGTGCACCTCACCGAACAACATATGCTCGGCCCCTACGGCTTTTACGAGGCGGTTGACTATACCCGTTCCCGGCTCCCTCTGGGTCAGAGGAGCAAAATCGTGCGTTCTTACATGGTACATCACCAGGGCATGATCCTGCTCACTCTGGCCAACTATCTCCAGGACGACGTCATGATACGTCGCTTTCACGCCGACCCGCGCGTGCAGAGCGCCGACCTGCTCTTGCACGAGCAGGTGCCACGGCAGGTCTACATCGAGCAGCCACACCCCGAAGAAGCCAGTATCGTGCGCCCGGTTCAACCCCGTCTGGCAGCAGAACCCTGGCCTGCACCAGTGGACGCGCCACTGCCCCAGGTACACCTTCTCTCCAACGGGCGTTACGGCCTGCTCATCACCAGCGCCGGCGGTGGCTACAGCCAGTGGCGGGGGGTGAACCTCACCCGTTGGCGTGCCGATACCACACTGGACAATTGGGGAACCTGGCTCTACATTCAGGACGTAGACAACGACGACCTCTGGTCAGCGGGTTGGCAACCAACCGGCTCTCCGCCGGAAAGCCAGGAGGTACTATTTTATGCCCACGAGGTTGAATTTCGACGCCGCGATCACGACATCTCTCTGCGTATGGAGATCACTGTCTCGCCAGACGACGATGTCGAGATCCGGCGACTCACTCTGACCAATCACAGCGGCCAAAGGCGCAGGCTGATGTTAACCTCCTACAGCGAAGTTGTGCTCGCGCCTCAGGCCTCCGATGGGCGTCACCAGGCATTCAACAAACTCTTTATCGAGAGTGAATATCTGCCGGAAATAAACGGGCTGCTTTTCCACCGGCGACCCCGTTCGGCCGAGGAAGAGCCGATCTATCTGGCCCATCTAATGATCCCGGCTTACCTGGCAATCGTTGGGCGCGGGGACAGAATCACAGGCGCTCACGAGAGCGATCGCGCCCGCTTTCTAGGCCGTGGCCGGACGGCCCGCTCCCCAGAGATCCTCTTCCCCCCCATTGGGGGAGAAGAAAGAAGAGGCGGGTACTCAGGTACCAGCGGCCCTACTCTAGACTCGATCTTGGCCCTCGGCCAGAAGATCACGCCAGGATCGCGTGCGTTTGGACTTTCAGGCACCACCGGCGCTACTCTGGACCCGATAATGGCCCTCAGCCAGGAAATCACACTGGAAGCGCACGCGACGGCGCAGGTTGCCTACATTACCCTGGCCGCCGAGTCACGCCAGGAAGCACTGGCTCTGGCCTATCGCCATCAGGCCTGGCCAGTGATCGGTCGGGCTTTTGACCAGGCCCGCTCCCAGAGCGAACTGGAACTGCGCCAACTTGGTCTCACCATAACAGAGTTGGAACACATACAACAGTTGCTCTCCGTCCTGCTCTACCCCCACCCTGCCCTGCGGGCCAGCCGGGCAACCTTGGCAGTCAACAGCAGAGGACAATCCGGACTGTGGCCCTATGCCATTTCCGGTGACTATCCGATCCTCCTGGTACGCATCGGCAACCAGGAAGAAACAGGGCTGGTGCGCGAACTGCTCCAGGCCCACGCGTACTGGCGCAACCGGCAGTCCAAGATTGACCTGGTCGTCCTCAACCAGAAAGATGCCGGCTACGCCCAGGACCTACAAGACCAACTGCACCGTCTGATTACTCGCACAGGCAACGATACCTGGCTAAACCAGCGCGGCGGCATCTTTCTCTTGCGTGCCGAGTTGATGAACGAGACCGACCAGGTGCTGCTAGAAACGGCTGCCCGGGCCATTCTGGAAGGGGAAAAAGGGCGACTGGCCGAACAATTAGGGCGACTGCGCAAGCAACCGGCTCGCCTTCCGCGCTTTGTCTCCACCTTGACCTCTCCATTGGAGGATGCGAGGGAAGAAACAAGCCTGCTCACGCCGTCAGTAGCCCGCCCCACCGACCTCCTCTTTGACAACGGCCTGGGTGGCTTTAACACTGACGGACGCGAATACATTATCTACCTCGAGCCAGACCAGCGGACGCCAGCCCCTTGGATCAACGTGATCGCCAATGCCAACTTTGGGTTCCTGGTCTCCGAAGCAGGATCGGGCTACACCTGGGCGGGGAACAGCGGCGAAAACCGGCTCACCCCCTGGTACAACGACCCGGTAACCGACACACCGGGCGAGGCGCTCTATCTACGCGACGAGGAGATAGGGCGCGTC
This sequence comes from Chloroflexota bacterium, assembly GCA_034189605.1. Taxonomy (GTDB): domain Bacteria; phylum Chloroflexota; class Anaerolineae; order B4-G1; family B4-G1; genus JAUWNP01. The sequence goes on from JAXHUO010000059.1 coordinate 20,185, forward strand.
TGGTCACCCACGCCCCTGCCCGCAGGTGCGCCAGTCCCTTACCTGATCCGCCACGGCGCTGGCTACTCGATCTTTGAGCATCACAGCCACGGCCTCAAACAGAAACTGCGCCTTTTCGCCATCCCGGATGCGCCGGTGAAGGTAATACAGTTGCGATTGGATAACACGTGGAACCGCAACCGGCGTATCACCGCGACCTTTTATGCCGAGTGGGTGTTGGGCACCACCAGGGAAACAACACAACAGTATATCATTCCAGAGTTTGACGCCGAAAGCCTCGCACTGCTGGCCCGCAATCCCTACAACGAAGAGTTCGGCGAACGAGTGGCCTTTCTGGCCGCCAGCAAAGAACCCCACGGGCTGACCACCGACCGCACCGAGTTTCTGGGGCGCAGAGGTGATCTGAGCCACCCTGCTGCGCTCGACCGCGTCGGGCTATCCGGCACGGTAAAGGCCGGCCTTGATCCCTGCGCCGGTCTTCAAGTCCACGTTTATCTGCCCCCCCAGGGGAGCACAGAGATCTATTTCTTACTAGGCCAGGGCGCAGACCGGCAGGAGACGCTTCGGCTGGTCAAGCAGTATCAGGACCCAGCCCAAGTCGAGGCCGCATGGGAGACCATGCATCAAGTCTGGGATGAACTATTGGGGAGCGTCACAGTACGAACGCCCGATCCGGCTATGGACCTGTTGCTCAATCGTTGGCTGCTTTACCAGGCGCTCTCGTGCCGGGTGTGGGGACGCTCCGCGCTCTACCAATCGAGCGGCGCTTTTGGATTTCGCGATCAGTTACAGGACGTGATGGCCCTCGTATATGCCACGCCAGATCTCGCTCGGGACCACATCCTGCGCGCGGCGGGCCACCAGTTCGAAGAGGGGGACGTGTTACACTGGTGGCACCCACCCACGAAACGGGGGGTGCGCACACGCTGCTCTGATGATCTTTTGTGGCTCCCCTTTGTCACCACACATTATGTGGCCGCAACTGGCGACGATGCGCTCCTGGCCATGAGCGTGCCGTTTCTCAAAGGCGTCCCTCTGGACCCGGAGGAGGAGGAGCGGTACGGACAGTATGAGACTGCCACCGAGGCCAGAACCCTCTACGAGCATTGCTGCCGGGCACTGGAGAAGGGGTCCACCGCCGGGCCACACGGCCTGCCCCTGATGGGCAGCGGCGATTGGAACGATGGGATGAACCGGGTGGGCATCGGGGGCCATGGCGAAAGCGTGTGGTTAGGTTGGTTCCTATACGCCACGCTGGCCCGCTTCGCCCCCCTCTGCGAGCGCATGGGGGACAAGGAAAGGGCCGCTATGTACCGGAAGCGGGCATACGACCTCCTTCAGGCGTTGGAGACTCATGCCTGGGACGGGAACTGGTACCGCCGCGCTTACTATGACGACGGCACACTTCTGGGGTCGGCCGAAAATGACGAATGCCAGATCGACTCCATCGCCCAATCGTGGGCCGTCCTGTCCGGGGCAGCCGACCCGGCGCGCGCAGCCCAAGCAATGGAGGCCGTAGCCGAGCGACTCGTGCGGCCCGACGACCAACTGGTGCTGCTCTTCACTCCACCCTTTGACAAGACGAGGCACGACCCCGGCTACATCAGAGGCTACCTGCCGGGCATCAGAGAGAACGGGGGGCAGTATACCCATGCCGCGCTGTGGGCCGCGTGGGCCTTTGCCGAACTGGGGCAAGGGGACCGCGCAGCGGCGCTGTTCCGGCTGCTCAATCCCATCTACCACAGCGACTGGCCGGAGAAGGTGGCGCGTTACCGGGTGGAACCTTACGTGGTGGCGGCGGACGTCTATAGCGTGCCGCCACATACCGGCCGGGGTGGCTGGACCTGGTACACTGGCTCGGCCAGTTGGATGTATCGCCTGGGCGTAGAGGCCATCCTGGGGGTACGCCGGAGGGGAAACATACTGCGAATTGATCCCTGCATCCCAAAGAACTGGCCAGGCTACGAACTGACGTACCATCATGGCCCAACTGCATACCATATTCGTGTGGAAAACCCGGACGGCCTCAATCGGGGCGTGAAACAGGTGACGTTGGATGGAGGAATCTGGCCGGGAGGGGATATTCCATTGTTGGACGACGGACGGCAGTACAGCGTGCGCATCCTGATGGGCTAAAGCAGTCACTATACTACTCAGCCTGTCATTGCACTCAGCCTGTCATTGCGAGGAACGAAGTGACGAAGCAATCTCCACCGTTGCTTACATACGGAATCTCCGTGGCGGCGGTGTATCGCTACGCGGCGGAAGGTGAAGCCAGTGGTTTTTTCAGCGAGGAGATGGCGCAGGAGGCGTTTCGGTCCAAGTGATGGACGAGGAGACTGGCTAACACTTGCGTTGAATCTTTTATTTTTTCATTTTCAGTAGAGTCATCCAATCTCTGGCTGTTCAATTTGTGGAATTGCTATAGAATCGGAGAGTGAGCAACGGAAACATGCAATCTATGGCAGACGTCGTGATCATTGGTGCGGGCGTTATTGGATGCAGCACGGCGTATCATCTTGCTCAGATGGGCATAACGGACGTCGTGGTCGTCGAGATGGATCAGGTGGGAAGCGGGGCGTCTGGCAAGTCTGCCTCTATGCTGAGTTTGCAGTTTGGTACAGACGAGTTGAGCGCTCGTTTGGCAAAGAACTCGTACGAAAGATACACGCAATTTGAGGACGAGATTGGTGTCCCAATTGACTTTAAGAGGATCGGATGGCTATCGCTTGCCACTCGAGAAAGCGCCGAGCACCTGCTTCGGAGCGCAAAGATGTTACAGTCCCTTGACATCAGGACAGATATACTCACACCTGAGGAAATCAAGCAGCGTTACCCTGAAATAAACATTGAGGACATCGTTCTCGGCACCTGGGGACCAGACGATGGGTCATTCGATCCACACATGATTATGTGGGGATACATCCGCCGGGCGCGTGAGATGGGGGTCAAGTTGTCTCAGGGTGTACACGCCATAGGAATCCGCGTGCGGAAGGGACAGGTGGCAGGAGTCGTTACCGATGATGGTTTTGTGGCGACCAGAACAGTGATAAACGCGGGAGGGCCGTGGGCGATTGAGATAGGAAAATGGGTTGGTGTCGAGATACCGATCATCAACTCAGCCAGGAGCATCGTCGTCACCGGGCCTTTCCCCGATATACCATCCCCCCACCCTTTCGTCGAGGACGTGACAGCGGAATGGTACTTTCGCCCCGAGGGACCTGGCATCCTGATGGGCATGGGCACGTCGCCCACCGATGAATTGGACATCCCATTTCGCATGAAAGTGCTGGACGAGATGATAGACACCGCGGTGCATCGTGTGCCGATATTGGTAAACGCCTCTTTTCTGACAGGCTGGACCGGCGTCCGGCCGATGACGCTGGATAACCGACCGATCCTGGGCCCCGTGCCCTCGGTGGAGGGTTTCATTCTTAATTGTGGATGGGGTGGAACGGGCATCATTCAGGCCCCAATGGCTGGGCAACTCGTGAGTGAATATATCAGCAATAAACACACCTCCACCATGGACATCCACCCATTTCAGATCGGGCGTTTTGCAGGAAAAGCCATCAAAGACGTGATGGACCTGCGGGTGTTTGCTCGACAAGACCCCGCTGGGCGTATATAATTGTTGGGGGAGCACAGGCACAGCACAGGAAAGGAGAGCAACAATGGCAGAGAGTGTCTACAAGGTAATCGAGTTGGTTGGGACCAGCACCGAGTCTTGGGAGAAGGCCGCTGCCACCGCCGTAGAGAGGGCAGCGTTGTCCCTGCGAGACCTGCGCATCGCCGAGGTCGTCGAACTGGACTTGCAGATCGAGGACGGGAAGATACACACCTACCGGGCGAAGGTAAAGGTCTCCTTCAAGTACGAACCCGGCGACTGAGAGCGACTCAGGCTACCCTCCCGCAGGTTACGATTTGCTGTACTCGCAGGCTCACATAGCCGTTGGGAAGTGCTTTTGCGTTGCAAACCCATCAAAACCTGCGGGAGGGTGACGAGTAACCCCAACAGGGGCTTTCAAAGCAGCCCGTCTGGGCGCGCGGCCATCCGTCAAGACGCCCAGGGTCTGCGCGTCTGCCCGCGCGTCCCCCTGGGCAGGGGAACGTGGCTTGCGCCGCTCAGCAAAGCGCAATAGGCAGCCGCGCTAGATGGGTCTTTCACAGGAGTATCGTATTTTGAACAAGATGAAAAACGGGATAATTTCTGCCATCGGCGCCTATACACTCTGGGGAGTGCTCCCAATTTACTGGAAATCCCTCCATACTGTCCCTGCTTTTGAGATCGTTTGCCATCGTATGGTCTGGTCATTTGCGTTCGTCGCGTCTCTGCTGATCTGGCAAAATCGCTGGCAGTGGCTCCAGCAAATAAGAGAGCGACCGGCGATACTGATCACATTCGTGGGCACCTCCTGTGTTCTGGCGCTGAATTGGTTCACGTACATCTGGGCGGTGAACGCGGGCCACGTGGTGGACGCGAGTCTGGGTTACTTTATCAACCCATTGATCAGCGTGCTCCTCGGGGTGATTTTCCTGCGGGAGCGGCTCCGTCCGTGGCAATGGGTAGCGATTGGGTTGGCGTCCGGAGGGGTGATTTTCCTCACGCTGGGTTATGGCACATTCCCCTGGATAGCATTTACACTGGCTATCACTTTTGGTTTCTACGGTCTTTTGAGAAAAACCGCGTCCCTGGGGGCACTCGAAGGGCTTGCCCTGGAAAGCACCGTCCTATTTCTGCCCGCCCTGGCCTATCTGGTCTACCTTGAACTGACAGGCAATGCATCCTTTGGACATGCCGGGACAGCGACAAACGCACTGCTTGCGCTCACTGGAGTCACCACCGCGTTTCCCCTCCTTCTATTTGCCTCTGCTGCGAGGCAGGTCACGCTCGCCACGGTGGGGATATTACAATACGTCACTCCAACGCTACAATTTCTTCTGGGAGTGTTGGTATATGGAGAAACCTTTACGAAAACACGCATGGCAGGATTTGGCGTGATCTGGACAGCGCTCTTGATGTACTTCATCGAGGGGGTTGTAGAGGACAAAAGACAGACGAGGAGACCATAAAAATAAGGAGCAAAACCATGAAACTGATAGACCTGACCATCCCATTGGGCATCGGTACGCCACCGTGGCCCACCTACGAGCCGCTGCAACTCAAGTACTTTAAGCGGCTGGCCCCCAACGGGGCGAACGGACAGGTGCTCACCCACTCCAACCACCTGGGCACCCACCTGGACGGCGAGATCCATTTTTACACCCCGGGCAAGGACATCGCCGCGCTGGAACTGAACGGATTCCTGATGGGACCTGGGGCAGTAGTGGATTTGTCCGACGCAACCGGCGATTATCAGATTTACACCTCGGAGATGATAGAGCAGCGGGTAGAGGTGCAGGAGGGGGACATCCTGATCATCCACACAGGCTACCACCACTTTGGCTGGGACCAGCCTCACGCCGACGAGGTGCGTTACATGGTCCAGCACCCCGGCCCCGACCGGGAGTTCGCCGAGTGGGCCAGACGGAAAAAAATCCACTGGATCGGCGTGGACTGTGGCAGCGCCGACCACCCGATGAACACCATCATCCGCGATTGGATGCCGCGCCAGGCGGCCGCGGCCGACAAACTCTTCCGCGAGATGTACGGCCAGCCGCTGGCAGAGCGATTCACCCCCGACAAGTACCAGTTGATGCACATCGAGATGTTCCCCCACGGTATCATCCACGCCGAGTGCATCGGGGGAGACATTGACCTGCTAGCCAACCGGCGGACGACGATCGGCTTCTTCCCCTGGCGCTTTGTGGACGGGGAATCCTGCATTGGCCGCTGCGTGGCCTTTGTGGACGACGACGAGTACGAGGAACTGATGGCCCGCAAGGCGGAACTGCCCCAGACACGCTTCGGCGACTGCTATGAGCCGGAGCACGTGGAGCGGATTAACCGGCTGACCAAGCAGTTCTGAAACTCGTGTTGCGTGTTTTGTTTCGTCACGCAGCACGCAGCGCTTCCATCCTGCTGGTGATTACCTACATGTCCGAAAGACCTCCGAGGTTTCACTCCCTGCAACAAAACAGCCCGCATTTTGCCCTCGACACGCGGTGCTTTGACACATCACTTGCCCAAAACCTCGGAGGTCTGAATCGTCAACCACCTTGCTGGTGATTACCCACATGTCTCATGGCCCTCCTCCCGCGCTGGGGAAGGGATGTTGTGTAACAAAGGCCAGTGTGGCGATGGTGACGAAGACAGCTCGGATGCCAGCGAGAAGGACAT
>JAXHUO010000006.1:0-32763 GCA_034189605.1 Chloroflexota bacterium
TGTATACTCTATATCGGTCAGTCATGGGGTCCTCCTGTTCGTGGTTTTGGGTGAACAGAAGTTTACTCCATGGCTGGCTTTTCGCCATTCTGTCAATTAATCATTTTGTACGGTAGAGAATATCAAACAAGGAGTATACAATGGCCAAGTTTCCCCCTGAACCATTCAAGATCAAAGTCGTCGAACCTATCCACCAGACCACCCGCACCGACCGGGAGGATATCCTGCGACAAGCCAGCTACAACGTCTTCGCCGTGCGGGCAGAGGACATCTATATTGACCTGATGACCGATTCAGGCACGTCGGCTATGTCTGACAGCCAGTGGGCTGGGATGATGCTTGGAGACGAGAGTTACGCCTACTGCCGCAACTTTTTCAACCTGGAGGAAGCGATCAAATCCATCACTGGCTTTGAGTACTTTGTGCCCACTCACCAGGGTCGTGCCGCCGAGAACATCCTGTTCGCTTGCATGGTCAAACCTGATCAAGCAGTACCCAGCAATATGCACTTCGACACTACCCAGGCCAATGTTATCGCCCGAGGAGGCGATCCAGTCAACCTGCTGGTCGAAGAAGGCCTCGTCCCTACCAGCCACGCGCCTTTCAAAGGCAACATAGACATCGAAAAATTGGAAACGTTCGTTGATCAGATGGGACCGGAGAATATTCCACTGGGGATGTTGACAGTGACGAATAACGCCGGCGGCGGCCAACCGGTTTCAATGGCCAACATCCGCGCTACCAGCGAGGTGCTTCACCGCCACAGCATTCCCTTCTTTCTTGATGCCTGCCGCTACGCCGAAAACGCTTACTTTATCAATCTGCGCGATCCGATCTATGCCAAGACACCCGTAGTTGAGATCGCGCATGAAATGTTCTCCTACGCCGACGGCTGCACGATGTCCGCCAAGAAAGATGCACTGGTCAACATCGGTGGCTTTCTGGCAATGAACGACGAGGGATTGTACCAGCGCGTGCGCCAGGAACTGATCCTGCGCGAGGGATTCCACACCTATGGCGGGCTGGCCGGGCGCGATCTGGAAGCGATTGCGCGGGGGATGTGGGAGGGCTTGGACGAGCGGTACCTGGCCTACCGCATCGCCCACACCCGTTACCTGGCCGACCGGCTGGTGGAAGAGGGCATCCCTATCCTGGAGCCACCTGGTGGCCACGCGGTCTATCTGGACGTCAAGCGGTTCCTGCCGCACATCCCGCAGCGCGAACTACCCGGGCAGGCACTCGCCTGCGCGCTGTACCTGGAGGGTGGCATTCGCGGGGTGGAGATCGGGAGCGTAGCGTTCGCCCGAGAGGACCCAGAGACAGGCGAGATAGCCTACCCAGTGCTAGAGTTGGTGCGAATGGCAATCCCTCGCCGCGTCTACACCCAGGCGCATCTGGATTACGTGGTGGATGTCTGCAAGCAGATTCACGAGAGACGAGAGCAGATGCGGGGCATGCGCTACACCTACGCCCCACCCCTACTGCGTCACTTTACGGCGCAGTTTGAGCCGCTATAGACCAGTTCTCGGCACGAAACGCTCAAAGCCACCGTCTCGGGGGGCGTCTCAGCAGCGAGCAACCACTTTTGACGCAACGTTCCCGCCTACGACGATCTCGGGACACGGACTGGGAGCCACAGGCTTGCATCAGAAACTAGACTAGCCGTCAGGCACTGTTTGACTTTTAGGTTGTTTGGCAGTATCTTACCTTCTAGTCTTACGTGCACTTGGTAAAAAGGAGATTACGCATGGTTGAAGAACTGCGAGAACAGATGATTCAGGAAGAGGAAGAACTCGAGGATGAGAAGAAAGCGCGTCAAGGCCGACTTTTACTGGGTCTACAACCATGGCAGAGATTAGTACTGGCCATCCTATTCTTCATGAACGTGGCGTTGTGCGGTTGCATGGCGTTGGTGATGGCCGGGCGAGTAGCACTGCCGTTCTAGCCGTGCCATGAAAGGCAAACAAACATCACCCGTGCGGAGCACAAAGCCCCGCGAGACAGCCCAGGTGCGTTTCCCTGACAGTCGTACCTTCGAGGCTCCTATTGGAACGCCATTGGAGCAGTACGTCAAGGCAGCGTTGGGTGACAGTCCGGTGCCTTTCATCGCAGCGCTGGTCAATGGTGAACTGCGCGAACTGACATACCGTCTAATGTCCGATGCCCGGGTTGATCCCGTGTTCCTCTCCGACTCTGACGGTGTACGTATCTATCGGCGTTCCCTTTCCTTTCTACTGATGACCGCCGTGCGCGAACTGTTCCCGGAGGCCCAGATTTTCGTAGACCACACCCTCCCCTTTGGCGGCTTTTTCTGCCAGGTATATGGACGGGAACCATTCAGTGCGGATGAACTAGCACAGATAGAGGCCCGTATGCGCAGGATCGTCGTTGAGGATGCTCCAATCATGCGGGAGCGCGTGCTGCTCGACGAGGTCATAAAGATGTTCCGCATGCGTGGGGAGAGAGAAAAAGTCCAACTCTTGACGCGCCGCCAGAAGGATTACCTCACGCTCTACAACCTGCGCGGCTCACGTGACTACTTCCACGGCTATATGGTTCCCTCGGCAGGGTACCTGCGTTATTTCGCCCTCCACCCGTGGCCCCCAGGGTTTGTGCTTCAGTATCCGCGCCGCCATCGCCCGACAGAACTTCTTCCTGCGCTCGACTATCCCCAACTGACGGCCATCTTCCGCGAGTATGGCGAATGGCTGCGTTTGCTCGGCGTGGCGTCGGTGAGCGGACTGAACGAGGCCATCGCCAACGGCCGCATCCGTGAGATCATCCTCGTCTCAGAGGCATTGCACGAACAGCGCATCGCGCAGATCGCCGACCAAATCGCCCGCCAGCGGGGCGAGGTACGCCTGGTGCTCGTTGCCGGCCCTTCCGCCGCTGGCAAGACCACCTTCTCCAAGCGGCTTTCCGTCCAGTTGTTGGCTCACGGCATCCACCCCTTTCCCCTGGCAATGGATAACTACTTTGTGGATCGGGAAAAGACACCTCGCGATGAGCACGGCCACTATGACTTTGAGGCGCTGAATGCCCTTGATGTGCCGCTATTCAACCAGCACCTCCTGAGCCTCATGCGCGGTGAGCAAGTACAGACCCCTCGTTTTAACTTTAACACTGGCCTGCGGGAGAAAGGTGAGACTGTCCAACTGGACCCCGACCACATCATCATCATTGAGGGCATCCACGGGTTGAATCCCCAGTTGGTGTCCTCAGTACCACGCGAGCGGACCTTCCACATCTTCATCTCGGCCCTGACACAACTCAACATTGATCGTCACAACCGAGTGCCGACGACGGACACCCGCCTCGTCCGCCGCATCGTGCGCGACGCGACCTATCGGGGCTATACGGCCGAGGAAACACTGAACCGTTGGGAGAGCGTGCGGCGAGGTGAGAAACGGTATATCTTTCCTTACCAGGATCACGCCGACGTGGTGTTCAACTCAGCGTTGGTCTACGAACTGGCAGTACTCAAACCGCTGGCCGAGCCGTTACTGCTCCAGGTCAAACCCCACAGCCCCCGGCGCGTGGAGGCAAAGCGGCTGCTGGCCTTCCTGCAGTGGTTCCAGCCCTGCGGTCCCGACATGGTCCCAGATAACTCTATCCTGCGCGAGTTCACCGGCGGCTCCATCCTGCGAGATTACACACCGTAAGTAAAACGTGAAACGTATTGCGTGTTGCGTGATAACATTATCCCAGGGTTGTGAAGAGTATCCCAATGTTGCGTCGCTCTTGGTTATTTGTCATTGGTCATTGGCCATTGATCATCGTCATTCTGCTGGGGCTGACCGCCACCAGGGTAACCCACTGGCTGGCAGTGGATCTCCCCTCGCCCGACCGCCTGTACGAACACGCATCCGCGCCCTCCACGCGCATCTACGACCGGCACGGGCGGCTGCTGTACGAGATACTCGACCCGCACGGCGGCGCGCACACCCCCATTCCCCTGGCCGAGGTGCCCCCGGCTTGCGTCAACAGCACCATCGCCACCGAAGACGCCAGTTTCTATAACAACCCCGGCGTGGATACCTGGGCCATCGCCCGCGCGCTGTGGATCAACTTGCGTGGGGGCGGGATTCGGTCAGGCGGCAGCACTATCACCCAACAACTAGCCCGCAATCTGCTACTCTCATCGGAAGAACGGGCCGAGATCAGCCTGGAGCGCAAATTGCGCGAGGCCATCCTGGCCTGGCGTCTGGCTCGGACCTACAGCAAAGACGAGATTCTGACGCTCTACCTTAACGAGACTTACTACGGCAACCTGGCCTACGGCATTGAGGCGGCTGCCCGCACCTACTTTGCCAAGAGTGCCGCCGAGTTGGACCTGGCAGAGTGTGCGCTGCTGGCCGGGCTGCCGCAGTCGCCAGCCCGCTACAATCCACTGGAGAATCCCCAGGCCGCTCAGGCCCGGCAGAGCGTGGTGCTGGGATTGATGGTCAAGCACGGCTATATCTCTCAACAGGAGGCCAATCTGGCAGATAGCGAGAAACTTGGCTTTGCTGCCGTTCCTTTCCCCATCGAAGCACCCCATTTTGTGATGTACGTGCGCGGCCAACTGGAGAAAGAATTTGGTCTGGAGGCAATATACACCCAGGGATTGCAGGTCTACACCACGCTGGACCTGGATGCACAAAACGCGGCGCAGCGCAGTGTCCATTATCGGCTGGAGCAACTGGCCGATATCCGTGAAGGCCAGCCATCCCACAATGCACACAACGCTGCTGTGGTAGTGATGGACCCTCACACCGGCAAAGTGTTGGCTATGGTCGGCAGCCCCAACTACTTTGACCCCCGCATTGACGGCGCGGTCAACGGCGCGGTCGCCGCGCGCCAACCCGGCTCCTCCATCAAGCCTATCACCTACGCCGCCGCCTTTGACCCCAGACTTGGGATCTCAGATCCCAAAAACCAAAAACTAAATCCGTTGACGGCGGCTACGATGATGGTGGACGCACGCACAGCCTACGTCACCCGCGAGGGCGACCCCTACGTCCCGCAGAATTACGACTACCAGTGGCGGGGTCCAGTGCTGCTGCGAGAGGCGCTGGCTTCCAGTTACAACCTGATCGCTGTCAAAGTGCTGGACTATGTGGGCATTGAAGATATGACAGCACTGGCCCGCTCGCTGGGCATTACTACCTTCGACGATGTAGACCGCTTTGGCCTGGCGCTGACGTTGGGCGGCGGTGAGGTTCGTCTGTTGGAACTGACGGCTGCCTACGGAGCCTTTGCCAATGGCGGACACCGTGTGGAGCCGGTGACCATCATCCGCGTGGAAGATAGTCACGGGCAGGTGCTAAAAGGCTGGGAGGCTGCGCCTGGCCCGCGTGTGATGGATGAGCGCGTGGCCTATCTCATCACCGATATCCTGAGCGACAACCTCGCCCGTGCTCCCACCTTTGGCGAGGGGAGCGCACTGCGGCTATCTCGTCCAGCCGCCGCCAAGACCGGCACCACCACCGACTGGCGCGACAACTGGACGGTGGGCTACACACCCGACCTGGTGACTGGCGTTTGGGTCGGAAACGCCGACAATGAGCCTATGCGTCACGTGAGCGGCGTGGTGGGCGCCGCTCCCATCTGGCACGATGTGATGGAGACACTGCTCAGAGGCCGGCCGGTGCGCGAGTTCGTAGAACCGGAGGGAATGGTACGGATGGAGGTATGTGTGGATAGTGGGTTGCCGCCAGTCCAGGTATCGGAGATGAGAGATTGGAGATTGGGCCAGCGAATCACGCAATGTCCTCGCACCATCACCGAACTTTTCATCGAGGGAACTGAACCCACACGGAGCGATGATTGGCACTGGCTTTTCACGCTGGATACACGCAACGGATTGCTGGCCGGCCCCGACTGCCCGCCGCAATTCACCACGCAAAAGCGATACACCATCTACCCGGCCGAAGCGCGCGAGTGGGCCCGCTCACAGAACATTCCCCAACCGCCGGAAGCGTACTCTCCCCTCTCGCCTGGCGTTCAGATCGCATACGGCAGGCCACAGACAGCCAATAAGCCCACCCACTCCTCACCCCCTGCTCCCTACTCCCTGATCCTGACCAGCCCCGACCAAGGATCTCACTACCGCCTGTCGCCAGAGATTCCATCGTCGGCGCAGCAGATCCTCGTGACCGCCCGTCCCGTTGATGGCGTTTCATTGCGCCAGGTGACGCTGCTGGCAGACGGCCGCCCGCTGGTTGTGCTGACGAGTCCACCTTATCAGGTTCTATGGCCAATGACGTCCGGGGCGCATACCTTTACGACGGTGGGGGTGGATGCGCATGGAGAGGAAATCAGGGGAAATCGCGTTATAATACAAGTGACGGAATAAGATACTAAAAGCCATAGATTCGGGGCTGGAGATACCAACTCCACTCTCCAATCCCTGATCTCTATGGACAGGAGGCTGGTAATGAAACCCAATAAGCGACTCTTTGTAACCTTTGTCTCCATCCTGACCATTCTCAGCATACTATTGGCGGCGTGCCGGGCAACACCCCAGCCACCTACACCAACACCTGCCGCGACGCCGACCCCGCTTCCTCCACTACCACCCCAGGTCATCCAGATGATGCCGGCCCGAGGCGAGGAACAATCGCTCGACGCGCCGGTGTCTCTAGTCTTCGACCAGCCGATGGACGCGGAGACGGTAGAGGCCGCCTTCACCATTGAGCCGGACGTCTCCGGCGCATTTGAGTGGCCCAGTCCGCGCATGATGCAGTTCAAACCGGCCGATGACGAGTTCAAGCGGGCCACCCATTACGACATCACCCTCAAGCAAAACGCTCGCAGCGCCGCCGGACTGACGCTGGATGCCCCGGTGCAATTTCACTTTGCCACCGTCGGCTTCCTGGAAGTGGCGGGGGTGCAGCCAGCCGAGGACACCAGCGATGTCGCCACCGATGCCACTGTCACTGTCCTCTTCAACCGGCCAGTAGTACCACTGGTCGCCATTGAGGATCAGAGTGGGGGCACGACCGCGCCCCTACCGCATCCGCTCACCTTTGTGCCGCCGGTGCGCGGCAAAGGGGAATGGCTCAATACATCCATTTATATCTTCACCCCTGACGACGGCTTCGAGCCAGCCACCACCTACCAGGCGCAGGTCGCCGCTGGGCTGTCCGACACCACCGGCGGTGTACTGGCCGATGATTTCACCTGGGAGTTCACCACCATCGTACCGGCCGTCGTCGCCACCCACCCCGACGCAGACACCATCTACGTCAGCACCGCGCCGACCATTCACGTCGCCTTCAACCAGCCGATGAACCACACATCCGCTGAGGCCGCCTTTGAACTGAAGAATCTGACCACCGGCGCAGCCGTCGCCGGCACCTTCGAGTGGCACGCCGATGGATTGGTTCAGTCGCGTGGGTACGCATACGAGCCATACGAGTGGTCGTGGAGCCGGGGCGAAGGACCTGCTCTGAGCGAAGCCGAAGAGCCGGAGCGAGTTGGCATGGAGACGATGAGTTTCACCCCCAGCCAGCCGCTCGATTTCGCCACACCGTATCGAGCAAGCGTCACCAGTGGTGCGAAGGGATCCGGCGGACAGGCCGGCACCCAAAAGCCCTACGTGTGGACATTCGAGACCATTGAGCGCCCACGCATCGTCAGTACCAACCCAGCCAACGGAGACGAGCGCGCCGACCCATGGGGCGGACTGGAGATCACCTTTGCCAGCCCAATGGATCCCGAGTCCATCATCGGCAATTTGACCATCCACCCCACCATCACGGCGACGGAAGTCTTCACCTACTGGTGGGATAGCAACACTCAACTCGAAATCTCCTTTCCCACTGAGCCCAATACCGACTACAAAGTGACCCTCGGCGGCGACATCCGGGGGCGTTATGGCCAGGAACTGGGCGAGGATACCACCATTCACTGGCGCACCCGCGCCCTGAACCCGCTGGTCTACCTGCACGCGCCCGACCGCGTCGGCACCTACAACGGTTACACGCAAACGCTGGCCTACGTGACCGTCCGCAACGTGGGTCGGATCAACTTTGCCCTCTACCAGATGCCACTCGGGGACTTTATGCGCGCCAATGGTGACAACTGGTGGCGCTACTGGGAGGACTACAGCGGCGACGAGGAGAACCTCATTCGCCAGTGGTCGCTGGACGTAAAGCCGCCACTGAACCAAAGCGCCATCTACAACACCAACCTGAATGACGAGATAGGGGAACAGGGGCAGGAACAGGGGCAGGGACAGGGGCAGGGACAGGGGCAGGGACAAGGGCAGGGACAAGCCCTGCCCCTACAGCCGGGGATCTACTACCTGGAGGTGTGGGGCAACTCCGAGGATGTCTATCCCGAAGCGATGCCTTACACGTCGGTCGAGAGACAAATGTTGGTTGTCTCCCGGCATAACCTGAGCCTGAAGACAACCGCCACCGAGGCACTGGTCTGGGCTACCGACCTGCGCTCAGGCGACGTGCTGCCTGACCTGCCCATCGTGGTGATGGACGAACGGGCCAATGTCCTGGCCGAGGGGAGGACCAGTCAGGATGGTGTGTTCGTCGGCGACGAACACCGGCCGATGGACACGTGGACTCCGGTATTTGCCTTCGCTGGCGACCCCAACAATCCGGATCAAGATTTCGCCGTTGTCGCCAGCCGGTGGGCCGAGGGTATCACGCCCTGGAATTTCGGCCTGCCGGTGGATGACTATCTGGACCCCTTCACCGCCTACTTTTTCACCGACCGGGCCATCTATCGCCCCGGCCAAAAGGTCTACTTCAAAGGGATTCTGCGAGAGGACGACGACGCCCACTACTCCTTGCCTACTGGGAACGCCAAAGTAAACGTCGTCGTCTGGGACGCGCAGGGCACCAAAGTCTTTGCGGATGACTTGTCTCTCAGCGACGTAGGTACACTGGACGGCGAACTCACGCTGGGCGAAGAGGCGGCTCTTGGTTACTACTCCATTGAGGCCACTTACGAGGACGAGTACTTTAGCACCGGCTTCCAGGTCGCCGAGTACCGCAAACCAGAGTTCCAGGTGACGGTCGAGACCGACAGGCCAGAGTACACCCAGGGTGACAAGATCAACGTCACTGCCCAGGCAATCTACTACTTTGGTGGCCCAGTTGCTGGCGCCGAGGTGCGCTACTCTGTCCTCTCCGCCGACCACTTTTTCGACTACCAGGGCAAAGGTCGGTGGGACTTTACCGACTATGATTTCAGCCGCTATCGGCACGAGGATTATTACAGTTCCTACGGCGAACTTTTCGCCGAAGGGACAGGCACCACCGATGAAGAGGGGCATTTCACATTCAGCATCGAAGCCGATATCGCCGAATACCTCGCCAGCCAGCGGTTCACGCTGGAGGTAACCGTCACCGACGTCAACAACCAGGAGGTGAGCAACCGGACTGAGGCAGTCGTGCACAAGGGACTGTACTACATCGGCCTGCGCCCCGAACAGTACGTTGGCCGGGTGGGCCGGGAGAACAATGTTAACATCATCACTGTGGACTGGGCCAGCACCCCATCCTCCAACCGGAAAGTGACCATCGTCTTCGCCGAGCACAACTGGTATAGCATCCGCAAGCAAGCGGAAGATGGTCACTACTACTGGGAGAGCACCGTCGAAGACGTGCCGGTCTTTACCACTACGGTGACGACAGACGGCGACGGCGAAGCGGTGATGAACTTTACCCCAGAAAAGGGCGGCATCTACAAAGTCACCGCCAGCGGTGACGACGAGAACAAGAATGAGGTCCGCAGTTCCACCTATATGTGGATCAGTGGGCGGCACTATGTCAGTTGGCGGCAGGAGAACAACGACCGTTTTGACCTGGTGGCAGACCAGCGACAGTACCAGGTCGGCGACACAGCGAATATCCTCATCCCCCATCCCTATCAAGGTCCCGTCAAAGCCCTCATTACCATTGAGCGAGGGCACATCTACCGTCATTGGGTAGAAACGCTGGAGACCAACTCGGAGCAGATCAAGATTCCCATCACTGAGGACCTCATCCCCAACGTCTTCGTGTCGGTGGTCATAGTCCAGGGAGAGAGCGAGACCAACCCGCTATCCAGTTTCAAGATTGGCTACACTCAACTGCCCATCGAGACTACTGAGAAGGAGTTGAACATCACGCTGACGCCAGACAAGCCGCTAGACGAACACTATCAGCCAGGCGAGACAGTGACCTACGATGTGCAAGCCAGCGACAGCAAGGGACATCCGGTCGAGGCCGAACTGGCTCTCAACCTGGTAGATCTGTCGGTTATCTCGTTGGCCGACCAGCCAGGACGGGACATCGTGGGCCACTTTTGGCGCGAGCGGGGACTGGGTGTGCGCACGGCCGGTGGCCTGACGCTTTCGGCAGAGCGCGTCAACCTGGCGGCGGCCCCCGCGGCCAAGGGAGGTGGCGGCGGCCTTGACGAGGAGTTTGGTCTCATGCGACGCCGCTTCCGCGACACCGCCTACTGGAACCCAACCGTCCGCACTGGCAAAGACGGCCACGCCACGGTCAGCGTAGAACTGCCGGACAACCTGACCACCTGGCGTATGGGCGCCCGGGGCATCACCGTTGGCACGTTGGTCGGCCAGGCCGATGTAGACGTCGTGAGCACCAAAGACCTGCTGGTGCGCCCAGTGACCCCGCGCTTTTTCGTCGTCGGCGACGAGGCAGAACTGGCGGCCGTGGTGCACAACAACACCGGCAGAACACTGGAGGTGGCGGTCGCCTTCGAGGCAGAGGGGCTGCAAGTTGGCCGGTCTGCAAGTATGCAAGTGAGCATCCCCGCCAACGACAACGTCAAAGTGGCGTGGCCGGTGACAGTGGAGGACACGCCGGAGGTCACACTGCGCTTCGGCGTGAGGGCGGTGGGGCAGTTGGCTGCGAGAAATCCGGTTTTCGAGAACCTGGTTTCTGATGCCGTCGAAATCAGCCTGCCGGTCTACCGCTACAGCACACCGGAGATAGTCGCCACCGCTGGTCACTTTGACTCTGACGGGCAGCGGATCGAGGCAGTAGTGCTGCCCCCCAGTTACGACCCCACCCAGGGCGAACTGTCGGTACACGTAGACCCATCGCTGGCGGCGGGTATGGCGGACGGCCTCGATTACCTGAAGCACTATCCCTACGAATGTACCGAGCAGACGGTCAGCCGCTTCCTGCCCAACGTCGTCACCTACCGGGCCTTTAAGGAACTGGGGCTCGACCGCCCTGACCTGGAGGAGTCGCTTCCGTGGCTGGTCAGCACCGGCCTGCAACGGCTCTACAACCGGCAGCATTATGACGGCGGCTGGGGCTGGTGGGTGCTAGACGAACCCGACCCCTACTTGACCGCCTACGTTCTGCTGGGAATAATCGAGGCGGAGAGGTCTGGCTTCGTGGTGGACGAGGAAGTGATAGAGCGAGCGGCGGACTTTCTGCGAGATAGCCTGGGCAAGCCCAGGGATATTCTGGAGCATCACTGGCAAGTCAACCGGCAGGCCTTTATCCTGTACGTCCTGGCCGAGGCCGGCCAGGGAGACCTGGGGCGCACCATCGCCCTCTTCGACCAGCGAGACGTGCTGGACACCTTTGGCAAAGCGTATCTGGCAATGGCACTGGGTCTGCTGGAGCCAGATGAGCCGGCTCGTGTGAACGGTCTGCTCTCTGACATCACCAGCGCCGCCATCGTCAGCGCTACCGGCGCGCACTGGGAGGAAACGCAGGTAGACTATTACGCGATGAATACCGACACACGCTCCACCAGCATAGTGCTGGCCGCCCTGGCCCGGTTGGACCCCGAAAGCGCGCTGGCCCCCAACGCTGTCCGCTGGCTGATGGTCACCCGCAAGGATGGCCGCTGGGAAACGACACAGGAGACCGCATGGGCTATTCTGGCGCTCACCGACTGGATGGTCGCCACCGGCGAACTGGAGGGGGCATACAACTGGCAGGTAGCCGTCAACGGTGTTTCACTGGGCGAGGGAAGCGTGACCCGCAGGAACATTGATCAGACAGTAAAGTTGCAGACTGAGGTCGCCGAACTCCTGGCCGACGAGGCTAACCGGGTCGTCATCGAACGCTGGGCCTCCGCAGGGCAGGAGGAGGGAACCGGCCGGCTGTACTATGGTTTGTACCTGCGCTACTTTAAGCCAGTGGAAGAGGTGACCGCCCTCAACCGGGGCATCATCGTGAGCCGAAAGTACACACTGGCCGATTGTGAACCGGATGATGGGCCCTGCCCAGCGATAAACCAAGCCCAGGCAGGCAACGTGATCCAGGTAAAACTGACCATCATCGCCCCCAACGACCTGCACTACGTGGTAGTGGAAGACCCCTTCCCCGCCGGTGCCGAGGGGGTAGATCAGAGCCTAAAGACAACCAGCGTCGTCGGCGAGGAGCCAGAACTGACCCGCACCGACCGGCGTAACCCGTGGGGCTATGGTTGGTGGTGGTTCAGCCACACCGAACTGCGCGACGAGAAGGCAGTGCTCTTCGCCACCTACCTGCCGCGCGGTACGTATGAATACACCTACCTCATCCGCGCCAGCCTGCCCGGTGAGTATGGGACGATTCCCACATATGCCTATGAGATGTACTTCCCGGAGGTGTTTGGGCGGGGCGATGGAGGACTGTTCACCATCACCGAATAGCGCGTATCTATGCGCGGCAAAAACCGAGGGACTGCGACCCTCTCGGAGCACAGGCTGAGCGGTTATCCTCAGTCGTAGACAGAGATGACCGATGGCACCGGGACGAGGGAGTTGATCTCCATGGGTATCTCGTGTGCCCTCAGCCACAGCCCCGTGGAGAAGCCTCCGTCCAGGTTGAGTGCCACATCCAAGTCAAAGTCGGAGCCTGCGAGGAAACGTGCCAGTTCGTGGAGACTGAGGTAACCCCGAGGTGCTACGATGAACAGGATATGCCCCTGACGGTCCTGAGCCACGACGGTGCGGCGGGAGGGGCGACCGTCATCAGCGTTGGCAGGGAAGCCCATCACACCGCCCGGCTTGACCAGCACAGGGAACGATTGTAGAGCCTCTGTCAGGGTCTCGTCGGGATTGTAGGGCTGGCCTCGGAGCCAGCGCACGCTGGCATGTTCGCTGGCGGTGACGGCGAACATACCAGCAAAGTCCCCATAGGAGGTGCCCCAGGCCCGCCCGGCGCTGATGAGCAGGCCCACGGTCTCGTTTTCAGGCGTAAAGTAGCCGCCATTGACAACCAGTAAGGGTTGGAGACGCCTGGCCCAGGCGTCCACCGTACCGGGCGCGACGGGGTCATAGTGGACACGAAAACGCACGGCAGCGGGATCAAGCCGGACAATTATCAACCGTTCAGCAGCCTCACCGGTCTCCACGCGCACTTGGCGCAACTCGGCGCCCTGTTGCAACAGTTGCCAGCCGGTGTCGGGCGGCTCGGGGGTAAATGTTGGCCAGGGGGTGGGAGATGGCGGCAAGGTTGGCGTCGGCGTGGATGTTGGCGTGGGTGTTGGAGTGGGCGGCGGCGGAAGCAGGGCACAGCCCGATGCCAGAAACAGAATCAGGCAAAGAAACTGGTACACCGGCAGGCTGGGGGATTGGCACATTAGCAGGATCGGCAGACTGACACACTGGCAGACCGGCAAATCGGTGCCCGATGAATTTGCCTCAATTTACCGGTTCCCAGCCTACCATTTACCAGGCAGTATTACGAATGGTCAGTGGCCGGTTCGTCCGCAATGCGTTGCGCGCACTCGGCCAGTTCACGCAGCCTCTGTGCTTCTACGGAGAGACCACGAGCGCGCCGCATATGCTCAAACGCCTGGCCGTATAACACAGCCGCGTGTTCCCACTCGTGGGTGAACTCGGCGATACGGGCCGCCTGCTCCAACGCCAGCGATGCCAGTTCCCACTTGCCCTCATCAGAGTATTGAGCGGCCACCTGCTCCAGATCAGCCGGGCGCTGTTTGGGCAATGAGCGTTCCGGTTCGGTCATGACACGCTCAATGGTCGGCAACAGCAGGTCATACCAGTTCGACTTGGGCAGGTACTCGTAAAAGTCCAACTGTGTGGCACGGACCTCGGTCTCCAGCGAAGCGTAACCTGTGAATATGATCACCCGCAAGGCAGGCTGTAACTGGCGCAACATCGCAGCCACCTGGAAACCATCCATCTCGGGCATCTTCATATCTAATACGGCCACATCACAAGATGTCTCCCGTGCCCGCTCAACCGCCTGGCGGGCGCTGTTGGCCATCACGACGGTATAGCCAGCCCGTTTCAGATAGTCCTCCAGACTTTCAAGTGCGAGCAAATCGTCGTCCATCACCAGTATAGTTGATGACATTGTACTTAGCCTCCTGCAAATTTTAGGGCAGTGTCAGAAGAAACGTGTCCGGGCTGGATCGGCAACCGGACGGTAACGATGGCTCCCTTGCCTACAGCGCTGGTCAGATCAATGCGGCCGCCGTGGTTCTCGACGTTCCTGCGGACGACGTAAAGCCCCAACCCGCTCCCCTTTTGCCCGTTTCTCCAATCCGAAAAACCAATACGAAAAATCTTCTCCTGCGTCTCCGGGGGGATACCGACGCCCGTATCCTCAACATCAACAGCGACCCACGCATCCTCCTCTCGTCGCGTGCGCAGTGTGAGTGTTCCACCTCCAGGCATAGCCCGCCCGGCGTTGGTTAGCAAATTGTGAAAAGCCCGCTCCAACTGAGCACGACTGCCCTGTACCGGTGGGATGTCTGCACCCCACTCTCGCCTGATTGTCACGTTTGGATAGCCATAACCGAACTCCTGCGACAACCGTTCTAGCAGGCGGTGGAGGTCGAGCATCTCCCAGCGCCAAACCTCGCTGCTATCCAGGGCCACTGCCACGTGCCCCAAGTCGTCGGCCAGGCGTTTGATGCGGCCCAGGATCTGCTGTATGACTTTGATAGAGCGCTCCCCCTCCGGCTCACCAGCCACCAGCCTGGTCAGCGCCTGCACCCGCTGGGTGAGCACAAAGTAGGTCGTGCCGCCGATGTCGTGGCCCACCTCGCGCGCCAGGAGCCGCAGTTCCTCCTCGACCTGCTGCTTACGGTGGCGTAGTTCCTGCCACTCGAAGCCGCGTTCGATGCGCACAATCCATTGATCCAACGGTTCGGACTTGTTGACAAAGTCCTTTGCCCCTCCACGCATAGCCGCGACCACGTTCTCGTACACACCGTAGGCACTGAGCATTATAACGTAGGTTGGCTCCAGCATGTGCTTCTCGTGCATCAGGCGGAGCACTTCCATCCCATCCAGTCCCGGCATGTTGATGTCGAGCAGCATGACGTCGCAGGGAGTTTGCCCCAGCCGGATCAGCGCCTCTTTCCCACTCGCCGCGGATTCCACTTTCCAACCCCGCGCTGCAAACGCTGGATTATTAAGAAAGGCAACCGCCTCATCGCGGAAAAATGGCTCGTCATCCACCACCAGAATCGTCTTCTGGCCTGCATCCATATCAACCTTCCTTCAGTGGCAATTCGAGCACAAAGCACGTCTCATTGTCCTGTACTTTCCACTCGATAGAGCCCGCATACTGTGTCTCTACCGTCTCGCGCGCCAATGCCCACTCAAAATGAAGGGGCGACAGTTCCTCAGACGCACCTGCTGCAGGTTCGATAATGGACGAAACCACGTCGGCCAGCGGGGCCTCCGGCGCGCGTATCTCCGTGCGCACGCACTGACCACCAGCAGACGATAAAGTGTGCACCTCAATGATGCCTCCATGCGCTCCGAGGGTTTCCATCGTCAGTCGTAGGAGTGTGACCAGGACGCCGAACATTTCGTTAGGCTCAATGAACAGCGGGGGCAGGTCTTCATAGAAGGCATGCACTTCTACTCCGCGTCTTTGCCGCTCCGCCGCCAGCCAGATAAGAGCCTCGCGTATCACGTCGTTCCAATAGGTGGTCGTGCGGATAAAGCCGATACGTTGTGAGAACTTGAGCAGGTCCAGCAGTTTGTCGCTTACCTCGTTCAGATTGGCTTCGATGACATCCACCCGTCCCAAGAAACCAGGTTTTTGAGAAAAATCTGGTTTCTCCTGGATATCACCGCGCAGGTTGGCCACTGCCAGGCGGGCTACGGCCAGCGGGTTTGCTGCCTCGTGCCGTATCCGTTGCGCGAGGGTGCCAAAAGAGGCGATGCGCTGCATCCGCATCGCGGTCACTCCTACGTCGCCCAGAGTCTTGAGGTAGCGAGCGCCCTCCAGGACACCACAGATGCCCGTGGAGAGCAGGCACAAGTATTCCTCGTCGTCGTCGGTGAACCAGTCACGGTGGCCGGGGGCACTGGGAATCTTGTTGACCAACTCTAGAGTGCCCAAGATCTCGTCACCCAATCGCAGAGGAACGCCGAGGAAAGAGCGATAGACGCGGGAGGGGAGATGTGCGCCAGCCTCTGCAGCGTGGGGATCGTTCCAATCCTCCAGCGCAGCCAATTCGCGTATCTGGATGGGATATCCATTGCGGACGATGTGGCCTGTTAGCCCCTCCCCTGCCACATACGTCAGTTCACCAATCAATGCGTCGGGGAGGCCGCTGGCGGCCTGTAGCACCACACGGCCGGCACTTTCCTCATCCCGCAGATAGATCTGGCAGGCCTCGGTGCGGAAACCACCTCTGACCCGGTTCACCACTGCTTGTAACATCTCGCCTATGGATCGCCGAGGGTCCAGTTCCGTACCGATGTCCAGTAGCAGCCGGAAGTAGCGTGCACGGCGCTTCTCCCGCTCGTAGCGTTGTGAATTCTCAATGGCAATGCTCATCATCGCAGCCACGTGGCTCAGCAATGCTTCGTCCTGCGCGTCGAATTGCTCCCCTTTCGCCTTCCCGGAGACCCGCAATACACCGAGCACAACCCTCCTCTGCTTCCCTCCCGAGAGAGGGAAAGACAGGATCGGCACCCCCATGTAAGCCTGGCCCGGTTTGGCGCTGATCTCGGAGTACTTGTTGCTCCAGGCCAGATCATCAGCGATGTGTCGCAATTCTATTTTGTCCTTGACGTTGACGATGCGCAGCGGCCGTCCATGCATGGCGATCCAACCGGTCAATCCCTCCCCGGGCTCATATTCCACCCGCTCAGCGGGCATCTTTGTGCCCTCCAGGAGACCGGTAGTGCCACGCAGGACATAGCGGCCGGTGATGTCATCGCGCAGAAAGATGGAGCAACCGCCAGCGTCGAGCCGGTCACGAGCATAAGACACAACTAACGCCATCAGCCGGTCGCGGTCCAACTCGCCATAGATTTCCAGCAACTCTTGGTCGAATCCAGTATCTCGGTTCATGGAATTCGTAGATCCGTAAATTCGTAAATTCGTTATCTAATACCAGTGCAACCCGTAAGCGTAAAAGAGCGGGAGGAGTGTGATGGCAAGAACGTTCTGCAACTTGATGAGGATGTGCAAAGATGGCCCAGCGGTGTCTTTGAGGGGGTCACCGAAGGTATCACCGATGACACCGGCCTTGTGGGGCTCAGAACCCTTGCCACCAAAGTGACCCTCCTCAATGTATTTCTTGGCGTTATCCCACGCACCACCAGCGTTGAACATAAAGATAGCCAAGGTCGCGCCGACGATCTTTACCCCGATCAGATAAAAGGCCAGAGCCCACGGCCCCATCAGGAAACCGACGATGACGGGGAAGGCCACCCCAGCCAGCGTTGGCCCGACCATCTCCCGCAGGGCATAGCGTGTCCCTATGTCCACGCAAGCACTGTATTCAGGAGTGGCCCGGCCAGCCAAAAGCCCAGGAATCTCGCGGAACTGCCGCCGCACCTCGTCCACCATGCGGAATGCCGTCCGGCCTACCGCCTTCATCGCCTGGGCAGTGAACAGAAAAGGAATGGTGGAGCCGATCATCAGCGCGGCGATGTTCAGAGGGTGAGCCAGGTTGAGACCGCGTACAATCTGCAATGCCGCACCTTGTGGATCGGCGCCCCCGAAGGTGACGAAACTAACCAGCCCCTCGCTGCCTGCCCCAACTAACTCCGCAGCGCTGAGAAGATAGGCAAAAAGAATGACAACACTGGTCATCAAGGCGCAAGACATACCATACCCCTTGGTGATGGCTTTGGTGATGTTGCCGGCCGCATCCAGCATATCCCCAGCGCGACGCACCTCTGGCCCTAGTCCGGACATCTCGGCGATGCCGCTGGAGTTGTCGGCGATAGGACCGAAGGCGTCGGCTGCCATAATTATGCCCTTCATCTCAGTGATACCCAGCGTGGCCGCCGTGATGCCGAGGATACCGGGCAAGCCTCCGCCCATGATGTAAAAAGCGACCACGTTCACCACGGCCACCATGATCTTTAGGATGACCGCGCTCTCCATCCCCCAGGCAAAACCGTAGATCAGATTGATGGCTACCCCGCTCACCCCACCTCCGGCGATATCCCTGACAGGCCGCTGAGTGATACCGGTGTAGAACTGTACCAGAAGCGAGATCAGGATGGCGGTGATCAGGCCGAGCGTTAGGCAGTAGAACAGGCGGATTTCGTGCATCACGTATACGCCCAGGAAGTAAAAAGAGACCACGGAGAATAAAGCCGTCGTCAGTAATCCCAGGTTCATGGATAAGATAGGGCTGCGCTTCTCCGTGCCACGCACCGCCAGCACCCCCAGCACCGCGCCGATGGCACCGACGGCCCGGCTGAGCAGGGGGAAGAGCACCGCCGCCCAACCATAGGTAGAAATGAAGGTCAGCCCCACAATCATCGTGGCGATCAGGTTGTCGGAGCCTGACTCGAAGAGGTCGGCCCCACGCCCTGCCACATCCCCTACGTTGTCGCCGACCTGATCCGCTATGACGGCAGCGTTGCGCGGGTCGTCCTCTGGGATGCCCTGCTCCACCTTTCCCACCAGGTCAGCCGCGATGTCCGCCCCTTTGGTGAATATACCGCCGCCCAACTGGGCAAACAGGGCAGAGAAACTGGCCCCAAAGCCAAATCCGACCAAAAGGTGCACATTCTCCGGGTGGGCCGGGCTCACGTCGAAGAGAAGTGACAGCCCAAAGATACCCAGCAGGTTAAGCGCCACGATGGAGAGCCCCATAATCCCCCCACCACGGAAGGCAACCAGCAGCGCTCGCGCAGCCGAGGATCGGGCTGCGGCGGTGGTACGCACATTGGCCTGTGTCGCCGCGTTCATTCCCATATAGACGGCCAGCATAGAGAGGGCCGCGCCGACGACAAAGCCCAGCGCGATTTGCCAGTTCCCTTCTGGCATAGCCACGAACAACAGCAAGGCTAGAACCACTACAAATGGTGCAATGGTGAGGAATTCGCGGCGGAGGAACACATTTGCCCCCAACTGGATAAAGCGGGCGATTTCCTGCATCCGCTCTGTGCCAGCGTCCTGTTTCCGCAGCCAAAAATAGAGAAGCACAATCACCACTAGCGCAAAGATGGCAGTCACAGGAACAGATGTATTGACGAATTGACCCAAGTCCACCATATCCCCCCGATTTAGAGTTGGATAGCAACGTGGTAAGAATTCTACGCCAGGGGTGGGAAAAGTCAAGTTTGGCATGTGCCGCGAGTTGCCATCTGCGCCCATTCTGTGGTACAATAAAACTTATAACCACTGCGGAGCACAAAAACTGTTCATTGTTTCATGGGGTCATTAGAATGCTCACCATTGCTTTAGCCCAAATGGATATTCACACCGCTCGGCCGGAGGACAACCTGGCCCGTGCGCGGAATTTCGCTGCCCAGGCCCACGAGGCTAGCGCTGACCTGCTGCTCCTGCCCGAACTATGGCTCCACGGCTACGACCTGGAGCGGGCCGGAGAGTGGGCCGCGCCACTGGGGGAAGGGGGATTCGCCCAGATGGCCGCACTGGCCAGTGAATTCGGCCTGCACCTGGCAGGTTCGCTCCTGGAGCGGCACACTGGTGGTGTCTCCAACACTGCCGTCCTTTACGCGCCAGATGGTGCGCTCCTGGGATCATATCGAAAGATTCATCTATTCCGCCTGATGCAGGAACATCATTACCTGACCCCCGGCGACCACGCCACTCTTTGCCCCACCCCTTGGGGGCCGGTGGGTCTGGCTATCTGCTACGATCTGCGCTTTCCCGAACTCTTTCGCGCTATGGCACTGGCGGGAGCGGTACTCTTCCTGGTACCAGCCCAGTGGCCTGTGCGTCGTGTCGAGGCGTGGTTTCTCCTGGCCCGCGCCCGCGCCGTGGAGAACGAATTGATCGTCACCGCCTGCAACCGGGTGGGAAGCGACGACCAGGTAGAGTTCCCTGGACGTTCATGCGTGGTGGATCCCTGGGGACACGTACTGGTGGAGGGAGACGACCGGGAGCGGTTACTGGTTGCCCAAACCGACCTACGGGAGATCAGCAAGGCCCGCCGTTATCTCACCATCTACCAGGATCGCCGCCCCGACGCATATCGGGTAAGTGAGGTAAGGAATGGATAGGTATCATTCTCCCAATGGAACCATCCATGGACTATGACGCTGTTCTCCAGACCGCCATCTCCATCACCCATGAGGCTGGCTCTATCGTGCGCGACGGATTCCCGCGTACTGCACTCGCTCACGTCGGCTTCAAAGGGGCAGTCAATCCCGTCACCGAGACCGACATCGCCGCCGAGCAATTGATCGTCGCCCGCATGCGGGCCGCTTTCCCCAATCACCGCATCCTGGCCGAGGAGGGCGGCGGGGACGCGAGCAAACAGGGCGGGGATGCAAGTAGCGGACGGCCTATCTGGTTAATTGACCCCCTGGACGGCACCAACAACTTTGCACATGGCTTCCCTCACATTGGCATCGCGCTGGCGTTGCTGGCGGAGAGAAAGGTGGTCGTCGGCGTGATCCACGACCCGCTGCGAGGGGAGACCTTTGCCGCGACCGCCGGAGGTGGGGCAACCCTTGGCGGCTGCCCCATCCGCGTCTCCGGCATCAAGTACCTGAAAGGCGCATTCCTGGCCACCGGTTTCCCATACGACCGCCGCACGACCGTTGACAACAATGCCACGCGCCTCGACCACTTCCTACGCCGCAGCCAGGGCGTGCGCCGGGCCGGGGCCGCCGTCCTTGACCTGGCCTACGTCGCCTGCGGACGGCTCGATGGCTTTTGGGAAATACGTCTCAAGCCGTGGGACGTGGCGGCGGGGGTGCTGCTGGTGCGGGAGGCAGGCGGGAGGGCGACCGACTTTGAGGGCCGTCCTGATTGCCTCTCTGGAGAGTTTATTGTCGTCTCCAACGGCCACATCCACGGCCAGATGCTGCGCGTCATCCGCGACGGAGCCGCCGCGCCGCGGCCTGACCGGTAACGTGTGGATCAACGATGGTGTCTCCAGATTGCGTTTGCACAACTGGTGGACAAGGGTATAATGTAATGCATCGGCGTAAGATGGAGATGATCTGAGATAGCAGTTCAGACATGTACGATTCACGACATTAGGTGACAAATATCACCCGCAAAGTAGCGCCTTCCTCACTGGCGCAAATCGCAAATCCACGGCACAATAAACAATTGGAGACCTGGTGTTTCCACTCTAGCAAGAACAATGGTAGAATAAACGCGCCCAATCGGGCGAACTTTTATCACAATAAAGGAGAGAAATGACACGGGAAAGAGTTATGATTGACGGTAATACCGCAGCAGCGACCGTCGCGCACGCACTCAACGAGGTAATCGCGATCTATCCCATTACTCCATCTTCACCAATGGGCGAGTTGGCCGACGAGATGTCTGCTAAGGGAAAAACCAACATCTGGGGTACCGTACCCAACGTGACCGAGATGCAGTCAGAGGCGGGCGCGTCGGGGGCAGTTCACGGTGCACTTGCCACCGGGGCACTGACGACCACGTTCACAGCCTCGCAGGGACTTTTGTTGATGCTCCCCAATATGTACAAGATCGCAGGAGAGTTGATCTCCACCGTCTTCCACGTGTCGGCACGCTCGGTCGCCTGCCAGGCACTTTCGATCTTTGGCGATCATAGCGACGTGATGGCGGTACGCGGCACCGGCTTCGGCCTGCTGGCTTCTGGCAGCATCCAGGAAGTCATGGACAACGCCTTGATCGCCACCGCCGCCTCGCTGGAGGCACGAGTACCTTTTGTGCATTTTTTCGAAGGATTCCGCATCTCACACGAGATCCAAAAGGTCGAAATACTGACTAAGGACGACATGCGCGCCGTGATTGAGGACAAGTACGTCCTGGCACATCGTGCGCGAGGCATGAATCCAGGGAACCCCATTCTGCGCGGCACGTCTCAGAACCCCGACGTCTTCTTCGCCGCCCGCGAGACGGTCAACAAGTACTACTTGGCCACGCCTGACATCGTCCAAAAGTACATGGACAAGTTCGCCCAGGCAGTTGGCCGCCAGTATCATCTGTTCGACTACTATGGCGCGCCCGATGCCGAGCGCATAGTGGTGATGATGGGCTCCGGCGCGAGCGCTATGCAAGAGACCGTCGAATACCTGATGGCACAAGGGGAAAAAGTCGGCCTGGTCAAGGTGCGCCTCTTCCGCCCGTGGTCAATCCAGCACTTTATCCAGGTATTGCCAAAGACGGTCAAGAATATAGCCGTGCTCGACCGCACCAAGGAACCAGGTTCACAGGGCGAGCCGCTCTACCTCGACGTACGCAACGCCATCGCCGAGGCGATGGCCGATGGGCTGCTTGAACGCGAGGGCTACCCGCTCATCGTCGGCGGGCGGTATGGCCTGGGCTCAGGCGAGTTCAACGCTGGCATGTGCAAGGCCGTGCTCGACAACTTAAAGGCGGAGAAACCCAAGAACCACTTTACCATCGGCATCACCGACGACGTGACATTCACCAGCCTGGAATACGACCCCACTTTCTCCGCCGAGCCGGAAGGCGTGCACCGGGCCATGTTCTGGGGGTTGGGCTCCGATGGCACCGTCGGCGCGAACAAGAACTCGATCAAAATTATCGGTGACGCCACCGACAATTACGCCCAGGGCTATTTTGTGTACGACTCGAAGCGGGCCGGCGCGCGCACCATCTCTCACTTGCGCTTTGGCGAGACCCCAATTCGCAGCACATACCTGATCAACCGCTCCGATTTTGTGGCATGCCATAATTTCAGTTTCCTGGAAAAATATGACATGCTGGCCCCCCTCAACGAGGGGGGCACGTTCCTGCTCAACAGTCCTTACAAGGCGGACGAGGTGTGGGATCACTTGCCCCGTGTGGTGCAGGAGCAGATCATCGCTAAAAATCTCAAGTTCTACGTCATTGACGCCTACAAGATGGCCAAAGGGTTGGGGTTGGGTGTGCGCATCAATACGATCATGCAGGCTGCGTTCTTCAAGATTTCGGGTATCCTGTCAACAGACGAAGCCGTGGATTTGATGAAGAAATTCGCCAAAAAGACCTACGGCAAGCGCGGTGACAAGGTCGTCCAGATGAACTATGATGCCATTGACGCCGGCATCGCCGGGGTTCGGGAGGTCGAGGTGCCGGACAAGGCCACCAGCACCATTGAGATGCCACCGCCGGTGCCGGAGGATGCCCCCGAGTTCGTGCGGGAGGTGTTGGGCGAGATTATCGCCGGTCGCGGCGAGCAGATACCCGTGTCCAAACTGCCCGCCGACGGCACCTACCCCACCGCCACCACCCAGTACGAAAAACGCAACATCGCCACCGAGATTCCCGTTTGGGAACCCGACGTCTGTATCCAGTGCGCCATGTGCTCGCTGGTGTGCCCACACGCGGCGATCCGCGCCAAGGCCTACGATCCCAAATATCTGGAGAGCGCACCGCCGACGTTCAAGTCGGTGGACGCCAAGGGCAAAGCCTTCAAGGGTATGAAGTGGACGATTCAGGTCGCGCCGGAGGACTGCACGGGCTGTGGCGCTTGCGTGTACACCTGCCCAGCCCGCAAGAAGGACGAGCAGGGGAACAAGACCGACGTGCGCGCCATCAACATGGCACCACAGATCCCACTGCGCGAGCAGGAACGCGGGAACTTTAAGTTCTTCCTGGGCCTGCCAGAAACCGACCCGTCGCTCCTCAAGCGGAATACGGTCAAGGGCAGCCAGATCATCCGCCCGCTGCTCGAGTTCTCGGGAGCGTGCGCGGGCTGCGGTGAGACGCCTTACGTCAAGCTGATGACTCAGCTCTTCGGCGACCGGGCCATCATCGCCAACGCCACAGGTTGCTCATCCATCTGGGGAGGCAACCTGCCCACCACACCATACTGCCAGCGCGAAGATGGTCGCGGGCCGACCTGGAACAACTCGCTGTTCGAGGACGCGGCAGAACTGGGTATGGGAATGCGCCTCACCGTTGATAAACTGACCGAGTACGCGCTCGAGTTGCTCGACAAAGCGTACGAGTGCGAACATTGCCAAAAGGACCATGCGCTCTTCGATGACATCAAGAAAGCCGATCAATCCACGCAAGAAGGGATCGAGCTACAACGCGCCCGCGTTGCTGCGCTTAGGGACGTTCTGACAGCATGCGGTAACCACGAACAATTGCTCTCTGTGGCCGACTACCTGGTCAGGAAATCGGTGTGGACCATCGGCGGCGACGGCTGGGCCTACGATATCGGCTACGGCGGCCTGGATCACGTGATGGCGTCTGGCCGGAACGTCAACATTCTGGTTCTGGACACAGAGGTCTACTCCAATACTGGCGGCCAGATGTCCAAGGCGACACCGCTGGGCGCAGTGGCCAAATTCGCTGCAGCCGGCAAGCCGATTGGCAAGAAGGACCTGGGTATGATGATGATGACCTACGGCACAGTCTACGTCGCCCGGATCGCGATGGGGGCGAATCCCGCTCAAACGGTCAAGGCCTTCATCGAAGCCGAGTCCTACGATGGCCCTTCGATCATCATCGCCAACGCACATTGTATCATGCACGGCATCAACATGACCGAGGGCCTGAGATATCAGAAGATGTCCGTCGAGTCGGGCGCATGGCCCTTATTCCGCTACGACCCGAGGAGAAAGGCCGAAGGCAGAAATCCGCTAGTCCTGGACTCCAAAGAGCCGACCATATCGCTCGAAGAGTATATGTATTCCGAGAACCGCTTCCAGATGCTCAAGAAGGCGGACCCGAAGCGGGCGGAAATGCTGCTCCAGGCGGCCAAGAGGGACGTGGCCGACCGGTTCAAGATGTACCAGCAGTGGGCAGAGATGGATTAGGCCTTGGAACCTGGCAAAGGTTGCCTGACCATTGGCCATGTTCACGTGGAGGGAGAAAAATGACCGACAAAAAGAGGCTGTACCGTTCGGTAACGGACTGCCAGATAGCCGGAATTTGCGGTGGGTTGGCAGAGTACTTTAATCTGGACCCGCTTCTGGTGCGCATACTGATGGTCGTCTTGGCTCTGGCAACTCCAGCGGGTTTCCTGTTTTACATTCTAGCCTGGCTTTTCATCCCCGAAGCGCCTGCCCCGGAAGAGAGCGCAAAAGCCACATAGTGGCTCTCGCCGAAAGGAGGGGTACCGCCCCGTGACCCACGAGGGTCATGGGGGTCACGGGGCGGCCCGTTTTCTGTAGGCTTGCAGTCATCCCCTCGCCGGGGTCACACCAGCAGCCCAGACGCTGCTACTCCACCAGGTGCTTTCTGGCTCGCCTCTATGATCTCTTCCTCCCCCTCGGGTACAGACCAGATTTTCTCCGGGTCTTTAATGCGATCAATGAATAGGACGCCATCGCAGTGGTCAATCTCGTGCTGGAATACACGAGCCAGTAGACCTTCCGCCTTGATGCGTATGGCCCGCCCCCGGGGATCCAGACCCTTGATGGTGACAGTACGATGGCGCGAGACCTCCCCAATCAAACCGGGGACGGAGAGGCACCCTTCGACACCATCCTCCGTCTCGCGGGACTTGCGCGCCAGTTCGGGATTAACAACGGCGTAGAGTTTACTGCCCTCGGGATGCTCCTCATCTCCGGGCAACTGCACTACGATAACGCGCTCGGGCACGCCGACCTGAACGGCGGCCAGGCCGATGCCGTCGCTTGCGTGCATCGTTTCGACCATATCGTCAACGAGTTCACGCAAGGCTGGGGTCACGCGCCGCACGTGGCGTGATTTCTTGCGCAGTAGTGGATCATCGCATAACACGATTGGACGTATAGGCATAGTCAAGTCTCCCGTTGATGCACAGATGGTGACCCGACTGCGTGGTCAGTCAGGTTGTGAATCTGATTGTATACAGCGAACCAATCGAGCAACTCGGCCCGATGGCGCTCGGCCGCCGCCAGACGCTGGCGGCGTTGGAACGCCTCTACGCGGCGGAATATCTCGACCTGCACTCCATGTGGATCTTTGACGTGCTCAAAGGTAAAGGCGCCAGCTCCGGCCGTCTCGATGGTCACCGATCCGTACTTGAACAACTTGGCCAAAAAGCCAGAGATTTCCAGGGTGATGTTTTGGATCATGCCCAGGCTGGCCTCACGGCGCTCCTCGCGCAGGTGAAAGAGCCCCCGCTCGACGTCAATGATGCGCGTGGCTGTCACCTGGTAGATGTCGTTCTGCCAGTCGTCGAATACCCATAACCACCAGGGGAACAGAAAGACCAATGCCACGCCGTAACCGATCAGAGGGGAAGCCCAATTGGCAGGATTACGAAAGAGTACATAAGCGACGATCAGGGTAACCACGGCGGTGAGCAACGTGGGAAGCGCAATAGACTTGAGCAGAACAATCCAGTGCTTGCGCCAGGTGATGGTATCTCCCTGCTCATAACGCAAAGAGGGCAGGAAATAACGAAAGATGCGCAGGGGCGCGAGGACCCACGAAGGGAGGGCCAGTTTGAGGCGGCGCTTGGCAGGCTCCTCTTCGGACGCTGGTGAGGGCACTGTGGGGGGGGCGGTGCCGAAATGGCGGCGCAGCGCATCACGGATAGCGACCCGTTCCTCAGCCCTGGCTCCGGACTGCACACGCCGGATCTGTTCAAAAATGGCGTCCCGTGTCTCCGCAGGGTTCGGAATCTGGCGAAAGACCACCTGCCCACGTTCTCCGGCCGTCTCAATGATCAAATCGCTAAAGTTGAATATCCGGGCCAGCAACCCTTCCTGCGACTGCTCAATGTCCTGAACAGAACGCAAAGGGGCCTCGGCACGGGCTTCGTGGATGAGGGGGATGCGCTCCTCGTGCACCACTCGTTTATTTGTCAAGACATAATCATCATTGTAGTGATCTATGGCGACGTACAAAACAAAAAGCAGCGGAGGTAACGCCAGGAGTGCAGCCATCACCCAGGCCCAGGAGGGGGCGGTCTTGGTCATTAACCAGTAGCCAAAGCCACCCAGTTCTACCAATAGTATGAAAACGGGGAGAACCAAGTTGCGGATCAATATCGCATTGTGCTTATGCAGACGGACAATGACGATCTCGTCCGGGTTTTGCCATTTGAAGCGCTTAGCGCGACGCTTCTGAGCCACGTCGGGCCGCATCTGCAAGGTCTCGAGCACCGAAGGGCGCTCGTGTAACAACTGATCGAACTCATCCTTGTTCAGGTAGAGCAGGTTGGCATCCTGGACGACTTTGATAGTGGCATCACGCGGTTCGCCCAGCAGGAGCGATGTCTCGCCGAAATAGTCACCGGGTCCCAGGCGGGCGACCTCACTCTCAAGCCCCTGTGGATCAATGTACAGGACACTCAGTTCGCCGCTTTCGACAAAATAGGCCGTGAGCCCAAGTTCTCCCTGGTGGCAGACCTCGCTCCCGGCCAAATATGGCCTGGAATTGACCAGTTTGGCAACCGCCTTGAGGTCATCTCGGCTGAGTTCGGCAAACAGTGATATTTGCTCGAGTTGCTTGATCAGATTGTTGGGCATTCCCAGTCCTCTCCCCAATACAATTGTAGCACATTCTGGCTAGGGAGGGAAGGACAGAAGGCGTGGAGGCATGGGGATATGAGAGGGGCTATGGAAATGCAACGGCCCAGTTGCCGAGGGGAACAACGGTGGAGTCAAGTCGCTCGTCGAGCGGTAGAAGCGGAGATTGGGTAAAGTGGTCGTAGATGACGAGGGAGCCAGCAGTGAGAACGGACGAGGCATCACCAGGGATAGCCAATCGGTGCGGGTCGAAGATGGATGAGCCATGAATCCACTTGAGGGTAGGAATGGCCCCCAGGGCCGGCACAGTGTCGTGGGCGGTGTGCCATGCCCAGGTTCCATCAGGGTTAATACCGGTAAGCGATACGGAGACAACATAGTCCCGCTCCAGAGGACACACGCCGAGGAAGTGGAGGCCCAGCGTAACGTTAGCCCCCGGCTCCAGGTCTCCAGCAGGTCCTCCAAAGCCAGTCAGAATCAGGTTGTCGCCGAAGGATACGTAGCGCCCGCCATTGACGAGCGCAGGCAGCGGCCCATCCCTGCCAAAGAGCAAGTTCCAGCGAAGATGAGGCTCGCCGTCGAGCAGCGCGACTCGGGCGGGCGCGGCAGGGAGATCAAGGACGATGGTGGCATACTGGCCGCGCTCCAACGCCGGGACGTGGCCCTGGCCGAGCACCGCGCCACTTTCGTCCAGCAGTTGCAGGCCAGCCTCCACACCCGGCCCTGCCCAATGGAGATAGACCCGTACCTGATCGGGCACGCCGATGTCATAGTCAGCACCGATCAGCGTGGGACCACTAGCAAAGCGGACAAAAGTTGGGTGGCGGGTGACGGGCCGCAGGGTGGATGGCCGGAGACGCACGGTGGCCAACGGCACAGCATCAGTCCCGCCAGCGGTGGTGAGGCGGGGCGCGCCCGGCTCGGCTGGCAGGTAGGCACCGACGACGATGGTATAATCACCTGGAGGCACGTGGAGCAGTGGGTAGACGACGAACCGCTCGACGATGACCTCCCCGGCGACTAAGCGGCCGGCCAGGTGAGAGCGGTCCTGCGTAACACTCCACAATCGTCCGTCAGGGCCAATAAGTTGGGCAAAGAGAGACAAGTCGGCCTTGGGAGTGGCGGCGGGCGACCAGGCCAGAGTCAACACAAGTGGATGGGAGGGCTCGGTCTCATCTGTCTCCAGCCGGTAGCCGAGCAGCACGATCTTCTCGCCCAGGGGGACGTCGAGCGGAGTCAGGCCGGGAGGCAGGGTAAAGTTGGGCGCAATATGGACGCGGAACGCCTGGCCCAGCGGTTCGAAGCGGTAGGGCAGATCGTTGTATTCACGTTCAAAGTAACGCACGACGACGACCGGCTGCTGTGGGGCATACTCCTCGATCGCGGTCACCCAATTCTGCGCCAATGACTCGCCGTGGGGGGCGACATACTTGACAGCGACGTCGGCCCGTTGCCCCTCAACCTGCTGCATATAGCGCATCGGTGTGTACCAGTGCCAGTTGGAGAGAATGATGGCGCCGGCGGGGGTCTCGCGCAAAAGGGCCTCGGCGTAGGCGCGGGTGTCGTAACTCTGGGAGAGAGCCCGGTAACTGGGAAAATGAGCGGTGAGGTTGACGATACCGGCGACGAGAACAATGAGCAATGAACAGTGAACAATGAACAATGATGAACGTCCAATGTCCAACGTCCGACGTTCGACGTTCAATGACAGGCAGTTTAGGCTTTGGGCTTTGGACTTTGGGATTTGCCCAAAGGGAACCGCTACCAGTAAGACGAGCGAGATATAGGCCGGCATCTCGTACTCGACGGTCTGAGGAGCATCATAGGTAAGGGTGACGGCAGTATGAACGAGGAAACTGCCGACCAGAAGAAGCGCCAGTTTCCGGTCGCGCCAGAGGAGTAGCAATGCGCCGATAAGCGCGGCCAGGAGGAGCACCGGGTTGAACTGGAAGCGCAGCAGCGTGGGCAACAGCACCAACCGGTCAAAGAGATTGAGGGCTAACATGTCGCCTCGAAAGCCCCGGGCCAGGACATGCTCCAGGAAGCCGGTCAGTGTTGTTAGACCGGGCGGAGCCTGGAGAGCGGAGGCCGCGCCGCGCAGGGGCAGGTAGATGAGCACGAGCAAGCCGAGGGCGAAAGCCCCTATGGGTTTGAGCCAGCGGCGGGGTTGGCGCAGGAGAATGGGATCAACGAGGATGAGGTAGATGAGGAAAGTGGAGGCGGGAAAGATGAGGGATGCGTGATGGGTGAGGCCAAGGGAGAGGAAAGCGGCAAAGAGGATGAGGTAGCGATCGTTGGGAGTCTGGGGACTGGGTATTGGGTATTGGGTATTGGGTATTGGGTATTGGGTGCTAGTTGCTCGGAATTCGATCAGGGTGTAGAGGCACAGGGCAGTGAAGAAGGCAGTGAGAGGGCGGATGCTGGCGGTCGTCGCCGTGGCCCAGAAGGTGGTGGCAGAGCCAATGCTCAGCGCGCCCGCCAGCCCACCCCAGGCGGAGCCAGTTATCCGGCGGGCGGTATGGAACACCAGCGCGACGGTGGCGGCTCCGGTGACGGCCGAGAAGAAGTTCACACGCCAGGCTGGATTGGGGCCTAGAGGGAGGTGGGCAAAGAGCCAGCCCAGCATGGTGTAGAGCGGGTAGCCGGGCGGGTGGGCCACGCCGGCAGTGGCGGCGACCAACTGGAACTCGCCGGCGTCAGCGGGGAGGACGTCGGGGAGAAGGGTGGTGGTGTAGAGGGCCAGGAAGGCGAGGAAAATGAACAATGAACAATGTCCGATGTTCAACGTCCAACGTCCAATGTCCAATGTCCAACGTCGAGCGGCTTGGGGTTTGGGATTTGGGACTTGGGATTTGGTCATTGCGGTTTCGTGGGGGGCACGGACTGTTTGAGTTGCCAGAGGCTCTCAGCCAGTCCGCGGAGTTCGTCATAGCCATGGCTACCCTGGTCGGTGACGGCACGAGCCAGGCTCCCCGGCACGGCTTCGATGGAGTTGAACGCGCCGCTGATAGCCCCCGCAATCGCGCCGGTGGTGTCCACGTCGCCGCCCTGGGCGATAACAAAACGTACCGTCTCGCAATAGTCAGTGGGAGTGCGCAGAAAAGCATAGAGGCAGACGAGCACAGTAGGAACGACAAAAGGACTGATGCCAGGCCAATTGGACCTCTGGCCGAGAGGGAGCCCGGCGTGGCTGATCTCCCGCATGGCAGCGGGCTCGTACATCTCCAGCCAATGGGACAATCGCTCAATAAGAGCGGCAAACCCGGCGTGGTAGGGCCGCGCTAGGCCGGAGACAAAAGCGATAAAGGTGCCTGGGTCTATCACATCGTGGCTGACGGCGTAGGCGACGGCAGCGGAGATGGCAACCGCTCCAGCCAGGCAGCGCGGGGCGGCGTGGGTGATGCGGCTCACGTCGGCAGTGACCCGGGCCAGCGCGGTTGGGTCGTCGTAGAGCCAGAGGCCCAGTGGCGCGGTGCGCATCGCAGAACCGTTGCCAGCCCGGGGAGCCGGGGTGCCCGACTCGCGCCAGGAGACGCCCGCCATCAGGCGGATGACCGCTTCGGTCGTAGCGCCGCCCCGCCCGACGATCTCACCGTCTCGCCAGAGGGGGACAAAGCGGGCCGCGATGTCTGTGGGGTCCACCTGCCCCTGCTCGACCAGCGAGGTCAGGATGGCACGCATCATCTGCGTGTCGTCGGTGTACTGACCCGGCGGGAAGAGGCCGCAGGGGTGAGGGGCAAAATGATCGGGAAAGGGCGTAACGGCGGCCGATGTTTCCACAGGTCCACACCCCTCGACTGGAAAGCCCAGTGCGTCGCCCACCGCTTGGCCGAGGATGCAGCCGGTGAATTGATCAGCAGAGGGGAAGATTGTGCAGTTATCCACCGGCCCTCTCATCAACCGACGGCAGTTCAGGTTCTTCCGGCAGAGGCGGATAGTAGGTGTCGCCTCTCAGCGCAGCATCACGTGCTGCCAACAGTTCTTGTGGGCCGTAAGGCGGGCGAACGAAGCCTGCTGCTCCAAGGCGCTGTGCTTCCGGGTAGACCATCTCTGGGGACCTGGGGGACTGAAATAGAACCGGAACGTTCTGAAGGGCTGATACCATCCTGAGTCGCCGGTAGACCTCCCATCCATCAAGGTCGGGCATCATCACATCAAGGAAAATGAGGTCCGGGGGTTCTTGTTCAGCGACGGCCAACCCCTTGCGCCCGCCGAGTGCAAACTTGACCTCATCGTTCCGTCCACGACCCAGGATGAATTCTATCAATTCCCCTATCTCAGGTTCGCTCCCTATGACCAGCACTCTATGACCTTTTGTTTCGTTCATACCTTGTACCTCGTCTGGATTTGATGATCTGCTAAGTCATCACGTCTTGGTACGCCGCCAGCGTCTCGCGGGCGGTGCGTTCCCAGGAGAAGCGGGCGGCCTGGGCCAGCGCGCGGCGGCTCAATTCGGCACGGAAACCATCGTCGGTCGCCAATTGGATCAGCGCGCCCGCCATTCCCTCGGCGTCGTCCGGTGGCAGCAGCACCCCTGCGTCGCCCACGACCTCGGGGATGGAGGAAACGTTGCTGCCCACTACCGGCGTACCACAGGCCAGCGCCTCCAGCGGGGGCAGGCCAAAGCCCTCGTACCGGCTGGGAAATATAAAGGCCACCGCGCCCCGGTAGAGGGCGGGCTTGTCGGCCTCATCCACGAAGCCGATGAAACGCAAGAACCGCTCATCTATCCCCTGCTCTCGGGCCAGCCGGCGTGGGTCTGGTGTGAAGCAAGTATCCCGCTCCGGCAGCCGCCCGGCGATGACCAGCGGGCACTCCTCGCCGATGGCCGGCCCGGCCCAGCGGTAGGCCCGCAACGCCGTGGCGAC
Source organism: Chloroflexota bacterium (assembly GCA_034189605.1). GTDB lineage: Bacteria > Chloroflexota > Anaerolineae > B4-G1 > B4-G1 > JAUWNP01. Next base: position 32,623 of record JAXHUO010000006.1, read on the forward strand.
GTTCTTGCGCACGTCAAAGCCGCCCCCCAGGTAGAGCATGTACCGTTTTTGAAACCAGGTTTTTTCCGCAAAACCTGGTTTCTCTCCTGGGAATCGGGAGGGTTCAGGGGTGTAGCGTTCGTCGGCGGCCAGGTAGACGAC
>JAXHUO010000006.1:32863-106284 GCA_034189605.1 Chloroflexota bacterium
CGCCCCCCAGGTAGAGCATGTACCGTTTTTGAAACCAGGTTTTTTCCGCAAAACCTGGTTTCTCTCCTGGGAATCGGGAGGGTTCAGGGGTGTAGCGTTCGTCGGCGGCCAGGTAGACGACACGCACGCGCTCGGCTGGCAGCCCCAGGTGGGTGACGATATCCCGCCGGGAGGCTTCCGAGTCGGTGAGCACCAGCGCGCTGTTCTGCGCGGTCGTGCTGACCAGCGCGGTGTAGAGCCGCACCAGCGGCCCGCCCCGGTACTCGCGCAGCAGCAGCGGGATCAAGTCGTGGATGGTGACGACGGTGGGGATGGAAGGGCGGATAGACGGCGCCCAGTACAGCACGTGGGCGACGTCGGCCTCCAGGCGGCGACAGGCGCGGGGGAAGGCGACTTGCTCGAACCAGACCTTATCCAGAGCAGATGTTAGCCGACAGCGGTCAGCAGTTAGATGGAATTGGAGATCGGAGATCGGAGATTGGAGATTGGAGATTTGGCCTTCAGGCGTGACTAGCACAATCTCCAGATCCGGCGCGATTGTGACCAGATGCTCCACCAGCAGCCGTGTGTACTGCCCGCTGCCGGTGGTAGGGCTATTCCAGAACCAGGCGTTGAGAGCGACGCGCATCAATCTCCATACCCATGCGGATGCGTGCGGTGCCACTCCCAGGCGTGCTCGACGATGGTGCGCAGGTCAGGATATTGCGGCCGCCAGCCCAGTTCCCGCCGGATCTTCTCGTTGCTGGCGACCAGCACGGCCGGATCCCCAGGGCGCCGGGGGCCAACCTCGGCCGGGATGGAATGGCCGGTCACCTCCCGGCAGGTCTCGACGACCTCCTTGACGGTGAACCCCTGACCATTGCCCAGGTTATAGACACGACTGCTCTCGTCGAGCGCCCGCAGGGCCAGGATGTGGGCCTGGGCCAGGTCGGTCACGTGGATGTAGTCGCGCACGCAGGTGCCATCGCGGGTGGGGTAATCATCGCCAAAGATGATGATCTTCTCGCGCTGGCCCAGCGCCACCTGCAGGGTAAGCGGGATCAGGTGCGTCTCGGGATCGTGATCCTCGCCTCGCTCGCCGGAGGGAGAAGCCCCAGCCGCGTTAAAGTAACGCAGCGCCGCGTAGCGGAAGTCGTAGATGAGGTCCAGCCAGTGGAGCAAACGCTCCAGAATGTTTTTTGACTCACCATACGGACTTCCGGGGACAATGCGCTCATCCTCATCAATCGGCATACGCTCCGGGTCACCGAAGAGGCTGGCACTGGAGGAGAGGATGAAACGGCGCACACCGTGGGCGACCGCTTCTTGCAGCAGGTTCAGGCCACTGGTGACGTTATCTCCTATGTACATGAACGGCTGCTCCATGGATTCGCCCACCAGTGTGTAGGAGGCAAAGTGCATCACCGCCTCAATAGCGTGGGTGTCGAACATGGCTTTGACGGCGATTCGGTCAGCCAGGTCTCCCTCGACAAGGACGGCTTCGGGGTGGACAGCCGCCCGATGGCCATAGCACAGGTTGTCGAAGACAACGACCGCGTCGCCTTGCTCGATCAATTCCTCAGTGACGACACTACCGATGTAACCAGCGCCGCCGGTGACCAGGATATTCATGTGTAGATCTCCTTGTGAGGTTGGTAGATGCGTGCATTTGTACATTCGTAAATTCGTAGATTCGTAAATTCGGCCTTGACTGCTCGGCTCACAAGTTACCAGTCTACCAGTTTACCAATGTACTCATTGATCAGTGCCACGCTGCGCGCGTAGCCAGTATCGTGAAAGGACTGCAGAGCGTTCCGTGGAATGTGGCAAAAGACACGCTCCTCCATCTGCTGTGGAGACCGCAGCACAGCCTCCACCTCCGCCACTGGCACGCCCATCCTTTGGGCAAAGACCTCGGCCGTCTGCACACTGCCTCCCGGGCCGATCTGTCCCACCAGCCAATCGCGCCACGTCCGCAGGTGTTCGTCGCCGACAAAGGGCAACCAGCCATGGGGCTCGGCCTCTCGCAGCGCCATAGACACGCTGCCGTTGAGCCGTTGCTGATCCTGGCGGTCCATCCAGGTGCGCAAGACGTTGTGCGAGAACAACCGCTCGCGCAAAACTTTGGTCCAATGCTCAATCCAAGAGGGGGACCCGTTCTGCCAGAAATAATGCAGGAAGATGTCCTCAAGCCAGAGTTCATCCAGCAGCAGATGAGCAATGTAGCCGGCGACAAAGGCAGCCTGTGCCGGTGGAAGTAGTTCCTCGCTGGCCAACTGCGGGTGGGCGGCAAACAGCGCCTCGTGGGCCGGAACGTCGCTGGTGCGCGGGATAGTGTAAAAGTGCGTCTCGTCGCGGCGTTGTCCGCTGATGGTCTGGACGTCGGGCGCGGTATGGCCCAGCAGGAACGGGCCGCGCTGCTGGGTCAGCAGGCGGCGTATGGCAGGCGGGAGAGCATCCCCGCGCATGATTTCCTCGGCCAGGGCCAGGTGCATGACTGGAGTTGGCATTGTGGGGGGTATTGTACAACGGAAGGGCGGTGTTGCCAATCTCGGTGTGACCTGAGACAATAAATGGCTTTTGGGGTATAATACGTGTGACGTATTACTGCCGAGGAGATGCGAGATGAAACGGATCACTGGCGTGTTATGGATAACACTGGTAGCGGCGTCGCTCGCCGCGTGCGGGCCGGCGACGATACAACCCCAAGCACCAACGGCCACGCCTTCACCACTCGCCTCTCTCACCCTCTCCCCCTCCCCCACTTCCACACCTCCAGCCTCCCCCACCCTCAAACCCACCCCCGCACCTTCTTTCACTCCGACACTGTCGCCCACGCCCGTCTGGCCGCCTCCGCTGGTACTGGCCTACACGCCCACCGGCGACCGCTCCACCGGACGCATCCGGGGACGCCTGTTTTTTCCCAGCGAGTTCGTTCCCCCGCTGGCGGTGTACGCCGTGGCGACGGACGGCAGCCGCTTCTACCGGGTGGATACACGGGCGGTGCCGCCGGGCGAGCCGAGTTACGAGATCCCGGTCGTAGAGCCGGGGACCTATTACGTCTACAGTTATCCCGTTGAGGATACAGGCGGGATCGGGGGAGCATATTCCTATCTGGCGGCCTGCGAGGCGGGCCACTTTTCCCCGCCGCCCGAGGGCTGCTGGGGGGATCCGCAGCACGGCTCAGCCCCAGTCGAGGTACGGGCCGGGCAGGCGGTTGAGGAGATCAACGTTTACGACTGGTACGGCCCGTCCCCGCCCCCGCCGCCGGACGACACCAGCGGCTGGCTGACCTACACCAACGAGCAATTAGCCTACCAGGTCCGCTATCCGCCCCACTGGGAGGTGCGCAGCGAGCAGCAGGGCGAGACCATCTTTGGCCCCACCCACCCCCCCAGCCCCCCTCCCCACCCGGTAGGGGAAAGCCTGAAGGAGGGGTTCGCCAGCGTGCGTGTGACCAACGGCGACCCGGAGGAACTGGCCGACCAACTGATCGCTTCCCTGCCGCCGGGGAAGATCATCTCCCGCGAGTGGCTGCCCTTCGCCGGACACGAGAGCCTGTACCTGGCGCTCGCCCTGCCAGAGGGCCGGTTCGCCTGGTGGTTCGTGCCGCATTACGAATTAGTATACATCCTGCACGCCGCCACCGACTCTGGCATAGGATCATTTGACCAGATGGTGGAGACGTTTGCGTTCAATGGCAAATGAACGAATGGCGAATAGAGGATGGAGAATGGAGGATGGAGAATGGAGTAATGGCAAATCCCAAATCCCCAGGCCCAACGGCCATCCTCGCCAGCGTGCCGTCACATTGCTACTCTGCTCCTTTGAGGGTATAATTGCAGCACGACAGACTACATCGCGCTTTCACGTTTGACGCTTGACGTTTGACATGCTTCGGAGGTGCGACGATGAAGATAAAGCGTTATCCCGCTCTAGTTCTTGCCCCGCTTCTCGTTCTCACACTGATCGGCCTGTTCCTGGACGGCAGGCCTGCCACGGCTGCCCCGCTGGCCGCGCCGGGGGCCTGGTGGGGCGACTATTTTGCCAACGCCGATCTCAGTGGGGCTCCCGTCCTGAGCCGCTATGACGAGACCATCAAGTTCGGCTGGGGCACCGGCAACCCGGGATCGGGCCTCCCGGACGACAATTTTTCCATCCGCTGGGTGCGCGATGAATGGTTCGCCGGCGGCACCTACCGCTTTGAAATCCTCTCCGACGACGGTGTGCGCCTGTGGGTGGGCGACCAACTGGTGGTGGACGAGTGGCACGACCGCTGGGCCGAACCGCTCTTTGTGGACTGTTACATCCCGGCCGGCACATACAGGGTACGGGTCGAGTATTATGAGCACACCGGCGACGCCACCATCAGCCTCGGCTGGAACCGGGTGGTGGGCGGCGCGGCATGGCGCGGCGAGTACTTTGCCAATCGCAAACTGGAGGGCGAGCCCGCGCTGGTGCGCGACGATGGCGCGATAGATTTTGACTGGGGCACTGGTAGCCCCGACCCGGCCCTCCCCGACGACAACTTTTCGGTGCGCTGGACACGCACGCTGGGCTTTAACGCCGGCACCTACCGCTTCCTCACCAGCACCGACGACGGCGTGCGCGTGTGGGTGGACGGCGGGCTGGTGGTGGACGCCTGGGTGGATCAGAAACTGCCCAACACCCACACCGGCGAGGTGTACCTGGCGGACGGCCAGCACACGGTCATCGTCGAGTATTACGAACACGGGGGCGGGGCCAACGCCCACGTCTGGTGGCAGTCGCGGGAGCCCTTTGCCGCCTGGCACGGCGAGTACTTTGACAACCGGCACATGGTCGGCGGGCCGGCGCTGGAGCGGGACGATACCGAGATCAACTTTGATTGGGGCGTGGAACCTCCGGTGGACTGGATGCCCGACGACAACTTTTCCATCCGCTGGACGCGCACAGTGAATTTCACGCCCGGCTATTACCGCTTCTCGGTGTTGGCCGATGACGGCGCGCGGCTGTGGATTGACCAGGGAATCCTCATAGACAAGTGGCAAGATATGGAGTACGAACTCCACTATGTGGATGGCACCTATCTGCAGGGGCCACACACCATCCGGCTGGAGTACTATGAGCACACCGGGCACGCCCGCGTGCGGCTGTGGTGGGAGCCCAGCACGGCCGGTGATGTGCCTCCCCCCACAGGGGAGGAGCCAGAGCCATGGGCCGACGACCCGTGGACGGCGGCCTATTTTGCCAACGCCGACCTGAGCGGCGAGCCGGTGCTGACGCGCATCGAGACGGCTTTGGACCACGACTGGGGCTGGGGCTCACCCGGAACCGGCGTGCCGCGTGACTATTTCTCCGCCCGCTGGACACAGCCGCTCTATTTCCGCGCCGGCACCTACCGCTTCACGACCTACAGCGACGACGGCGTGCGGCTGTGGGTGGATGGCCAACTGTTGGTTGACGCCTGGCGGCCGATGCGCGGCTATCGCAGCGCGACAGTCCGGCTGAGCGAGGGGAAACATGACGTGCGCATGGAGTACTACGAGCGCACGGGGGTGGCGCTGGCGCGGCTCACCTGGCGGCGCGTCTACTGATCAAATAGAAACTATCGTCGCACCAGGACGTACCGCCCGCGCGTGGTGGTCGAGGTGGCCGTGTAGAGATAAGTGGCCTGACCGACGATGATCATGTCGGCGTGGCCGATGCCCCAATTATTGGCCAGGTTCATGATCACCGGGTTACCGGGGTACTTTTCCCACGGCCCATCAATAGCCAGCCCCAGGCTGCGGGCGAACCCCAGGCCAAACTGGTCATCCACGACGGTGGGATCGCTGGGGCCGCGCACCCCCTCGTAGGCCATATAGTAGTGGTCGCCCACCCGCACCACGTCGGCCGAGGAGATGGTGCGGAACTCGAAGTAGGGGTTGGCGTCGGCTCCCAGCGCCTCGACCGGGCCGTAGCCATTCTCCGCGCCAAAGAGAGGGTTGGACGCGCATTTGCGCAAGCCCCCTGCCCCGGCATACTTGTCGCCCACGTAGCAGCCCATGTGCCCCGGATCTCGCCCCAGGCCGACAAAGACGTAGAGCAGGTTGCCTTCGACGTAGATGCCCGGCGGCGCGCCCACCAGGCAGTTCCCGTATTCTGTCTCCGCGTAGATGTTGGGGTGCTCACCGATAGATTCGGCCTCAGTACACGTTCCCGGCTCGGCGTGCCACTGGCCGGTGCCGGGCACATGTGCCTCGGTTGACCAGTTCAGGCCCTCGGGGGAGGTACGCAGGAAGACGCCCGCTCCCCACTCGTAGACAACGTAGGCACGATCGGTGTCGAAGAAGACGCGCGGGTACTGCTGCTGCTGGGTGTGATCCCGCCCGGGGTCGCAGGGGCACGTGGTGCAGGGGAAGAGACAGGCAGGGTTTTCGAGAGCAAAGTGCAGCCCTCCATCATGGCTCTTCCACAGCGTGATGCAGCCGGGAAAGGGGGCCGGATCGCCGCACTGGTCCACCACACCCGCCGATTGGTGGCTGGCGTGCAGATAGGACCAGAACTCGGTGCCGCCCCGGTAGACGGTGTCCGATTCGCCCACCGGCAGGCCCACGTCAAACTCCTCCAGCACCCACTCGGCAGCCCCGGCCCAGAAATCGTCCAGCGTGGCGAACTCCCGTCCAGGTGGGGGAACAGGGGCAAAAGGGGGCACGGAGGTAGGAGAGGGAGTGGGCGTGTGAGTGGGGAGGGGTGTGGAGGTAGGTGTGTGAGTGAGCGTGGGAGTAGACGTGGGGGACGGGGTGTGGGTATGGGTGACTGATGGTGTGGGAGTGTGAGTAGCGCTAGCGGTAGGGGACGGGGAAGGCAAAGACGTTGATGTGGCCGCCAGGGGCGGGGTGGGTGTAGGAGAGAGAACAGCAGTGGGGCCAGCCGCGCACGCCGTCAGCAGCGGGAGTAGAACGAGAACGGCAAATATCCTGCCAGCCAGCATCAAGCATCGCAACGGGGCACTCACACCGGCATCAATTCCGGGTGCCGCTCCCGAATCCAGTCCTGGGCAACCGCCGCAAACCTCTGGGCCTCTGCCAGTAAGTGCCTTGCCTCAGTGTCAGGGGCATAGCCTACCCCTACATAATCTGCCCGGTTCCGCTTGCGCCTGCAATCACCGAAATAGTCCGCCAAACTCGATTCGACGCAGGACACCGATCTCGGTCAGCCTTGCGCCCTCCCGCTGGACCGCCCGCACGGGCAGACCCGTCAATTCAGCAATCTCTCGCTGATAATATCGTTTCTCCTCGTTGAGCAGTAGCAGTCTGATGATTTTGACCCTCGCTGAGGAGGAAATCAGTTTTTCCAACATTCCATCTGCTCCTGACTACAACTTGTAGTCAATTGTATACGAATTGTAGTCGGAAGTCAAATCTCTATATGCTCACCCGCGGCCGGTACTCGCCCCACACGCTCCGCAGGACTTGGCAGATCTCCCCCAGCGTGCAGCCAGACTCCACGGCGGTGACGAAGAGATCCATCAGCGGCTCATCTGAAGCGCGGGAGGCCTTCTCAATGCGGCTCAGGGCAGCCGAGGCCTGCTCCCCATCCCGCCGCGCCCGCTGCGCAGCCAGCCGCGCCCGCTGCCGTTCCTCGATAGTTGGATCAACTACCAGCCGCCCCATTCTTACCCCTTCCTCATCTGCCTGATACTCATTCACTCCCACCACAATCCGGTCTCCCGTTTCCATCTCCCTCTGATACCGGTAGGCGGCGTCGGCAATCTCCTGCTGAACATACCCCTGTTCGATGGCAGAGAGCGGACCGCCCATACCGTCAATCCGCTCAATGTACTCTTGCGCCTGTCGCTCAATCTCGCCGGTGAGGTGCTCAATGACATAGGAACCGGCCAGTGGATCCACTGTGTTGGACACCCCAGACTCGTGGGCGATGATCTGCTGGGTGCGCAGGGCGATACGGACAGACTCCTCAGTCGGCAGCCACAACGCCTCGTCGCGGGAGTTGGTGTGCAGGGACTGGGTACCACCCAACACCGCCGCCAGCGCCTGGAGCGTCACCCGCACGACGTTGTTCTCCGGCTGCTGGGCGGTGAGGGTGCAGCCGGCGGTCTGGGTATGGAAGCGCAGTTTCCAACTACGGGGACTCTGCGCGCCGAACCGCTCCCGCATGATACGCGCCCAGAGACGGCGCGCGGCGCGGAACTTGGCGATCTCCTCCAAGAGGTCATTATGGGCGTTGAAGAAAAAGGAGATACGTGGCGCAAAGGTGTCCACATCCAACCCCACGCCAATGGCAGCCTGGACGTAGGCGATGCCATTAGCCAAAGTGAAAGCGACCTCCTGGACGGCAGTGGAGCCGGCCTCGCGGATGTGATAGCCACTGATGCTGATGGTGTTCCACCTGGGAACCTCGGCGGCGCAGTAGCGGAAGAGATCGGTCACCAGCCTCATTGAGGGGCGGGGCGGAAAGATATAGGTGCCTCGGGCGATGTACTCTTTCAGAATATCGTTTTGGACCGTGCCGCGCAGTTGCCGGGGTTCCACCCCCTGCTCCTTTGCCACGGCGATGTACATCGCCAGAAGAATGGCCGCCGGCGCGTTGATAGTCATCGAGGTACTGACCTTGTCCAAGGGGATGGTATCGAAGAGAGTCCGCATATCCTCCAGGCTGCTGATGGAGACGCCCACCTTGCCCACCTCCCCCTCGGCCAGCGGGTCATCGGCGTCGTAACCGATCTGAGTGGGCAGGTCAAAGGCGACCGAGAGGCCAGTCTGCCCCTGCTCCAGCAGGTACTTGTAGCGGGCGTTGGACTCCTCGGCGGCGGCGTACCCGGCATACTGGCGCATCGTCCAGAAACGGCCCCGGTACATCGTTGGCTGCACCCCCCGGGTAAAGGGGTACTGGCCGGGGAATCCAAGGGCGTTGAGATAGTCCAACTCCACGTCGGCGGGGGTGTAGGCCCGGTCGAGGGGGATGCCGGACAGAGTCGCGAACTGCTCCCGCCGCTCGAGAAAACGATCAAGGATGGGCGCGACCGTCTTTTCCTCCCAATCCTGCCTGGCGCGTTTTAGAGCGTCCAAATGCCTCCTCCTTATCCGTTACCGGATGCCGCAACTCGTTGCGCATAGACGTGGACAAATCCGGCTTCCACTATACCCTTGCCTCTCGCAGTATCCTACCCACCCGCGCCCGCGCCGGGTGACCCACCCGCTCCAGTTCGGCGACCACGGCTCGCACATCATACCCGACGCGGCAAATGGTGACGTCGCACCGTTCCTCCTCAAACTCGAGCAAAGCGTAGGCGGGGCGGGGGTCGCCGTCCAGCGGCAAGCCCACGCTGCCGACGTTGACCAGCCGAATGGAGTCCACGAGACGGTCCACAGGACGGTGGGTGTGGCCGTACAGGAGCAGACGGGCATCCAGGCCGGCCAGGTGGGGACGAACCTCGTCGTCGGGGGTGTCAGGTCGCAGGTTGGCCTCGTCGTCGTTGGGGGTAGCGTGAAAGGCGACGATGCGCCCGTAGGGGCGGAGGGACCCTGCCCCTACCTCCATCTCCAGCCGGGGCGGCAGGTCGCGCAGGAACTCGTAATCGGCGTAGGACAGACGCTCGACGGCCCAGCGAAAGTTGGCATCCCGCTCAGCCAGTGTTATGGGCATAGTGGCCCAGTCCTCCGGCGAGCGAACCGGGGCAATAGGCCGGCGGCCGGTGACCAGGTAGCGATCGGTGTTGCCCTGCAAGAAGGCGACGTTGGGTAACGCCTGCAAGCGCGCCAGCGTCTTGGCCGGCCAGGGGCAGAAAGCGACCAGGTCACCCAGCACCCAATAAGCATCCGGTACATTCTGGGCCTGAATATCGAACAAGACGGCCTCCAGGGCCAGCAGGTTGCCGTGGACGTCGGAAAGAACAGCAAGTCTGGTCATCGTTTGAACTCCTTTCGTATGCTCGGCCAATTCAACGGCCCCCAGATGAAGGCCAGCAGAAAAAGGGTGAGCGCCAGATCCCAGGGCCGCGTCTGGTGGGCATAGTCAGAGACGTCAAAGAGTAGATGGTTGGCCCACACGTGGATCTCGTAGAGGGCACTCGCCGCCAGGGTGGACCACCGACCCCAGGGGTAGAAACGCACGAGGCCCACCGCACAGGCAGTCAGGGCCACTCCCCAGAAACCGCCCATCGCCGCCAGATAGGTCCAGGTCACCGTCATTGGCAAGTCGGGCAGGAGGGCAGCATAACGCAGGGCCATTGCCGCCCGCCCCAGGTTCGCCAGTCCCAGGACCAGCACCAGCAGGCCCAGGGTGATCACCCACCTCTGAGGACGGGTGAGTTGCCGTCGCCTTCGGGATGAGGTCATGGAACGAGCACAATCTTGCCGAACTGTCCCCCGTGTTCCAGTATCTCAAAGGCCGCCTTGCCCTCCGCAAGGCCCATCACCCGGTCCACCACCGGCTTCAGTTTCCCTGCCCACACCAGGCCCATCACGTCGTGGAAGTCCTGATGGGTGCCCATGGTGGAACCAATGATGCTGATTTGCTTGCCAAAGATGAAACGGATATCAACCTCGGCCTGAGGGCCGGAGGTGTTGCCGACGATGACGATGCGCCCGCCTCGGGCCACGGCGCGCATGCTCTGGGCCAGCGTCGCCCGCCCGACGTTGTCTACCACCACGTCCACTCCGCGCCGGCCTGTCATCTTGTAAAGGGTCTTGCTCCACCTGGGGTCCTCCCGGTAGTTGAGCACCTCGTCGGCGCCGAGGTCACGGGCCTTTTCCATCTTCTCCTCGGTGCTGGTGATGGCGTAGACAGTGGCTCCGGCCAGTTTGGCGATCTGGATAGCCATAGAGTTGACCCCGCCGCCAGCGCCGACGATGAGGACGGACTCACCAGCCCGCAGTTTGGCCCGGCCGATGAGCATGCGCCAGGCAGTGAGAGAGACCAGCAGCGGCGCGGCCGCCCGGGAAAAGTCCCAGCCCTCGGGGATGAGCATCAGGTTGGCGGCGGGCACACAGACATATTCGGCCTGGCACCCGCGTACCTGCTCCCCCAGGACAGCGTAGCCGGGGCTGAGAGAGTGATCCCCCCGCCGGGTGAACTCATCCTCGGTGCGACTGATGCCGGGGTCCACCACCACCCGTTGGCCCACCTCCCAGCCGGTGACTCCCTCTCCCAAGGAGGCGACCTCCCCGGCCACGTCCGCACCGGTCCAGTGGGGCATCTCCAACTTGAGGCCCGGCCAGCCCCGCCGCACCCAGACGTCCAAGTGGTTGAGAGCACAAGCCCGCGCCCGCAACAAGACCTGGCCTGGGCCAGGCTCGGGGTCGGGCACATCGTCGTAGCGTAGGGCGTCCAGCCCGCCGTGTTCGTAGAAGCAAAGGGCTTTCATCGGTTCACCTCAACCCTGTCTCCAGCCGGGCGATCACCATACGTTGAATCTCGCTGGTGCCCTCGTAAATCTCGGTGACCTTGGCGTCGCGAAAGTAGCGCTCGACGGGCAGTTCCTTGCTGTAGCCCATCCCGGCGTGAACCTGGATCGCCTGGGTCGTGACCCACATCGCCGTCTCCGAGGCAAAGGTTTTCGCCATGCAAGATTCCAGGGTGTAACGGCGGCCGACCTTTTTAAAGTCCTGCTTGGCCAGTGCAGCCTTGTAGACGAGCAACCGGCTGGCCTCAATGCGCATCTTCATATCGGCTATTTTCTGCTGGATCATCTGAAACTGGCCGATTTTTCTGCCAAAGGCCTCCCGCTCGCGGGCGTATTCTATCGTTGCCTCGTAAGCGGCCTCGGCAATGCCCAGCGCCTGGGCGGCGATACCGATGCGACCCGCGTCCAACACCGCCATCGAGATTTTGAAACCGTCTCCTTCTGCGCCCAGCCGTCTCTCCACCGGGCACTTGTAGTTCTCAAAGTGAATCTCGCAGGTAGCAGAGGCGCGGATGCCCAGTTTGGGTTCGGTCTTGCCGCGCTCAAAGCCCGGCTCAGCGGTATCAATGACCAGGGCACTGACACCTCGATGGCGAGGCTTGGCGTCGGGGTCAGATTGGGCAAAGAGAACGATGTACCTGGCCGCTGGCCCGCTGCTGATCCACGATTTGGTGCCGTTGACCACATAGTGGGAACCGTCGGGGGATAGGATGGCGGTCACGCGCATATTGCCAGCGTCGGAACCAGACTGGGGCTCAGTCAGGGCAAACGCCCCAACCGCCTCGCCGCTGGCGACCGGGCGGAGGTATTTCTGCTTCTGCTCTTCGGTGCCGAAACGGAGGAATCCGTAACAGTAGAGCGAGTTGTTGACCGACATGACAACCCCATGAGAAGCATCCGCCTTGGAGATTTCCTCCAACGCGAGCACATAGGCCAGCGTATCCATCCCAACACCACCGTATTTCTCCGGCACCTCGATGCCCATAAAGCCCTGGGCGCCCATCTTTGCGATCGTCTCGTAGGGGAACTCGCCCGTCTCGTCGTGTTCGGCCGCGATGGGCACAATCTCATTTTGGGCAAAGTCCCGCGCCATGTCGCGGATCATACGGTGTTCGTCGCCAAGTTGCAGGTCCATTAAAACTCCTCCTAATAGTTTTTTTACCCTCCCGCAGGTTACGACTTGCTGTACTCGCAGGCTTGCATAGCCATTGAGATGTGCTTTTGCGTTGAAAACCCGTCAAAACCTGCGGGAGGGTGAGTAATAACGTTTTTGGCAAAATATCCCAAATTATATTTGGGATAAATTTGGGATAAAAAACATCAATTTGGTCACTAGCAGTTGCCAGCATAGGAAAAGGGTCAGTCAAAGACCTCCAAGGTTTACGAAACAGTGCTCTTTTGGCAATTCTGAACGGCATATCACTACCCCACTCCTCGGGCGAAACCACGGCCAAAACCCCGGAGAGATGAACACTTGCACAATGCCAGCAAAAAGATACTATTTCAGAATGTAATACGTACCCTTCTTGGCCCCAATCTTGAGCAAAACCCCCCGGTCAACCAGGTCCACCAGATCCAAACGCAGGGTCTCGGCACTGACATCTGGGCAGATGTTCCTGTACTCCCGGTTGGTGATGCGACCGTGTTCCTGCACATAGGCCAGTGCCTTGGCCTGCCGCTCGTTCATCGTGCGCGTCCAGGTGGGCAGTGGAGCGCGATCACGGATGTTGTAGAGGGTGACAGTAAAAGAGTAGGGAGTATCTTTGAACTTGGGCGGAGGGTGGCCACCTCGTACCATCTCATCAATCATCAGATCCACCCCCAATCCCAGTTCCTCAATGTAGCCCCACTGATACAGGCCCGAGACGATGCGCGGATTGCGTGAAAAGTGCTCCTCGACGATGTTATCCACAGTGATAAAACCAGGCAATCCGCCCGGGCTGATGATCTCCATACGGTCGGTGAACATGCGCACCTCAATGCGTCGCCCGCCCAGCCGATAGTCCCGGTGCGCCACGGCGTTGACCAGTGCCTCGCGCACGGCCGAGACCGGGTACTCGGTGCGTTCCTGCCGCTCAAGCCCGGTGACGACCGCGCCAGTGCGCATTTCCTCGCCCACAACTTCCCACGTGCGTTGGACGATACGCGCCAGCGGCCCGCCTATCTCCTCGCGCCGACCATAGCCCGGCCGCCCGGTCTCGCCCCGAGGCAGTTTGCCGCCGAATTTTACAAAAGTCAGCCCACTCTGGGGCAAAAACGCCTGGGGATTGCCCGCGAACAGCAACACACCCGCAATAGTGGGACGCCCGCTCCCATCCACGGCTCCCACTTCGAGCAGTAGATCGTCCACAGGGCGTGTCCATTCCCGGCGTTGGTGTTCCTGCCATTTCGTGACGAATTCGGCGACAACATCATCGTCAAAGTCCTCCCGCCGCGCCCCGGGCGCTGGTTCCATCTCGAAATCGGCGGTGGACTTGGTGGCGGCCAACTGGCGGATTTGATCGCCGCTGAGAGGCCGGTTCTCCGCACCGGCACGGACCAATACACGCCCGTCAGTCAGGCTGTGGAGTTCGGGGCTGCGAGCGACGGTGATGGCGAAGGCCAAACCCTCCTCAGCCGCCGCCTGGTGCCAGCGAGCCTCCACCGGCGGGCGACATTCCTGCACTGCGGCACCCAACGCTACTTCAACCTCATCCGCATAGACCTGCTCAACAGCCCTCCCCGTCTCGTCCACGCCGATGAGGATGGTGCCTCCGTCGGAGTTAGCGAAAGCCACAAGCGTCTCGGCCAACTGCTGAGCCTCCGGCTCTGGCACAAAGGCCAGCAGTTGGCCGGGGCGATGCTCATACGGACTGGCACACATCTCTCTTATCCCTCCTCATTGCTCACCACTGCCACCGATACCACCTCATCACCGCGCTTCAGGTCCATCACCCTCATTCCCCGGGCTGCCCGGCCCATCCGGGGAATGTCGGCCACGTGGGCACGCAGCACCATCCCCCCGGTCGAGACGAGTGTGACCTCATCGTCGGTATACACCACACGGGCGGCGACAATAATGCCAGTACGCTCTCGCTGGCCACCCAGACAACGCACCCCCTTCCCGTGGCGCCCCTTCACCTGGAACTCGCTCAAAGGCGTGCGCTTGCCGTACCCCTTGGCCGTGACAATAAGTAGATCGGCGTCCGGCCCTTTGGCAGGCTCAAGACACCGCTCTACAACGCACGCACTGGCGACGCAGTCACCAGTGGCCAGTTTGATGGCGTTGACGCCAGCGGCAGCGCGCCCCATCGGGCGCACAGTATCCTCGCGGAAACGTAACGCCTGGCCCTGTTCGGTGACGATGATCAAGTCCTGATCTCCCTGCGTCAGCCTGGCCCAGCCCAATTCGTCCCCTCCCCCCAGACGCACAGCGATCAGCCCACTGGGCCGCACGTTGCCAAACTCGCTCAGCAGGAGACGCTTGGCCCGACCCTGGCGTGTGACCACCATCAGATAACCATCCTGCTCGGAACTCGGTACGGCCAGTGCCGCCGTGATCCGTTCGTCGGCATCAAGGGCGAGGATACCAACCAGCAGCACACCCCTGGCCATCCGGGCGGTGCTGGGAATCTGGTAGACACGTTCTTGATAGACCTTGCCCCGGTTGCTGAAAAAGAGGATGGAATCCAGGGCGCGGGCAGGGAAGTGATAGAGTATAACATCCTCGTCGCGGGTAGCCATCCCGATCACCCCGCGCCCACCACGCCCCCGGGCACGGTACGCTTCCACCGGCACACGCTTGATGTAGCCGCGTTGTGTGATCGTGATCAGTACGTCCTCCTCGACGATCAGGTCCTCCTCCTTGAATACCGCATCTTCTTCGACAATGCGAGTGCGACGGCCATCCCCATAGGTGCGCTTCAGGTCGCTCAGATCCTCCTTGATGAGGTACAGTATCTTGCGCGGCGAGGCTAGCAGGTCTTCCAGGTAGGCAATACGCTGGATCAACTCCAGGTACTCGTCTTCAATCTTCTGCCGCTCCAACGCCGCCAACCGTCGCAGTTGCATGTCCAGGATCGCCTGGGCCTGAATCTCTGTCAGTTTGAAGCGCTTGATCAGTCGTTGGCGGGCAACGTCGGCGTCGGGCGATTGGCGGATGGTCTGGATGACAGCGTCCAGGTGATCAAGGGCGATCTTTAACCCTTCAAGAATGTGCGCACGGTGGCGGGCTTTCTCCAGTTCATACCTGGTGCGACGAATCTGTACATCGCGGCGATGCTCGACATAGAGTTGCAGCGCTCGTTTAAGGCTCAGCAAACGCGGTTCGCCGCCGTTAACTAACGCCAACATCTGCACGCCGAAGGTAGATTGAAGGGAGGTATGCTTAAAGAGTTGGTTGAGCACCTTGCGCGGCTGTGCGCCGCGCTTGAGTTCGATGATGATACTCATCCCGCGCCGGTCCGACTCATCCCGCAGATCAGAGATGGCATCGAGCCGGCCGGAGCGAACGAGAGAGGCAATGCGCTCTAACAAGGATGACTTGTTAATCTGGTAAGGCAATTCAGTGACGACGATGCGGTGACGGTTACCGCGCACCTCCTCAATGTGGGCCACAGCCCGCACGACGAGCCGCCCACGGCCAGTGGCATAGGCCTGCACAATTCCTTCTCGCCCAACGATGGTGCCGCCAGTGGGAAAGTCAGGGCCTTCGACGTACTGCATCAGATCATCAACCGTCACCTCATCCAGTTCATCCCAGCGGTCAATCAGATAGTCCAGCGCGTCGCACATCTCGCCCATGTTGTGGGGCGGGATATTAGTCGCCATGCCGACGGCGATGCCGGACGAGCCGTTCACCAGCAGATTAGGCAGGCGGGCCGGGAGCACGGATGGCTCCTGCAGCGTGCCATCAAAATTGTCCACCCAGTCTGTGGTGTCTTTCTCAATGTCGAGCAAAAGTTCAGTGGCGATACGGCTCAGACGGGCCTCGGTGTAGCGCATCGCGGCGGGGCTGTCGCCGTCAACCGACCCAAAGTTCCCCTGTCCGTCCACCAACGGATAGCGCAAGGAAAAGTCCTGGGCCAAACGGGCCATCGCATCGTAGACTGCCGAGTCCCCGTGGGGGTGGTACTTGCCCAGCACCTCACCGACGATGCGGGCCGACTTTTTGTACGGCGTGGCGGGCCGTATTCCCATATCGTGCATCGCATAGAGGATGCGGCGGTGAACGGGCTTGAGGCCGTCGCTGGCGTCGGGCAGGGCGCGCGCGACGATTACGCTCATCGCATAGTCCAAATAAGCACTACGCATTTCATGTTCGATGTCTACCGATTGTACCGTACCAATTTCCAAGTGTGATCTCCAAACATAGGTTCGCGAGGGTATTATACCGCATAAGGCGCAATGCGTAAAACGATGGACAGGGGAGCGAAAGCAAAATGTTGCGAAAAATCAATCAGGCGCATGTTGACTTTTCCCTGCCTCCCCAGTAGAATAACAAATAACAAATCTCCAATCGCTAACCGCCGGAGGAAGAATTAGGTATGTCCCACAAATTGGTCCTGATTGACGGCCATGCGCTAGCCTACCGTGCCTTCCATGCCTTGCCCGAGGATATGAAGACCGCGCAGGGTGAGCTGACCAACGCTGTCTACGGCTTCACCTCAATGTTGCTCACCGTCATGCACGACGAGCAACCCACCCACATCGCCGTCACATTTGACAAGGGACGCACCTTCCGTCACGATATGTACACCGACTATAAAGCCCACCGCGCCAAGATGCCCGAGGAGATGCGCTCCCAGATGGCCCGCATCCGCCAGGTGGTGGAGACGCTGACCATCCCTGTCTTTGAGCAAGCAGGGTACGAGGCAGACGACCTGTTGGGCACACTCGCCCGCCAGGCGGAAGAACAAGGGGCAGACACGCTCATCGTCACCGGCGATATGGACCTCCTGCAACTGGTGGACGAGCACACCCGTGTCCTCACCTCTCGCTGGCGCTTCTCCGACACGGTGATCTACGATCTGGAGGGAGTGAAACAGCGCTATGGGCTGCCCCCGACCCAATTGATTGACCTCAAAGCCATCGTAGGTGACAAGTCCGACAACATCCCTGGCGTGCGCGGCGTCGGGGAAAAGACCGGCGTCAAGTTGCTCAAACGATACGGCTCGCTGGAGGCCATCTACGAGCACCTGGACAAAGTTCAGGCCCGCTTTCGGAACAAACTGGAGGCGGAACGGGACATGGCCTTTCTCAGCCGCCGCCTGGCGACCATTGTGCGCGACGCGCCGATACAACTCGATCTCGACAGTTGCCGCGTACATTCCCTCGACCGGGAGCCGGTGCTGGCCCTATTCCACGAGTTAGAGTTCCGCTCGTTGATCGAGCGGATTCTGGAACCGGAACAACGGCAACTCCAACACGGGGGGGCGGCCCGCCAACTCAGCCTGTTCAGCACAACACCCACCTCCACACTTGCAGCAACCCCCAGCACTGATTACCAGGTCATAGCCGACGAGGAGGCCCTACACCAGTTGGTGGCACGCCTGGAGAGCGCGCCAGGGCTGACCATAGACACTGAGACGACCAGCACCGATCCGATGCGGGCTCAACTGGTCGGCATTGCCCTCACCGATGCACCCGGGCGGGGCTACTATATTCCAATCGCAGCCCCGCTCGACGATCCGCGCCTGCCACTCGGAACAACACTCGCGGCATTGGCACCGCTGCTAAACGACGGTGGGCGACCCAAATACGGCCACAACCTCAAGTACGATCTGACTGTATTAGAGCAGGCCGGAGCGCGGGTGGAAGGATTGACCTTCGACACGATGGTCGCCGAGTGGCTCACCAATCCAACCTCCAGGAACCTGGGGCTCAAGAATCTGGCCTTTGCCCGGCTCCAGCAACGGATGACCCCCATCATCAACCTCATCGGCAAAGGCAAAGACCAAAAAACCATGGATCAGATACCGGTCGCACAGGTGGCCCCCTACGCATGCGCTGACGTAGATATGACCCACCGCTTGGTGACCATCCTAGAGGCGGAGTTGAAGGAAAAGCACCTTTGGTCACTCTTCACCGAGGTAGAAATGCCGCTGATACCAGTCCTGGCGGCGATGGAGATGTCCGGCGTGCGGCTCGACACCACAGTGTTAGAGCGGATGTCGGAGGAACTGACTGCCCGACTGAATGAACTGGAAACTCGCATTCAGAAGACAGTGGGCTACCCCCTCAACGTCAACTCGACACAGCAACTTTCCGACGCCTTGTTCAAAACGCTGGGCCTACCCACACAAGGGTTGCGGCGCACGAAATCCGGGCACTTTTCGACGGCTGCTGGCGTGTTGGAGAGACTACGGGGGAAGCACGCTATTATTGATCTGATCCTGGAGCAACGAAAGTTGGCCAAACTCAAGTCCACCTACGTTGACGCGTTGCCCCGGCTGGTCAACCCGCGCACCGGCAGGCTGCATACCTCGTACAAACAGACTGGGACAGCGACCGGGCGGCTGAGCAGCAGCGACCCTAACCTGCAGAACATCCCCATCCGCACAGAGTTGGGACGGCAGGTGCGGCGGGCATTCGTCGCTGAGCCAGGATGGGAACTGATCGCCGCCGACTACTCGCAGGTGGAGTTGCGCATCATGGCCCATATCTCCGGCGACGAAGGTCTGCTGAGCGGATTCGCCCGTGGCGAGGACATCCACGCCAGCACCGCCTCCGCCATTATGGGCGTCCCGCTGGAGGAGATCACCCCTGACATGCGGCGCGTGGCAAAGGCCGTCAACTTTGGCCTCTCCTACGGACAAACCGCCTACGGGCTGGCAAACGCAACCGACCTGACGCAGGCCGAGGCCGAGGATTTCATCAAAGCCTACTTTGAGCGCTTTCCAAAGGTGCGCGAGTACATTGACACCACCAAGGCTCTCGCCGCGCGGCAGGGGTATGTAGAGACGCTGATGGGAAGGCGGCGCTACTTCCCTGAGTTACAACCAGGCAGCAGAGCTCCCCACAACGTGCGCCAGGCCGCCGAGCGCGTGGCGATCAATGCACCCATCCAGGGTTCAGCCGCAGACATCATCAACATCGCCACGATCCGTCTGCACCGGGCGCTGGGAGAGCGGAGATTGCGGGCACGTTTGATACTGCAGGTGCATGACGAACTGGTCGTCGAAGCCCCAAAGGAAGATATAGCGACCGTCGCGCCGCTGATGCGCGAGGTCATGGAGAACGCTTTCGAACTCAAGGCTCCCCTCAAGGCTGACCTAAAGAGGGGGCAGAACTGGGAAGAGATGGAATAGCCAATATCCCATCTTGCCCTACAAATCTATTTTCAAAACAGGAGGACAAAATGTCAAAGTTCACAGGTGCAGCCCAGGCGCTGAAGGCATTATCAGGGTCAGCTGACCCTCAGAAATTGGCCGGGATGGATGCGGTCATACTGTTCGATCTCTCGGGCGAGGGAGGTGGGCAGTGGACGGCAACTGTCGCCAATGGTCAACTCAGCATCGCTGAGGGAACCACAGCAGCGCCCACTATGACGTTGAAGATGACCGCTGCGGACCTGGCGGCGATGCTCAACGGCGACTTGAACGCGATGGCTGCCTTTATGCAAGGCCGAATCAAGGTAGAAGGGGATATGTCAGCGGCGATGCGATTGCAATCACTCTTTGGCTAGATTCATCGTATCTTTCCCAGAGTGACATTCACTGGCCGATTTCAGGTGGAACGGGGGGGGCGCAGAGTGTTGATTAGCAGCATGGAGGTGCGATGTGACCACTAGGACAAAACTCGATCCCATCGCTCTGCGGTCTGATTTTCCCATCCTGGCGCAGGAGGTGCACGGCCAGGCACTGGCCTACCTGGACAACGCCGCCTCGGCGCAAAAGCCACAGGTTGTGCTCAAGACACTGGACGAGTTCTATCGCGCCCACTATGCCAATATCCACCGGGGGGTGCACACCCTGAGTGAAGAGGCGACCGCATTCTACGAGGAAGCACGGGACAGGATCGCTGCTTTCATCAACGCTCCGGATCGCCGGGGCGTGGTCTTTACCCGCAATGCGACAGAGGCGATCAACCTGGTAGCCTATACCTGGGGCCGGGCTAACGTAGGACCGGATGATTGCATCGTCGTCACTGAGATGGAGCACCACAGCAACCTGGTACCCTGGCAGTTGCTCGCGCAGGAGATCGGGGTCGAACTGATCTACGTCTCCGTGACCAATGGTGGACATCTCAATCTGGAATCCCTCGACCGCTCCCTACGAGGTCCAGTCAAGATGGTCGCTTTCACACACGTCTCCAACGTGTTGGGCACGGTGAACCCGGCGCGGGAGATCATCGCCCGGTCTCACGCGGTTGGGGCTCGGGTGCTGGTAGACGCGGCGCAAAGTGTGCCTCACCTGCCAGTAGACGTGGAGGCGCTGGATTGCGACTTTTTGGCCTTCTCTGGCCACAAGATGTGCGGACCGACGGGCGTCGGCGTGCTCTACGGGCGGCCGGAACTGCTGGAGGAAATGCCCCCCTTCCTTAGCGGCGGAGGGATGATCCGGCGGGTGGGGCATGAGGAGGCAAGTTGGAATGCCATACCCTGGAAGTTTGAGGCTGGCACTCCAGCCATTGCCGAAGCAGTGGGGCTAGGCGCAGCAGTGGATTACTTGAGTGGGGTAGGGATGGAAGCGGTGTGGGTGCACGAACAAGAGTTGGCGGCCTATGCTTTGGAGCGGCTGGAAAAAACACCAGGGGTACGCGTGATTGGGCCGCTGACCGGGAAGCGGTGTGGAGTGGTCGCCTTCGCCGTCGAATCTATCCACCCCCACGACCTGGCCCAGGTGCTTGATGGAGAGGGAGTCGCCATCCGCGCCGGCTTCCACTGCGCGCAGCCGCTCCACGCGCGCTTGGGCCTGGAGGCCACGGCGCGGGCCAGTTTCTACCTCTACAACACCCGCGAGGAGGTGGATCGGCTGGTGGAGGGCATCCAAAAGGCGCAGAGTTGGTTTTAGGGAGGCAGGATGGAGAACCTGTACCGCGAGCACATTCTCGATCATTATCGCCACCCCCGCAACCAGGGGACGTTGGATGACGCTGACATCTCTTGCGAGCAGGATAATCCAGTCTGTGGCGATGTGGTGCGACTAGACATCCGGTTGAAGGATGGCCGGGTAAGCGAGGCGCGGTTCAGCGGCCGTGGCTGTGTGATCAGTTTGGCATCCGCCTCAATGCTGACCGAGGAGATTCTGGGGCAGACAATAGAGGAATTGAAAACAGTGCAGGACAAAGACATGTTCAGGATGCTAGGCATCACCCTGGGACCAGTGCGGGCCAAGTGTGGGTTACTACCGCTACGGGCGCTACAGTGCGGGCTGGCCCATCTGTAGGAGACTGAGGCAATAGACAGTGCGTGACTGGTCGCGTTCTTACACTTTGCGTCTCAGGCCTGATAGAGTTCTCTCTCTAGCATCTCCACAATTATGGCAGGTATGCCTTCCCGGTTGTCGGGCGTCACGGTGATGACGGCTGTCGCGCTGACGGGCAGATTGAGTTGTGCTCGCGCTACTAACTCGGGGCGGACGACGACAAGCGCCAGCGCAAAGTCGGCCCTGCGTAACACATCAAACGCTTTCAGCCAGCCCATCCCGCGCTCTATCTCCAGCGGCCCTAGTTCGTCCACCACAAGCAGGTGGCATGGCCAGGCACGGGTCAACACTGCGTTCCCCCAGGCCAGCGTTTCGGGGTCGAAGCAAAAGCGACCTAGTACCACAGCAGGACTCGCGCCAGGATCAAGGGTCAAACGGCGCACGTCGCCGCTACACACGTCGAGCACATCCAGGGTCCCGCCGGGATGGCTAGTGGTGAGGACACCACCACAGGTGTACCTTCTGGCTTGCGCCAGAGCGATAGCCTCACGACAGACGGTGCTCTTGCCCACACCGCGTTCGCCAGTCAGGATGATGATGCGTGCAGTCATTTCGCCCCACTCTCAATACAATGATACCATGACAAACCTCAAATTCCAAATCCCGCCGATTGCATCCCGGTGCGATGTGCGGTATACTTTCCCTGGACAGGAAACGGCTCCGGACATAGCACGTGAGGGGATTGAGAATGACTATTCGTGTACTGCTGGCTGACGACCACGCCCTGGTACGGCAGGGCTTGCGGGCATTACTGGAATCCAAACCCGGGTTCACGGTGGTGGGGGAAGCCAACGATGGCCGAGAAGCAGTGCAATTGGTCGAGGAACTGCGTCCCGACGTGGTCGTGATGGACATCGGCATGCCTGGTCTGAACGGCCTGGAGGCAACTACTCGAATCGCCAGCAAGGGATTCGATACTATGATCGTCATCCTATCTATGTACACAGACGAGATCTATGTCCATCAGGCACTACGAGGGGGGGCATCGGCGTATGTGCTCAAGCGCGCTGTGTACAACGAACTTCAACTCGCCATTGAGGCAGCATACCGGGGCGAGAAATACCTCAGTCCCGGCATCTCTGATGCGGTGGTGGAGACGTATCTTCGCGCAACGCCGGTGAGTGACCGGCTGCAGGCATACGAATCACTCACGTCGCGCCAGCGAGAGGTTCTGCAACTCATCACCGAGGGACACAGCCGGCGGGAAATTGCAGAGATTCTGTGCATCAGCCCCAAAACCGTGGCCCGGCACCGGGAGAATCTGTTGACCAAACTCGGCCTTCGGGAAGATGCAGAATTGGTGAGGTTTGCGCTGCGGGTTGGCCTTTTCACCGAGTAGCAAATGGATAACCGGGAGGGGAATCGCGTAACTGCTGTTAATAGAGGTAGCAGCGCAGGGAACACCTTTTGGGCAGACGCCTAATCCTCGTATCCCGGAATGGGGCCGAAAGCGGCCTCAATCTTCCTGGGTTCAAAAACTTCTAGCATACACTCCCACCAGGTCAGCCCGTCGGTTTTCTGGAACTCCCACCAGCGAATGTCCGGCCAAAAGTAACGCCAGCGCCACAGAGCCGGCACTCGCTCCCACCCATAGTCACTGGCGAGGGTGGTGAAATCCACATAGTAGCCGGCCGGAATGTACGCCTTGGGCGCACCACCTTCCACCATGGCGCGTCCGCCCTCCTGGCGAGCGTTCAGGTCCCACACCGCCTCGCGCAGAGGCTCGCCCATGCTTCCATCTTGCTCGGCGGCGCGTATAAAGACGCGCCAGTAGGTGACGTTGCCCACGTCCTCCCGTATCAATTCGACCGACGGTTCATCACCCTCGTAGGACTCCTGATCCAGCCCGATCGCTCTGCCACAGACGTGCCAACTCATACGCGAGTGACCCGACGGCGGTGTATGCGTAATCGGCAGCCACGAACTGCCCAGTGTGGCCAGGTAGTCCCACCCCGTCTCATCAACCACGCGCTGGCGCAGCGCGTTGAAACTCTCGTTCACCCGGTTGGACAGAAATGGTTCACGGTCACCGCTGACGTTGGGGAGATGGAATAGCCTGTAGGGCGGACCGCTGACCGGCGTCGGCTGCACCAGTTCCACGTAGAACGGTGGCCCCTCGGGCGGTGCGGCGGCCTGGGCCCGAGCCACGACGCGGGGGGAAAGCGCAAGACTCGTCCACGCCAGATCGTCCAGCGGCCCCTCAATGCTGTAAACATCCTGGAACAGCGCCCAGCCTGTCATACTCGCCGCGACGAGATGGCTGCGCCCACCCCGCTCATAAGTGTAGACTAGGCTCTGCCCATCGGGAGCCCAGGCGGGGGAACTGCCGGCGCCCAAGAGCTCGGTCTGGGTCTGGTTGACCACCAACGCATCCCAATCAAAGGTAGTGACCTGGATAGAAGGATGGCCCCGTGGTCCACTCGCGTAAGCCAGTTGTGTGCCATCAGGCGACCAGGCCGGGTCATCCTCGTCCAGGTCAGGGCTTTGAGTGATGTTAATGATTTCTCCTCCATCGTCGAGGAGATAGAGGTAAATGTCCTTGTTGCCGTCACGGAAAGAACTAAAGGCAATAGCACGGCTGTCGGGTGACCATGCCGGCCCATAGTCGGGTGCGCGCTCGGTGGTGATGCGCCGCAGTTGCTGGTCGGTAGTACTCATCACGTAAACGTCCAGGTTGCCATGGCGGTAAGATTCAAAGGCGATCCAGCGGCCATCAGGCGACCAACTAGGATTGGCATCAAAGCCCGGATCATGGGTCAAACGGATCAGTGCGCCACTGACCAGGTCTAGTAAGTAGATGTCCCAGTTGTGGGCGTGGTTCGAGGCAAAGGCAACATAGTTGCCGTCGGGCGACCAGGCCGGGTCACGGTCTTCGTCCGGGTCGTAGGTCAGTCGCACCAGTTGCCGCTCAGCCTGGTTGAGGGCATAGATGTCAGCGTTGCCGTTGCGCCGCAGAGTGAAGGCAATGGCCCCGCCACTGCCAAAAGGGGTGGGGGTGGGGCTGGGAGTAGGGGAAGGACCAGGCGTCGCAGTGGCAACGACGACAAACTCGGGAGGTTCCTCAATGGATGACTGCGTGATTACCTGGTACAGTGCAACGGTCAACAGCACCAGGACAGCCAGATTACCCAGGATCAGCAGGATAAGCAATCTTACGCCGCGTGGCCGCAGTGAGAGGGGTTTCCCAACCTCGTCCGGCCTGCACAGCCAGCGCCAGGCGAAAGCGACGCGGCTCCATAGTCGCCGGAGCATACTCCTTTGCCTACCTACCGTCTCCGTCTTTGGTTCGTGAGACTCTGTTTGCTGCGCTTCGCCGGCCATCTCAGGCCAAGTATACGTCGCCCCGACCGCTTGTCAAGCCTGCCGCGATGGGTTATACTTGACGTAAAGTGCGAGGTGTGAGGATAGGGGAAACTATCCCTATAGCCGAGTCAGTTTGGATGAACAGGAATGCATCACGTTTTTATAGTGTCCGACGGTACTGGAGTGACAGCCGAGCAGGTCTTGAATGCAGCCCTGATGCAGTTCACAGGCGCGGAGGTGGAGGTCAAGCGGAGGTCGGGAGTGCGCACCGAGGAACAGGTGCACCAGGTGGTGCAAGAGGCTGCTCAGGCCAGCGGCTTTATTGTACACACGCTGGTCTCGGACAGGCTGCGCGAGGTGATGTTACGCACCGGACGGCAGCACAACATTGAGACGATTGATTTGATGGGGCCGCTGTTGGCGCGGATATCTCAACAGTTGGCTGTCTCACCGGCAGAGAAACCAGGACTCTTTCGCCAATTGAACGAGGAATACTTCCAGCGCATCGAGGCGATGGAATTCGCGTACCACCACGACGATGGCCGTCGCGTCAGCGAACTTCCGCACGCAGAAATCGTGCTGGTGGGCGTCTCGCGCACCTTCAAAACCCCACTCAGCATCTACCTGGCGTTCAAGCGCTGGTTCGTCGCCAATGTACCGATCATGCTGAAAACAAAGCCTCCATCAGTCCTGTTCGATCTCCCGTCCAATAGCGTCTTTGGCCTCACGATTAACCCTGTGCGGCTCGCGGAATTGCGGCGCGCACGTGATGAGTATCTGGGCGGGGCCACAGGCGACTACTCCAATCCCGATTTCGTGCGCCGCGAGGTAGAGTACGCACTGAGCATTTTCCGCAACCAGCCCGAGTGGTCCGTCGTTGACGTGACCGATAAACCTATTGAGGAGATCGCATCCGAGATTCTGACACTTGCGGGTGCGTCTCGTTGGGATTGATCACACCCCATACCAAACATTCTGCCATGAAACGTTTTGACAATGCGACATCTTTCACCACCGCGAGCGTCCTCGTCATCGCCGCCTACACTGCTGCACAGATGCTCTCCGACATCTTGAGCCTCAAGATTGCGCTGGTAGCCGGATTCAGCATAGATGCCGGCACCTTCGTCTACCCCTTCACCTTCACGCTGCGCGACATGGTGCATAAACTGCTCGGCAGGACCACGGCCCGCACAGTCATCGTTACGGCGGGTCTCGTCAACCTGCTGATGGCCGGTCTCTTTGCCTTCACCGCCTGGCTCCCGCCCGACCCCACCTGGCGGCTGCAGCACGAATTCGCCGCCATCCTCACACCAGTGTGGCGCATCGTCGTCGCATCCATCGTCGCCGAGGTCGGCAGCGAGTTCACCGACACTGAGGTCTACCATCTGTGGGTCACGCGGGTGACGCACCGCTATCAATGGGCCCGAGTGCTGGTCAGCAACAGCGTCAGTGTACCTCTGGACAGCCTAATATTCTGCTGGGGGGCGTTCGGGGGTCAATTGCCCAGCGCGACAGTGTGGTCTATCTTCTGGGCCAATGTCCTCGTAAAAGGGGCGGTCACGCTGGTGAGTTTGCCGGGGATATATCTCGTTCCAGAGACAAGGAGACAAGGAAGCAGGGAGACCAGGGGATAATCTCCGAGCCCCCCTGTCCGGATGAAAGCATGATACCTGAAACAGAATCCTACAGTTTTGACGAAACACCTCCAGGCCACCGTTCCGGCTTTGTCGCCGTCATCGGCCGGCCTAATGTCGGCAAGTCCACGCTGATGAATCGACTCGTGGGCCAGAAGGTAGCCATCGTCTCACCCAAGCCGCAGACGACCCGCAGCCGTATCCTGGGCATCCTCACCCGCGAGGAGGCTCAGGTCATCTTCGTGGACACCCCCGGCCTCCACCGACCCCACCACAAGTTGGGCCAGGCTATGATTGCCACCGCCACCAGCACCATTCCCGACGCCGATGTGGTGCTGTTCATAGTGGATGTCTCGGTGCTGCCGACCGACGAGGATCGGATGATCGCGAGCCTGATCCAGGAACATACCGAGTCCCCGGTCATCCTGGTGCTCAACAAGATGGACCTGCTATCAGCGGCAAAGGTCAAGCCGCACACCGAATCGTATTGGGAACTGGCGACCTACCATCACGAGTGGATGATGACCATAGCCACGCAGGGAGTGAACCTGGACAAACTGCTGAGCCTAATCGTCGCCGCGTTGCCGGAGGGCCCGCGCTATTACCCAGGCGACCAGGTCACCGACCAGACCGAGCGGGAGATCGCCGCCGAGTTGATCCGCGAGCAGGTTTTGCGCTACACCCGCCAGGAGGTGCCTCACGCCGTGGCCGTCGTCGTGGAGGAGTTCAAGGAGCAGGAAAGCAGCGTGGTCTACGTGGCGGCCAACGTCTTTGTCGAAAAGAACTCTCAGAAAGGCATCGTCATCGGCCGCCGGGGTCAGATGCTGCGCCAGATCGGGAAGGCAGCGCGGCAGGAGATTGAGCGTATGACCGGCGGCCGGGTCTACCTCGACCTGTGGGTCAAGGTGCGCAAGGGCTGGCGGCGGGACGAGAAGGAACTGCGCCGGTTGGGGTATGAATAGCGGTTGGCGGTTAGCCGTTAGCGGCCAGGGGCTCCTGACTAACGGCAGGGAGCGCCCAATTATGGCCTAGAGGGAGCCGCCGCGCCGCTTGAAGTCTGGCGCGGTTTGTGGTATAGTAGTCTTGGTCAGAGCGATTTGGAGATGCATCCTGCCAGGAGGAATGATCTAATGAGACGTACACACGTTGTACTGCTGATGGCAATGGCAGGTGTGGGGCTACTGCTGATGGCAATCTCTGCGATGGCTGGCCGTGGGTTCTCACACGCCGCACCGTTAGCGCAGACAACAAACGAGAGCGAGCCAAACAACAGTTGTAGCGAAGCAAATGAAATTGCCCTGGCTGCACCAGTCCTAGGGGCTATTGATCCGATTACGGACACCGACTGGTTCTATGTGGCGACCCAGTCAGGGCTCCCATACTATGCCAGCGCTGCTATGACGGCACCAGAGTTCAAAGTGCGGCTCTGCGTGTACGATGAAAATTGTCATTTGATGTCCCCGTGCAGTTCCGCTTCGGCCAGCAATGTAGATTTGTCTTGGACTGCGGCAGGTAGCCGCCACTACCTTGAAATCGAAAAGTACGATGCGATAACAGACACGACGAAGACAACTTCGTACTTGCTAGAGGTCGTCCAGGAATACGTCTCTCCCCCCACGTCAACCCCGACCCCATCGGCCACTCCAAGCCCCTGGGAAGACGACTATGAGCAAAACGACAGTTTTGCTCAGGCATACTCCTTGCCGGTGGAAACATCGGTCACCTTGGTTGGCCTCGAAGGTCTCGCCAACTTTTATCCCCTCGGCGACGAGGACTGGTTCAAGTTCTGGGCCAAGGATGGAAAGTGGTACCAGGCCACGACCGGCAGTTTGAGCGGTGTTGACACATACATGGAAGTCCGCGAC
This sequence comes from Chloroflexota bacterium, assembly GCA_034189605.1. Lineage (GTDB taxonomy): Bacteria > Chloroflexota > Anaerolineae > B4-G1 > B4-G1 > JAUWNP01. Next base: position 61,440 of record JAXHUO010000006.1, read on the forward strand.
CAGAATAACAGCATAGTGAAAAACGATGACGATGGCGGGGGGGGCTACGCTTCGCAGGCCAAGTGGGAGGCTGAGTACGACGGGTACTATTACATCCGCCTAACCAACAAAGTCCAAACCACCGGCAGTTACGACCTGTCAATCGAGGAGAGCGCCCCCTCCTCTGGGCCTTCACCTACGCCCGCCCCTGGCGCTGACACCCAGGCCGACAGTTGCGAGGACAACCTTGACTTTGCCCACGCCTGCGTCATCCCTGCCAACCAGCCCCAAACTTTCAACCTCGTCCCGCCCTATGGGGGAGTGGACAACGACTTTTTCAAGATTTGGGTCAAGCCGGGATTTATCTTTGAGTGCGCCACGTCGAATCTATCCCCGGGCGTGGACACGAATATGATCGTGTTCAACGGTCCTTCGTGGGACAACGCGGTCGGCGGCAACGACGACGTCGAACCGGGAAACTATGACAGTTACTTTGCCTACTACTCCACCTACGAAGGCTGGCTGTACCTGCTGGTGGGCACTGGCGATCGCACTCCGAGCAACATATACGATAGCAACTACACGTTGCGTTGCGATATGCGGATGCCCGGTCAAACCAGCACCCCTGAATCAACTGGCGCACCTACGCCCGCCCCGACGTCAGACTCGCAGGCCGCCACTCCTACGCTGTCAAGTTCGCCCGTCGCCACCCCTGTCCCTTCCGAGGATCTGACGGTGCGCACGCTGACCACTCCGACCCCGGTCCCGGCCACGACCCCGGCTCCGCGGTTCATCCCCATCAGCCTCCTAGTCTACTATGATGCCAACGACGACCACCAGGCCGGTGCAGGAGAAGGCATCGCTGGCGTCTCGGCCCAGGCATACGAGGCCGCTACTAACCAACTGCTAGCCCAGGGCTTTACCGACGAGCAAGGCGGCCTGGAGTTCACCGTCGCAGCACAGGGTCCTGTGCGCGTGAGCGTCCCCTTCCTCGGCTTCAGCCAACTGATGGCCGGCGAAGGGGCCAGCATCTACGTGCGAGTCCCCCCCAAGTCGTTCCCATGAGGAGCGTCCTGATCTATGAGCGAATCACCCCCCACTTCAACGAGGAAAATCCCACAGGACAGCCCGCAGCGGCGTCGCTGGCTACTGATCGTTTTCATTGTAGGCGGTATACTACTCCTGCTGACCGCCGTGGGACTGATGCTCTTCCTCGGGCTGCGCGGGGTGCTCTTTGAAGGCGAAGCCAGCCCTGGTATGCCTTTGGAAGTAATTAAACTTACCCCCACTGTCTCCACCTCTCCTTTGTCACCCCCGAGTTGCGAAACGATCATCAGCAGCGGTGACGTCCAGGTGGCCGTGCCCCTCCCCATTTCCCTTACGGTGGGCAGCGAATCATTTCCCGTTGTGGCAGTCATCCCTCCCACTTCCCCATTCCCTCCCCTCCAGGGTGGGACTGATGAGGAGGGAGCAGCGGCCTGGGTCTGTGGCACGGTGGTCAACTATGTCGTAGGGATGGGACAGACACCGGAGAACGAGGCGCTACTGGACAATCTGAGGCCAGGGGACGAGATCAAACTGCACCTTTCCAACGGCGTGGAACTGTCATTTCGCTTCGCCGAGCGGCGAGAGGTGACGGCAAATGAGGCGGGTGTTTTTGAGCAATTCCGCCCCCGCTTGACATTGATCCTGGAGAGGGAAAGTACCACCTGGCAGGTCGCCACGGCCGACTATGTTGCCGAGACTGAGGCCATTCAGCCACCATCAGAAACACTGACACGCCCGGGCCAGACGGTGCGCGTGGGCGATGTACAGTTAACTGTCCTCAAGGGCCACGCCGATCGTAGCGGCCCTGACCTTCTGCCTGGGACGATGTATTACCTGGTAGAGTTCTCAGTCGAAAACATTGGCCCGACGCTACTTAACGCCAACGCCTTCACCTTGCAGTTGCAGGATGGCGCGGGAAATCAGTACCTGCTTTCACCCGCGGCCAGCGCTGCCGGGGAGTACGGCCCGCTCAATGGGGAAATTAACCCCGGCACTATGGTACAGAGCACAGCGGGTTACCTGGTGCCAGAGGCACTCGCCGGCCCCACGCTCATCTGGACCTTTAGCCCCAGGCCGGGTTCAGAATTGCGCACCAGCGTGAGCATCCCTTACCAGGCGGAGGCGGGGTCGGCCGCGCCCGGTCAGGCCGAGGTGAACATTACCGATGCCTTTCTCAGCGACAATGGCGACGTGTTGATCGTTGAGGGGGAAGTGCGAAACACGGGAGCCCAGCAACTCACGGTGGAAGTAGGCGATATCAGCCTCACTTCCGTCGCCGGGATGAGCGACCTGCGTATGGCAGCCCCGCTGCTACCATGGACAATTGAGCCGGGCCAGGTGCAGGTGATCGAACTCCAATATGCAAAACCGAACGCTTCAACCGCGCTATTGTCGCTGATGGGGTATTCTTTCGAGATTCAGGGATTGTAGAACGGCGGATTGCAGGACAACAACGGAGCCAGACGACCCAGTCCCGAAAAGATCGGCGTTATGCATCGGGGGTCTTACATTCCCAAGACGACCCGCACATGGGCGATATCGTCGTGTGTCTGCGCTATCAGCGTTTCGGGAGTGGGGAAGGCCCGTTCGTCTCGCAGACGAGCGATGAAATCGAATGCCAGTACCTGGTCGCAGAAATTGCCGTCAAAGTCGAGTAAATGTGCTTTGACGACCGACATTTCATCCCCCTCCCACTCCCGGGAGGAGGTGGGCGTGGGGCGGGTGCCGACGCTGACCACCGCCGGGCGGACCCCCAACCGTTCGGCGTGCGCCAGACAGGCGTAGACCCCATCGGCGGGGATCAACCGCTCAGGTGAAGGGGAGACATTGGCCGTGGGCACTCCTCCCCCCCCCAGCCCTCCCTCTAGGGGAGGGGAGGGGGTGGGGGTAACGACGCCAGCCAGCCGGTAGGGACGGCCCAGGCAACCGGTCGCCTGGGGGACGTCTCCTGCCTTCAGCGCGGCCCGCACGCGGCTGCTGCTCACCAGGGATCCCTCCCACTCTAGTGGCTCTACGACGCGCACGGTGAACCTGCGCTCTGCCCCCAAGCGCCGCAAAAACCGGATGTTCCCCTCGCGCCGGTGGCCGAGCGCAAAGTCGGGACCAGCCCATAGTTCAACCAGGTGGAGGTGTTGTATCAGCGGTTCAACGAAATCGGTAGCCGGGGTACGGACTGTGGCGGGGGTGAAGGGGAGCACGACCAAAACATCAAGCCCCAGCGCGGCCAGCAACTCGGCACGCTCCTCTACCGTCGTCAGCAGCGGCGAGGGGGCGTGGCCCAGCGCGATCGCAGGGTGGGGATCGAAGGTTAGAACAATAGCGACGCCGTCGGTCGAGTGGGCCACCTCTACCATCCAGGTGATAAGTTGCTGATGGCCCCGGTGGACGCCGTCAAAGACACCAATAGTTACATACCCTCCCTCCTTTCCTTCCCTGGAGGAAGGCAGGGGAAAGTGTGCCAGATCATGGATGACGCGCATCGCCAACCTCAGAAAAGATGCCCTGGCGAGCAAAATACCTTGCGAGGCCGCCAGAGGCCGGTCGCCGGGTCACAAGCCACAAGTGCCAGAAAAGTTCCAGCGGGCCCATAAGCGCGGCCCAGGCGCTCAGCGTCACCCCCTCCGCCCACCTCGCACCCCCGCGCCGCCACCATCTGTCCTGAGCACAGACGCCGCGCGGCGTCCGCGTCCAGGTGCAATGCCGGGAAGCGAGCCAGCGCCGCATCCATTGGATGTAGCAGGTCGGGCCAGTACCCCTCGGCCACTGCCTGGGTTAACTCCTCCAACGTAGCGGCGTCCTCCAGATAGAAATCGCCACTTGCCAGGCGTGCCAGTCCAGTGATGTGGGCACCGCACCCGAGTATCTGCCCCAAGTCATGGGCCAGCGCACGCACATAGGTCCCCGGCGAGCAGATCACCTCCAACGTGCACTCCGGCAGTTCCCAGGCAGCAAGTTCCAGACGAAATATCTCCACCCGCCGCGCCTTGAGGGAGAGACTTTGCCCCTCGACGCCTCGGCGGGCTAACCGGTAAAGTGGTGTGCCCTTGTGTTTGACCGCTGAGTACATCGGCGGTATCTGCGTGATCGGTCCCCGGAACTGGGCCAGCGCTACCTCGACCTGGGCGCGGCTCACCTTGATCGGCGCCTCCGCCACCACCCGTCCCTCAGCATCGTAGGTGTCGGTGGTAACTCCCAGACACACACGGGCGCGATAGGTCTTCTGCCCGGTCATCAGGTACTCGGCCACGCGAGTGGCCCGCCCGATGCAGACGAGCAACACACCGGTCGCCAAGGGGTCAAGTGTGCCGGCATGGCCCACGCGGCGGATACCAGTCAGCGAGCGGACACGGTTCACAACGTCGTGAGAGGTCAGGCCAGGCGGTTTGTTGAGGTTAAGAATCCCATCGGTCATAGGTGCATTACTGAACCTGACTGGGAAGCATGTTGCGTCCTACGTATGGCGCTGGCGAGCCAAGTCGGCCCAAAGAGCAGCCAGCACCCGGGTCTGGGCTTCCTCCGGTGGTCCGGGGAGATTGCAGCCAGCGGCGAGAGCATGACCACCACCACCCAGTCGGAGCGCCACCCGTGCGACGTTAAAGCCAGGGACTGCGCGCAAGCCGACTTCAATGCGGCCATCCTCGCGCTCGACGAAGACAACAGCGACGTCAGCATCGTCGGCGCTGACGAGGAAACTGACCAATCCTGCGTCGCCGTTGCCCATATAGCCTGTCGCACGACGCACCGCCAACGGAATGCTAACCCAGATCACACGATTTTTGATCTGCAACTGGGCCAGTGCTGCCCCCCACAGGCGGATCGCAGCTGTAGGACGGCGGTCAAGGCCATGCTGGGTGACATAGGGAAGCGATGCCCCGGCCTTCATCAGCCGTAATGCAGCATCCATCACTTGAATGGTGACATTGCTTGTACGGAAGCCGCGCGTGTCGCCGACGATGCCGGTCAACAGGCAAGTGGATAGTTCGGCATCGAGTGGAAGGGCCATATACTCCAGCAGCCTTAGCACGATCTCGGCAGTGGACGAGGCGTGAGGGTCCACCAGGTTGACATCGCCAAAATCAAGATTGGTCAAGTGGTGGTCAATGTTGAGCAGCGGCGTACTATCGAAAGCCGGCATCTGTGGGAAGCGACCAAGCCGTTTCAGGTCGGAACAGTCGAGGGAGATGACAAGGTCGAAGGAGACATTAACATCTTGTACTATGTCACTGACACCAGGAATGTAGTTAAAACGCGCAGGAATGGGGTCTGAGCAAGCCATGATCGGCTCAAGGGCTTTGTGACGTAGGGCCCATCCTAGACCCGTCAGGCTACCGATGGCGTCACCATCAGGGGCAATGTGGCATATAAGCAGAGGGCGGTGAGCCGACCGAATAAGTTGGCTAGCCTGCTTCAGAGTCGTGTTCTTGTTCGTCGTCACTGAGCCTCAATTCGTCGAGGATGCTGGCAATGCGCTCACCACGCTCCAGCGAAGGATCGTAGTGGAAAACTAGTTCCGGGATATTGCGCAGCCGCAGCCGGCGACCTAACTCGTGCCGCAGCCATCTGGCTGCACCTTCCAGGCCTGCCTGTGCCTCTGCTAGCACCTCGGTTCCACCCAGCACACTAAAATGCACGTCCGCGCGGAGGGTGTCGGGCGTAACGGTAACATCGGTGATAGTGACCATCTGCAAACGCGGATCGTTGGCCTTCCGCCCCAGAAGGTTTGTCAAGTGAGTGCGAATCATGTCAGAGACCCGACGTTGGTATTTTCTGCTCATTGCGATTTGGAATCTGTTACGCGGCCTCCTGCCGCTCCTTCACATAAAACTGGATCACGTCGCCGACAGCAAAGTCATGAAAGTCCTCCAGCCCCACACCACACTCGAAACCCACTCGCACCTCGCGCGCGTCCTTTTCGAATCGCCTGAGCGAGGCGACGTGGCCATCGTATAATTGCTGCTCACCTCGGAAGACGTGCGCGCGGGCATTACGCCGCGCCTCACCCTGGCGAATGTAGCAACCGGCCACAGCGCCGATTTTGGGAACGTTGAATATGGCCCGTACCTCGGCTTCGCCGATCACCACGTCCGCGTAGGTTGGCTCCAGCAACCCTTTGAGAGCTTTATCCACCTCATCTATCAATTTGTAGATTATGTCGTAGGTGCGGATGCCCACACCTGCGCTCTCCGCCAGACGGATGGCCGCCGGGTCGGGGTATACCTGGAAGCCGACGACGATAGCGTGGGTGGCGATGGCCAGGGTGATGTCCGATTCGTTGATGCTGCCTGCAGCGGCGTGCAGAATGTTGACCTTCAGGTCATCACCACCCAGTTTGTCCAGCGAGCTAACGATGGGCTCTATGGAGCCCTGGACATCGGTTTTGATGATCAGGTCGAGTTCTTTGGTCTGTCCAGCCTTGATGCGGAGGGAAAAGTCGTCGAGAGTAAAAGCCTTGGGTGGGGTCACGACCCTGGCAGCCAGTTCTTCCTTGCGCCTAGCGACAATGGCTCGCGCAGTCCGCCCGTCAGGCACGACCTTGAACATATCTCCCGCCTCAGGTACACCGGAGAGGCCCAGGATCAAAACTGGCATTGAGGGTGATGCCTCCTGAACGGGACAGCCAGCATCATCAAGCATCTTGCGCACGCGGCCACAAACTAGACCGATCACCACAGTGTCGCTCACGTGCAACGTACCATTCTGTACCAGCACAGTGGCTGTCGCACCCCGGGCGCGGTCCAACCGTCCCTCCAATACCGTCCCCACCGCGGGCCGGTCGGGGTTGGCCTTGATCTCCACGGAATCCACGACGAGCAGGATGGCATCCAGTAAATCGTCCAGGCCGGTTTTCTTCTTCGCCGAGACAGGAACACACAGAGTGGTTCCCCCCCAGTCGTCAGGGACCATGTCCAGGTCGGCCAACTGTTGCTTCGCCCGGTCGAGTTGGGCAGTGGGTTTATCTGTCTTATTGAGAGCGACGATGATGGGGACGCGGGCAGCCCGGGCGTGGCTGATGGCCTCGACAGTCTGAGGCATCACGCCATCGTCGGCGGCTACGACCAATACGGCGATATCGGTGGTGTGAGCTCCTCGGGCACGCATCGCGGTAAAAGCCTCGTGGCCCGGAGTGTCAAGGAAAGTGATACTGCGGCCATCATGCTCGACTCGGTAAGCTCCGATGTGCTGCGTGATCCCTCCAACCTCGCTGTCCAGTACATCGGTGTGACGGATGGCATCCAGCAACGAGGTCTTACCGTGATCCACATGGCCCAGAACAGTGACCACCGGTGGCCGAGGCTCGAGTTTTGCCGGGTCTTCACCAGCGTAGAACCGTTCCCAGAGCAAGGTCAGTCCATCTTCAGCAACTTCCTCAGAGATAAGCGGCGTTTCCTCTCTAGGCTCGAACCCCATCTCCTGAGCTACGATGGCAGCCGTTTCATAATCAATCTGCTGGTTGATGTTCGCCATAACACCAGCATTCATCAACTCTTTGATCATGAGGATGGGACTGACGTCCATCAGCCCAGCCAACTGGCGCACTGTCAAAAATTCTGGAATCTCAATAACTTGCTTTTCCTGTGTCTGTACCTGCTCACTCATCTGTACTCACTCCCTTCGCCGCATCCCCACTCTCCTCGGATTCCGTTCCCAGGAGTTGAGGCAGTCCAGCCGCATACTCCCGCAACTGGGCTTTGGTTTCAGCGGTCAGTATTATCTTCAGTGTCCGCTCCAGTTGCCGCTGTGCCAGTGCTGCCTCCCAGCAACCGCGCTGATAACAAAGGTAAGCACCTCGTCCACTGCGCTTACCCGTTTCGTCAACCATCACCACATCCTCGGCCCCACTTGAAGGGAGCCGCACAATGCGCACCAAATCCCGTTTGGGACGCACCGTGCGGCAAGCAACACATGTGCGCTGTGGGATATGCTTACGTCGCTGAGGTCGCTTGCCCATACAGTCACTACCCCAAATACTCTTCCCACTCACCTATGTCCTCGTCCCTCTTGCGCCGGCGACGAGCGATGATCTCACCTGATTCCTCATCGTAGACCAATTGCCGGCGGAGGCGGCGCTTCCGCTGACGCTCTTCCTCTAATTCAACATCAATTTCTTCCTCTTCTAACAAGATGTCTGAAAACTCTGGCAACAGAACATCTTCGGCTACGGCCTCCTCAACCGGTGCTTCCTCAACAGCCTCAAGAACGACCTCTGGAACAGGCTCTTTCTCCTCTTCCACAGGTTCTTCCTCTACTTCTACGACCGCTTCCGCGGCTACCGCCTCTACAACTGCGACCGGCGTTTCGGGTGCGGGCTGGATTGGCAGCACTGCTTCGGCCGCTGGCTCTGCCTCCACTTTGACTTTTTCCGCCGTAGGAATAGCCTCCCTGGCCTCTGGTAGTGCCAATGCTTCTATACATTGCTTGACCTCGGCCAGACTCTTGGGACCAATGCCATCCAACTTTAGTAGTCCTTCATCCCCCTCGGCCAGGCACTCCATCACGTCCCCGACGGTCGCCAGCCCGGCTCTCTCCAGGTGGCCCAACACACGCGCGCTGAGGGCTGTATCGGTCAACATAATCTCATGGGCTTGGGGAGGAACGAGAGCGAGGGCGGCTTCAATAGCCGCGCGGCGCTCAGCATCGGCGGCATCAATGACTGCACGGCGGGATGCTTCCTCTGCCATAAGGCGCGCTCGTTCAGCATCGCGTATCGAAGCGTAATACCCCCTAACCCCCTCGATCACCTGCCGTAAGGTGCGAAGTTCTTCGCTACTATAGGGCATTCTCTCTTGCTCGTACCGGCGCAGAATACTAGCGGCGGTGGGAAGCAGCTCAGCCACCAGGCCCAGGGCGGGCAGGACGTCGGGATCTTCATTCACCTGCCGCAACGCCCAGGTGGCCGCTTCAGTGACACTCTGGATGTCAATGCGCCAGCCAGTCAGTTTCGCCGCCAACCGCGCGTTCTGTCCAGCCCGCCCGATGGCCAGCGAGAGTTGACCATCAGGCACGACCACGCTGGCGGTCTTCCCGTCAACCGGATCATCTTCCAGTTGCACGCTCAGCACCTTGGCTGGGCTGAGTGCCTTGGCAATGAACGCGCCCATATCAGGGCTCCACTCAATGATGTCAATCTTCTCCCCACCCAACTCGTTCACAATGGACTGGATGCGCACACCACGCATACCTACGCAGGCTCCCACCGGGTCTACTCCAGGCTGGCGGGCAGCGACCGCGACCTTGGAGCGAGAACCCGCCTCACGGGAAATAGACCTGATCTCGACCGTTCCGTTGAAAATCTCGGGTACTTCCAGTTCCAGCAACCGGCGCAGCATATTCTTGTGGCTGCGCGAGACAGTGACCTGCGGGCCACGACCGGTCTTGCGGACCTCCAACACGTAGGCTCGCAGGCGCTGATGAAGGGTGTAACGCTCACCAGGCACCTGTTGGTTGCGCGGCAAGATCGCCTCGGTGCCTTCAAGGTGCAGCCTCACGGCCTGCGGTGTGATGCTCTGCACCGTGCCATGGACGATCTCCCCTTCCTGCTGGACGTAACGAGTGTATTGCGCTTCTCGCTCGGCCTCGCGGATGCGCTGCAAGAGGACCTGCTTGGCAGCCTGCGCCGCGATGCGCCCAAAGTCTTTGGGAGTGCTTTCGACCATCACCGCATCCCCTACTTTGGCACCAGGCTGGATAATGCACGCGTTCGCCAGAGCGATCTCCCGCTCAAAATCAGTGACCGTCTCTACCACCTGCTTCTCGACAAAGATGCTCGCCTGTCCGGTCTCCAGATCAATCCGGCCCGTAACGTTTGGGGATATATCGGCGTCACTGTCGCGGCGATAGGCAGACACCAACATCGTCTGCAGTACATCAAGCACGACTTCCCTAGATAGACCGCGATCGCTGCAGATTTGATTGAACGCCAGTAAGAACTCTGACTTCATCGTCCTTCTCCTGCTGACAAGAATCTATAATCCCCGACCTGGTCACAAGCCAGGTTAGTAGATTAAGAGACAGGGCAACTGTCATTCTATTAAAGCCGCCGGGTCGCTGACCCGGCGGAGCAATGGGCAATTATGACTTGGTCAACTTGATGACCATATACAAAGAAAAGTGGGGCTTGCCCACTTCTCCCACCCCGCCCATATCCACTTCCCCCGCCTCGCCCACGTACAAGTTAGATTATAACATAGACGGCTCTAACACGCAAGCAGTCGCATTCAGTCGGGTAAAATGTTAACGAAATGGTCTTCCCTCAAATGATAATGTTACTGGAGGTAAGGTTTTCATTTGGGTTGACACGGAACAAAAAACCGCCGGCGCAGGCCAGCGGCTGAGAATGTGTCAATCTTGTGCGAGTGTATCAGGCCGGAACTGGCTCCATAACTAGTTCCCTCACCACATCTTCCGCCTGGCAAAGCCTGATCTCACCTTCCTCGGCGTTTACCAGCACCGTATCTCCGGCCGCAAACCTGTTCGCCAGCACCGCATCAGAAAGGACGTCCTCAATCCGATTCTGGATGACCCGTCGCAATGGCCGCGCGCCGTACTCTTCGTCGTACCCTTCCTCGGCCAGCAGCGCCTTTGCCATCTCGGTCACTTCCAACCCTATGTTGTGTTCTGCCAGACGCGTGCGCACCTTGTCCAGTTCCAAGCCCACGATCTGAGCAATCTCCTCCTGGCTGAGAACGTGGAAGACGATGACGCTATCCACCCGGTTGAGAAACTCGGGGCGGAAAATACGCTTCAATTCCTCAAGCAACTTTTGGCGCATCTCCTCGTAATCACGCCTGGTGTCTGCTGTATCATCGTGTGGCGTAGCAAAGCCCAGACTCGTCTCGCGCTTGATCATCTCCGCCCCAACATTTGAGGTCATAATAACGATTGTGTTGCGAAAGTCCACCCTCCGCCCTCGGGCATCGGAGAGATTGCCCTCCTCCATAATCTGGAGCAACATATTAAAGACCTCGGGATGTGCCTTTTCGACCTCGTCGAAGACGACGATGGAGTAGGGATGACGACGGACAGCCTCAGTGAGTTGCCCAGCATCCTCGTAGCCCACGTATCCCGGCGGCGCTCCAACTAGCCGAGCCACTGTATGCCGTTCCACAAACTCGGACATGTCGAATTGCAACAATGCATCCTCACTGCCGAACATAAACTCGGCCAATGCCTTGGCCAGTTCCGTCTTACCCACCCCGGTAGGGCCAAGGAAGATAAACGAGCCGATGGGGCGGCGGTGGTCCTTGAGGCCAGCCCGTGCCCGGCGTACCGCTTTGGCGACCACCGAGACAGCCTCATCCTGGCCGACGATACGCCGATGAACTGTTTCTTCCATGTGCAGCAACCGCTCTGTCTCGCCACTGCGCAACTGAGTCAGGGGGATGCCCGTCCACATTGAGACTATTTCCGCTATGTCATCGGAATCAGCGACCACGCCATTCTCGGCATCCCAGTCGGCGCGCAAGGCTTCCAGTCGCTCCTGCAATTCGATCTCCTGGTCTCGCAGTACATCGGCGTCCTCGTAACGGTGCTCCTCAATGGCTTTTTCCTTGGCCCGCTGTGCAATTCTTAGCCTGGCGAACATCTCCTGCAGGCTTTTGGCGTGGGGAGCCTTGTACATCCGCACGCGAGATGCGGCCTCATCTATCAGATCAATGGCCTTATCCGGGAGGTGACGATCAGAGATATAGCGAGCCGAAAGCCGGGCGGCGGCCTCCAACGCCTCATCGCTGATACGCAGATGATGATGTTGCTCATAGGCTGATCGAACGCCGCGCAGAATCCCGATCGTTTCCTCGACCGAGGGCTCTTTTACTGTGATGGATTGGAAGCGCCGCTCCAATGCCACGTCCGCTTCGATGTACTTGCGGTACTCTTCCAATGTAGTCGCGCCGATACACTGTAACTCGCCTCGGGCGAGGGCTGGCTTGAGGATATTAGCCGCGTCCACCGAAGAGCCGGCCGACCCGGCCCCAACCAGCATGTGCACCTCATCTATGAACAGGATGCTGTTACTGTCCTTGATCTCGGCGACAACTTTCTTGAGGCGTTCTTCAAACTGCCCCCGGTACATCGTTCCGGCGACCAATGAGCCGACGTCGAGTTGCAGCACACGCTTATCCAGCAGTGGCCCAGGAATATCACCAGCAGCGACGCGTTGGGCCAGTCCTTCGACAATGGCTGTTTTGCCCACGCCGGGCTCGCCGATGAGCGCAGGGTTGTTTTTTGTCCTCCGGGCCAGGATCTGGATCACGCGCTCAATCTCCTGCTCCCGACCAATGACCGGGTCCAGTTTGTTCTGTTCGGCCAGAGCGGTCAGGTCAATTGCCAGTTTGTCCATAAGCGGCGTTTTGGCAGGTTTGCGCCGTTGCTTTCCGGCAAAGACCGATTGTCGCTGCAACGTCCGGTCGGTGCAGCGGCGGACTCGATCGCCTGTGATGCCCAGGTGACCAAGTACCTCCACAGCGGTGCCATCACCCTGGCGGATCAGTCCGAGCAAGAGATGGTGCGTGTCTATCTTGGCGTCGCCCCGGCGGCGGACCTCGTCTCCCGCCAACTCGATCACCCTCTTGGTGCGAGGCGTAAGATCAAGTTCTACGCTGATCAAGGGTGGACGCCGTCGCACGGTGCTGAGACGCTCGACCCAGTTCTGCGCATCGCCAGATTGCAACCCCAGTTCGCGCAGTACCTGGCTGGCGATCCCCTGCTCTTCGCGCAAAAGTCCCAGCAAGAGATGCTCGGGGCCGATCTGCGCATGGTGCATGCGCTTGGCCTCCTGCTGGGCTAACTTGAGCGCTCGTCGGGCTTCATTAGTGAAAAATCTAGTCAACCTGTCCATAGCACCGCACGTATCATCCCCCGCCACCTACAGTGCATCTCTTTCCCCAGATTTATCCGATGATCCCATAGCCTCAGAAAGCGCAGCCGAGAGTTGACCCTCGGCTGTGGGCTGATCGGCAAGTGTTGCCTTCCAATCCTGATCCAAGGCTTCCCCTTCAGCGGCTTGCTTGAGACTCAGCGCCATACGATGGCGCGTCCCATCCACGCCGATCACCCGCAACGTGACGACCTGCCCTGCCTGGACTATATCACGAGGGTGAACGACGGGGCCATCGTCCAGTTCTGAGACGTGAATCAGCCCCTCAATAACCTCGTCGCCAACGATACTGGCAAAGGCTCCCCACTTGGTGAGACGCGTGATGACTCCTTCGACCAACTGCCCTTCCTGATAGCGCTCTTCGACAGAGACCCAGGGATCAGGCTGCAAACGCTTGAGGCTCAAGGCCACCCGCTGGCGTTCTCGATCCACCCCCAGCACATAGACTTGAATCTCCTGCCCCACCTCCACTATCTCACGCGGATGCGCGACGCGCCTCCAGGAAAGTTCAGACAGATGCACCAGTCCATCTATCCCGCCCAGATCAACAAAAGCCCCAAAGTCGGCCAGATTAATGACACGACCCTGACGCACATCCCCTTCAGTCAGTTCGTTCAGCAGCCTTTCACGCCGGCTCTTACGCCAATCGCGTAAGGCGGCTCGTTCGGAGAGAATCAACCGGTTGCGCTTCTGGTCAACCTCGATGACCTTTAGTTTGAGACTCTCACCAATCAGTGCTGCCCACCGGTCCTCGCCGCCTGAATCAGCAGTTGACTGGCTGGCAACACGAGAGAGATCTAACTGCGAGCCCGGCACAAAGCCACGCACTTTACCGATGTGTACGATCACGCCACCCTTGTTGCAGCCAGTAATCTGGCTCTCAAGGATGTCCTGGCATTCGAAGAGACGCTGTGCTTCCAGCCAGTCGCGTGCTATCTGAGCACGAGAGAGTGACAGAACAATGTTGCCATCGGCATCCTCTGGGTCAACGATGTAGACCTGTATGTTATCACCCACGTGGATGTCATCCCGATCGGCAAGCGGCGTTCTCTCCCACTCGCTCCCCGACACAATGCCTTCGCACTTGGCACCAATGTCTACGATGACCCCACTTGGGCTGACGCGGACAACTACCCCTGGAACGACCTGCCCTCGCTTCATATGCCAGCAGGAAAGATACTGATCAAGCATCTGCGCCATTGGATGCACTTCCTGGTCAGCAAAGGAGGCTGTCATTTCATCTTCAATGGACACGCTTCGTTCAATGGGCATAATGTCCGCTCCCCCCGTGTAGCACCATAATTATAGGCTGTTTAGCGATAAACCGCAAGCGAGCAATACGGGACGCATTTCAGTCTGCGTGGACGCACCTGCCCACGTAGGTGGACAGGCGCCTGGATTCTCAGGCGTGGTTTCAACCACTGGCACGGGCAGTGACATCGTGGTCGGCGATGGAGTTAGCGCCCCAGGTAGCGCAGGCTGTGCTCCAAATATTCAAGGTCGTCCATCTCCAGTACAAGGGAAGGCTGGTTGGGCAGCGCACGCAGCAGCGGCAAGACATCCCGCTTGTAGTCAATCACCCCACCAGAAAAGTCAAGCGCCAAGTGCTCGTCGTAGAAACCTCGATGGTTATTCATGTGGCAATGCACCAGCCAGTGGCTGAGTCGCTCAACCCACATCTCCAGAGGCACATAATCGGTGAACAGACGGACGTGGCCAACGTCGAGGCAGGCACCCAGGTTAGGCGAGTTGACCAAATCCAGCACGTTGCCAATAATGCCCGGCTCCGGCTCCCACATGTTTTCCAGCGCGATGATCACATCGCGCTTAGCGGCCTCCTCAGCCATCGCCCCCCAAAACTCTACCTGGCCATCAGTCCAAGTGCGGTGGTAGTCTGGGCCATCCACGACAGGGCGGTACACCTGGGGCAGGAACTGGGTGTGAAAGACGACGTGTAGCGCCCCTAATTCGGCGGCGATGTCGAGGTTCAGCATAAAACGTTCACGGGTCAGCGCCACGATGCGCCGGTCTGGGCTGGCGGGGGCCAAATCTATGAAAGCGCCGTGAATGGCCAGTTCGCCTTCGAAACCACGCAACATGGCCTTGTGCTGGTCGAGTAACTCGCGCCACCCACTGTCAAGCAAATCCGTGTCATAGCCATAGACCTGGAGTTCCAGTCCCACGCCATGGGCCTGAGCCAGTTCATAATGCCGTGTGATGTCTCTCTGATAAGTGGCAAGCAGTATCTGCTCCATACAAGCCCTCCCCGCACTCACTGCTTACCAATTGTACACCATCACAGCAGGATGGGCAAACCAGATGGATGCCGCATGGGCTGGCTGCCACTGCGTGGGGGCTTGAGGGCTCACTCAAATGTCGTCAGCGGGACGTGAGTGGCATACCGCAGCATTTCCGCAACCCAGAGACGGTAGGGGCGTTGGGTCGCCAGCAGTCGCGCAATTGTCTTTTCGACATCATAGTGGACGAGGCGGAACTCTACGCCAGTCCCCCTACCACGTGAGTAGCGCGTAGCGGGCGGTCCTTTGCTCGCCCTGGGGGTAGCCCACACTACCTGGATTGATCAGACGTACACTGCCCACGGTGCGATCCAGTACTTTCTGGTCACCCACCTCCAACTCCCGCTGGAACGGCAGAGCACGCAGCCAGGCTCCTGCTCGCTCGTCCAGTTGCTCCAGTGCCCACAGGCAGAGTGCCTGGTCGGCAAACGCTTCTTCGTTCCGGGGCTCGAAGGCAAACCAGTCGGTGGCGAGCAGGAAGCAGTCAGTGTTGCCGTAGACGCCGAGGGCGTCCCGCTCCAGCAGTAACTCGACCACCTCCCCAGGGTCAGGCCCCAGCAGGACGATATCGCCCAGGACGAGGAGCCGGTCGGCGCCGCCACGTCCGTCCAGGTCGGCCATGACGGCACGCAGGGCCTCGCCATTGCCGTGAATGTCGGCCAAGACAGCGAGTCTCATCGCGCACCTCCCTCAACATGCTCGCGAATCGCGGCCGCCATCCGACGCGCCCGCTCCGGCGCATCGCCGATATGACCGGTGGCGTCGAGTAACTCGCGCACGCGGCCGGCGGACAGATAACGCAGCACCTCCGGGGCGGCGGCTAACCAATCAGCCAGAGAGTTGGGCTTCCCCTGCTGTATATCATCCCAGGCGGCCATCGCGTGCCCCCGGATGACCTCGTGCATCACCTGGCGGTCGGCCCCGGCCCGCACCAGTTCCATCAGCAATCGTTCGGTAGCGGCAAAGGTTCCATAGGCATCCAGGTTACGGGCCACGGCCCCATCGCGGAAGCACAAGCCCCGCAGGATACGCTGGGCACGGCGCAGCAATTCGTCACTTGCCAGGAACGCATCCGGCAAGATGAGGCGGCGGTTGGCCGAATCGTCCAGCGTGCGTTCCAGCAGAGAGTGGGCCGCGTTGTCCCAGGCCACGCGGGCCAGCGCGGCGACGTACCTGGCCAGGCTGCCTATGTTCTCTGCATTAACCGGATTACGCTTGAAGGGCATCGCTGACGAGCCCACCTGCCGCGCCCCGAAGGGCTCACTCCACTCACCGATGGGTGGCGACTGCAGCAGCCGCAGGTCGAACCCGAAGCGGTAAAGCGAGGCCGCCAGCCCCGCCAGCGCCGTCAGTACGCGGTAATCCTGCTTGCGCGGGTAGACCTGGGTGGCGACGGGGAAGGCGTCCAGCCCCAGTTCCGCCATCACGCGGGCCTCCAGTTCGGCCGGGGTCATCCCAGTACCAACCAGAAGTTGGGCGTAGGAGGCAGCACTGCCCACCGCGCCCTTGATCCCTTTGCCTCGGATACTGGCCCGCACACGGCGCAGTTCAATACAGTCCCCTAGCAGATCCTGGCCGTAGACCGCCAGCCGGTAGCCGATGGTGGTAGGTTCGGCGGGCTGGAGGTGAGTGAAGCCCATACAGACCTGATCGGCGCGGGCCTCAATGATGCTGGCCAGGGTCGAAAGGAGCGCGTGCAGCCGTTCCAGCAGCAGGTCTAGTGATGCGCGGATGCGCAGCGCATCACCGTTGTCCTGCACGTCAGCGCTGGTGGCCCCCAGGTGGAGCACCGGGCCGCCGGCGGGGCACTGTTCGGCAAAGGTACATAGTTCAGCCATCAAGTCGTGGTGGATCTCCGCCTCAATCTCGGCAGCGCGGGCCAGGTCCACGTCGTCCTCGTGCGCCCGCAGGTCGGCCAGTTGCTCGGCAGTGACCAGGCCAGCCTGGTGTTGCGCCCCAGCCAACGCGACCCACACGCGCCGCCAGAGTCGCCGCTTGTGCGCCTCGCTCCAGGTCCCCCGCATCTCCTCGGAGCCATAGCGCCAGGCGAAGGGAGAGATACAAGTTTCGTGATTGAATTGAGTTTCCGGTTTCATTGGTTGGCTCCCTATGAGATGTTGATGGTCAGGAGAATGAAGAATGAAGATTGGAGATTGGGATTCGTGTCTGCGAAGGGAATTGTACACCAGGTTGAGACGGAGGGGAAGCGAGCGTTTTGCTACGCAGCACGTTCTGGCATATAATAAGCACAAAGTACAACACACTTGTTTCTTGCCATTTCAGCGATTTCGTCCAGCAGCCTGCCACGAGTACTCGCAGTGGGTTGCGCCATAGAACGGGCAATTTTGTAGCAAAGGTGCATTGCACCTGAGTAGCAACCAAACAATGGGAGAAAGCCATATGGCAGATTATCGCATTCGTGAACATCCCATCCTCCCAGCCGAGGAGCAATTGGGGTTCGAGTTCTACTGGCAGGGCCGGGCGATGAGAGGCCGCGAGGGAGAGACCATCTCCTCGGCCCTTTTCGCGGGCGGCGTGCGCATCTTTGGTCACCACTACAAAGACGACGCGCCCCAGGGCATCTTTTGCGCCAACGGCCAATGCGCACAGTGCCTGGTGATGGCCGATGGCCTGCCCGTCAAAGCCTGCATGACCCCCGTGGGACCAGGGATGCGTGTGGAGCCGATGGACGGGAAACCAACCCTGCCCGACGTGCACACCACCATGCCCAAGATGCATGCTATTGAGACGGTCGAGGTGGAGTGCCTGATCATCGGCGGCGGACCAGCGGGGTTGTCGGCGGCCATCGAACTGGGCAAAGCTGGCGTGCGTACGCTCATCGTGGACGACAAGCATCGGATGGGCGGCAAACTGGTACTCCAAACTCACAAGTTCTTCGGTTCGATTGAGGCCTGCTACGCCGGGACGCGGGGTATTGACATCGCCACCAAACTGGAGCAGGAGATACATCGATTCGAGAATATCCAGGTCTGGCTCAATACGACTGCTCTGGCCGTCTTCTCCGACCGCAAAGTGGGCGTCCTGCGTGAGGGGCACTATGTCGTCATCCAGCCCCACGTCCTGCTGGTAACGACCGGCGCGCGGGAAAAGTCACTGGCCTTCAAAGGGAATACGCTGCCGGGGGTCTACGGCGCGGGGGCCTTCCAGACATTGGTCAACCGGGATCTGGTCAGACCAACCGAACGGCTGTTCATCGTCGGCGGGGGGAACGTTGGCCTGATCGCGGGCTACCACGCCCTCCAGGCCGGCATAGAGGTCATCGGCCTGTGCGAGGCGCTGCCTGATTGCTCCGGTTACAAGGTACACAAGGACAAACTGGCTCGCCTGGGCGTCCCTATCTACACCTCCCACACCGTTCTGAACGCGGACGGGGAACAGGAGGTGGAGTCGGTGACCATCGCCCAGATAAACGAGGCATGGCAACCTATCCCCGGCACGGAAAAGACCTTTGAGTGCGACACTGTCCTGGTCGCTGTGGGGCTGGACCCGGTGGACGAGTTCATCCACAAGGCACAAGAGTTCGGCCTGCCGGTTTTTGCGGCAGGGGACGCGGAGGAGATCGCCGAGGCATCAGCAGCGATGTTCACCGGCCGCATCCGGGGACTGGAGATCGCCCGCAGCCTGGGGCGGGACGTGGGCGAGATACCGCAGGAATGGTACACCACCGCCGAAATCCTCAAGTCTCGTCCCGGCGCGGTCGTTACCGAGGACATCCCGGAGGTAGAGAAGGGAGTCTTGCCCGTGCTCCACTGCGCCCAGGAGATTCCCTGCAATCCCTGTACCTCCGTCTGTCCTCAAGAGTGCATTCTCATCGAGGAGGGTGACATCCGGGGCTTGCCGGAGTACGTGGGGGAGGGCTGCACCGGCTGCGCCCAGTGCGTCGCCGTGTGCCCCGGGCTGGCGATCACACTGGTGGACTATCGTAAGGACTCTGAACACCCCACAGTCACGATCCCCTACGAGTTCGCCGCCGACGCCATCCACGCAGGAGATGTGGTGACAGTGCTGGACACTGAGGGGGCGGTGTTGGGCAACGTGGAGGTGGTAAAGGTGCGAACACCCGGGTTCGCCGACCGGGCATGCCTGGTACAAGTGCGAGCAGGCCAGGAGTACGCTCGTCGCATCGCGGGCATTCGTGTCCAGGAGCCAGCGGTGGCGATACCACTGGCGCATCCCGTGGAGCGCATCGCCGACGACGAGGTCCTGTGCCGCTGCGAGAGGGTGACGGCTGGGGAGATTCGCGCGCTCATCCGGGCCGGTGCGCGGGATATGAATCACGTCAAGGCGGTGACGCGGGCCGGGATGGGAGCCTGCGGTGGCAAGACCTGCACCAACCTGATCAAACGGTTATTCCGCGAGGAGGGAATCACACCGGAGCAGATGACAGAAAACACACAGAGGCCGCTGTTCATCGAGGTGCCATTGGGGGCCTTTGCCGGAGTCGTCACTGGGGAGGGGCCGGCCGAGGAGGCACGGGTAGTGCATGCGACAGACGTACATGAGGGAGGGATGTGATGACGACCAGAGTTTACGACGCCATCATCATCGGCGCGGGGAGTGTCGGGGGACCGGCCGCCTTTTTCCTGGCCCAGGCCGGGCTCAAGACACTGGTGATTGACCAGTTCGCCAGCCCGGGTCAGGGATCCAACAAGGCCGCCATCGGCGGCATCCGCGCCACCCACTCCGCCCCATCCAAGATCCGCCTCTGCCTCAAGTCCATTGAGGTCTTTTCCACCTGGCAGGAGACCTACGGCGATAACATCGAGTGGTACCAGGGGGGCTACTCCTTCGTCGCCTACCAGGAGCGGGATGAACGCGTTCTGAAAGACCTGCTGAAAATCCAGCAATCCTACGGGCTGGACATCCGCTGGCTGGGCCGGGACGACCTCCTGGAGGTAATACCGGACCTGAACCGGGAGGGGCTCATCGGCGGGACATACTCGCCGGGGGATGGGTCGGCCTCGCCGCTGCTCACCGCCCACGCTTTCTACACCCGGGCACGGGAACTCGGGGCGGAGTTTCGCTTCCGGGAGCGGGTCACCGGCGTCATTCGCCGCCGGGGCCGGGTAGTGGGGGTGCGCACAGACAAAGGTGGCTATGCCACGGAGACGGTCATCAACGCGGCCGGTCCCTGGGCGCGGGCTGCGGCCCAGATGACCGGGCTGGACGTACCGGTCGTGCCAGATAGCCACGAGGCAGGCATCACCGAGCCCGTGGCCCGCTTCCTGGGGCCAATGGTGGTGGACATTCGCCCCACCCCAGGCTCCAAGAACTACTACTTTTACCAGCACCGGCCTGGCCCCATTATCTTCTGCATTACCCCCGACCCGCCTATCG
The DNA here is from genome assembly GCA_034189605.1 of Chloroflexota bacterium. Lineage (GTDB taxonomy): Bacteria > Chloroflexota > Anaerolineae > B4-G1 > B4-G1 > JAUWNP01. The sequence goes on from JAXHUO010000006.1 coordinate 81,996, forward strand.
TCGGCACCGACCGGCGGGAGACCTCGATATTCCTGCCGATGATCGCCCAGCGCATGGTGGACCTGATGCCAAAGATGGCTAACGTCAAAGTGCGGCGCACCTGGCGGGGGCTCTACCCGATGACGCCGGATGGCTTCCCCATCGTGGGGCGAGCGCATGAACTGGAGGGGTACATCTACGCTGTCGGCATGTGCGGACAAGGGTATATGCTGGGGCCAGGCGTGGGTGCGTTGCTGGCCCGGATGGTGCAAGGGACGCTCGCGCCGGAAGATGGGGACGTTCTGGAAGAACTGAACCCATACCGGGAATTCGGCGGAGAGGAGAAACTTAAATAGTCAAATGATACACATTCTTTCGAGTGAAGACGTGCGCCAGGCGCTGCCGATGCGCCAGGCGATTGAGACAATGAAGGGAACCTTTGCCCAACTCTCCACCGGTCAGGCCGACGTGCCGCTGCGAGTCGCACTCAACGTGCCCCGTCACAACGGCGTCACCCTCTTTATGCCCGCCTATCTGGCTGGCAACAACCAGATGGCGATCAAGATCGTCTCCGTATTCAACGACAACCCGGCGCAAGGACTGCCGCTCATCCACGCACTAGTCGTGGTCGTGGACGCGACGACAGGGATACCGGCAGCCGTGATGGACGGGACGTACCTGACCGCGCTGCGCACGGGCGCGGCATCCGGCGCTGCCACTGACCTGCTGGCCCGCAAAGATGCACACGTCGTCGCCATCTTTGGCGCTGGCGCGCAAGGGCGCACGCAATTGGAGGCGGTCTGCGCTGTGCGGCCCATCCAGGCGGCCTGGGTCCACGACGTCGCACCGGAGCGGGCCGCCGCCTACGCTGCCGAGATGAGCCGGCGACTGTCGCTCCCGGTGAGAGTGGCTGAGACGCCAGGCGATGCGGTGCACCAGGCCGACGTCATCTGCACCGCCACTACCTCGACGAGACCTGTCTTCGCCTGCACCGCCGTCAGGCCTGGTACACACATCAACGGTATCGGCGCCTATACGCCACAGATGCAGGAGATACCGGCGGAGGTTGTCCTGCGGGCCAAAGTCGTGATTGACCACCGGGAGGCCAGCCTGGTCGAGGCCGGGGACCTGCTTGTCCCACTGCGGCAAGGCCTGATGACCGAGGATCACATCTACGCGGAACTGGGTGAGATCGCCGCCGGCCTCAAGCCGGGGCGGGTCTCGCCGGATGAGGTCACGCTCTTCAAGTCGGTGGGCGTAGCCGTGCAGGATGTGGCGGCTGCGGGTGCGGTGCTGGAGGCAGCCCGGAGACTGGGGCTGGGGACAGAGGTGGCGCTGTAGTGCGGTCCGGTCACCTGCGCGGTTACAGCCTCGTCCTCGTTGCCGCTGCGCTGTGGGCGACTCTGGGCCTGTTCTACGAATTGCTGGCTGCCTACGGCCTGCCCCCCCTCACCATCGTCTTCTGCCGCGCCGTCATCGCCGCGCTAACCCTGTTCCTGGTCCTGGGCTGGCGGCGGCGCGATTGTTTGAGGCTGGAACGACGCGACTGGCCCCTGTTCGTGGTCTTTGGGCTGACCGGCGTAGCGGCTTTCTACGCCATCTACATTTATGCGATTGACTTGACCGGGATGGGAATGGCCGCCGTGCTGCTGTACACCGCTCCGGCCTGGGTCACGCTCTTCGGCGCGATCTTCCTGGAGGAGCGGTTCAGCATGCTCAAGGGAGGTGCACTTCTGCTGGCCTGCGCTGGCTGTGCCTTGGTCAGCCGGGCCTATGACCTGGCAAGTATACGCCTGAACATGGTTGGAATCCTGGCCGGCCTGGGAGCCGGCCTTACCTACGGACTGTACACCCTGTTTAGCAAGATCGCCCGGCGTCGCTACACGGCTTGGACCACGCTGGCCTACGCCCTGGGGATAGGAGCACTCTTCCTACTCCCCCTGCAATCGTTTGCCGATCTAGCCCATGCACTGACCACACCCACGCTCCTTTTCTGGCTGATGATATTGGGGCTGGTGCCGACACTGGGCGGGGGCCTGGCCTTTAACACCGGGCTGCGATTTGTGCCGGCCAGCAACGCCAGCATCGTCGCCACACTGGAGCCAGCCATCGCCACGCTGCTGGGCTGGGCATTCCTGGGCGAGCGGCTGGAGACGTTGCAACTTCTGGGCGGTGGGCTGATTCTGGCTGCAGTGGTGATCCTGCAGCGGGAAAGCGACAATCAATCAATTGGCCAGTGAGTCAGAAAGGTGAACTATGGAATTACCCAGAACAGTTGACGTAATTATCATCGGCGGAGGCGTGATGGGCGCCAGCACCGCCTACCACCTGGCACTAAAGGGCTGCCAGAACGTATTGCTGCTGGAGCGAGAGTCCTTCTTCGGCATTCAAGCCACCGGCAAGTGCGCCGGCGGCATCCGCTACCAGTTCGGCACCGAGATCAACGTCCGCCTCTCCCTCCTCAGCCTGCCGATGCTGGACCGCTTCGAGGAAGAATTGGACCAGCCAATTGACCTGCGTTATTGCGGCTATCTCTTCCTGCTGACCAACGAAAAAGACGTGACCGTTTTTCGCCAGAACGTGGAAATGCAGCACCGGATGGGCGTGGAGACAGAGTGGCTGGAGCCGGCGCAGATCGCCGAGATAGCGCCGCTGATCAACCTGGAAGGTATTCTGGCCGGGACTTTCCACGCACGGGACGGTCTGGCGGATCCCAACAGCGTGGTGCAGGGGTACGTATCCGGGGCGCGGAGGCTGGGAGCGAAACTGCTGAACAACATTGAGGTGATCGGCATTCGCGTCGCGGGGGGCAGGATACAAGGCGTCGTCACCGATCAGGGAGAGATAGCGACGACTACAGTCGTCAACGCGGCCGGTCCGTGGGCGGGGGTGATCGGCAAGATGGCTGGTGTGGATATCCCCATTGTTCCCGTGCGTCGCCAAATCGTCGTCACCGGCCCCATACCGGGGATACCACCTGACTTTCCCTTTACCATTGACTTTGCCCAATCCCTGTACTTCCACCGCGAGGGGCAGGGCATCCTGACCGGCATGTCGAACCCGGGCCAACCGGAGAACTTTGACCAATCGGTGGACGAGGACTGGGAATTGGTGCATCTGGAGGCAGCCATGCAGCGCTTGCCCATCCTGGAGCGAGCAGGGCTCGCCAGCCGTTGGGCCGGGCTCTACGAAAACTCTCCAGACGCGCACCCCATCCTGGGCCACATCCCCGGAGCGGAGGGGTTATACTGCATCGGCGGCTTCAGCGGCCATGGGTTCCAACACGGCCCCGCCTGTGGCCTGCTGCTGGCAGAGGAAATCCTGGACGGAGAGGCCCACACGCTGGACATCACGTCGCTGCACATTGACCGCTTCGAACGAGGGGAAGAAATCGTCGAGTACAACGTCGTATAATGGCTATCACTCTGGGCATTGATACGGGGGGCACGTACACTGACGCGGTGCTGGTAGACTACACCAGCGGCGCGGTGCTGTCCAGCGCCAAGTCCCTGACCACCCACCACGACCTGTCAGTTGGCATTGGACGAGCCGTGGCAGCGGCCTGCGATGGACAGACTGCGTCCCCCGCCGAGGTGAGCCTGGTAGCCCTTTCGACCACCCTGGCCACCAACGCTATCGTCGAGGGGCAGGGCAGCCCGGTTTGCCTGCTGCTCATCGGTTACGACCCGGCCTTGATCCGGCAGTACGGGTTTGAGCACGACCTGGTGACCCCAAACGTGGTCTACCTGCGCGGCGGTCACGACGGGGCTGGCAACGAGGTCGAGCCGCTGGACGAAACGGCGGCGCGAGAGGCCATCCTGGCCTGGCGCGACCGGGTAGACGCCTTTGCTGTGTCGGGTTACTTTGGCGTGCGCAATCCGGCCCACGAGCGACGCGTGCGGGCGTTGGTGGAAGAATTAACCGGGCTGCCGGTCGCCTGCGGCCACGAACTGACCACTCGCCTCAACGCCGTGCGACGGGCGACAACGGCAGCCCTCAACGCCCGGCTGATCCCGTTGCTGCAGGAACTCATCATCACCGTTCGTCGCACCCTGCAAGGCCTGAACATCGCGGCTCCGCTGATGGTCGTCAAAGGAGACGGATCGCTGGTGCGGGCCGAGTGGGCCAAACAGCGGCCCATCGAGACGATTCTCTCGGGGCCAGCAGCCAGTGTGGTCGGCGCGTGGCACCTGGCGGGCCGTAGCGACGTGTGGGTGGTGGACGTGGGCGGCACGACAACTGACATCGCCACGCTGCGCGATGGCCGCCCCCGGCTGAACCCCGAAGGCGCGCAGGTCGGCGAGTGGCAGACGATGATTAAAGCAGCGGACGTTCACACGGTGGGGTTGGGCGGCGACAGCCACGTGCAGTTGGATAAGGGAGGCCATCTGATTATCGGTCCCCGGCGCGTGGTACCGTTGTGCCTGCTGGCCAGCGAGCATCCCACAATCCTGGACGAGCTGCGACGGCAGGTAACATCACGCCAGCGAAAAAGCCTGGCCGGGCAATTCGTACTGGCACAGTGCCGGATGACACGCACGACCTCGGACGATGACCGGAGACTGTTGCGTCATCTGGCCACAGGCCCCCAGTCGTTGGTATCGCTGGTGGACAGGCTACGCTACGGATCGCTGGTCGTGCAACGGATCGAAGGTCTGGAAGCGCGGCGGCTGGTTCTACGGGCTGGTTTCACGCCGACCGATGCCCTGCACGCCCTGGGGCGCTTTGAATGTTGGGACGCCAAAGCGTCACGGCTGGGGGCGGAACTCTTGGCCGCGCGGGTGGACCTGTCGTCCAAAGTATTGTGCGAGCGGGTGGTTTCGGGCGTGTCTAACCGGGTGACGACGGAACTGGTCAGCAAAGTGCTGAGCGACGAGGCTACTCCCCCAGACTGGGAGCGAGAGCCCGCAGCGACGGCGCTGCTGAACCGGGCACTGGGAAACGGGCCCGAATCAGATATGGATTGCCAATTCAGACTTTGCCAGCCGGTCGTCGCCGTCGGTGCGCCGGTGGAAGCTTACATGCATCGTGTGGCTGAGCAAATGCACACCGCGTTGATCATCCCCAGCCACGCTGAGGTGGCGAACGCTGTGGGCGCTGTGGCCGGCAGTGTGGTGCAACAACTGCGGGCCACCGTCCGCCCGTTGAGCGCCGGACAATGCTTTCGCTTGCACCTACCCGACGGGGTGCGCGACTTTTCCACCGTGGAAGAAGCGGTGATGCACGCCCGCCAGGTCTTGCCGGTCAAATTGAAGGCACTGGCCCGGCAGGCAGGCGCCGACCATGTCGAGGTGCAGGTGGTTCGCGTGGACAAGGACGCACCGGTCGCCACGGGATGGGGGCAACAGGTCTACCTGGGAACGGAACTGACGTTCACGGCTGTGGGGCGGCCCAGCCTGGCGTGAGACACACCCGCGCCGCCTATCCCACTAACCACATAGAACCTTTGAGACCAGGAGAAGCATGAACAACATCATCATCATACCCACACACATGGAAAGCCAGGCTGTGCTCCAGGCACTGCCCAACGCCGTGCCCGAGATGGGGTGGAACGTCCCTGCCTGGCGCGCGGGCGACCTGTTGCTCGTCGAGCCAGGCATAGGGCCAGAGTTGACGGCGGCCTTACTACCGCGTATCGAACCGCTGGAGCCTCGGGTGATGTGGCTCTTCGGCTGGTGCGGGGGACTGGTGCCAGAACTGGGCGTCGGCGACCTGGTGCTGGCCGACGCGACCATCTTCGCCGACGAGCCTGCATCGCGGTTCCCACATCCCCCGGCGGAATCACTGGTGGCACAGGTGCGCTCCATCTCAGAGGGACTGCACCTGCGACTGCTCGTTGGACCAGTGTTGACCTCGGCCCATGTGCTGGCCAGCAGCGAGCAGAAGCGAGCAGGAGCGACCACGGGCGCGGTGGCGGTCGAGATGGAGGCCGGGCCGCTGGCTCGCTGGGCTGCTGCACGGTCCGTGCGCTTTGTGCACCTGCGCGTCGTACTCGATCCACTCACGTCGCCGCTGCCGGCGATAGACCTGCCCGCTGACGCACACGGCAACGTCTCGCTGCTAAAGATGCTCCTCTACGTGCTGGCCCACCCTGCTGAATTGCCGGCGCTGTGGAAACTGATGCAGCAAGCAGGCGTAACCCAGAAAACGATACGGGACGTGATAACAGCCCTGACCCAATCCGGCGGCCCGCTGGCCCCGCTGCCGCGCACCTGATGCCACGTCCCGCTTGCCCTCTTCTCAACCATCGGGTAGAATAGTCCTCCGTACAAGACACTCGAAACCTCCATCGTGGGGGCCTATCGGGCAATAAACCATCCTGGTTGCCGCAACGTCCCCGCCTGTGACGCCCTTGACAAAAGTTGGGGGCCTTGATCAACTAGGATCATCCATTCGTAAGATAAGGAGGACAAATGCCAAAGTATCGTATCGCGCTGATGCCCGGCGACGGCATCGGCAAAGACGTAATGGACGCAGCACAGATCGTACTCGACAAGATCGGGCTCGACGCCGAGTACATCCCTGCCGACATCGGCTGGGAGTTCTGGCGACAGGAGGGAGAGCCGTTGCCACAGCGCACGGTTGACACCCTCAAGACGTGCGACTGCGCCCTCTTCGCCGCCATCACTTCCAAGCCCAAGGAGGAGGCCGAGGCAGAGTTGATCCCTGCGCTTCAGGGCAAAGGGCTCACCTACCGCAGCCCCATCGTGCGTATGCGCCAACTCTTTGACCTCTATGTCAACATGCGCCCATGCAAGGCCTTTGAGGGCAATCCGCTCAACTATCGGGACGATGTAAACCTGGTCGTTTTCCGCGAGAACACGCAGGGGCTCTATGCCGGCGTCGAGTTCCATCCCTTGCCGGACGAGGTGCGGGCAGTGCTCAAGGCCCATAATTCTCGCATGGCCGCCTTTGAGGGCGTGCCCTCGGAGGACATCGCCCTGTCTACCCGCATCTTTACTCGTGCAGGCTGCCGCCGCATCGTGCGCCGGGCCTTTGAGTATGCAAAAACCTACGGCTACCCCACCGTCACCCTGGTCGAAAAACCCAACGTCATCCGCGAGACCTCCGGGCTGATGGTGCGCGAGGCGCGCAAGATCTCCGCCGGCTACCCCGAGATCGAACTGTGGGAAGCGAACGTGGACGCTATGGCCATGTGGATGGTCAAGAATCCCCAGGACTATGGTGTGCTCGTCTCAAGCAACATGTTCGGGGACATCGTCTCCGACCTGGCAGCACAATTGGTCGGCGGGCTGGGGTTCGCCTCCAGCGGCAACATCAGCGACGACTTTGCCATCTTTGAGCCCACGCACGGCTCGGCCCCCAAGTACGCTGGCCTCTACAAGGCCAACCCCACCGCCATGCTGTTGGCGGTCAAGCTGATGCTGGACTGGCTGGGGGAGACGGAGACGTCGCAGGCGCTGGAGCAAGCCATCGCCGGCATCATCGCCGAGGGCAAGGTACGCACCTACGACCTGGGCGGGAGCAACACGACGCTGGAGGTAGCGCAGGCAGTGGCAGAACGTCTGTAGGTCACCAGAACCCAGGTTTTTCGGAAAAAAACTGGGTTCTCCCACACGGAGGTACCAATGAACAGTATCACCCACACAATGGCCCGCTTTGCCCTGGGCTTGCAGTACAAAGACATCCCCGCCGACGCGGTGCACGAGGCCAAACGATTCCTGCTCGACTCTGTCGGCTGTGCACTGGCTGCCGCACCCAATGAGGACATGCAGGCCGCCCATCGCCATATAGTCGCGCTCGGCGGCACGGAGGAAGCGACGGTCATCGGCAGCGGCCACCGCACAAATACCGTCAACGGAGCGCTGATGAACGCGCTCCTGGTGCGGGCACTGGACTATAACGACATATACTGGGAGCAGGACCCCTCCCACCCCTCCGACGTCATCCCCGCCGCGTTGGCCGCCGGCGAAGTCGCACACCGGGATGGAAAGGAGGTCATCGTCGGCATCCTCATCGCCTACGAACTGGAGATGCGCTGGTGCCTGGCCGCTACCCCTGGCGTCCGCGAGGTCGGCTGGCACCACGCCACCCTGACCCAGTTCGTCTCCCCCTTCGTCGCGGCCCGTATGCTCGGCCTGAACGAAGATCAGACCGTCGCGGCGGCCGGCATCTCGGGCAGTTCCCACTTTACACTCGGATGCGTCGTGGCCGGCCACCTGACAAACATGAAAAACACCGCCGATCCGATGGCGACCGAGGCGGGGGTGCGCGCCGCGCTCCTGGCCCGCGAGGGGTACACTGGCCCGGTCGAGGTCATCGAGGGCAAAGAGGGACTGATAGAAGTGCTGAGCAACGTCGCATGGTCCACCGACATGCTGCTGGACGGCCTGGGGAAAAAGTTCCTCATCACCACCTGCTCCTACAAGGCCTTCCCCACCGAGGCACTGACCCACCAACCCATCACCGCCGTGCTGAACATCTGCCGCGCTAACGATATCGCCGCCGAGGACGTGGCCGAGGTGCACGTGCGCACCACCACCCGTGGGGCCGACATCCTCTCCGACCCCTCTAAATACCAGCCGACGACGAAGGAGACGGCCGACCACAGCCTGCCCTACTGCATCGCCGCCGCCATCGCCGATAGCAACGTCCTGCCCAATTCCTTCGAGGAGAAAAAGTTGCGCGACCCACGCATCTGGGCGCTCTTGCCCAAGATCAAGGTCGTGGCCGACCCCGAGATTGACGCGCTGTTCCCGGCAGTGAAGCGGGCCATCGTGCGCATCACCACTGCCAGCGGAGAGGTCTACGAGGAACAGGTGGACCACGCCAAAGGCAGCCCGGAGAACCCAATGAGCGACGACGACATCGTCGCCAAGTTCCGCGCCAACGCGGCGGCCGTCCTGACGCCGGAGAAACAAGACCAGGTGATTGAGGCCACGTGGGCACTGGAGGACTTTGCCGATATCAGGGACTATATGCGGTTGCTGGTCGGTGACTTGTAGTCTAAAAGTAAGCATTCACCCAAAGTCCTTCCATCTCCTGCCATGCGCCTCGGGATTTCATTCCGAGGCGCTGCTTCTACACCAGGCGCACTGTTTCACGTTTTACGCTCTGGGTGTTACCTTTTCCCCACCCGAACGACATATAGAGTGAACCCCCATCAGCGCTGAGGGAGTGATCTGTGAAAAACCTGCACACTGAACCGGCCGACGGGGTGCTGGTCAAGGCCGCGCAAACCGACCGTGACGCCTTCGACGCGCTCTACCGCCGTTACGTCACCCGCGTCTACCGCTACTGCTACGCCCACACCGGCACTCACGCCGACGCCGAAGATCTGACCGCCCAGACGTTCCTGGCAGCGCTGGAAGGGTTGCCCCGCTACCGGGGACGCGGGCCGTTTGCCGCCTGGCTGTTTGGTATCGCGCGCCGCAAGTGCACCGACCACCACCGCAGCCAATACGCCAAACGCAGCGAGTCGCTGGAGATGGCTAACCCGTTGCCCGACCCGTCCGCACCCGACCCGGAGCAGAATGCCTACCGCAACGACATGCTGGACTGCGTCCGGCATGCCCTGCCCCACCTCAGCCCCGACCGGCGCGAGGCACTCACCTTGCGCTTCTGGGGCGGGTTAAGGGGTCGCGAGGTCGCCGCTGTGATGCGTCGCAGCGAAGGTGCGGTCAAGATGCTGCTCTCACGCGCCGTCGCCGACCTGAGAAGGAGGTGCCTGGATGAGGAAGAAACTGAATAAGAAACGACTCGCCGACCAACTGGATGCCTATATTGACCATCCCTCTCACGCTGAGAGAAGCGGGGAGAAACTCCCGGAAGCGTCCATCGTTGATGTCCTGCGCCTGAGCGCCGCCAGCGTCGAACCCACCCCCGCCTTTGTGAAGCATCTTTCCGCCACCCTACATCAACATCAGATCACCCGCTCCCCTTCTCCCCATCCCCGTGTCCCCTTGTCTCCCTCCCCCCGCCTTCTCTGGGCTGGAGCCGCCGTCGCTGCGGCGCTGGTGCTGGCCCTCGTACTCCCCGCGCTCATCGGTGGCGATCACGACCTGCCGCCGCTACCCCGCCTGGTCCAAGCCTCCAGCCCTGGCTCCCAGCCTATACCACAGGGGTTGCTGGCCAGCGCCGACCTGACCTTGACCGAAGACCTGCCCGACGCGCCTGCTGAGGTGACTGTCTACCGCGTCACGACCGCACCACTCCCCACCACGCCGGAGGAGGCGCTGGCCTGGGCGCGCAACTTTGGCCTGCCCGACCCACGGGTCTACCGTGATCCCCGCGAGCCGGAGGCGCTTTTTGTACTGAGCGACGACGGCCAACAACTCACCTTCCGCCAGTTCGGGCCGATGGGCAGCATTGACTATGGCAACGCCGCCGCCGCCCCCCCCACAGTAGGGGGGGGGCAGGGAGGGGCACCGCTCCCATTAGACCAGGCTGCCGACGTCGCCGTGACCTTCCTGCGTGAGCACGACCTGCTGCCCGTCGCCCACCGCATTCAGGATTCGGAACACTTTGCACCCCGGCCGGAGAACCCCATCCGTTTCGTGCACGTCGTTCCGGAATTGAACGGGCATCCATTGGTCGGCTACAGGAGCGGGGCGCAGGTGGCCGTCAATCCGGCCGGGCAGGTGACTTACGCCAGTTTCAACCCCCTCACCTTTGAGCGCGACGGGGACTATCCCATCAAGCCGGTCCAGGAGGCTTACGAGGATCTGAGCAGCGGGCAGGTGACCGGCAGCCCCTTCCGGCTGGATACCGACATCCGCTACTCAGCCGAGATGGACGTGCAACACTACAGCCCGCCCCCGCCTGTCTGGTCTATCGGCCAGCCTGTGACCATCACCGGCTGGGTGCAGGTGCTGGTGGCCGAGGATGGGGACGATGTGCGCGCCCAACTGATGGCGCGGGATGGCACACAATACGACCTGGCTGGCCCACGAGTGGCCGAACTGAGCGATGTCGGCTTTGACGACGTGCAAATCCAAGGGATGGTCGTCGCCCAGGTGGGGCCGGACCGCTGGCAGGTGGAGGTGACCGATTGGGAGACCGTCCCCCCGCGCAAGCCGCAAGATCTGACCGGCACGTTCACGCGGGAAAGGGGCAGCGGATGGTTGACGACAGACGAGGGCGAACGCTACCGCCTGCTGAACGCGCCCGAGGAACTGAGCGACGGAGAGCGCATCGAAGTCTGGGCCGACGAGCGGCCCGCCGAAGGGGAGGGCTTGGATTGGTGGTCCATCACCGCGCCGCCGATGTCCGAAAACGAGGTCGCCGCTGGCGCCGTTTCTCAGGTCATCGTCTCCGTCGAATCGGAGAAGATACTGCCCGAGACTCCAGTCGGGGTGGAGGCGCCCGTCGGCATCCCCACACCTAAAGCCCCCTTTGAAATCGGCCAGAGCGTCGAGGTCACCGGTGCGGTGCATGCCACCATCTTTGTCAGCGGAAAATCGCGGCGCGTCGAAGCATTTCTGGACGTGGATGAACCCGGTGAGGAGCGGCCATTTTATCCGCTCAGCGGGCCGCCGGACGTGCTGGAGGCCATCGCACAACTGGACCAGTTGCACGTGTGCGTGCGCGGGCGAACCATCGCCAGTGCACAAGAATGGGCACCAGGTGGGCTGGGTATCGAGATCGAGGATTTCGAGAAGATATGGCCCGACGAGCACGTGCAGGGCTTCCTGGGCCACATTGACCTGGAAACGCTGGAAGGCCGCGAGGTAGCCGTCTTTACCGACCGGGAGACGGGCCAACGGTACGTCCTTGGCCCGGACGTGGACGTGTGGGCGGCGGACTATGCCCGGCCCGGGGCGCCACCTCCTGGTGAGCAAACCTGGGTCGCCGGTGTGATCCACCCAACACAGACCTTCGCCGGGTTGCCGGTTCTAGCGCCACACACAATGCGCAGCGGACCGAGCGTCAAAGCCGCTACCAGTGCTGGTGAGATTCCGTTGGACATTCCACAAGTCGTTGACGAATCGCGCTTCCCACCCGGGCCGGGTGAGTTGCAGGGCACATTCGTCGTGGATCGCGTGGAACTGGCCTACTACTACGAGCCGCAGATGGGCTACGTGGCCCGCTCGACGGACAGGGCGCCGACGTGGACCCATCCGACAGAGCAGACCGTCCAGCCAGTGTGGGTCTTTTACGGCCACAACGCAGACGACACCGTTCGCTTCACCGCATATGTCCAGGCCGTTGCCGAGGAGCACGTCCAGAATGCTACACCCTGACAAGACCGGCTGGAGCGACTGGCGGACGCCGGAGCCGGTGCAAGTATCCGCTCCATAGCAACACTCTCATAAAAAGAGCGACGCAATTTGCAGTTGCGTCGCTCCCGCACGTCAGAGAGGCCAAAGAAGAGAGCCGTTCTTTCGCAGATTTGCCACCGGAGGTGTGAGAATGATTGGAATTGACAGGACAGTATGGGCACTCCAGATCGTAAACTTTCTCGTTCTGGCAGGATGGCTTGTGCTGACCATCGTGGCCCTGACGCGCCTGCGCCGCTGTCAGTTGGACGAGACCGCGCGCGTTCTGTGGGTCATCGTCATCTTGCTGATCCCATTGCTGGGTGCAGTGGCGTTCTTCGTAGTAAGCCCTGGTAAGCCACGACCGGGCGAGGAGCAATGACCCTGCCGCTGTCCACCACGTCCACGGGCTGGAAGACCTGCTCGTCATATTCAACAACTAGCGAGATTTCACGATGAAACGAACCACCATATTAGGCGCTGGCATCCTGCTCACACTTCTGTTGGCCGCGTGCGTCCCGCCGACGCCAGCGGCCGAGGCACTGATTCCGACATTCACCCAATGGACGGCCCTCGCCCGCGACGAACTGGAACCCGCACTTGCAGCCCGGTTGCTCAACGACTCCGAGGCCCTGTGCGAGTGGGAGGTGTGACTGAGGATGGCACTCTGGAAGCCATCCCCTTCCCCTAGGGCCAACTGAGGCAACTCCTTCCTCCCGGCACCCTGAGGGAAAGCAGGCTCGTCAACGTGCACTGGTCGCCCGCCGGCTGGCTGGCCTGGACGCTCGACCCCGACCAACCGGCGGAGACCGGCAAAAGCCGCGCCCTGACCGACCCCGGTGAGGCTGTTGACGGCTGACCACTGCGGCCAGCCGACGGCACTCACCTGCTCTACACCCGCCAGCACGATGGAATCACCGACGTGCAGGTGGTGGCGCTGGATGGCGGCAGCTACGACCTGCTCGTCACCGGCCTGACCGACCCAGTCTGCTTCTACGGCGGCTGTGGCTGGCGGCAGATGTTGGCCTACCATCCGTAACCCCTTCCAGCGCCCGGCTTGTTACCGTTCGCTCCCCCCATTCGTCTCCATGTTGAGAAATGAGCACCATTGACACCCGACGCAGAATTTAAAGCCCTGTTCCGCGCCTACCAGCAGCCCATCACCGCCTACCTGAGCCAACTGCTGAGCAACGCAGAACGAGGCGCGTATCCGGCCCAGGAGACTTTTCTGCGCGCCTATCGCGTACTGGCACGCGGTGTGCAGGTGGAGCATCCCAAAGAGTGGCTCTACTGCATCGCCACCAATCTACCCTCTTGACAAAAATATATACCTGGTATATACTTGTTTCGAAAATAGATAGCCAGTATACATTTCGTGGAGGAGCCATGATTGTCAAACACGCCTTATTAGCCCTGCTCGACTATACTCCCACCTACGGCTACGAACTGCACGGGTTGATGGCAGCCTCCCTGGGCGATCACTGGACGATCAACATCGGCCAGATCTACAGCACACTCTCGCGGCTAGAACGGGACGGTCTGGTCGTGCGCCAGGTCGCATCCGCGGACGAAGCGACGGAGCGTACCCCCTACAACTTGACCCAGGCTGGGAGGGCGGAACTGGAGCGCTGGTACCACGAGCCGGTGCCTCGCGATTACCGCTTGCGCGACGTCTTCTACGCCAAGTTCATGTTCAGCCTCTTCTTCGGTCCGGTGTCGCCAGCCGATGTGCTGCAGATCCAGCGGCGGGAACTCCTCAGTGAGATGCACGAGTTGACTTGCTTGCGCACTGAGGCCGACCCCGCGAGCGAACTGCCCTGGCTGCTGTTGCTGGAAAGTGCCATCATGCACTTGGAGGCCGATGTGCGCTGGCTGGACATGTGCGAGGCCCGGCTGGACGAACTGCGCCAGATGCCCCCGCCCCGGCCCGTCAGCCGGCCGCGCGGGCGCCCGCCCAAACGGGGCCAGCCGGATGAGACACCCTGAGTGGAGGGAGATACGAATGAGCGAACCGGCAGAGACGATGATCGTGACGGAAGGGCTGACCAAGATCTATACCGACGGGACGGAGGTGCGTGCGCTGGATGGCGTGGACCTCACGGTTGAGCGGGGAGAGTTCGTGGCCGTCATGGGGCCTTCGGCCTCCGGCAAGTCCACGCTGCTTAACCTGCTCGGCACGCTGGACGTGCCCACCGCCGGGCGCATGGTCGTGGACAGGATGGACGTGAGCACGTTGCAGGGCGACGCGCTGGCCGATTTCCGCCGCGCGGAGATCGGTTTCATCTTCCAACTGTTCAACCTGGTGCCGATTCTCTCGGCGCTGGAGAACGTGATGCTGCCGCTGATCCCCTACCGCCGTCAGTGCAAGTTCGACCTGGAGGCACGGGCGCGCGAGTTGTTGGACGCGGTAGGACTGGCGGAGCGGGCACGCCATCTACCCGCGCAACTTTCGGGCGGGGAGCAGCAGCGGGTGGCCATCGCGCGGGCGCTGGTGAACGAGCCGGAGGTTATGCTGGCAGACGAGCCTACGGGCAACCTGGACACGCGGGCGGGCGACGAAGTGATGGAACTGCTGCGGCGAGTGTGCGACGGGGGGGGGCGCACGGTGGTGCTGGTGACGCACAGCCCGCGCGTGGCTGCCTTCGCCGACCGGGCCTATTTCCTCAAGGACGGGATCGTCGTAGATGAGACTCGCCTGGGTGGGGAGCGCAGCCTGGAGGCCGCCTGGCGGCGGTTGGAGCTCGGGTGAGCCCTTCGACAGGCTCAGGACAGGCCTCGCGGCTTACTCAGGTTGGTGGCGAGGAGGGAAAATGAACGAATCCAGGACCCAGGTGCTGCTGCTGATGTTGATGGGAGTGGTCATCCTGTTGATGGTGACCATCGTGGGTCTGTTCACCCGTATGAACCAGTTGCAGCGGGAAGTGCTGGCGGCGCTGGAGCCTTTGCAGGCGATGAGGGGGCCGCAGGGGCTGGAGATCGGGACGGAGGCGCTGGCCTTCACCCTGCCCGACGTGACGGGTCAGATGGTTGCGCTGGGTGACTTTGCGGGGCGGAAGGTGCTGCTGGTCTTCTCCTCGACCCACTGCCCGGCCTGCGCCGAGTTATGGCCGCATCTGAAGGCGCTCAGCGAGCGCGCAGAGGACGTGCAGGTGGTGATGATCTCGCGGGGTTCCGCCGAGGAGAATCGGCAACTGGTGGAAGAGCAGGGATTTGGCTTCCCGGTGTTGATGTGAGAGGATGCCGTAGCCGGGGAGTACGCGGTGCCGGGGACGCCCTTCTTCTACGTCATTGACGGGGAGGGGGTGATCGCCAAGGCGGGCTTTGCCGGTACACTGGAGCGACTGGAGGCGTTGGCAGCGGATAGCGAGGAGTGAGGGAAATGAGGTAGTGGTAAGCATAAATGAGGTGGCGAAGTGTCTGTCGACGTGACCAATAGACCCGAGTGGAGAAGGGGGTGAATAGCGATGAAGCGACAAAAGTGGCTGACGGGCGTCCTGGCCGTGATGCTGGTGACCTCGCTCTTGCTGGCGGTCGGAACCTTTGTACCTATCGTAGTGTCCGCATCTGGTGATGGAGGGGGCGGACCAGAGCCTGAGGAGATATGTTCCATCTACGAATGCCTTCCGTGGGGAGGGTATTGTGATTACCAGGGGCATTTCGGATATTGGGAGTTTTGCTACTACGTACCCTATCCCGAGATGTGTCAGTACTGCGACCCGTGTACATGGTACCAATGCCACTGGTGGTAGGGGCAAGCCAGTGGGAAATCCGCCGTAGTTGAATCTGCCGGAGAGCCTCTTTGTCCGCTGGGCCGAAGGGGCTTTCCGGCCCCGATCCGTGTAAAGGAGACAGACCTTGTTGCCCTTCATCTGGCGCTCTCTGCGCGGGCGCGGCATTCGCAGCCTGCTGTTGCTGCTCGGCGTGCTGGTCGTGAGCGGGGCCTTCGGCCTGCTGACCTCCGCCGCCGAGACGGTTCAGGTCGTCGTGGACGAGGATCTGGCCAAGTACTGGCGCACAACCTACGACGTCCTGGTGCGCCCTCCGGGGTCCCGTTTGTCTATCGAAGAGAAATACGACCTGGTGCAGGCCAACCACCTCAGTGGTATCCCGGGCGGCATCACCTTTGAACAGTACGAGGCCATCAGGGACATCCCCGGCGTGGAGGTGGCCGCGCCCATTGCGATGCTCTCCTACTTCGACATGAACATCTCGTTTGGTTTCGAACGCCAGGCATCGCGCATCAAGGAGCCCGGTTTCTATCGGATTGACGTCACGTTGACAGTGGACGATGGCCTGCAGCAGCACGAGGTGACCCTGCGGCGGTATTTGTTCCTGCCCTCCGAAAGCTTCCCTCTCTCGTGGGAGGAGCGAGTGGACCTTTCTGCTCGGCGTTTGGGGGTCGTCTCCCCCGAGGTGTTGGGTGAGACTGCCGGTCTGCCAGCCCCTTTTCACTACGGACTGCCCATCCTGCTGGCGGCGATTGATCCCGAGCAGGAGGCGGCGCTCGTGGGGCTGGACGAGGCTGTGACGGAGCGCTCGTACTTTTGCGCTGGCGACGTGCCGCGTGGTGACACTCACTTCTTCGAGGCTATGGGAGCGATGGTTCACGACTATCACGTCCCCATTCTGCTCAACAGCCACAGTTACGTACAGGCCGAGGTGCAGGGTGATGTGTGGCGACTCGATCTGCCGGCGGACGGGGATACCTTCCAGGAGGTATTGGAGCGCGGAGAAGCGCAGTATCTGGACACTTTCCCGGTCGAAAGGGCTGGCAGCGTCGAGCACTCCAATGCGGAAATCTACCAGTGGCTGCTAGATTACTGGGGAAATGTCATCCTCTATCCGTGGACGGCCAGCATGAGTC
The DNA here is from genome assembly GCA_034189605.1 of Chloroflexota bacterium. Classification (GTDB taxonomy): domain Bacteria; phylum Chloroflexota; class Anaerolineae; order B4-G1; family B4-G1; genus JAUWNP01. Next base: position 99,057 of record JAXHUO010000006.1, read on the forward strand.
TGAGATCGGCGACGTTTGCCCCCCTGCCCGATGCCGCCCTACCCGCAGCCCCAGAGTACGTGGAAATCCAGGCTCCCTGGGCCGCCTCGACACCCGTGCTGGAGGTGAGGCCACGAGGCTTAGTCGAGGAGCCTGAGTCCGGAGTCACCCGTACACCGGAGGTGCGCTTCCGGGCCGTCACGAAACGGAGGTTGGAGGGGGTGCAGGAAGGTGATCAGGTCCAGATCGAGGGAGAGATCGTCGGTGGCTTCGACATCGAGAAACTGCCTCCTCTGGCCGAAGGACTGGTCTACGTGCCGCTGGAGACTTACTACCCACCACTGGTCACCCTGCGTTACGACGAGAGCGGCACGCCGGTGGAGCCGCCGGTGAAAGTTCATCCTACGTTCAACCCCGAGGGCTACATCCAGCGCCCACCTCTGCTCCTGACCACTCTGGAGGCGGCGAAACTGTTCAACCCTGTGGACCCAATCAGCGCGGTGCGAGTGCGGGTGGGGGGCATTGACCGCTACAGCCCCGAGGCCCAGGCGCGGATTGATGCCATCGCTGGGGGCTTTTTGCGGGCGCGCGGCCTGCTCGACTTCCCCTACCGGGTCGAACCAGACGCAGACGCGCCGGAAAGCACCGTACGCTTCGTGCGCCTGGCCGAAGGCCACCCGGTGCGGAACTCCGAGGTGCGGGTGACCGTGGCCCCCGACGGCCGGGTGGCGACGGCCTCATACCCCCTGCTGGCGCTGGAACCAGCGGGCGAATACCCCATCCGCTCAGCCCAGGACGCCTGGGATGCACTCCGCTCCGGCCAACTGAGCGGTGAGGTGCAATACACCATCCTGCGTGAGGCACCAGGCCCGGCTGCCGGCCCGTTCAAGTTCTGGCGGCCACAGTACCGCCCTGACCGGCGGGCCGACCTCTACGGTTCGCCCATCGGCTTCCTGCCCGCCGAGGGAGATGGATCACCGCTGGTCGAGATGAACAGCCTGCGGCTGTATGGTGACGTCCGGGCCCTGAGTGAGCAGCAGGGAAGCAACCTGCACGTGTGGGGCCAGGTGCGCCAGGAGGTGCCGGGAGTCCTGGCCCTGGACATGGCCGGTTTGGAAGTGATCTCGCAACCGCTCTCCGAGCCCTTCCATGGCGCCATCCAGGTGAAAGATGGGCTGGTTCTGCTGCTGCGCGGGGATGGCGAGACTTTCGTCCTGCCCAATCCACCCGACGACCTGACCGGTGGCCTGGCCGTCAGTATCTATGGTCGGGAGACGGAACGCACCGAGGGTGGCTACCCGGTGCTGGACTGGCAGTTCCTGCAGACGCCGCCGGACGCCGGACCGGACAGTCCACACGGCACCATCACCACAACTGAAGTCAGTGTCGTGCAAGTGGAAGAACCACCGATCACACCGACGATGCCCGTACCTCAGACCCCGCTGCCCCCTCCACCCGCACCAGAGACGCACGCCACGGCCACCCCGGCGCCGGTGCCCACCGTGGCCGGCCAGCCGGCATCCCCCCGCCCCATCACCCACACTATTCTGGCCGGGGAGACGCTGCAGGGCATAGCCTGGCAGTACGGGGTGACGGCTGAGGCGATCCTGCGCGCCAACGGCCTCACGGAGCCAAAGGGGATGCGGGTGGGACAGGTGCTGGTCATCCCGACCCCCTCGGAGACGATGGACGAGGCCCCCAGCGGCAACGTCGTCCCGGTCGGGCCGATGCCCACGCCTACCGCCCCACCGGGCGGCCGGACCGGGACCAGCGGTGGCGGCTACAGCCCGCCTCCCGTCCTGCCCACGCCGCCCCTGGAGCCAGGGCAGCGGGTGGAGGGCCTGGAGGGGCAACTCTCGGCCACCATCTACGAGAGCGGCGATGGTGAAAGCCGCACCCTTCGACAGGGCTCAGGGCAGGCCCTGCAGGTCACGCTGGCCGAGATGCCGCTGATCCCGGAGCCCGGCTGGGAGGTACGTCTCAGCGGGGTAGGGCTGGCTGACGTCGAGCCGTACAACCGTCTACGTGTGCGCGTGTGGGGCCGCTACGTCGTCGAAGGGGATCAACCGGTGATCCAGGTGGAACGCTACGAGACAGCCTACCCTGACCAGCGCGTCCAGGCCTGGCTGGGGACCGTCGAGATCGCCACCGTGGAAGGGCGAGAGGTGGCCCTGTTCCAGACCAGGGAGGGCGAGCGCTACGTTCTGGCCTCGTCGCTGCGCCACCCTGACCTGGACTGGTACCGCCAGGCGATTGGCGGCCACCAGGTGCTGCAGGAGGGCGTGGTGCGGCCGGAGACCTTCGGCGGATATCCGGTCATAGAGGAGCTCGGCAGCCGCTGGGGCGGCGACGTAGACCGCATGACCGGGCTGGAGGATCACCAGCGGGCGGCCGGGGCGCCGGTACAGGTGGTACGACCGGAGGAACCGCCCCTGCCCGGCAAGGCCTTCGTCGAGCAGGTGGAGTTGGTCTACTACGCCGTGCCGGTGGCCGACATCGCCTACGCGGGCGACCCGTCCCTGCGCGTGGTGCAGCCGGTGTGGCGCTTTGTCGGCCATACCGAGGACGGCGCCACCTTCGAGGTGCTGGTCCAGGCCGTGCGCGATGAGTACCTGAAGTAGTCAGGAAAGGTGCAGTAGCGAAAGGGGGGAGACACGGCGCTTCGATGCGCCGTGTCTCCCTTGCTTCTCCTCCTTTTCCACTCGGATTCGTTCAAACCTTTTCCCCTGCTCATGGATAGTATAAGTAGAGGGCCCTCATCATACCCATCAAGAGGAGACGAATGGAAGAACAGGAGGCCATCGCCCGGCTGAAACGGGGCGACGTCGGCGGGCTGGAACCGCTGGTACGCAAGTATCAGGTGCAGGCGGTGCGCACCGCTTACCTGATCACCCGTGACCGTGCGCTAGCCGAGGACATCGTGCAGGCCGCTTTCCTGCGCGCCTACGAACGTATCGGCCAGTTCGACGCCGGGCGGTCCTTCGGCCCCTGGTTCTTGCGCAGCGTGGTCAACGACGCCGTCAAGTCTGTCAGCCGGGGCAAGCGCCAGATCTCTCTGGAGACCGATTCTCTGGCCGGCCTGCTGGCCGACCCAAATCCCGGCCCCGCCCAAATAGCGGAGGCAGCTGATCTGCGGCAGAAAGTCTGGGATGCGCTGGGCAAACTCCCGCCGGCGCAACGAGCCGCGATCGTCCTGCGCTACTATCTGGGCCTGAGCGAGGCCGAGATGGCCGAACAACTGGCCTGTCCGCCGGGCACGGTCAAATGGCGACTGCACGCGGCGCGAAAGCGGCTGCGTCCCCTGTGGCCGGCGGCAACGCGGGCAGGGCGCGGAGAGTAGGGTTCCTCCTTCGTTTCCCGGCACAAATCAGCAGGAGGTAGACAAATGAAAGAGCAACAAGTCGCACAAATCTTGGCAGGGATTGCTGAGGACGACGTGCCCGCCACCTTGGACCTGTGGCCGGCGATCCGGGCGCAGGTTCAGCCCCGGCGAGGATCGTCCCGGCGTGCACACCGGATACCCGTCACTCGTCTGGGCTGGGCAGGTTTGCTCCTGGGGGCCCTGCTGCTGTTTGGCGGCGTAGCCTATGCGCTGAACCCGGCGCTCGGCCAGGTTCTTCGCGTGTTCTTCCCCGGCTGGCAGCATATCGAAGAGGCTCACCTGGCTCAAGAGATCAATCTCAGCCAGACCCTGGACGGTGTGACCGTCACCCTGGAGCGGGTCTACGCCGATGCCAATCAGATCGTCATCGGCTACACGGTGAAAGGTCTGGCCGACCAGAACCTTCACGTCAGCCGGATGAGTTTGACCGATGAGCAGGGCAGAGCCTTTTCCGAGATGGCCGGCGCGGGCGTGACCGGTAACTCTGAGTTGCTGGGGGTTCAATTGCCACCTGGGGAAGGGGCTTACGTGACCGCCTTCGATGCTTCCGTCGTGGAGGGTAAGCCGAAAAGCCAGCACCTGCATCTCACTATGCATCTGGTAAAGTTGGTGACGGTGGAGGCCGTCACCCCCACCGTCCCCCTGCCCGAACCATCGGAGCCGGGGGTGATAGTAGCACAGCCACAGACTCTGCGGGAGGAGATAGTGGGTGATCCTTTCACCTTTGACTTCAGCGTGCCTTTCATTCCCGGCCAGACCGTCGAAGTGCAGCAGACTGTGGAGGCAGCCGGGGTGGCGATGAAGTTGGAGCGGGTGGCGATCACCCCCTCGGAGACGCGGGCCGTCCTGTGCTTCGAGCCGCCCGACGACATAGAGTGGACTCTGCTTGCCGATTTGGACGCCGGCGACGGGGGGGCACTCCACGGTGGGGTTGTCGGCCGGCTTGACGATGTCAGCGGGCAAGAATGCCAGCGCGTCAGTTACATGGAATCTCTTACCGGCAAGCCGGGCGAGTGGACGCTGACGGTGACCGAACTGGTGGGCACAGATTTGTCACAGATACCGAGCAAGCAAATCCGGCTGGCCGGGCCGTGGGTCTTCCGCTTCCGCGTGCCGTGAGGGTCGGGGAGAGGAGGTGCCTATGGACGATCGAAAGCGTAAAGGTGCGTGTGGCAGAAGTTCGAGTTTAGAATCTAATACAGGATGTGTTGAAATGCATAAGAAAAGTGTGTTGTTGATGAGTATGAGCCTGGCCCTGCTGGTCGGGCTGGTAGGAACGGCTGTGGTGTGGGCCCAGTCTGGCGCTTTGGTTCAGGCGAGTGGGCAGAGGGTTGAGCCTCCTGTGGGTACCCTTCAGCCTGATCTCCCGTCCAGTTCAGATGCAGTGACGGCGCAGGAGGTAAATCCTGATGAATTGTCCCTGGTCTCTCGGCCCCTGCCTCAAGCACAGGGGACGCCGGGCGTGCCTGTGGCCGGACCGGCCTGTCTGGTAGCGGCGATTTCGCAGGAGACGCCCTTGGCAACACAGTCACCGCCTCTCACCTGTTTCGAATCGCTGGAGCAGGCCAAGGCGGCTGTCCCCGCCGACCTGACCATCCTGGGAATCCTGTATGAACATGCGCCGCCAGGTGGTCGCAGCCTGGTGATTTATGGAGATAATTGCAATAACCAGGGCGTGCCCGGACTTGCGGGACTGTAACTTCAATGACATCACTTCCTCTCTGGATAACAGTTGTCCCACAGTCACGCTGTACTTTGACATCGACTATGGTGGACCACAACAACCCTACCCCAGCGGTCGCACGAACTATGTGGGCGATGGGATGAACGATCAGGCATCCTCAGTGATATTCGAGCCCTGAGGTACCCGCTCAGACTGCCCTCCCGCTGTTGTGCAGGCCTGAACTGCCAAGGCGGGAGGGCGATCTTTTCTAGAGTCGTCACCGTTGAAGGCCAAACTGTTCTCAAGCGCAATGGCTGGATCCATGTGGTGACGCATCACACCCGCGACAAAGGTCAGCCTTCTGCCGAACGGCCGGACTCTCCCGCTTCCGCGTGCCATAACGGTCAGAGAGAGGAGGCGCATATGGACGATCGAGTGTGCGAATGATGCGCGTGACAAACGAATCCCAAATCCAGACAGGAGGTGTTGAAATGCGTAAGAAAAGCGTGCTGTTGGTGAGTGTGGGCCTGGCTTTGCTGGTCGGGCTGTTGGGAGTAGCGGCTATGGCTCAAGAGGGAGATGCGCCACCTATGCCGCCCACCCCAACGCCAGGCGGGCCGGAGGTGGAAAGTGAGGTGGGGTCCCTTCCCCCTGCCCAGCCTGGTCAACCTCTTGCACCCACCCCTACACCCAGGCCACCAGAACCGGAGTTGAAGGATGGTGAGACGGGATCTGCATCGGCACTCCAGCCTGTGAGTCCACCACCGCCACCCACTCCGACGCCGGGCGGGCCGGCAGCGGAGACTGGTCCTGTGCCCCTGGGTGTCGTTGCCTATGAAAGTACGCTGTCGAAGGTCAACGATGATACGCTGCACGTCCATAGTAGAACGGCCTACCCAGATGCGAAAGGCGTTCGCGCCGACTGTCCAATTCTATGGTGGAATGCGGGTGCCGGTCGCTGGGATGAGGTTGGTCGAGGAGCAGACTTTATCAACTCGTCGAGCGATGACGACTCGGCCGATTTCGACCGTACCTTCTATCAAACAGGCCAGGTAACTACTCGGGCATACAGCACAACAACGCCGCATTTGTCATTGCGAGGAGCGTAGCGACGAAGCAATCTCCTATGATGCTACTTGGGGATTGCTTCGGGCAAAAAAACGCCCTCGCAATGACATAGGCTGAGTAGTTACCAGGCCAGTTCATCCAGGTGTGTGAACACCGCAGCAGCGAGAACAACGGCCAGAGCTGGATCTTCCGGTACGGCCCCAACTATTCGCAACAGGTTTATCTACCTTAAGGTGACTGGCAGATGCTACAAGAGAGCAGAGTGCTCCGACAAATCGGAACACTCTGTTCTCAAAACTGACCGGAGCGATTGACGCCCAGTATCATCGGATACAGCGCCTATGCACCTGACACCGTGGGAGGAAGTGTCTATGGACGATTGAAGGCGCAAAGGTATGTGTGAGAGAAGTTCGAGTTCAGAATCCAATCAGGAGGTGTTGAGATGCGTAAGAAAAGCGTACTGTTAGCAAGTGTGAGCCTGGCCCTGCTGGTCGGACTGATCGGGACGGCGGTAGTGCTGGCTGGCTTCAACCCAGATGCTAATTCGCTGCGCGAGCCACCGCTGCTTCTACCTCGAGAAGCCCAGCCTATGACGCTGGCAGAGGCACGGGAGGTCATAGACACCTACGCTCAGAAATGGCAACCGGGAGCAGAGATTGCTCTTCTGCACAGTGTAGATCGTCCGGAAGACTCGCCGTCCTCCGGCCAGGATGGGCGACGGCGAACCTGGCAAGCGGTTCTCCTGGACATCACCCCACCGGGTGCTCAACTGTGGGTATCCCTGGTGGACGGTTCCATCGTCGAAGAGACCGAGCAGCCTTCGGCTTCCGACCTTGTGCCACTGCCGGGCGTACTAACCTTGGATAGCCCCGAGGCCCTGACCCGCGCTCTGGCGGCAAAGCCGGATTTCGCCTCTGCTGATGGCAAAGGAAAAGGGTTTCACTTCGCTCTGGAACGTTCACCGGCGGGCTCGCTTGCCATCACCGTGCGCGGTGCCCACGACAGCATGCCGGCCATAGTCAGCCTGGATGCTACGACAGGCGCAGTGCTTGCCGCTCGTTCCCTGGCTTTCGGGTCAGGCGGCATTCTTTACTCCTCGGACACCGGTCAGACGTGGCATGCCAGTGATCTGACGG
>JAXHUO010000060.1:0-17939 GCA_034189605.1 Chloroflexota bacterium
TCTCCTCAGGCTCCACACGCGGCAGTATCAGGTGCAGTCGCATCTCTCGTTCGCCTCCCGGTTTAGTCTGGCCCTAATCTTACACCAATTTTACCGGTTGTCGAACAGTCACTTCAGCGCGGGGCTATTGACAAGGATCCATCTTTGTGGTACAATGTGTGCACAAAGGAGGCATAGGTGAGAGGCCTTGACACTGTTTTCAGATTTCGTCTTCCCTCTGAGTTGCTGCAAGCCGCGAAGGAAAAGGCCAGACGCGAGGACGTAACAGTTGCCCAAGTGTTAAGGCGGTGCCTGCGGGAATGGGTCAAAGACCCGTCATCTGAAACTCAAGAGGAGGCAAGCCAAGGGGACGAGTAACTGCGTCCGTTAGGATGCAAGCAGGCCGTGCAGGTGTTAGAGGCACCCACACGGCCCTGACCCAATCGCTGATGACCCAAAGGCAAGCAGCAACCGGGCTATGAGTATGATAGCATAGCCTGAGATCATAGTCAAGCATAGCGGCCTACCTGCATCGTCAGCGAGACGGCAGGTGGGCCGCTTTCACGTTTCAGGAGGGGGAGGATAAAATGAGTCTACTACTAGGCTTTGACACAATGCGGCTGGTGAGGACCGGCCCAAGTCTGAAGGAAGGGGTGGAGCGATGGGTGGCAGCCCGACACCATAGAGCCGTTGTTGCCAGGTTACGGCGATTCCGACGACAACTTGAGCAAGATATGAAGCCGGAGCCGTGGGTCACGCTTGAAGCGCCAATGCCGCTCTTGCTCGCTGACGTGTGCAACGCCCTGGCCCTGGACGAGGAGAAACGGGCCACCGTGTTGGGCCAGCAGGGCGAGCAGGCGCTGGCGGAGATTCTGGAGACATACCCGGTCATTCGGTCCCGGGTTCCAGTAAGCGAACGGCAGGCCAAGGCACTGGCCCACGTAAGGGAGCACGGCACGATCAACCTGAGTGCCTATCGAGAAATCTGCCCTTGCTGGCCAGATGAGACATTGCGCCTCGACTTGGCCAACCTGATGGCTCGCGGGCTATTGACCAAGAACGGGGACAAGAAGGGAACCCACTATACACTAGCATCCTTAGGCGCTGAGTGGCTGACTTTCTACCCCTCAGAGTGACGTGGGGGGCAGATACCAACAGGACAACGCACAGAGACAAAGACATAGGAGGTAGAGATGGTGAAACGAGCTGTTTTGTATGCCAGAGTTTCAGGTGATGACAGAGGCAAGGATGGGCGCAACCTGGAAGGCCAACTGGAGATGGGTAGAGAGTACGCCCAGGGGCATAGATACCAGATTGTGGCCGAGTTGACCGAAGATGACAGAGGAGCATCGGGCGCCGAGATTAACTTGCCTGAACTGAACAAGGCCAGGCTTATGGCCCAGGATGATGAGTTTGACGTATTGATTGTGCGCGAACTTGACCGACTGAGCCGCAACCTTGCCAAGCAACTAATTGTAGAGCAAGAGTTGAAGCGAGCTGGCGTGGTGATTGAGTATGTCTTGGGTGAGTACCCTGATACACCAGAAGGCAACCTGATGAAACACGTTAGAGCGACGATCGCGGAGTTCGAGCGCGAGAAAATTGTGGAGCGGAGTACACGCGGGAGGCGAAACATGGTGAGGCAAGGCAAGATCATGCTACACGGGAACAAGCCTCCCTACGGATATCGGGTTTCAGAAGATGGAACAACGCTTGTTGCCTATGAGCCAGAAGCTCGTATAGTGCGTTTGATCTTCCAATGGTACACTGAGGGTGATGAGACGGGCAACCGATTGTCCTCGGTTAGAATAGCACGGCGTCTTTCCGAGATGCAGGTGCCGACTTGGACAGACATTCACCCTCATGGTGGCGGGTACAAGAAGCGAGCACACGGCGAGTGGTCGCCAGCCACCGTCTTGAGGATGCTTCACAGTGAAGTTTACATTGGAGAATGGCATTATGGCAAACATCGCCCAAGCGGGCTGAACTCCAAAGATCACTGGGTGTCCTTGGAGGTGCCTGACTTGGTCAGCGTAGAGATGTGGGAGCGAGCGCAAGAGCAAAGTCAAGCCAACAAGATCATGGCACCTCGTCATGTCAAGAACGAGTACCTGATGCGATATCTCTTGACCTGCGAACGGTGCGGACGCAGCGTTGGTGCACTCACCACCTGGGACAACGGGAAACCATATGGCTACTACATCTGTTATGGTAGGATGAACCATAACGTGTCACCGGGTGACAAGTGCGATCTGCCTTATTTCCGAGTTGACCAAGTTGACTCTGCTGTTTGGGAATGGGTGAAGTCGTTCCTCACGAATCCCGTGGCGTTGGTACGAGGTTTGAAAACTCAACAGGCTGAGAGAGAGAAGTCTTGCCACCCATCGCGAGAGCGGCTGGCGATAGTAGAAGAACTGCTCGCTGATAATCGTCGCAAGTTCGAGAGATTGCTTGACCTTTATTTGATGGGAGACTTCCCTAAAGAAGTGCTCGTCGAGCACAAGACCGGACTGGAGGCGACTATAAGGGTACTGGAGACAGAGCGGAACGATCTGGCAGCACAACTTGAGGCACAGACCATCACGGATGAGCAAGTGACAACAATCACAGAGTTCGCTCAAGAAGTGGCGTGTGGATTGGAAGAGGCCGACAGGGACCTTGAAGCTCGGCGACAGATGATAGAATTGCTGGATGTGAAGGCGACGCTGGCACTGGAAGATGGGGAAAAGGTTGCATACGTACGGTGCGTAGTTGGCAATGATGCCTTGTCAATTGTACCTACCTTTTCAAGTAACGAGCGAATTTAAAGTCCAGGGTGTCGGGCAGGATGCCCGCGATCCCTCCCAGCATGGGCAGGAGCGATCCTCCTGCTGCTTGCTGTACCACCTCTGGGAAGAAGGTGGCGAGGGTCACGCCGGTGATGAAATGTGCGATGCCTTTCATAAAACACCCCCGGTGTTCAAAGCCCTAGGTACAAAGCCCAAGGTACAAAGCCCAAACCCCAAACCCCAAGGTCCAATCTAGCGTGGCTTGTTCTGGGACTTTTGTGCGTTGGTGATCATGGTGCTCAAGATGCGGACCAACTCATCGCTCTCTTGTGCCAGGGCTGCAAATTCCTCGTCTTTCAGAATGGCGGTGTGGACTATGCGTAGCCAGTAGCGCGATTCGCGTGCTTCTTTGCGAGAGATACTTGTTTTGTGAATAAAGTCACGGACTGACTCAGCACCATCGGCTTCTTCCACGTTCGCGCCGACTGAGGTTGCTGATTTTACCAACTGGTGTACTACGACTCGTGTGGCTGCATCTTGAGGTAGATGACGGACAGCTCGGATCACCCGGATGGCAAATTGAAATGTTCGTTCCCGAATATCATACGGTACATCCCGATCCCATCCTGGTGGTGCCGTTATCCTCGAACTTTGTTTCTGTTTCATAGATTGTTTTGCCCCCTCATTTTTTGGGGTTTGGAGTTTTGACTTTGGGTTTTCTCAAATGAGCCCCAGCCATCCCGCGATCACATCACCCGCCCCCACCATATTCAACGCGATGGGGAGCAGCAGCACACCCATGCAGTTCATACGGCGGGAACCCCAGAGGAGGGGGATGAGGCCGATGCCGGTGGCGACACCGCAGATGAGAAGGCCTCCCAGGCCCGTCATCCCGACGACGATGACAAACAGCACCACCAGCGTGCCCAGGCTGATCCAACGATAGTGTACTTTGCCGACCAGTTTGATCGCCGGGCGAGTCATCAGCAGGAGCAGGAAGAACGAGATGACACCGGTGAGGACCACGGCTGCCACCGCCAGGTAGTAGGTCTGTGGCGTGTGAGATGACCACAGGCTGCTCAGCATCCACGCCATTCCGCCCCGAGTCAGGTGCAACCCGGGTACGAAAAAGAACAGGAGGCTGCCCACATAGTAGATCACTTTGGAGGCTCCCTGGGAGATGATGAACAGCCGGTCGTCACGCTGGGCGGTGGCGTGACCGGCGATGAGACCGCCGATGCCGCCGGTCACAACTGGGAAGAAGGCGGCAAAGAGCCCGCCCAGCGCACCGGCGAACGTCCCGCGCAGAAACAGCCACGGTGTGGCATCCACTGTCTTGGCGACGTGTTGCTCCGGCAACTCGACCCGCGAGAGGATGTTCTGCAGAATCCAGGGCACGGCAAAGAGGCCGACAAAGGCCGGGAGCAGGTTCTGGTAGGCGACTGTCACCGGCACCAGGCTGCGGTAGAGCAGAATGAAGCCCAGGAGGCCCGAGAGCAGGAAGGTGACGAGGCCAGCCGTGAGTGACCTCCAGCCGTCCCACCAGCGGCGGAAGCCCGCCGGGGCGCGGTCAGAGCCTTTGGGCCATTCGGAGATGAGCAAATAGGCGATCACCGTCCACAGAATCCAGTGCAGGTGGGGCTGGAGAATGGCCCGCAGCGCCGGGAAGAGGGACGGGGCGACGGGCGTCAGGAGTGCCAGCACCGCGATGCCGCCCAGCCCGCCGATGCCGGTCAGCACCGCCGCCTCATACCCACGTTGCTGGAGCAGGTACTTTTGCCCTGGCAGAACGACAAAGACGGTGGAATCGTCGGGGGCTGATAGAAAGATGCTGGGGATAGTGTTCAGCATGGCGTAACTGGTGATCATTCCCAGAAAGAACATCGCCAGGTGTTCCGGCGGCGCGACCTCGCCCAGCGTGGTTGTGGCCAGGATGATGAATCCGGCGACGTTGTAGATGTGTAGCGCCGGCACGAGCGACAGCACCGAGGCGATCAATGCCCCTGCCGTTGCCACCAACAGCATAATCATCATTTCACTTGTGGCCATTGCCAGGGCTCCTCGAGTTAGTTCGGCGGGAAATAGCGGGAGACACCATTTCTCGTGGCGCACCACGATGCGCCAGCGAGAATCACCACGATGGCCCAGACGCCATTACCTGTGCACCCGGCCAGCACCAAGACCATTCCAATCTCCAATCTCCAATCTCCAATCCCCAACCTACTCCACCACCAGTACTCCATCCGCCTCTGGGATAATCTCCAGTTCGCCCCGGTACTCCTCAATTCGCCCTACCACCTCGACCTGCGCACCGGCCACCAGTTGACCGGCGTCGGGGATGGTCTCGTAGACGTTCTGCCACAGGAGCAGGATGATGGTTCCGGTGTCATCCTCCAGTGTGAACTTGAGACCGGCCGAGAATGTCTCTGGCTCGCCGAGGACGCCCGTCAGCAGGAGGATTGTCTCCACGTCGGCGGAAGTGACGTCGCCGATGGCCCGCGTCTCAACCTCTGCCGCTGCCGGTACAGGGGTCGGGATCGCACCTACGCCGGTCACTTGTATCTCGTCCCCATTACGCGGGATCAGTTCCAGTTCGCCCCGGTACTCTGTGATTTCTCCCGTGACCACGACCTGCGTGCCTGCTCTCAACTCCTCCGCCACGCTCTCGTAGACGTTGTTCCATAGGAGCAGCGTGATCTGCCCCGTGCCGTCGTCGAGGAGGAACTTGAGACCGGCTGAGAAGGGATCGGGTGGGCCGAGTGTACCGCGCAGCGTCACGATGCGGCCCCCGTCGCTGGCCGTCAGCGTGCCGATAGTCGCCTCAGCGGGTGGGGTGGCAGCGGCCAGCACCTGCACGTCCTCGGCCAGTTCGGGAATCACTTCCAGTTCGCCCCGGTACTCGCTGATCTGCCCCTGCACCAGTATCTCTGCGCCTATCTCTGGGGTGGGGCCGTTGTGTATCCCATCGTAGACGTCCTGCCACAGGAGCGCGATGATCGTGCCAGTGCCGTCATCCAGCACATACTTGACTCCAGCGGAGAAGGGGTCCACCTCAATTACGGTGCCGCGCACGATGGCCAGTTGCCCCACGTCGGTGGTAGTCAGTGCGCCGATCTGCTTCTCAGTGGCGATGGGCACAGTCTGGCTGAGCGGCACGACGTCGGCGACGGAGGCGGGCACGAGTTGCGGCGTGTCGCCGTAGAGTGAGACGGCCGCCACGACCTCGACGGTCTGGCCTGTTGAGAAAGGCAGTGTGGGGGAGATACCTCCGAGCGCGATCAAGTCTTTGCCGACTGCGACAGGGATGGAGCCGGTCTCATCGTGGATGGTGATCAGCGCCAGCCCCTGGTAGGGCTCGTAGATCTCGCGCACCTGGCCGCGTACCCGCACGCGCAGGTATTGGTCCTCGGGCCCGATGGTGCCGATGTCGCGGTTCACCGGTTCGGCGCGGGTAATCTCCAGTTGCTCTGGCGCGTTGATCGTCAGCGATAGGAAATCCTCGCGCACGCGCAGCGTCCCGGCCACTTTGACCATGTCACCCAGTGCGGGCACGCGCTCCTGCTCGATTATCTGCCGCGCCTCCGCCCGGTAGGCCGAAATGTACATTTCCCCCGTGTCGTCCTCGATCCAGAAACTCAGATAGTCGCTTTCGGGGTCATAAGTGGGAGCGCGGGGGCAGCGTCCTGTGACCCGCACGTAGGCCATGTTCATCGTCGCGCCGGCCTGCCCGATCTGGATGAGCGGCACCTCGGTGTGAGTGGCGGCGAACCAAAGGACGGCGAGCCCCACGGTGGCAAGTCCGACCGCGACGATCTTGATGGTGCGGATGGAGGTTCGCCTGGTCAGGCGGGCACCGCAGTAGGGGCAGGCCTCGTGTGGTCCGACGTATCGTCCACAACTGGGGCAGTGGCTCATCGTGGAACTCCTTGGCGCGATTGGCGGTGAGTGAGCGACTGGGGGGTAATGTACTCCAACTTGCTGAATTTGTCCAATCGCATACACAGCCACACCTCAGTTACTCACAACAGTTACTGAGCGAGGTCAGACCACGATCCCGCATCAGTTGCGCCAGCGCTACGGAGTCCGGGCAAAAACCAGGCTGTGCTGGATTGACACTGGCCAAGGGATGCTCGTTGTTCCTGTGTCCGACAATCCCATCAAAACCGCGCGGGGCATGCTGGCTGGCAAACGCACATCCACGCAGACCTTTATCGCAACAAAGGAAGAAGAGGTCCATCTGGAAGAGTCTGGTCCGTGAGAACCTACGTCAGGCCAGCCACTACCTGTCCCACCTCCAGCACGCTTCCTACCAAAAAATCCACATCCTCGTCGGGCTCCGCGTCCACTAACACCGTCGTCATCCCCAGGGCCTTGGCCGGCCGCAGGTTGCGCGCCGCATCCTCTACCATGATGCACTCGGTCCCCTGTGCCCCTAGCAGGGCCAGCATCGTTTCGTAGGCGTCACGGTGGGGCTTGTTGCGCAGGCCCACCTCTTCGATGCCGACTATGCGCTCAAAGTGGCCGGCTACCCCCAGCGCCCGTAGCACCCGCCAGCCGTATTCCGAAGTGGCATTGGTGTAGACTGCCTTGCGCGGCGGGATGGAGGCCAGCATGCTGTCCAGCGCCGGATTCTTCTTCAGGTACTCGCCCACCGGGATGTCGTGCACGAAGGTCAAATAGTCGTGCACGTCCACGTCGTGCTCGGCGATCAGGCCGCCCATCGTAGTGCCATAGCGGTGAAAGTACTCGCGCCGCAGGGTAATTGCCTCCTCCCAGGGCAGTCCCAGGTGGTTGTGCACCCACAACTGGATGCGGTGACCCACCTCCTGCATCAGCGCGCTGTCGCGAGGATAGAGCGTATCGTCCAGGTCGAAGATGATGAACTTGAACGCCATAGTGGGGCAATTATACAATGAACGAGGTACAATGAACAGACCGGGGGTGTCACGAGAGAAACCCGAACAAGTTCGGGAATCCGATGTATCCATCCTGCAAACTCCCAGAGAACCAACAACACCTGATAGAGACACCATCTAAAATTTACACGTTGACAAACATCACACGATAAGATACAATCTCAATTGACGGGATCATTGCGGGAACCCTCTAACAAATCAAAATCACGCCGTCACTTGGAACGTCGCATACGTCAATTGGGCGGTTGAAACAATGTCTTTCATATACCTCACACCTGCATCAATCAGTTACCTGACCCAGTTCATCCTGTCTCTGTTCATTACCCTTTTTCTGGTCAGTCGCCTTCGAAACAGAACCACGCAACTGCTTCTGCTGACCGGTTTCTTTGCCGGGGTGACCGTTTTTATCGGGCTGATGTTCCTGGATGTTTCCCTTTCGCCCTTCCCGCGCTTGCTGGCCGTATACGCAGAAAATACCGTCCTGGCGCTGGCGCTGGTCTTTTTGTTGCAGTTTACCTACCGCTTTCCCCGCTTCTATGCCCATCACAAATGGGAAGCCCGTGCCAGCCTGATCGTCAGCCTGGCCTATTTTTTATGGGAAGCGCAATATATGGTCTACCGCTACGTCTCGCTGCTCCGGTGGGAGACCGTCTATTATCGCCCTTATGTGTTAGATTATGCGAATGCCCTCGTCTTGTTATGGGCGCCCATCGCCTTCTTGCGCCAGATCATCGCAGCCGACCCGCGCCCCGTGAACGGGTTGATCAAACTTTGGAAACCGCAGGGAAAGGAAGCGCGCGGCGCGCGCAGATTTGTTCTCGTCTTTGGGATTCTATTTGTGTTAGGCGTGATCAATGTTTTACGCATCTTTTACCTTCCGACCATGTTCTACAATGCCGCGCTTGCGATCGGGATATTGATAGCCTTGTGGCTGTTTGTCATCAACTATATCAACTTTATTCCCGGTGGGGTATCCGTGCTGGCGCGATTATCAATCCTCACGCTGACCCTGTTCCTGGCCTTGCTGGGCTCGGTGGGCTGGATCATTGCCTCTCCTTACATCGCTACCTACCACCCCGACCTGACAGATCACCAGACGCTGCGCTTTACGCCCTCCTCATCCGGCAGGTACACCGTGACTCCCGTCGCTTTTGCCTTTGAAACCGAGTTGGGAGACAGGTTGCAGGTTCAATACACAAATGAGGCCCGCAACCATAAAATCAACTTTGCGTTTCCCTTTTACGGGCAATCCTATACCCAGATCTATGTCGCCAGTTCGGGCGTCATCGGCATGGGCGAGCCCTTCTGGCAGCCCAACATGCAGGCCCGTCGCGCCAACTTGCCCGCCATCTTTCCGCTCCTGATCGAACTCGATCCCAACGCGGGCGGTGGATTGTATGCCCGCCAGGAACCCGACCGCCTGATCCTCACCTGGGATCATCTGCCTGTGCTATACCGGCCCCAAGCCATTTTCACCTTTCAGGCCGTTCTTTACCAGGACGGTGTTTTCGATATCACCTACAATGGCCTGCCTTTACCATTCCGCTTTGACCCGGACGAGACCCCATCGGCGAATCCCTGGCTGCGTGGGGCGTCCCCGGGCCGGGGAGAGAGTCTGCACACCTGCCTGGACGATCTATCTGGCACGCCCCAAGAGGGTCAAGGGGCGATCGTGCAGAACTATCAACTGGATTTCAGGCGCTATCTGCACACGTTCATCCTGCCCCTGGGATGGGTGGTGATCGGAGGCAGCCTGCTGCTCATGGCAGGCCTGCCCACCTTACTTCATTTCTCTATCGTCAGGCCGCTGGATGCCTTGTCGGCCGGGGTGCGGCAGATGGAAGCCGGCGACCTGAACGTTCAAGTCGCCATCCACAACCAGGACGAGATCGGCTTTTTGACCAATGCGTTCAACAAGATGGCCTCCAGGCTAAACGAGTTGGTGATGGGCCTCGAAGAGCGGGTCGCGGAGCGCACCTCGGAACTGGACGCGACCAACACCCAACTGCGCGCCGAGATCGCCGAGCGCGAGCAGTCCCAGGCCACCATCATCGAGCAGCAGCGCGCGCTCGCCACGCTGGAAGAGCGCGAGCGACTGGGCCGCAACCTGCACGACGGGCTGGGGCAAGAATTGGGCTACCTCAACGTGCAGGCGCAGGCCGTCGAAACGATGTTGGCCGCCGGACAGATCACGCCGGCGCGGGCCAACCTCCGGCCTGTCGTGCAGGCGGCGCAAAAAGCCCACGCCGACATCCGCAACTATATCCTGGGGCTGCGCGCCGAGGATGCTCCCCGCCAGGACTTTTGGGAAGCCTTGCGCGACTATTTGAGCCAATTCCAAACTACCTACGGCATTGAAACCGCCCTCAACCTGCCCAATGACGCGCCCAGCCCCGCGTTCGGGCCGGCCGTGGAAAAGCAACTCTTGTGCATCATCCAGGAGGCGTTGACCAACGCGCGCAAACACGCCGCCGCGCACCACGCCCAAGTGCTGATCAACTTTACCGCCGCCGCTGCCCACGTCATCATCGCTGATGATGGTTGCGGCTTTGAGCCTTCCCCCCCCCAGGGGGGGGGGATAGAGGGGGGGAAGAAAGGGGGGGAACACTTTGGCCTGCAAATGATGCGCGAGCGGGCGCAAGCCGTGGGCGGCCAGGTGGAAATCCGTTCCGCGCCGGAACAGGGCGCCTGCGTTCTCGTCCGCATCCCGCGCCTGAGCGCTGAACCCGGCGGCGACGCGGAGACATCCGGCCTGGCCGGGCTGCGCCTGTTGCTGGTGGATGACCACCCCCTGTTCCTGGAAGGGCTGCGCAGACTGCTCACCGCGCGCGGTTTTATCGTGGTGGGGACGGCCTGCGACGGCGAGGCCGCGCTCGAACAGACCCGCGCCCTGCGCCCCGACGTGGTGCTGATGGACGTGAATATGCCGGGCGGCGGCGGACTGAAAGCCACCCGCGCCATCAAAGCCGAACTGCCAGAGACCAAAGTTGTGATGCTCACCGTTGACGAAGAAGACGCACGCCTGTTCGAGGCCGTCGAGAGCGGCGCGTCGGGCTACTTGCTCAAGAGCCTGGACGCCAACCAGTTCTGCTCGCTCCTGGCTGGCCTGCTGCAAGACGATGCGCCCCTGGCGCCGGGCCTGGCGGCGCGTATCATGGCCGAGTTTTCCCGTCAGGGCGACCGCGACCGTCGCCCCAACATGACCGAATTGACCCCGCGCCAGGAGGAGATTCTGAGCCTCGTGGCGCAAGGGCTGATCTACAAAGAGGTCGCCCAACGCCTGCACATCACCGAACAAACCGTCAAGTACCACATGAGCCAGATCCTGGATAAACTGCACATCGAAAACCGCGCCCAGGCGATTGCCTACTATTTGCGTACGCAATAGTCCCACAGGATTGTTTTGTTAGAAAGACCTGTCAGGTTTGTCAAACCTGACAGGTCTTTTAGGTCCAGTCCCCCAGACTAGACCTTTACTATACCAAAGTCTAGTGACAACCGCCCCTTTTTGTGCTAAAGTGTGACTGCTTTTGGTAACTACTCGGGCAATCTCGACTTGCACAGAGAACTGATAAAAAACGAGATTTTCCCTCTGTGTATCTCTGTGGGTAGGACTGCATTTAACCGTGGATAGTTAAACTGCGTTTGGGCAAATGAAGCAAAGGTACAAATCTATAGACTTGAAAGGAGTTACATTATGTCTGTTCAAATTAAATGCGGCCCGTCCGGGGGCAACGGCGGCGAAGATTTTGAGGACATTTTTCCCCCGGCCGGGACAAAGATAAGCGAGATTACGGTTTGGTACGAGGACGTGGTTGAGGCCATCCAGATAGCCTGGGCAGATGGTTCTTCAGACAAGCACGGGCGAGGTAGCCACCATCCCACCCCCATCCCTTTAGCCGAAGATGAGTACCTGGTCGGCATCTCCGGCAGATACGGCCGAGGCGTAGACTCGATTAGTTTTGTCACCACCGAGCGAACGCATGGGCCGTATGGCGGCGACGGTGGCGATGTGGAGTATTTTTATAACGTAGACCCGCGCTTTCCAAAAGCGCACATCATCGCCTTTTTTGGCCGGGCCGATGAAAACCTTGACGCCATCGGCTGCGTGTTTTCAGTGGAGGAATGAGCATGACCAACTTGAAACGAACCTTGAGCGGTGCGGCCTGCTCCCTGGCTCTGGCAGCCCTATGCCTGGCCCTGACCGTGGCCCCCACCTTCGCCCTTACCTGGACGGCGCAAACTTCGGGGACGACGAACATTCTTTTGGGCGTCGCGTATGGTGGCGGTCAGTTCGTGGCGGTGGGCGCTAGTGGCACGATCCTCACCTCACCAGATGGCACGACCTGGACTTCGCAAACCTCGGGGACGACGCAACACATTTGGAGCGTCGTGTATGGTGGCAGTCAGTTCGTGGCGGTGGGCAATAGTGGCACGATCCTCACCTCGCCTAACGGTACGACCTGGACATCCCGAACTTCGGGATCGGGGGCGTCACTTAAAGGCATCGCGTATGATGGCAGTCAGTTTGTGGTGGCGGGCAGCGATGGCACGATCCTCACCTCGCCCAATGGCACGACCTGGACATCCCGAACTTCGGGAACGACGAAACACTTCAATGGCGCCGGGTATGGCGGTGGTCAGTTCGTGGCGGTGGGCAATAGTGGCACGATCCTCACTTCACCCAACGGCACGACATGGACATCGCAAACTTCGGGGACGGAGAAATATTTCATGGATGTCGCATATGACGGCAGCCAGTTCGTGGTAGTGGGCTTACAGGGTGCGATCCTCACTTCACCCAACGGCACGACCTGGACGTCGCAAACCTCGGGGACGTGGGAAGACCTCTGCGGTGTCGCGTACGACGGTAGCCAGTTCGTGGCGGTCGGCAGTAATGGCACAATCTTCACCTCGCCCAATGGCACGACCTGGACGGCAGACACTTCGGGAACGCCGGAACATCTTCGGGACGTCGCGTATGGCGGTGGTCTGTTCGTGGCGGTCGGCAACAGTGGCACGATTCTGACGGACGCCGGCGGATCCATGCTCGCCCTTACGAAATCCGTCACTCCCACCTTGGCCAAACCAGGGGACACCATCACCTACACCATCGCCTTCAGCAACACCGGCGCAATCACCGCCACCAACGTCATCATCACCGATACGCTCTCGGCCAACATCACCGGAGCCAGCTACAGCAGCAGCGGCGTGGCGCTCACCCAGGTGCCCGGCTCCCGCTACGTCTGGACCGCGCCGGACCTGCTGCAAGGCGATGGCGGGGTGATCACCATCACCGGCGTACTGACCAAACCGCTGGCGGCGGGGACGGTACCCAACACGGTCACCCTGGCCGTCTCCGGCACGGTCCAAACGGCGAACGCCGACCTGATGGTGGAGAACGTCGCGCCGGTGGCGGACGCGGGCGGCGACCAGAGCGTGAGCTTGAACGATACGGTCACCCTGCACGGCAGCGGCAGCGACGACAACGGCGATGCGCTGATCTACGGCTGGACGCAGACTGGCGGCAGCCCCTCGGTGACGTTGGACGACCCGGCGGCGCAGCAACCCACCTTCACCGCGCCCGGCGCGCCCACGGCGCTCACTTTCACCCTGACCGTGACCGACACCGGCGCTCTGGCCGACACGGACGAGGTGGTAGTGACTGTGGCCAACGATGCCGATCTGGCGGTGACAGAGGATGTGCTGCGCAGCGGCATAGCCATCACCTACACCATCGTCGTGCAAAATAACGGCCCCAGTGCGGCGGGCGGTGCGGTGGTGTCCAGCACTTTCTCGTCAGAGGTCAGCGGCATTACGTGGGCGTGCGTGGGTTCCGGCGGCGCAACCTGCGGCAGCGGTGGAACATTGAATCTGCTGCTCAACGACACGCTGACAGCCTTCCCGGACGGTGGAGTTGTGACCTACACCGTGCGAGGGACACTGGGCTTGCTTGCCACAGGGAACAACGTCGTGGCGGTCATGCCTCCATCAGGTGTGCTGGATCCCGACCTGAGCAACAACCGGGCCGAGTACATCAACTACCGATGCGTGTTACCGCTTGTGTTCAAGAACTCCGCGCCGTAAGCGAAAGTGTGTTTGTAGGGGTGTCTGTCTGGCCGGGCAGGCACCCCTACAACTTAGTTTACGGTGATTCAAGTCCATTTCGTTACTACTCGGGCTCTCCTGGCATGTCATTCCGATTGTGAACTCGCCCCGAAAATCAGTCGCCAACCATCCTTGATCCCTTTGGCGGCGCGATAATTAGCCCGCAGGTTCTTGTCCTTGTCGCACGAGACGCTAAAATTGCCAATGTCGCCCATCTTGAAGGCGCAAAAAAGAAAAACCTCCCGCCGGTTCCAGACCGGCGGGAGGTGGGTGTTCCGAGCGCGCGCTCAGGCCCGCGAGCACGCGGTCAGGCCCGCATAAAGTGTCCATAGTGCAGCCGGTGCCCGACGACGACCGGTTTGAGGTCGTTCAGCCGCGCGTGATCGCGGATAAGGTGTCGGTACAATCCAGCGCGGGCGATGTCTCCCACAAAGACGGCCCCGATGAGCCGCTCGCCGTCGGCAGTGAACACCATCTTGCGATAGGTGTCGGCTGTGTGGAATACGTGGGTCTCGTAATTGGTGTCGTTCGTGTGGACGATGCCCATGGACACAAAGGGTACCTCGGCCACCTGAGTGGCGTTGAGGATGCCAAAGGTTCCGGTGTAGGCGGTTGGCCGTCCGGCCATGTTGCGCCCGGCGCAGCGCCCCATCTCCACGGCGTTGGTCCACAGAGCCGTCATTATCCGCTTGCCGGTGATGGGGTCAAAGGTCACGGCCACATCGCCGGCGGTGTACACGTCTGGCACGTTACAAGCGGTGTGCTTGTCCGCCACGACTCCCTCGTCCACGTGAACACGGCTCCCGGCCAAGAACTCGACGTTGGGCTGCACCCCCTTGCCGATGCAGACGATCTCGCAGGGTAATTCCTCGCCGGAATCGAGCAGCACCCCGGTCACGCCATTTGGCCCGGCGATGATCTGGGTGATATTGCGCCCGGTGATGATGCGCAGGCCAGCCCGTTCCAGGCCATCGCGGATGAGGGCCGCGCCATCCGGCTCCATAACCTGAGAGAGCACCTCTGGCGACGTGACGACCAGCGTCACCGTCAGACCTCGCTCTAGCAGCGCAAAGGCCGCTTTCAGGTTTAGCATCCCGCCACCGGCCATGATCGCGTTCCGAGTCACGCCGACCCGCTCAGTTATCGAATGGGCGTCGGCCAGGGTGCGCAGAGCATAGGCGCCAGGGGTGTCGGCTCCCTGGATGGTGGGTGGAACGTAAGGGCGGCTGCCGGTGGCGATGAGGAACTTGTCGTATTCGACGTGCCCGGCGTCGTTGATGGTCACAGTGTGGGCATCCGAGTCCACAGACGTGACGGTGGCGTTGAGCCGCACATCTACGTTCGGAGCCGTGTACGGTCCCTGGCCCAACATGGATATCTCGTCGGCCGTCTTGTGTCCGTCTATGATGAACGGGATGAGGGGCCGGTAGTAGGGTGGGTCCGCCTCGGCCGAGAGCACCGTGATGTCGCCGCGGCTATCCAGTTCGCGGATGACCTGGGCAGCGGCCATCCCGGCCGCGCTCCCGCCCGCGATGACGTATCTCGTGGGGGCCATGGCTCACCCCCCTTCTCCGGCCAATATCTCCGCAGCGGCCTCCTGGCGCACGTTGGCCGAGAACTCGACCACGGTGCGATAGACCAAGGCTCCGGTGGGGCACGCGCTCACGCAGGCCGGCTCGTCCCGGTCCGGGCAGCGGTCGCAGCGGTACGCCGTGTGCGTTTCCAGATGCCGGCCGATGACGCCATAGGGACACACCATCACGCACGTCCAACAGCCGATACACTTGGCCTCGTCGGTGATGATCACCCCTTCTGGCGTGCGGCTGATAGCGCCGCTGATGCAGGCGTGCATGCAGGGCGCGTCTTCACAGTGGCGGCACAGGAGCGGGAGCTTGTGCTCCGGGGCCACCCATTCCACGAACAGCCGCCGCTTGGGAGTGGGATGCTCAGATATCGCGCCGAACAGACTCTTGCTCTGCGAGTGTTCCACGGCGCAGGCGATCTCGCAGGTGTGGCAACCCAGGCAGCGATCCAGGCGCACGAATATCTCTTTCATTGTGATCACCTCCCTAGATGCCCAGAGCCTGGCGCTTGGCGGCGATGTGGTCAACCATGAGTCGCGCGGCTTTGAATGGATCAGGTTCGACGGCGAAAACGGCACCGACGACGTCCTTCGCGCCCTGGGTCAGCACCTCGGTCACGACGGGGCTGCCCAACACCGGAGGCACAGTGCCCAGCACGGTAAAGACGCCAGAGGAGACGACGTAAGCGCCGATACTCACCGCCTTCTCGCTCATCCACTCCGGGGCCGCTCCGGCCGCTGGCAGGTCGCTGATGTCCACCCCCAGCGCGTTGGCGATGGCCGCGCAGGCGACCAGGATGCGGCTGATGTCCACGCAGGAGCCCATGTGCAGCACTGGCGGGATGCCCAGCGCCTGGCAGACCCCCTTGAGCCCCTCGCCAGCCTGCTCAGCCGCCTCTGGCAGCAACAGCCCGGCCTTGGCGGCGGCGATGGCGTTGCAGCCGGTCGTCACCACCAGTACGTCTTGCTTGATCAGTTCCTCCAGTAGCCTGACGTGGCCATAGTCGTGCTGAATCTTGACACTGTTGCAGCCGACCACCGCGCCGATGCCCTTGATCGCGCCGCCTTTGATGGCATCCAACAATGGGTTGAGCGTGCCACCCAGTGCACCCACGATGGCCTCCACGCTAAAGCCGACCATACACTCCATCTTGTCGTCGGGGATGTGCACCATATCGGGCTTGCGGAAGCGGTAATTCTCCACAGCCGCGCGCACGATCTCTTTGGCGATGTCGTAGGCGTGTTCCTCGTGGAACTCGACGTGGGTTGCGCCGGGGAACTTGGCCTTGGGTGAGGTGGAGATGAACTTGGTGTGGAAGCAGCCGGTCAGCGCGCCCAGCGCGGGCATGATGCACTGCACGTCCACGATGATCGCTTCGACCGCGCCGGTGATGACGGCCAATTCTTGCTGCAAAAAGTTACCGGCGATGGGGATGCCGTGGCGCATGATGATCTCGTTGCCGGTGCAGCACATGCCAACCACGTTGATGCCTTTTGCGCCCTGCTTCTCGGCCAGCGCCAGCATATCGGGATCCTGCGCGGCGGCGACGAGCATCTCTGAGAGCGTCGGCTCGTGGCCGTGGGCGACGATGTTGACATGATCTGCCTTGAGCACGCCCAGGTTGGCCTCAGAGCGGACCGGTGTGGGCGTACCAAAGAGCACGTCTGATATCTCGGTGGCGACCATCGAACCGCCCCAGCCGTCGGAGATGGAGGTCCTAAGCCCGTGCAGGATCAGGTTGACCGGGTCGTTGTCCACGCCGATGTGAGTGCGGTGCATGATCTCGACGATCTCGCGGTCAATGCCGCGCGGGTTTATGCCCAGCGATTGCCACAGGGCGACGCGCTTTTCCGGCGCGCGGCGGGTGAACTGGATGGGGCCTTCCTGCTTGCCAAACTCGGCGTAGACGGCCTGGGCCAGGTCCAGAGCGATCTCTTCCTTGCTCCGGCCTTCCGTCTCGATGCCGTACTCTGCTGCCAGTGCGTTCAGTTTTGTCTCATCCTTGATCTCATAGCCGCCGCCCTGGCCCTCAGCGGTCAAGAGTAGCGTGTGGGCGATATCTCGCCCGTGGTCGGAGTGGGCGGCTGCGCCAGCGGCGATCATACGGATCAGGTTGCGGGCGACGATGATGTCGGCCGTGGCCCCGCAGACACCCAGTTTGGGCCCCTCCTCCTCAAATGGACTGATGCGGCAGGGGCCCATATTGCAGTTGCGACAGCAGACCCCCAGTTCGCCAAAGCCACACTGGGGTAACTGGGCCTCGTACCGGTCCCAGGCAGTCTCAAGGCCCAATTCCTCGGCCCGGGCCAGCATCTCGTGGGTAGCAGGGTCAATACTCCTGCTCAGAATCTTCTCACTGTATGCTTCTTCAGCCATGGAAAATTACCTCCTTTTTATGTATGAATTGTCGAGGCATCAAAAAGACGGGGGACAGCCTGGAAGCCAGGCTCCACCGAACGTGAGACGTGAAACGTCAAACGTCAAACGTGAGAAATTGAGACAGCAGGAGAAGACCAGGGGGGCATCCATGGCGAGAAGCGCCAGGAAACGACCTGTGTTTGAGGAACGTCCGGCAGGTTGGTAGG
>JAXHUO010000060.1:18039-26262 GCA_034189605.1 Chloroflexota bacterium
CGTGAAACGTCAAACGTCAAACGTGAGAAATTGAGACAGCAGGAGAAGACCAGGGGGGCATCCATGGCGAGAAGCGCCAGGAAACGACCTGTGTTTGAGGAACGTCCGGCAGGTTGGTAGGATTTCATAACCTTTGAGAGGGTTTCATCCCTCGGTCAGACTTTAGGTTACAGCATTACACATGCCGTCGGAGTACATCTCCGATGGTGTTTTCAGGATAACACACATATCTCTGACAAACAACACCCGTTTGGAAGGTATTTATCCCCCCGAACGGGTGAAATAGAGGCGGATTACAACAGTCCCCACTTTGTCGCCCGCATCACGGCCTCAATGCGATTGTGGGCGTCCAGTTTCTGGTAGAGGCCCTGGACGTATGTCTTGACGGTGTTCTCACTCAGGCAGATTTGCTCTCCGATCTCACGGTTGGTGAGTCCCGCAGCGATCAGGCGCAGAATTTCAATCTCGCGCAGCGTAAAGTGGTCAGGAGTGCTGGCTTCTGGACCATCCCGTAGCCAATGGATCATCATGCGGGCGGCACGTGGGTCCATAGGCGATTCTCCCCGCATCAGTTCGCGGATGCTACGCCGCAGGTCGGTGCTGACCACATCCTTCAACACGTACCCTTTCGCTCCGGCGCGGATGCACTCCCGCACGACGTTGCCGTCGAGGTAGCCGGTCAGGATTAGCACCTGCGTCTGCGGTGCCTCGCTCTGAATACGGTAGCAGAGTTCGATGCCGCTGACTTTGGGGAGACGCACGTCCACCAGCGCCACGTCGGGTTGGGTCTCCCGGACAATACGCAGCGCCTCTTTACCGTCTGCAGCCTCTCCGACGACCTGGAACTCGTGGTCGCCTTGCAGAATAGCCGAGATGCCCCGGCGCACGATCTCGTGGTCGTCAATAATCACTATGCGGATCATTCGTCCCCCGCTTTGTCCTGTAGCAGCGGCAATTGGGCCTTGAGTACCAGCCCTCCTTCTTCCCCGTTTGTCAGACTCAGTTTCCCGCTGGCTCGTTCTACCATCTTGCGCAGGGTAAAGATGCCGGCATGATAGCCATCACCCTGCATCACGTCCGACAGGCGCGATAAAGGGAGGCCGACGCCGTTATCCTGCACCGTCACGGTGAGAGTGTCACTGCTGGCAGAAAGGCTGACCAGCACCATATTAGCATGGGCGTGCTTGCACACGTTGGCCAGTGCCTCCTGTACCACGCGCACCACGATGCTGCGCAGTTCAATATCCTGGAGCACCAGTTGGTGAGAGAGTACCAGGCAAGTTTCAATGGCTGTGGCCTCCTCGAACTCTTGCACCAGTGTCTGCAGCACATAGGGGAGAGGCTCTTGATCAGTGCTACGCGCGAGTGCAAAGATGGCGCTACGCACTTCCATGCTCCCCCGGGCAGCCATACAATGAACGGCTTCCAGGTGGGAGAGCGGTGCGCGGTCAGCGTTTAATGCCTCTAACCCGCACTCTGCCTCAAGGCCGATGCTATAAAAGAGTTGTGCCACTGTGTCATGCAGTTCGCAGGCCAGTCGCTCCCGCTCCTGCAGGCGGGCCATCTCCTCCGCCTTGGCGTAGAGACGGGCGTTCTCGATAGCCACGGTGGCCAGGTCGGCCAGGCCGGTCAGCAACTCTTCGTCTTCCGAGGTGAAGGGCGGATGTCCCAATCGCTGTCCTAGAAACAGGCTGCCCAGCACGAGGTCGCGGAAGCGCAGAGGCACGCCTAGAAAGGGGCCAATCGGCGGGTGTCCTGCGGGAACTCCCACGCTGTCCGGGTGCTGGTCAATCTGCGCCAGGCGCAGCGCACGGCCCTTTTTGTGTGGCAGACCCAGTATGCCGCGTCCCTGAGGCTGGGCGAGGCCGCACGGGGTGGGCCAGCCGTGGATACGCAGGACTTGGTAGCGGGTCGGATCTTGCTCGTCGAGTACCAGTATGCCGCCGAACTCTGCCCCGACGAGTTCCGCCGCCGTGTCCACGATTTCCTGGAGCAGAGGGTCCAGGTCCAGTTGAGCGGCGATGGAACTGGCGATACGCATCATGCGCAAGGCACATTCGGGACGTTCGGTCTCAGGTGGTTTTGTCATTGGTCATCGTGTTGGTCGTGCTTATCTCTACCCCTACGTCTCGTGGGTCTCTGGATCACGAAATCCGCGAAACACCGCGAAAGTCACGAAAACCTTTCACGCTTTTCGTGTTTCCATTTCGTGTCCTTCATAGTCCAAACCCTTTACCCAACTTCGCTGCCGCCTCGTCCACCTGCGCCTCGACCGCCGCCAGGCCAGGCTCGTCCCCTGCCGCCGCCAACTGGTGTGTCTGCTGCAGCAGCGCCGCTAGGCGGGTGTGGATGTGGATGTCAGGGTTGAAGTGGGGGATGCTAACCTGTTTCAGCAAGTGTGGCGAACCGAAGCTCTTGCCGACTGAGTAAGACTTGGCTGTGAAGTTGGTGATGGATGAGTTAAGCATAGCGCACAGGTAGTGTGCTTCCTGTTCCGAATCACAGGCCACAAAGACCACCGTATTCTTGTGCAGCACCGGTTTCTCGCCAACAAACTGATCAGCGTGAAAGCCGCCGGGTAGTTCGGCTAGACTTCCAAAGTCTGTCAGACTTTGGAAGTCTAAGAAGGTAGCCTGCGTGCCGGTCAGTGCCGGTATGGGAGATTCCCGTACGCGCCCGCTGGCGGAGTAACGCAGGAACAGGATTGGCTCCCCGTCCAGGCCGATGCCGATCATTTTCTCCAGAGCCTCGACCTGTTTGGCCCGTCCCCCGGCGCGGTGAGCCAGGTCGGTCAGATACCGGGCGATCTGACCGGCCAACTTGGCGGGGAAATTCTTCTCGGCCAGGCGGCCCGGTCGTTTGTACTCGATGACCGCGTGGCCGTAGACGGCATCGGCGGAGCCGCTGAGGGTGGTCTTTTCGTATTCCGGCGTAGCCGTCAGCCCCAGCGTCTGCAAGGTTGCGCCGAGGGCGTGTTCAACACCCACTCGCAAATCCTCTTCGGAGCGGGCGCGCCCGGCGACCTGCCGAATGGCTTGGGCCAGATTTTCAGCGGCAATCAGATCGGAACTCATAGTCATCTCCCTGCATAGGTGGCAAACCCAGGCAGATTATAGCCCAACGGCTCCGCTTACACAAATAGAAACTGCCCGGCACCTTGGTGCCGGGCAGTTATACCTCGCCTGGCCGCTCAAGAGTTCCTGAATACGATCGGCATGTACTGTTGCCAGAATACCGGCACCGTCAGCGTCATAGGAATGTGGAGATGTGAGTTGATGGCGTCGTCGGTTTGAATGTCCAGCGTGGCGGTGTAGACGCTGGTGTTCATGGTAGGCTGGGCAGCAAGGGTGACGGCTATCGTCTGGGTACTCTCGGCTCCTACTGTACCATATCTCGGCTCTGTGGAGATCCAAGGGACACTGTTGAGGATGCAATCGGTCGGCTGGCCTGGGTAGGCGAAGCAAATCGCTAGACCGTCAGACAGAGCGGGCGTGTTGTACGAGTATTGCAGCCCTGTCACAACATCGCCCTGGATACCGACTGTGGCTTCTGCGCCATAGTCTCTGCCGCTACCTATGCTCACATCCTGATACTGAAACAAGATGCTACCGTTCTCGAACAAAATCACCTGCCACGTGCCATGGCCACCAGAGCCACCATACCCCCTGACTTTATAATATTCGATGATAAACTTGTCGTCTTGAGCCAGGTAGTACACGTCACCGGGGGCGACGACCAGATCATCCCAGAAATGGGCGATGAACGCATCCACTCCATAGCTACTGGCCCCAGGGATTGGTTCGTTGTAATAACTAAGGTAGTAGTCCTCAAAGTATACCGCCCCATTGGAAGCAACAGCCAACTCGGTGTATTCTGTCCCGTAAAAGTCAAAGGGGAATGGTACAGTGAGCGGCCAGAAGTAGCCTTCATCTACACCACTCAGTCCGACGGCCGTGCCGTTGCCGCCAGCCGGCGGGGCGATCTCGATCCACTCATAGGTTGGGCCATCTGGTTCCTCGGAGTCTCTAAAGATGTAGCCGAACCCATCGGGCCCACCACCGGCCAGCGGGGAGAGTGTTCCGGTTGCCATCTCGGGGGTTGCTGCCTTGTTTTCTCCTATGACGTGAACTTGGCCATCTGCCCGGAGTTGGTGCTGATTTACTCTCCTAGACAGAGCCAAAGTGGCGCTGCCATCCTGTTCTAGAAACCTGAACGCCGCCGTCCCAGCCCCACTATTAGTCAACGTGAGTATCTGCGTCTGCGAGGCGCCCGGTATCAGGGTGGCAGCCATCGAAAGCGGCGCGACGCTGACACAGGGCTCGATAGAACGCAGGTCAAAGTCGTGGACGGTTGTCTCTTGAGCGGTGATGGCCACCGACGCGGTTCTGGTTACGTGGTCGGCAGCGAGGACAGTCACAGTATAGTCGCCATGTTCGACCCAGAGGCTATAGGTGCCGTTGGTGTCGCTCGTTAGTGCCTGGGCCGCACCAGTGGCGCCCGCGATGAGCACAGTCGCGTTTTCCAAGGGAGCCGGGTTGGTGTCACAGTGGCCCAGGCTGGTGATGGTGCCTGCCAGCCGACCCCAGGTGGCTGGGGGTGGAACGGTCATGGTCACCGGTACGTTGGATGCCTGGTAGGGCGTGTCAGTTTTGATTTCTACCTGAGCATGGTATTGACCCGGCTGCGCAATCTCGGGCACGCTGGCATCGAAGGTGACCAGGATGTTTTGCCCCGCCATTGAGGCCAGGGTGCCGTTGATGGGGGTCTCGGAAAGCCAGGGCGCATCTTGGTCAAAGTGGCAGGGCATATTATCGTCCAGGTATTGGTTAGTGTCGGTCCGCACGCCGCTGTCGGTGCCGCCAGCGCCCCAGATCAAATCGGTTGCGCAGTCGCCGGCCATAGCCACAACTGGCGTCGGTACGGTTTCTTCGTCGTAGGTCCAGGCCCCGCCTGGCCACTGGGACGGATCGTACACCTCTGTGGTGTCCCATGCGTCCCAGAGGCCCCCTCAGCCAAAACCAGCGCCACCGCCACTGACCACGTAAATGTGGTCCCCGTACCAGACCGTCAGGGCCGACATACGGCTGTCCTGTAACTGCGGACCGCTGTCGTCCCAGGTGTCAGTGGTCGGGTCGTATCGTTGGACGGTGTTATTCGGTCCACCGCCGATCTGATAAATGTAATCGCCCACCGTCACTGCCGCGCCATAAGTGTTGGCCGTCGGCATAGGAGCCAGATGGCCGGTCCACGTGTCGGTGGATGGGTCATACATCCAGGTTTCGTCGCTGGGGCCAGGGCTGCCGCCAAGGGCGTACAGTTTGCCGTCCCAGGCGGCCGTCATCGGTGTGCGGACATTCGGCCAGGTAGTGAGCGTCCAACTATCGTTGGCAATGTCATAAATCTGAAAGTCGTTGGTGTGGGCATAACCATCGTAACCGCCGACCAGGTAGATATAGTCACCGATGCAGGCGGCTTCAAAGTTCATCAAAGCCACCGGCATATCGGCCAGCGCCGTCCACGAATCGCCGGCGGGGTCGTACCGCCATGCTTCGTCGAGGATGCCGAGATTGCCCCATCCACCAAAGACATAATAAGTTTCTCCATCACAACTGGTGCCAGCCGCGCGGTAGCGAGGGCCGGTCGGGATGGGTGAGGCGGTGTCCCAGAGATTGGCCGCCATCGTTCCCAGAGTTGCGGTCGGTGCGGTTTCAGATGTATCCCAGTAGGTCACCGAGCGCCGCTCGTATGGCAGTGACTGCTGACTAAAGAGCAGGGGCGCTACAAGAGGCGTTGTGCCCATGTCTGTCTCTTGTAACTCGAACATCGCTGTCCACCCACCGTCATTGGTCAACGTGAAGGAGGATTGTTCGGTTTCACCCATATCCACTGTGATCTCCAGGCCCGGTGGTGTATAGATCAGGTGTCCTGCGGGCAGGTAAATGTCCTGCTGGATCGTATCGCTCTGAATCACGGTTACGTCAACCACCTTCGGCCCATAGAGGTTCGCCGTGGCGGTGAAGACGTGGGAACTGGCCGGCGAAAAGAGAGTGTAAAAGGCATCCTCTACAGCGGAATCTTTAGGGGTGGCCTGGCTGGTCGTCGTGCCACCGCTGTTATTAGTGACGTTGGCGCCTACTACCGGGTCGTCGGTGTTGTCGTCGTAAACGTTGCCCACGACCAGGCCGCCAGCGGACGGGGTGCAGCCGGCCGTGATGGTCACATCGTCCACGTATAGGCCCTCATAGTTGCTGTAACTACTACTGATGAGTCGCCAGCGGAATTGCACATTCCCCCCGGCAGCGTCCGAGATATCATGACTCATCTCGGTCCAGTCCATCTGCGTCGTCCCGCTCGTGTGGCTCCATATCTTGGTCCAGAGACTGCCGTTGATGCTGACCTCAACAAAGGCCGGGTCAGATGATGCGCTGCCAATGGCCCAGGCTTGCCACCAATGCGCGATCATAGTGGTGCCGGTCGGGATACCAGACAGGTCAATGACGGGTGAGTACAACATCTGGTCAGTATTATTATCATAGTCGCCGTTCAGGTCGGTTCCCCAGCATTTACTCCCGGAAACACAGCCGTTGGGCCAGATGACTGGCGTTCCCCACTCCCACTCATCATTGAGCCCGGAGTGGGTATAACCGCCGTCGTGGGCTTCAAAGTCTTCCGAGTAAGCGTAGTCCGATGAGTAGCCAGGCGCGGCGCATGTCGTTGGATCGGGGGCCACTGCCAGGTCCTCCGTGCGGTCACCGGTCAGCGGGCTGACGGTGCGGATGGTGGGCCGGTATTCGGGTGCCCATGCCTCCACGCTGAAGGTATAAGTGATGCCCTCGGCCAGGGTGATGTTATAGTCGCCGGTGACCGGATCACTCCAAAAGTCGTTGTAGGGGGCCGGCGGGTCAACGAGGTCACCTTGAACGGTAATGTGCGCATACAGCGGCCAGTTGGTGTTGGCGTCGGTGACAGCGCCCGAAAGGACGTGGGTGGCGACCGGCGTGAGCGGGATGTCCAGCGTCGTCGTGGTGTCGGAGGTGATGTTTATCGCGCTGACCGAGTTGGGCTGGTAGCCGTAGGCCATGGCTGTGACAGTGTAGGTGCCGGCGGGCAGCAGCCTTGTGTAGCGGCCATCAGTTCCTGCGTTGATCTTGAACGTCTGTGTCGGGCTGAGACTGGCCCACACCGACGCTCCGGCGATGGGATCGGTCAGTGTACCGCCTTGCTCGTAGACGATGCCGGTGAGGGTGCCCTCTGGCCCTGCTATGCAATTGGGAAACTTGAAAGAGCCGATGCGAGTCTGCCAGAGATAGCCGTTGGTCTGGTAGTACTCTTGGGTGTACCAGAAAGTGCAGTCGTCCACCGGGTCCACCGCCATCATGCTATAGTCGCCCCAGCGGTTACTGAAATAGGTCTGTGAGCCATTGCCGGCTATGAGTTCAGCCTCGCCCTGGGACATGGTGCCCAGAGGATCACCCTCCAGACGGCCAGTGTAGCGGATGGAGGGGAAGGTGGTGGCGCTGGCGACGCTGTAGCCCAGGGCAATGTTGCCCATGTGGTCCATAGCGATGCTCCCCATCCACCGATGGTCGGTATCGGGAGCATAGACCCCTTCCTGATGAATGGACCAGGTGTCGTCACGCCTGTGCAATTCGATCCAGTGAATCCCAGCGTGGTCGGTGCTATCTGCATCTACTGTGTGGTTGGCGACCAGCGTCTCGTAGCCGTCCCAACTGCGGTACTGTAGCCGATACATCAACCGGTCAGAGATGGCATCTAATTCATTGCTCGTGCCCGGTTGCGGGATGCAGTTCCTGGAAAAGTTGCACATATTCGGGTCTACGTCGGCTGTAGTCAGGAGACTGTTTGGCGCGTGACCGGAGAGCCCAAAGGTCGAGTTAGCCGGGTTGGCCCAGTCCGCGTGGAACTCCCAGAGGCGCAAGGTATCGTTTGGGTCGCCAAGTTGAGTGCTGTCGTCCCATTCGGCAAAGTAGTTGGGTGAGCCATCTGGTGGTTGTCTGAAGCCATCCAGGTCTGCGGGTAACATGCCACCAAAGTCGAGG
This sequence comes from Chloroflexota bacterium, assembly GCA_034189605.1. Lineage (GTDB taxonomy): Bacteria > Chloroflexota > Anaerolineae > B4-G1 > B4-G1 > JAUWNP01. Next base: position 26,100 of record JAXHUO010000060.1, read on the forward strand.
GTCACAGCGCCCACGTCAAAGTAGATCATTTGGGCAACCTTGCCGTTTAACATTCTGTCCCGCTCAAAGGCGGCCACACCAGCGCCGCCCCAGGTAAGAGTCCCCCCATTGAATTGGTTGACCGACATATAGTAGCCGTCCGGCCATATCCCAAACTTGGGAT
>JAXHUO010000061.1:0-26226 GCA_034189605.1 Chloroflexota bacterium
CATAATACCCCCCTCTTGACTTGCCTTCCATCGCTGTGAAATTCGTCCGGGCGCGGGTCAAACGCCCCTATACTATACGCGAATTGGCAAGCAGAGTTGCAATCTCAACGTGATTCAATCCCGACACTGGAAAGTCGGCTATCCGCCGCCGGCTGACCGCTTGTACCGCCAGCGCATCGCCGCCAGCATGCGAGGCATCACACCGGTGTAAATCCAGTAGCCGGGGAGCGAGACCGGAAAGTCCCAGGCCCCGATGTGTTTCACAAACTCCCCGCCGAACCCTCGCTTGAAGCGGTACACGCCCCACAGCGGGTCCGACTCATCCAATACATCCGGCGCGCCCCACATATCGTAGATCGTGCAACCCTGCTCCCGCGCCCACCGCATCGCTTCCCACTGGAGCAAATGGTTTGGCATTTTATCGCGGTGGATGGAGCGAGACGCCCCATACATATACCACACCCACTCCGCAAAGCGAAAGATGAGCACCATCGCCACCGGCTCTCCCTCTACCTGAGCGATGAGTGGTTGCGCCAGCCCCGCCTCAATAAAAGCGCCCCAGGCATCGCGATAGTAGGCCTCGGCCCGGATGACAAAACCATCGCGAGCCGCGGTCTCGGCATACATCTGGTAAAGCAGCGGCATGTCGGCCGGTGTACCCTGGCGCACCGTCACCCCCCGACGCGCCGCCAGCCGCACGTTGTAGCGCCACTTGGACTTCATCGCCGCCAGTAGTTCGGCCGGAGCACGAGTCAGGTCGAGTAGCATAGTGTTGCGGAACTGGACCTGCTCACGGGAACTGCGCCAGCCCCGGCGGCGCAGTATCTCCACGACTGCTTTCCCCTCGGCGGTATCGGCCCGCACGTCTGGGTCTATTTTGACGAACAGCGCCTGCCCCTGCCGGGCTATGGTCTCCAGGCGGGCCAGAACTTGTTTCAGGAGAACGGTATCCTCATAGTCCAGGGCCGGACCTTTGGGAACGTACATCACCGCCGCCGGCCAACGCTCCAGGCGGCGGGTTAATATTGAGGCGGCCGCACGGGGCTGATCGCCCTCCAGCCACAGATGGCGATCAGACCGCCACCCGTAACAAGACTTGAACACAGACCACTCCCAGGTCTGCAGGACATGGGCAGCGGGCAAGCAGGCCAAGGCTGTGTTCCACCGTTCGGGGCTTGTGACTCGGGATTCGCAGATTCGGCTTTCCACCGCTTCCTGGCTTCCTCACTTTCTCGCTTCCAGCACCCAACGCCGGGCATCCAGCATCCAGCGGTACATCCGATATCGCAGCGGCGCATAGACCCGGTCCCACGCGCCCACGCTGCGCACCAGTTGCCCGCCAAAGCCCCGTTTGAAACGGTAGACGCCCCACAGCCCATCCCGTCGCTGCGTGAACTCGGCCTCCAACTTTGCCTCGCCTTCGTCTGGCACGCCATACAGGTCGTAGGTGGTGCAGCCCAGGGACCTGGCCCAGCGCATAGCGTCCCATTGAAGCAAGTAGGTGGGCATCTTCTCACGGTGAACATTTCCCGAGGCCCCATAGAGGTACCAGGCCCTCGGAGGAAGCGCAAAGACCATCACCGCTGCCACCGGCTCCCCATCCACCTCGGCCAGGAATAGCCGCGCCCAGCCCCGAGGCACAAACAACCGGTAGGCCGCCTCGTAATAGGCCGGAGTGTGGACGCCGAAGCGATCGCGGGCGGCAGTGGCAGAGGTCAGCGCGTGGAAGGCCGGCAAGTCGGCCTCGGTCGCCTCCCGCACCGTCACTCCCTTGCGGCCCGCCAAACGGATGTTGTAACGGGTCTTTGACTTTATCGCCGCCAGGATCGTATCCTCGTCGGAAGAGATGTCCACGACGAGAGTGCGACGGGGCTGTATAGCGTTAAAGGGGGCAGGGCGGAATCCAAGCGCGCATAGTCGCTCTCGGTGGAGAGGCTCATCGGGCAGATCAGGCTCGACCATGAGCAGGATGGCCCCCCGCGAACGGGCAGCGCGGTCGAGGGCCGCCAGAAGCGCAGCAACTTGCTCCTCGTCGGCCCAGTCCACCAACGGCCCTTTGGGGATGTACGCCAGGCAGCCCAACCCGGCCGGCAAGCGCCGGTAGAGCACCTGCGCCCCGGAGATCAATTCGCCTCCCTGGCTCAGTCCCACTCGTTCGTCGGCCCACCCGAACTGTCTCTTGAGCGCGCCCCAGGGGCTGGTCTGGAGGACGTGGGCGTCGGGATACCCGGCAACGAACCGGTCCCAGGCGTCGGATGCAATGGAAATGGGGATGCGGGTTTGTGTCTTGGTCATTTGGTCATTATTCATTGTTCATTGTGCATTGTGCATTGCTCACTGTTCATTGCTCCGCCGGGCCACCACGAGCAGACCGCCGCCTTTATCGCCAGGGGGTACGTCCATCTCATAGTAGGATCGCCAGCGGCGCCCAAGCCTCCGCACGACGATGCGGCGCAGGAGAGCCTGATAACCCAGAGACCGCAACCGGGGCGAGACCAGCAATCCCCATGCCGACCTGGGCTGATCCACGCCGTAGCAGCCGTTCATCCGGTCCCACAGCCGCTCGACTTGCTCCGGGATGTAGTAACGCGCCTTTACCAGCGTCATCCCGGCAGAGTTTAGAATATCACGCCATTCGTCGGGCGCGTGATAGTGGTGATGCTCCAGCCATACGTCCACACTGGCTGCGTACCACTCTGCTTTCTCCACGTTTCCGGTTTCCACCGCCCGAACGTAGCCGTCGAGCAGGGAATGAAAGGCATCAGAGGGGACAGTGAATATAAAATGGCCGCCAGGCCGCAGCACCCGCCCCACCTCGCGCACGACCGGCCCCACGTCGGGAATATGCTCCAGAACCGAGTTGCTAAAAACGGTGGCGAATACACCGCTGGCGTAGGGTATACGGTGGCCTGCGGCCAAGTCCACGTGCCGGTACACACCCGATCGGGCCGCATGGCGTAGTTGGTCCATCCATGGATCAAGTCCCACGTCCACCCGACCTCCCGTCCCGAAAAGCACATGTCCGATCAGCCCATCGCCGCAGCCCAGATCGAGCAAGGGGCGCTCGTACCGCTCTTCCGCCGCCACGCGCAACTCAACCGCCCGCCACAGCGCCACAGGCGGGGCAAACCAGTACGCCGTCATTAACTCGGTAAGATAGTCTCGCGTCATCTCAATACAGGGCAGTATACCGCAGGCGGCGCAGAGTGTCAAAGTGAAAAGCCCTGCTCACTTATGGGCAGTCCGGTGGCCCACCGAGCAGGCCGCCATCATTGTATTGCTCCAGCGTGTTCGCCAACGCTATCGCTTCCTGCCCTTCAGGCAGACTGGGGCTGACGTCGTTCTGGTATATCTCTCAGCGGACAACAACATGGACAACGAGCACGACCGGTTGATCTACGACCTGGAACTGTTCAACAATCTGGAGCGGGCAGCAGCCCGTAACCCCGGTGTCACCATTCTGGTTCAGTGGGACCGCAGTCCTGACCACGCTGGCGACACACCCGACGATCACACCCGCCGCTATCGCGTCTTGCCCAACCGCAACCCCCACGCCGACCACCTACACTGTCCTGTCGCTGGTCGGCCACGGCGGTGGCTGGGCACCCAGTTTTGTCCCGGCCTCGGGGATCGGCTATCTCACCAGTGGCATGGGCTGGGACGACACCAATGGGGACTATCTGGGCACCCGGGAAATCGGCGACGCCTTATACTGGGTCACGGACGAGGGCACCGACCCCATTGACGTCCTGTTTCTCGATGCCAGCATGATGGGCATGCTGGAGAACGGTTACGAGGTGCGCGACAGCGCCCGTTTCCTGGTCGCCTCGGAGAGCGCCGTCTGGTCTCGTTTCCCCTACGAGGGGTACGCCGGCGCCATCGGGATGGACACGAAACCCCGCGAACTGGCCAAAGCGCTGGTGCAGGTCTACGATGACTCGCTGCTGGGCTATCCGCGCACGATGGCCGGGCTGGCCGTGGACGTCAGCGCCGTCGGTCCCATCTCCCAGGCGCTTGACAGCCTGGCCCTGGCCCTGTCGGGCACATTGACGACGGCCACCCGCCCGCAAATTGCTCAGGCCTACAGCGGTGCGCAAAAGTTCGACTCGAACTGGGACTATGCCCTGGCCGTCCCTGACGCCTACGTGGACCTGTACGACCTGGCTGAGCAACTAGCGGCCCACCCCACCGACACGGCCGTGCTCAGCGCTGCCCACTAAAGTTTTAACCAACTGGTAGGAGTCTTAACCAGACACCGGCAAGCGCAGCGTGAACCGTGCTCCGCTCTCGGTGTTCTCCGCCATCACTGTGCCCCCGTGTCCCTCCGCGACGGCCTTGACGATGGCGAGCCCTAGCCCACTGCCGGGGTAGGCAGCGGTGTTGCGACCGCGGTGGAAACGACTAAAGAGATGCGACAAGTCTTCTTCGGGAATCCCGATGCCGGCGTCCTCGACCCATAACTCGGCCCATTGGTCTTCCTGGCGGAGGCCCACGCTCACTGTGCCGCCCTCGGGCGTGAACTTGATACTGTTATCCAGCAGATTGCCCAGGGCACGCCGCAACTGTGCCTCGTTGCCCTGAACAGTCACGGGCGTCTCTGGCAACACCAGGTCAAAGGTCAACCCGGCCTGCTCGCCCTGTGAGGCGTACAGTTCGCCCATCTCCTGCACCAGCGGAACCATCGCGAGCGGGGCGTGGGCTTCCACCTGTTCGCCCGCTTCAATGCGCGAGAGGTTCAGCAATCCCTCGGTCAGCATCTCTAGCCGGCTCACCTGAACTTTTGCCCGCTGCACAAAGTCGTCATCTGGCGCTAGTTCCAAATTGGTGCGCAGGGCTGTCAGCGGGGTGTGGATTTCGTGAGCGGCGTCAGAGACAAAACGTCGCAGCGTGACGATGGTCTCCTCCACCTGGTCGGCCATCTGGTTAAAAGCGGCTGCTAGATCTCCTGCCTCCCCAGGGTAACCGGTGGGGACACGCACACTGAGATCACCTTCGGCTACGGATCGAGTCGCTGCCGTCAGATTCACCAGTGGCCGACTCATACCGCGCGAGAGGATCAGAACAACGATCAAGCTCCCTGTCCCAATAGCCAGTCCGGCCATCAGGAATCTCTGCAAAGCATAACCAATGACAGAAGGGAACCCCAACCTCAAATGATAAAACGGGAACAGGGTCAGGAAACCAACCTGCCGGTCGTTCACCACAATGGGAATGGCCTGATCCAGTTCCCAGTGGACCAACCTTCGGCCCAATTGCTCGTCGTCGCTGGCAGAAATTATTGTGCCATCGGTTGTGGCCAAGGCGTAATCCATCTGCCAATTCTCGTCCCAGGGTTCCCAACCAGGTCCGCAAGGATAACCGGCGACCAGAGCATCAACCCCCGCCCAGCCACCTTGCTGTTCATAATAACCAGCCAAACGGTCGGCCCAGATGTGTGTCACAACTGTGTACTTGTCGCGGGCAAGAGGCTCCAGCCTGTTCAGAGCAGCGCGACCTGCCAGGAACATGCCACCCCCGACCAGGATAATGACCAGGGCAAAGGCAATAAGCAGTTGCCAGAATAATCGGATGTGAAATCTCTGTCGCATCTTTAATTTCTCATTCATACCGCAGCGCCTCGATAGGATTCAAGCCCGCCGCCTGGTTGGCGGGATAGATGCCAAAGAACAGCCCCACGGCCAGCGAAAAGCCCACGGCCATCAACACCGAATCCAGCGTGACCACCGAAGTCATCACCCCCGTCATATCCACCAACTTGCCCAGGCCCACGCCCAGCAGGATACCGATCAACCCACCCAACAGGCTCAACACCACCGCCTCCATCAGGAACTGGGTCAAGATATCCGCCTTTCGTGCACCCACAGCCTTGCGGATGCCGATTTCCCGCGTCCGCTCTGTCACCGAGACCAGCATAATGTTCATAATGCCGATGCCGCCCACCAGGAGTGAGATGCCGGCGATGGCTCCCAGAAAGACCGTCAGGATACCCGTGATCTCGTTGGCCATCTCTAACATATCGGCCTGGTTCATCACCCTAAAGTCTGCATCCTCGTCTAGGCCGAGACCGTGGCGGCCCCGCAACAGCGCATTGATCTGATCTTCAACAGCCGCCGTATGATCCTCCGACGCCGCCACCACATTGACCTGCGTTACCAAGAGCTCCCCTCGGGCATTGCGCCCGTCAAAGATCTTGGTCTGGGCCGTCGAGATGGGCACGAACACCGCGTCGTCTGCACTACCCATCGCCGAGCCGCCTTTCTCCTCCAGAACACCGATCACGGTCAGCGAAACCCGCCCGCCATTCTCGCCGGAGAGGGCGACCTTGATCTTTTGTCCTATCGGGTCAAAGCCGCCAAAGAGGTCTTGGGCTGCCTGATGGCCTAACACAGCCACGTTGGCCCGTTTATCCACGTCTTTCTGCTCGATGAAACGGCCGCTCGCCACCTCCAGATTCTGAGCACTCTGATACGCATCTGTCGTCCCCAACACCGAACTATTGATGTTCGCATCGCCAAAGATGACCTGGGTGCTCTTGCTGTACACGGGGGCGACGACCACCGCGTCGGGCACATTGTGCGGGTCGGAGAGGGCCTCGGCGTCGTCGTAAGTGAGCGTGGCGGCGCTGCCTGTCGCGCCCTGCACCGGACCGAATCTGGCAGGGCCGGGCATCACCGTAAGCAAGTTGGTGCCGACGCTAGTAATCTGGTCGGTGATGGACACCTGCGCTCCCTCGCCCACAGACATCAACGCGATGACTGCCCCTACGCCGATGATCACCCCCAGCATCGTCAGGCCCGAGCGCATCTTGTTCACTACCAGCCCCCCCAGGGCCACCCGTAGGCTCTCCAACAAGTCTGTTATCATTGTTCTGGCTCCCAGAAACCAGATTCTTGGGAAAAACCTGGTTCTTTACTCATTGCACAATCCGCCCATCCCGCAAGCGCACAATCTGCTCCGCCTGGGCGCCAATCTCCTCGTCGTGCGTGACCATCGCCACGGTGATGCCCCTTTCCTCGTGTAAGCGATGCAATATCTCCATCACCTCAACGCCCGACTCGGAGTCCAGGTTGCCAGTGGGCTCGTCCGCCATGATGATGGCCGGATTGCTGACCAGAGCACGAGCGATGGCCACCCGCTGCTGCTCCCCGCCCGATAGTTCTGCCGGCTGGTGGCCCATACGGTCGCCCAGGCCCACCATCTCCAGTGCTTCCCGCGCCCGCTGCTCCCGCTCGGCCAGGGGAATTCGCCCGCCGTTCCGAGTGTACTGCATCGGCAACATCACCTGCTTCAGCGCACTGGTGCGGGCCAGCAGGTTAAAGGACTGAAAGACAAAGCCGATCTGCTGGTTGCGAATGGCCGCCAGTTGGTCTTCGACCATACCATCCACCTCGACGCCATCCAGCCGGTACATGCCCGACGTCGGCGTATCCAGGCAGCCAATGACGTGCATCAACGTAGATTTGCCAGAGCCGGAAGGCCCCATGATCGCCACCCACTCTCCCTGCTCTATCTGTAGCGATACTCCTCGCAGGGCGTGGACCTCCATTTTGCCCATAAGGTAGACCTTGGTGACATTCTCGATCTCAATCATGCTAACGTTCTCCACCAAACATCCCAAACCCCGAGCCGCGCACGGCAGAGTTCTGGGTGGGCGCAGCGACCACGATCACCACATCTCCCTCGGCCAGTCCGCTGACGATCTCTACATCGGTGTCGGTCATCACCCCCAACTCCACCTTTACCTGCTCGATCTGTTGACCATCGGTCAGCAAGTTGACGTAGGATTGCCCTCCCCCGGTATGGACAGCGCGCAGCGGGACGACCAGCGCGTTCTCCTGGCTAACCATGACAATCTCCACGTCAGCCGTCATCCCGGCGCGCACGGGCAAGTCAGTCGGTGCCAGGCGGACGGTGACCGGGTAGAGCACCACGCCGGACTGGGTGGTGGCAACAGGGGCGATGTGGGTCACCTCGCCGGTCAGTCTGGCGTCAGAAAAGGCATCCACGCCCACCATTGCCTCTTGGCCAACCGTGATCTGCGCCACGTCGGTCTCGTCCAGGTTGACGTCCAGCACCAGCGTTGCCAGGTCACTTATCACCACGACGGCGGCCTGTCCCGTCCCGGCCATCTCGCCCACTTGGATATTTAACTCAGTGACCGTACCACCCGCCGGGGCAACCAAGACCGTCTCCTCCAGTGCGCGCTGCGCCGATTCCAGGCTGAGTTGCGCCTGGGCCAGCGAGAGTTCCAATTGCTCCAGTTGGAGAGATTCGCTCTCCAATGCCACCTGCGCGTTGAGCACCTTGGCCCAGGTATTCTGCACACTCTCCTCGCTGATGCCAGTGACCGCCAGGTCGTAATTCGCCCGCGCGACCTCCAAATTATACTGCGCGCTCTTCAATCCGCTCTCAGTCGCCTCCCGCTCGTTCTCTAGGGCGTTTTTCATCCATCTTACGTCGAGTTCCCAATCCCGGGCCTGGTCCCAGGCGTTGTCATAGTCCTCCTGGGCCTCAACGAGCGCGTCCTGAGCCTGCTCCAGGCTGACACGGGACGACGTGAGTTGCACGCCGGGCATCGCAGCAAGTGCAACCGCTTCTTCATAGCCGACCAGGGCAGTATCCAAATTAGCCTGCGCCAACCCGGCTTCTGCCTCGATCTGCGCCGATGCCAGATTGATCTCCGCCTGGGTCACCTGAAATTCGGCATTGGCAACCGCTTCGCGGGCATCGGCGTCATCCAGGCGAGCCAACACATCACCCGTCTCCACCACATCCCCAACTTCCACCAGCACCTCGGTCACACGCCCGCTCGACAAAAAAGCCAGCGAGACATCGGCGTTGGGGACCAGGTTGCCAGTCGTGTCAACCGTGACCCGCAGCGTGTCGCGCAGGACGACGACCGTCTCCACCGGTTCCCCGGCTGCGACTTGTTGAGGCACGAGGTACGAATAGCCGGCAAAGCCCAATACAGCAACCAGGATAACGGCCCCCATGACGATCCACCATTTCTTACCCAATGTTTCCCCCTTTAGGTGCAACGCACCCTGTATGATTGGGCGCAATTGTAACAGGGTCAGGTTTCAATCAAGTTTCGCGAGGATTACAGTTTCGTAATGTGAGGGAAAACGCGAGCAGAATCCGCTATCCCACCAACCGATATCCAATACCGGGTACAGTGAGAATCAACATGGGGCGGCTGGGGTCGAGTTCTACCTTCTCCCGTAGACGGCGGATGTGAACGTTGACGGTGCTCTCGCTCTCCACGTCGGGAGCATAACCCCAGACTGCGTCGAGGATCTGGGCCCGGCTGAGGGCCTGTCCGGGGTGCCGGGCCAGGTAGACGAGCAGCCGAAACTCGGTAGGGGTGAGGTTGAGGACCTTGCTGCCTCGTTGCACCTGCCCACGCCCTCGGTCAATGACCAGGTCACCGGCGTAGAGCAGGTCGGCATCAGTGGCGGCGAGTTCGCCATAGGCCCGGCGTAGTTGCGCGCGGATGCGGGAGAGCAACTCGCGCAGGCTAAAGGGCTTGGTGACATAGTCGTCAGCCCCCATCTCCAGCCCCAGCACTTTGTCCATCTCCTCGCGCCGGGCGGTAAGCATGATGATGGGCTGACGCAGACCCAGTTGTCGCATCTGGCGGCAGACGTCAAAGCCTGACCCGTCGGGCAGGCGCACGTCGAGGAGAATCAGACGCGGGTTGTGGTCACGGGCATCGGCGATGCCAGCAGCCCCAGTCTCCTTCCACGTCACGGCGTAGCCATCTCGCTCCAGGCCATCCTGGAGGCTGCGGGCTACGGCGGGGTCATCTTCGATCAACAAGATCTGTGTAGGCTGGTTCATCACTTTTTCCCCTATACCATCTCCCGCTCAATGCGATACAAACACATTGGGTTTTCGCCCCGGCGGCCAGAGTAAGTGACCGCCATGTCGGTGCACCCACCCTCGCACAGTTCTCCATGGGGGCAATCGGCGCAAAAGCCATAGCGAGTCGCCGGCTGGCGTAGCGACGCAAATGTGTCCCCTTCCCACAGAGCGGCCAGCGAACGATCTCGCCATCTGGCGGCGATGAAGGTATCGGGCAGGGAGAGGCAGCCTTTGAGACCGCCGTCGCTGCGGATGCCCAACACACTCCGACCTGCGCCGCAACCGGCCCACACCTGGCCGGGGACGCGCAGGCTGGGCAGCCGGGTTGAACAGTAGCCAAAATCGTGGGCGCCGATGACGGGCAGGACCGACCACGGGTACGTGGCCCGCACGCGGGCGATGAACAGGGCAGTCAGGTAGAACTCCAGCGGGGTCAAAAGATCGCTGCGATCCAGCCGCTCGCCGCCGGCGCCAGCGGCCTGGATTTGCCAACGGACGTCACGGCCGGCCAGCAACCGCGCGATGGCCGGTAGTTCATACAGGTTGCGCCGGGTCAGGGTGGTGATGACCCCCACGCGTAACCCCGCCGCCTGCAGGTCGCCGATGGCAGATACGGTCTTGTCGAAAGCGCCAGGGAGGCCACGGATTCCGTCGTGCACGGCCGCACAACCCCCGTCGAGGCTGGTGCCGATGGTGCGGGGCTCCAACGCCCGCAGTTGGGCGAAATGCTCAGGCGTGAGCAGGGTGGCGTTGGTGAAGATGACCAACTGAACACCGCCCTCACGCAGCCGTTCGGCCACCGGTAGCCAGTCGTCGCGTAGAAAGAGTTCGCCCCCCATCAGCGTGACCTCACGGGCGGGGAGCGCGGCCAGTTCATCGGCCAAGCGCAGGGCCTCAGCGGTGGTCAGTTCGTCGGGGCGAGGGCGGCCAGCGGTCGCGCCGCAGTGCAGGCAGCGCAGGTTGCAGCGCAATGTCAATTCCCAGACGCAACATTCCAGGGATGGCGCGCTCACGTCGCTCCCTCTAGCAGGTCGCGCAGGTCGGCCAGGGGGACGATAAAATCATCAAACCCCTTGCCGCGCCCCGTGACGGCGTCCATCTCCCGCTCAAAGGCAGGGCGCAGGCCAGAGGGCAGGTTCGCCTGCAATGTTTCGTACTGAACCAAGGCCTCCAGCCGATGGCCCTGGCACAGGTACAGGCGAGCCAGATTCCAGCGCGGCCAGAGCAAGTCCGGGTCGTAGCCGAGGGCGGCTTCCAGAGCCTGCGCGCATCCCTCAAAGTTGCCCCGCGCAAAGGCGCGCACGCCCCGGGCAGTCATACGGCGAGCCAGGCCGGTCAGCGATTCGCGGCAGAAAAAGTCCACGGCCAGGTCGGATGAGAAAAAGTCAGCGGTGGCGGCATCGAAATCGTCCCGCACGTCGTCGAGCCCCTCGCCGGGGCAGAGCCGGGCGGCCAGGTAAAGGCTGATCTCCCGTTCCAGGAGCATCCAGGCAACGTCAGCCGTGCCGGGCAACTTGGGGAGCGTACGCCAGCGGCAGGCCAAGCGGGCCAGAAATCGCTCCTGCTCCAGGTCGGCGACCAGGTGGCGGGCTTGGGCCAACCCGGCGGCGGGCCACGCGGAGGGGTCCGGCAAGCACGTCAGGATACAGGCGGCCACGCGGGGGCTGTAGCGGGCCGAAAGGCTCACCAATTCAATTAGAGATTGGAGATTGGCGGTTAAAGATTTTTGGCTCGCTTGTTCGCAGATCATCTCTAGCGCAGACAGGTATTGCAGGGCATCCATCGGGTGCAGGATGCCGGTGGTAGTAAAGGCGCGATGGAGCCGGATGGCGAAACGGGTGGCCGGCGTGTCGGAGGCTCGGCGGGCAGTGAGTCGCAGCGTGGGGTGATCTGGTCGCGCCGTGACGCTTTGCACCTTCACCGGCTCGAACCCGGCCTGGGTCGCCAGGCGTACCAGTTCGCTGGCGGTAAAGAGATAACGATGACCCTGACCACGCTGCTCCGTACCGAAAAGCCAGGGCAAGGCCGCGTCGCCGCTCTCGCCGGTTGTGGCGGCGCGGAGGGTGGCGGGGCGGTCGGGTGTCTCGACGAGCAACGTGCCACCGGGAGCCAACACGCGGGCCCACTCGTGCAATCCGTAGAGGGTTCCAACGTAGCCGAGGTGTTCGATCAACTGGCGGGCCTCGATGGCCTCGGCCGAGCCGTCGGGGAAAGGAAGCAGGATAGCGTCGGCCTGGAGATCAGCCCCGTCGGTGGCGTAACGGTCGAGGTTGATCCAACCTGGGCGGTGCACGAGGCCGCAGCCCAGATGAAGGCGCGGCCTGTTCACGGCGCCGCGTACTTTGTTCCTGCTGGGTACAGGCCGTGTTCGCGCTGGATGTGCTCCCACACCGCCTCGGTCTCTTCAGGGGAGAGTAGTCCCCACTGGGCCAGGTCCTCGCGTGTGAACCCAATCGGCCAGTGGACGACTGCCTCGATCCGGGCCGCTTTGTCGGTAGAAAGGCCCAACCCCTCGACAAGTTCCTCCACTGTGAGTGGTGATTCCCAGATTATCCACCGTCCAAGTGGCACTCCCCAGCGGGCGGCAACCTGGCCCAATAGAGCAATCTCGTCGGGTGACCAGGCCAGCGGCGGGCGCTCACCTGCGACCATCGCGCGCACTGTTTCCGCGACGTGTGCTGGCAGGTCTTTCAGCGCCGGTTCCAGGAGGCCCCGGCCTTTGACCTCCCGCACGATCTGCTCCACAGTTCCCATCTCTCTTCTCTCAGGGGGCGGCGTACCGGGTCCCGGTCAGGTAGCGTCCCAGGGCATTGTCTATGACGTGGACGACAGCCATCGCTTCGTCCGGGGCGAGTATTTCCTCATCCAGCATACGCACAAGTTGCGGGTGGTTGGACAGCCTCTCCCGCACCAATGAGTCTGCTGCCTGTGGCCGAGAAGGATCATCCATCGCACGCGTGAGCCCCTCACCGGTCATGGTTCTTTCCGGCTCAGGCTCTACGTCAAGAGCAACCAATCGCTCGCCAGTGGCGATGCTCCGCACAACTGCGGCTACACGTGGTTGAAGGTCGTCGGTGATCCGGTCGAGCGAAAGTGCACCCCGCTGGACGACACGTCGGAGACACTCTTCCGGAGCAATGTTAAGCAACTTTTGCTCTTCGTCGTTCAGTATAGGATTCCGTCTACGCTGTGACACAACGCATCCTTTCTCTTGGCTGTGGCCAGTGCAGATATGAAAAGCCTTTTACTCTCCCGCGGGTTGCGATTTGCCGTAACCGCAGGCCTGCATAGCCGTTGGGAGCAGTAACATCAGTTCAATACCTCTTGACAACTGACCGGTACGCTGTCGGCTGGCGGCACTGCAGGATCTGCGTTTCTTCCCGCACCTGCCGCACCTCGTCCAGATCAATGGTCGCCACAGCGTATCCCTCAGTGGGCTCATCCACTCTGGCGTAAACCTTGCCCCGGGGACCAATGACTCCACTCCGGCCAAGGAAAGTGTACGACGGTTCCTCTCCCACCCTGTTGGCGGCAGCCACAAAGACCGCGTTCTCGTAGGCTCGTGCCTGTAGATAGGTGCGCCACTCTTCGGCATGTGGCTGCTCCCAATTAGCACACACCAGCAACAACTCTGCCCCTTCCAACACCAAACTTCGCGCCACCTCCGGAAAGGCCAGGTCCCACCCGATCATCAGACCAATGATACCAAACTCGGTTTCAAAGGCATCAAGCCGGTAACCAGCGCGGAAAGCGATGCGCTCCTCTCCCCGCAGGTGCATCTTGTGATACTGCCCAATGAGATCGCCATCAGGACCAACCAGGATGACAGAGTTGTAGAGAATACTCTCGACCTTTTCTTTCTTGCTGACCATCCCAAAGGCAATGTGCACACCCATCTCACTCGCCCGCTGGGCAATGAGATTGACAGTTGGACCAGGGACACGTTGAGCCAATTCGGGGAAACGAGGCCCGACCTCGTACCCTGTCGTGATCAGTTCCGGGAAAACGATCAAATCCACCGGCTGTTCGGTCGCGACGCGAGTGATAAACTCGCCTATCTTGATCAGGTTGTCTTCCATCTGGCCCAGTTCGGGCTGCATCTGCACTGTCGCGACAGTGATTTCGCGCATCTTTTACTCCTTGTTTGTGGCAACGGATTTATGAACTTTTGAATCTACGAACCTCGACGCAATTGCTCGAGGACGCTGGTCAGTTCCGGTGGCAAGGGAGCATCGAACTCCACTTCCTCACTCGTAGCGGGATGGCTGAAGCGGATACGTGCGGCGTGAAGAAAGTGCCGGCCCTGGAGCAACCGTTGGCGGCGGCGGCCGTAGACCACGTCCCCTACGACCGGATAGCCCAGCCAGGCCAGGTGCACACGCACCTGGTGTGTGCGACCGGTGTGAGGACGCACCTCCAGCAACGTGTGGCCGGCAAAGAACTCAATGGCACGGTACAAAGTGCGCGCCTCCCGCCCGCTCCGCACCACGGCCATCTTCTTACGCTGCCGCTTGTTGCGCCCCACGGGCGCTTCGATGACCCCCTCCCGAGGCTGTACCTGGCCCTCAACCAAGGCCAGATAGGTCTTGGTGACCCGCCGGCGCTTGAACTGCCGCTGGAGTGTTGCGCGCGTCACGCTGTCCTTGGCAATTAGAATCAGACCAGAGGTATCCTTGTCCAGCCGGTGGACCACTCCGGCCCGGTCTGGTCCATCGTCGGCGGCAATCTGGGGACAATGAGCCAACACTGCATTGACCAGCGTGCCGCTGGTGTGCCCGTAGGCCGGATGCACAACCATCCCCGCTGGCTTGTCCACCACCAGCAAGACATCGTCCTCGTAGGTGATATTGAGGGAAATGTCCTCTGGAAGGACCGGTGCGTCGCTCTCGGCAGGCACACACACAGCGACCTCGTCACCCACCTGCACGCGGTAACTAGGCTTGCTGAGCCGTCCGTTGACCGTGGCCTCACCAGCCTTAATCAGCCTTTGGGCCATTGCCCGGCTGAGATCCGGCACGTGAACGGGGATGACCTTGTCCAGCCGCTCGCCGCTGGCTTCGACGGTAAAGGAGACACTCTGGCCCTCAGCCACCCTCAGTCGCCCGCTGTTTACCCTGCTCGCGCCACTCCTCCCACAGCATCACCAGCGCCAGGACTGTCACGCCGGCGACGACTGCAGTATCGGCCAGGTTGAAAATGGGCCAGTTGTGCAGAGGCCAAAAGCTAAGGTCAATAAAGTCCACCACAAACCCCTGGCGTAACCGGTCCACCAGGTTACCAATGGCCCCGCCCAGTTGGAGACCCAGTGACAGCCGCGTCAGCCACTGCCCATCCGGGAGGTAATGATAGTAAAGAACGATCACCACGATGACGATCGCAGCGACGACGATGAAAAAATTACCCCACTGGGGAAACAGGCCAAACGCCACCCCCGTGTTCGTCACGTAGGTGATACGAAAGAAAGGGGTCAGCCAGGGTATTACCTCCCACGACTGGCCCTCCCCCAACCGTGCCACCACAAAGTACTTGCTGGCCTGATCAGCGAGCAAGACCAACGCTGCCGTGGCCAACAGGATCAGGATATCTCGCGTTCGTTGCTTCAACGAGATACCGCCCGTGTTCCACTGTGTTCGTAGCGTGACTGGCAGTCCAGGCAGTGCACCGCCTGAGGCAACACCTCCAGGCGTGCACGGTCAATCCTGGCACCGCAGGCCTCGCAGATGCCATAAGTACCATTGTCGAACTTGGCCAGCGCCCGTTCGATCTCTTCAAGTGATGCCTCGACCTTACGTTTCAGTGCCACGCCCACGGCCTGGTCAAAAGCATCCGTCCCATCATCCGCCATGTGGTTGCTGTAGCCGACGCTCTCGTACTCAGCAGATTGAAGGCGCTGTAACTGCTTCCCCAGTTTTACTTGCTCTTCCAGTAGTTCTCGCTTGGCTCTCTCGTACGAGAAAGGCATCTCCATTCCTCCTGGCCCTACCGCTAGTAAATCATATTCTACCCCACTCAGCCTGAATTGGCAAGAGACTCACCCCTTGCGGACTCCCAGTGTAAGCGGGTGGCCCTCCACGCGATCCTCACCCACGACAGCCCCTACATCCGGCAACCCGGATCGCAGTTCTATGCTCAAGGTCTCCGCCACGACGAAATCCCGCCACATCTCAATTGCCTCGGCCAGTTCCCCATCAGCCCGGTAGGTGGTGACGATGCGATCATCCAGGTTAAAGCCTGCCTCTTTGCGCAGATTCTGCACACGACGGACGACCTCACGGGCCAACCCGGCGGCCACCAAATTGGGGGTGAGAACAACATCCACCGCCACCGTCACGCCCCGCTCCGAAGCCACTGCCAGTCCCTCCCGGGGCTCCTCCCGCACCAGTACCTCCTCGGGAGCCAATTCTACTTCCTCCCTCTCCACCCCTTCGGCTCCTTCGACCTCGCTCAGGACAAGATCCAGCCGCAGGGGAAGACGCGCCCGCAGCCGCCGCACCGCCGCCACCGGCTCCAACGCCGCCAGCGCGGCACGTACCGCCGGGAATCGCTTCCCGAAGCGGGGACCGAGCACCTTGTTGTCCGGCAACAGGCGGTAGGTCACCAAATCCTCCGCCGCCCCCACGAACTCTACTCGCTCGACGTTCAGTTCGTCCCGCACCAGGGCCTCAAGTTCCTCGTCCAACTCACTAACGCCGTGCTCCAGGTGAACCAGCGCACAGGCCAGAGGCTGCCGGAGTTTGATACCGGCGCTTTCCCGCGCCGAGCGTCCCAGCCCTGCCACTTGTCGCGCCAATGCCATCTGTGCTAGCAAGCCAGTGTCCACAGCGGCCTCATCAGCGACGGGCCAGCCGGTATGATGCACACTCTCCGGAGCGTCGGTGTCCACTGAGCAGACCAGATTCTGGTACATCGCCTCGGTGACAAAGGGAACAATCGGCGCAAGCAACCGGCAGAGAGTCGTCAAAACATGGTAGAGAGTAGCATAAGCCGCGTTCTTGTCCGCGTCTTGCTCACCTTTCCAGAACCGGCGCCGGCTGCGGCGCACGTACCAGTTGGTCAGATCGTCCAGGAATGGTTCCATTGCCAGCGTCGCGCCGTAAGCGTCATAGTTCTCCAGCCGGTCAGTGACTCGGAGGGTCACCTCGTGCAGACGAGCGAGGATCCACCGATCCAGTACCGAATCTACGAATCCCGAATTTACGAGTTCCGTGATTCGTAGATTCATAGGTTCGGACGGAGCCCAGCGGTCAATGTTGGCATACGTGACGAAGAAGGAATACACGTTCCATAGCGGGATCAGGAACTGTCGTCGCACCTCATCCGCCTTGCCGTAGCCGAACAATAGGTCCTTCTCCGGCTTCTGGCGACAGTAGAGCCAGCGCATCACGTCCACCCCCATCCGGTCGGCGGCCTCGTTGAATTCGATCATATTGCCCCACGACTTGTGCATCGCCCGTCCGTCCTCGGTAAGGAGTGTGGCGTAGGAGAAACAATTTTTGAAGGGGGGAGTGTTCTCCAGCACCGTCGCCATCGCCAGCAGGCTATAGAACCAGTTGCGGAACTGTCCGGGAAAGGACTCGCTGATCCAGTCAGCCGGGTACCACTGCTGCCAATAGTCCTGGTCCGTGCGATACTGGAGGGTGCTGAAACTGAC
This sequence comes from Chloroflexota bacterium, assembly GCA_034189605.1. Classification (GTDB taxonomy): domain Bacteria; phylum Chloroflexota; class Anaerolineae; order B4-G1; family B4-G1; genus JAUWNP01. The sequence goes on from JAXHUO010000061.1 coordinate 17,516, forward strand.
TATCCCTGCATCCAGCCAGGGGTTGCCCACATCCGAGATGCGAGAGACGGTCGCGCCACATTGGGGACAAGTGATCTTGACTGCATCCACATAGGGCCGGTGAGGCGTGTGCCCATTGAACTCCTCCCAGCCCGCCACCGCCCGCTCCTCAAGTTCATGCTCGTCGCCGATGACCTCAAAGTGACCACACTCCTTGCACTCCCAGATGGGCAGTGCCAGTCCCCAATACCGCTTCTTACTGATCATCCAGTCGTGCATGTTGCGCAGCCAGTCCAACTCGCGGTCCAGACCAAAGGACGGAATCCAGCGAATCTGCCGGGTCACCTCCATCATATCATAACGCAATTCATCCATTGAGATGAACCACTCGTTCACCAGGCGAAAGACCAGTTCGGTGCCACAACGCCAGCAAACGGGGTAGCGATGAGTGTAATCCTCCACCTTGTACAAAAGTTCCTTTTCTCGCAGACTATCAAAGACGCGGGGAGCGCTTTCAGAGACGTTGGTACCGGTGAGGGAGCCAAAGCCCTCCAGGAATACCCCCTCCTCGTCCAACGGGGCGATAGCGGGGAGATCGTACTCCTTGCTCAGCACAAAGTCCTCTGCGCCACAGCCCGGGGCGATGTGGACGATGCCGGTGCCCTCCGCCTCCCCCACCTCGTCCCACAAGATCACCCGGTGGGCCTGGGGGCCACCGGCGGCCTGCTGGGCCTCCAGTTCGTCAAAGGGGCCATCGTAGGTCCAGCCTTCCAGTGTTGTCCCCTTCATCTCTTCCAGCACCTGATACTTGCCCTCCAGGATAGGGAGAGCCCCCTTGGAGAGATAAAAAACTTGGTCTCCCTGGCGGACCTTGACATAGATCAGTTCCGGTCCCACTGCCGCCGCCACGTTGCTGGACAGCGTCCAGGGGGTAGTTGTCCAAACCAAAAGGCTCTCTCCAGGCCGCCCCCGCAGCGGTAAGCGCAGCGTGACGCCGGGGTGGGCCATCTCCCTGTATCCTTCGGTGACGATCTCGTGCTGGCTGATGCCGGTGGCACAGCGGGGACACCAGGGCATCACATCCCGCCCCTTGTAAAGCCAGCCCCGTTCCCAGCAGCGCTTGAGCATCGTCCAGATCATATAATTGTTCTCAGTGGAGAAGGTGAAATAAGAACCCCCTAGTTCGGGCAAACCCAGCCGGCCCACAATCCGTTCCACCGCGTCGGTCACCGGCCCTTGCGGCCCTTTGACGGTGATGACCTCATCTGGATTCCGCACCAGCCGGCCGGCCAGGTCACGCAAGACGTCCAGGTCGTTCCAGTCCATCCAGTACCCCAGGCGGATGGATTGCTCAGTCTGCACGGCAGCGTATTCCAGCACCCGCTCCTTGCACTTGCGCACGAAACGGGCAATGCCATACTCCTCAATATCCCGCTTAGAGTGAAAGCCCTGCTCCTTCTCCACCTCAACCTCGACCCACAGGCCCTGGCAGTCAAAGCCGTTCTGATAGCGGATGCAATGCCCCTTCATCGCCCAGAAACGGTGATACAGATCTTTGTATGCACGCCCCCAGCCGTGATGGACACCCATCGGGTTGTTGGCCGTGATCGGCCCGTCAATGAATGACCAACGGGGGCCGTCCTGGCGTAACTGGATCAGTTTCCGAAAGGCATTCGTCTCCTGCCAAAAGTCGAGTATCTGATGCTCCTGCGCTACGAAATCTACGCTTGAGGGTATTGGTTTGAACATTCTTCATTCTCCTTTTTCTGCCACAATATCTGCTGGAAGATGTGGCCCTACCTGAAGGCCAACAACTCATCGTCACCATCGAAATGCCTCACGTAGACGAGGACGGCGACCTGCTGGACGAAGACGGCATCCCCATCCAAGAAACACTGGCCGATGTACTCGGCTTCGACTCGGAGGACGAAGATAGACTATTGGCCAAAGGAGAGCGTAAACGACAGTCTCTATTGGCAATGGCAGGCACGGCTTCCAGCGGCCTCACGGACGTGTCGGAACGCCACGACTACCACATATATGTCGAACCTCACGAACAATACTCGATCAAATGATGAAGCAACAACTTCTATCCCTCCAACTCCACCACCAGTCGCTTGTTAATCCGTCCCTTGCTCTTATAGTCCACAATACGCAGAGGGCCGACCTCGGACGTATTGGCCACGTGCGTCCCGCCGTCGGCCTGCAGGTCCAAATCCTCAATCTCTACTACCCGTACCTGGGTGATGTGGGGCGGCAGCAAGTTGATCTTGGTGCGGATGAGATCGGGCATCTGGAAAGCCTCCTCACGGGGCAGAATCCGCACGCACACCGGCAGGGCAGCGGTCACCTCAACGTTGATCTTCTCCTCAATCTCGCTGGCCAACTCCCGCCGCATGTGCTCGAACTCAAAGTCCATCCTCCCGCGCAGCGGCTTCATGTTGCCGCCGGTCACCGATGCGCCATAGTCGCGCCAGATGACGCCGCAGAGGATATGCATCGCCGTGTGGGTGCGCATCAGCGCGTAGCGCTGCTCCCAGTCGAGAATACCTCTGGCAGATGTACCCACCGGCGGCGGGTCGCGGTTCAGTTTATGCACAAGGCAGCCCTCGCTGCGGCCAACCTTGACCACCTCCCACTCGCTGCTATCGGACACTAGCCGCCCAACGTCACACGGCTGCCCTCCGCCGCCGGGATAAAAGGCTGTCCGATCCAATACTACTCCATTGCCGACAACCTCAGTCACGACAGCGTTGAACTCGCGCAGGTAACTGTCTGTTTGGTAAAGCAACTCGGTCATTCTACCTCCCAATCGTGCCATCCCCAAGCACAAAAAAACTCTCGTCCAAAGGGACGAGAGTCTCACTCCCGTGGTACCACCCTTCTTGCCCCGCCACAGCGGAACCTCTTGTCCAGTGACCAACATCACCGCGTCCTGCCAACGGGGGACGAGACCGTCTGAGCCTACTTGGTTCGTATTTGTAGATTACAAACAGTTCGGTCAGCGGCTCCGGAGGGATTTTCGGCACGGTTCCCGCGCCCGGCTCTCACCTGGACCGGGCTCTCTGGACCGGTACCCCGGGCCTACTCGTCTCCATTATCGCCTTTATGATTACATTATGCCACAGAACGTCACTCCTGTCAAACCTGGCCACCTCCACCAACCCACATCCCCAGCCGCTGGCTCCACCCCAGCCATCTGAACCGGCGCAATGGCCCGCGCAGTTGCCCCCACACCTCCTGCACCACTCCTTCATCCACGGCCGCGACTTGGGGTCCTCCGTAGACCTGCGCGCTATACAACACTCCCAGAACCTCCAGTGCTGCCCCACCCTGCGCCGCTAATCCCGCCCAGCGCTCACCCCACCGCCGTGCCTGCTCTGCTCGGGCGCGCAGTTCTGCCGCCAGCGTCGCCGTATACTCCTGAGGCGTCAGTGCCGGGTCGGGGGGCAACCCCAGCCGCGCCCCACCGTGTTTCACCCAGCCCCATACCAGCGGCAGGGTGACGACCAGCGCCGCCCGTTGCCGGCTATAGCGGCTCCACACAACCATAACCAGGCTCACCCCAACCAGCAGCGCCAGCCCCCACCCGGCCACTCGCCAGCGGAAGCGCACCACCCGCGCTGGTATACCTGTGGGGCCCGGCAATGCTTCCTCTGGCAGCGACATCTCCTCCGGCCACTCTGTAACCGGCCGCGCCCCCGTCGGTTCGAAGCCGATCCAGCCCCAGTCTGTAAAGTAGACCTCCGGCCAGGAGTGACCGTTTAGTTGGCGCACCACATAAGACCCACTGGCAAAGTCATACTGCCCGCCAGTGTATCCCGAGGCCAGCCGGGCGGGGATACCGACCGCCCGAGCCATCACCACAAAGGTCGTGGCATAATAATCGCAGTACCCCTCGCGCGTCCCAAAGAGAAAATAGTCGGCCACGTCCCAGCCCTCCGGCGGGCGCTCCACCTCCAACGAGTAAGGATAGGCACGCAGGTATCGCTCCAGCAGCCGCGCCCGCTCGTAGGCCGTCTCCCCCTCGGCGACGACTTCCTGGGCCAGGTCAATCACCCGCTGAGGGACGGTTTCCGGCAGTTGCAGGTAGCGCGTGTGGATCTCCAGTGAGTAGAGCGATGAGACAGCCCGCAGATCCTCCGCCGTGGGCATAGGCAGGCGAGAGACAATTGTGTAACTCGTCACCTCGGAGGCCAACCCCGCCAGGTCACCAACACCATGCCAAACTACCACGACTGGCTCCTCAACCCAGGCTGGCTGGTTCAGCGCGTAGAGTGTGTCGCCGTGGGGGGCGGTGAACTCGAAACGCTGCGTGACCTGACGATAGACCGGTGGCGCAGGCAGGGGCAATTCTCCTTCCACCTCTTGGCGGAAATCCACCGTCGTGGCCCAGCCCCGGCCAGAGTAATGATCCAGGGTCGCCCCTCGCCAGTAGTGGCGCGGGAGATCACCCGACGCAGTAGGGTGATCATCGGGCGGCGGTGGGAGTTCATCGGTCCACACCACCAGCATCACTTGCTCAAGCAGGTCAGGGCGGCCACCCAGGAGGCGGCTCTGTGGGAGGTAACTGCTGGCCACTGGCATCGTTCCTGCATCGCCAGGAGGTCCTCCGTCAGGCAGATATACACCGCCAAAGAGCCTTTCCATCGTCTCCTGCACCCGGGCTATGGGCTCCTCAAAGGTCTGCCAGAACCAGGTCGAGATACGGCGCACGTTGAGCAGCGGGCCAAAGAAACTGAGCAAAACAACGGCAACAGCGACGAGCAGCGCTATGATCAACAGGTCAAAGTCCAGGTCAGCGGCGTAATCCACCCCCGTCGTGTCCCACGTGCGCTGCACACGGACCAGGTTTCCCACCGCCAGCAGAGGCACCCCACACCCCAGTTCCGCGATCAACCACAGAATACCCTCGTCGGAGTAAAACACAGTCAGCGCGCAAAGCGAGACGAGCGGCAACAGCGCCAGTAGCGGGCGCTGGCGACGGTAGAAAGCCCAGGCGGCGAAAAGGACCGCCCCCCAGCAAAGCAGGGCAATGTAGAACAGAAAGATAGCGGGGTCATTGCTCGTGCCACCGCTGAAAGCCGCCTCCAGCCAAATCACCCAGCGGCGCACAAAGTCCAGGGTCGCCTCTTTGCTTCCTGGCAAGAAAGGCACGACGTAAGCCGCGACGCTGATTCCCGCCAGGAGGCCAAGCAGGACGCCCACCGGCAGCCACACGTTCCAACCACAGCCATCCCGTAGAGCCAGCCAGCGCCCCACCAGAAACGCGAAGAGGACGAGCCACGGCAACCCATCATCTTCCGGTACCCATGCAGCAGCAATGACGGCAGCAGGCAGGCACAGCACTGTGATCAACAATAGGAGGAACGCGGTCCATCCCTCTAGCGGTCGCAATCGCTTGACGGGCCAGCCAATCATCCTGGCATCCCCCACCCCCCTCCAGGGGAGGAGAATCCCCAGGGCGTGCTGATCGCCACCGCCCGCCCGGTCCCCAGCACCTTGAACTCCCAGCGCCGCACCTGCCCGGTCGGCGGGCGGAGGGACAGCGGCGTGTCTGCGTGGATGACCTCGGCCTCCACTCCTACCTGGGCCAGCAGCCCGCGCAAGGCTTGGGCCTGGGAAGAGAGATGGCCCTCAACTCTCCCTTCCTCAAAGGAGGGTGCGTCCAGAAGCAGCGCCGCTGCGCCGACACCCCGGTTCTGCAGCCGCGCCAGCCCAGACACCCAGGCCGGGTCGTAGGAGGGTGTGATCACCAGTGAGGTCGCGCCAGTGGGCAACGCGCGGGCTACCTCCTCCAATACGCGACCCAGCGGACGGGAATCAGCGACCTGCACCTGGGCTAGCACGCGCAGCAGTCCCCACAGGTGTCCCCGCCCTCGGGCTGGCATCACTGTGTGTCGTTGGGGGCCGTAGGCGATCAACCCTACCGCCCGCCCGGCGTCCAGGAGTAGCGCCGCAACAGAGGCAGCCACGATAACGCCCATTTCCTCCGTCGAACGCTCACCCTGTCCCACCTGCACATCCCGGTTCAGGTCAAGCACCAGCCAGATGTCGCCGCCGGTCTCCTGGTCGAATACTTTGGCATAGAGTGCACCACGGCGGGCAGTAGTGGGCCAGTGGACGTGGTGGAACGGGTCGCCAGGGACATAGTCTCGCACGCCCCCCACACTGATGGTCGGCCCCCAGGAGCGGCGGTTGGTGCGCGCCCGTCCTGTCGCTGCACCGCGCGGCAGAGCAAAGGGCAATCGCCGGGCAATGGGTGGATAGACCAGCACCGTTTGGACAGATGGGTTGCGCTGCACCACCGTAAAGAAACCAAAGGGGTCACAGGTTGTGGCCTCCCATGGCCCCAGGTGGTACTCTCCACGCAGGCGACACTCCCCGCTCGTGCTCCAGCGATAAGCACCTCTTGCACCAACAGAGCGCACGGTGCTGGCGTTATAGCCGGGCACATCGCTGCGGTCGCTTACCTCAACCCATAATACCGGCAGCGGCGAGTCGTTGGCCAGCGTGAAGCGCTCCTCCAACAAGTCACCCACCTGCACCCAGGGGAAGCGCAACACCCGCCGCACCCGGACGCCCCGCGCCATGTGCCAGGCCCACCACGCTGCAACGGCTGTCACACTGGCGAAAGTGAGTAGCAGCACCATCGTCACCCGTGAAGGAGAAAACAACTCGACCAGCAGCAGCAAGAGGAGAACGAACAGCGACAACCGGTTGCGCCACACCAGCGTAACCTCGGCATCGCCGTCACAAAAGCGGTACAACACCCACGGTTGGATCAAATGTCTCAACATCCAGCACCTGGCATTTTGACGACGAGAGAGCGGGAACCGGCCCGCTCTCTCCGTTCATACTTGTTATGTGCGCCACCGTGAACAAGCGGCGCAGGCTTCTCAGACCAGCGCAATTGTGACTTTTATAACGCCTCGCCCAACAGTATCCCCAGAAAGCCCATGATCACCCCAATGTGCAATAGGAGATGCGTGTGGGCCAACCAGCCGACGACAGGCCAGGCCGCAGGCAACAACTGGAGCACGAAATTGAGCGCCACAAGAGCGACGGCGACGATGACAGGCAACCCAGGAACACGGGCCAGAAAGTCACTTGAACGTTTCAGCAATTCAGCACCCATTACACCTCCTGAATTAGCAGTGAGCAGTCAACAGTTAGCAGTTAGTGGCAGGCGTGGAAGCGTCCCACCAAGGCACGCGGCACACGGCCTGTGAGACGCGTGCCCGCCTCGGTGTGCTCCTCCTGCTCGATCAGTCCTCGCCGATAAAAGAGATCCACCAACTCCCCCGACTCGTAGGGAATAAGCACGTCAAGCCAGGCCATCTGCACCTCCAACTCCCCCTCAACGCGAGATAGCAGCGATTCCAGCCCCTCTCCGGTGAGGGCTGAGATAACAACGCTGTTGGGAAATCTGGCCTCCAGGGGGAAGAGAACGTCGGGGGTGGGCAGACGGTCAATCTTGTTCAGTGCACTGATAATGGGCCTATCGGCAGCGCCGATGTGCTCCAGCGTCTCAGACACAGCCTCGGCCTGGTGTTTCACCTGCGGGTGGGTGACGTCTAACACGTGCAACAGCAAGTCAGCCTCGGTCACCTCCTCCAGTGTGGCGCGAAAGGCAGCCACCAACTGAGTGGGCAGTTTCTGGATAAAGCCGACTGTGTCGGTGAAAAGGGCTACACCCCCGCCAGGCAACTCAACACGGCGAGTTGTCGGGTCGAGCGTGGCGAACAGTTGATCCGCCACGAGAACCCCCGCATCGGAAAGGGCGTTGAGCAGAGTGGACTTGCCGGCATTGGTGTAACCAACGATAGCCACGGTGGGCACACCAGATTTACGTCGCCGCGCGCGATAGCGCCCCCGATGAGCACGTACCTCCTCCAACTCCCGCTTGAGTCGGGCGATGCGCTGCCCGATCACCCGCCGGTCGGTCTCTAACTGTGTCTCGCCAGGTCCACGCACGCCGACACCACCCAGCGCGCCGCCGGCCCGCCCGCCAGCCTGGCGTGCCAGGTGGGTCCAGGCCCGTGTGAGGCGTGGCAAGCGGTACTCATACTGGGCCAATTCCACCTGCAGCGCCCCCTCGCGGGTGTGGGCGTGTTGGGCAAAGATGTCCAGGATCAGGGCCGTGCGGTCGAGTAGTTTGACCCCACCGCCTAACATCTTCTCCAGTTCGCGCTGATGGCGCGGGGAGAGTTCGTCGTCAAAGATGACCACGTCGGCAGCGGTCTCCACCACCATCCCGGTCACCTCCTCGGCCTTGCCGGGGCCGATAAAAGTGGCTGGATGGGGATGATTGAGCCGCTGCACCGCCTGGCCTACAACCACGACGCCAGCCGTGTGGGCCAGTTGGGCCAGTTCTGCCAGCGACTCCTCGACTGGCCAGTGGCCATCGGGCGAGGAGTCCCGGCGTTTCTTCAATTCAACCCCGACCAGGAAACCCCGCTCCTGCGGGGGGCCGGTTGGTTCAGGTGGTCTCATAATCGCTCGCCTTCCCTTTTGTTATGCCTCAGACTGACGCTCGAACCACGCCAGAGCACCCTCAGTCATCGCCCAGGCGTCGCCGTACAGATGCTGGTAAGCGTGCCATAAATCACCCTCTCAGTAACTGCCCGGTATCGTCACTTTGCAATTATACGGCTTTTCTCCTGTTTCACAACTTGCAGTAGTTTGCGCTTCTCACGTGGAACATACTGTCAACGGATTTCTGGAACGAA
>JAXHUO010000062.1:0-25912 GCA_034189605.1 Chloroflexota bacterium
TCCACTCCGCTCTTGTCAGATTCCTCCTCTTGTGAAGGTTCGGCTTCCAATTGCTGCAACGTTTGCTCCACCAATTCCTTCTCTGGCGAATCTGGCATCTGCTCCAACTGCTCGTGCACTTTGCCGAGTGCATCGGCGGCCGTTTCGGTATTGACCTCAACCGGTGCTGCCTCTGCTTGCGCCTGGGTGTCCCCTGTCTCTGTGCTGCCGGCCTGCGGTTCCGGCGCTGTCTCCTCAGTGGCTTCTTTTTTCTCCTGGCTTCCCTTTACTCTCTCGGCCACCTTTTGTACCAGCGTCAGCAGGCCGCTGGCGGGATTGATCATCGTATTGATGGTGATTTCAGCCACGTCTGGCAGGGCTTTTGCCACGGTCTCGACCATATCTGCGACCTTGCCTTCTTCAGCCTCTTCCCCCTTTTGAGTTTCCATTGCCAGTTGCTGCAACGTTTCTATCACCAGTTCTTTCTCCGGTGAGTCGGGCATGTGTGTCAATTTCTGATACAGTTCATCGAGTGGATCGGGGGGCGTTTCGGCGTCTCCCTCATCGGAATCGGACGCTACGACGACCGGCGGCTCCGCTTCCGCGCTGCTGTCCTGCTGTGCATCCTGGGCTTTTATCTTGGCGGTGGCAACAGGTACGTCTTCTGTCTGACCACTCGCTGCTTGCTTGCCCTTTTCAAATTCAGCCAGGACGGCCTCTTTGGTCAGTCCGATTTCCAGGAACTCGCCGCAAAAGCGGCATTTTTTGGCTTTGGCCTTGATGATCTCGGTACAGAACGGGCACTCTATGGTATCTCCTGTCATGGTTTGCTCCTTATGGCTTTTTGGGATTTCGCGTGATCAAGGTGAGAAATTTGCCACGAATGGCACGAATTGACGCAAAAAAACCGGTATCCGCCAAAGACCTCCGAGATCCGAGTGTTTAATTGCAGTGCCAAAGTCGCCCTGACGTTGACCGTCATTCTGAGCGTAGCGAAGAATCCCCTTATTACGGTGGTCGAGACCCTGCGCTTTGCTCAGGATGACAGGGCGGGTTTTGCGCTATTGCGCTTAATTGTGCTAGCGTTTGGGATTCATGGCAAAATGCCTGCGTTTCACGCTGCATCCCGTGGCTCCTGCGTGTGCCGGCATTCCGGGTAATTCGAGCAGCCCCAGAATACTCCCCGTTTTCCTTTCCGCTCGACCAGATCACCTCCACACTGCGGGCACTCGCCTACCACAAAGGGGCCGCTCCACTTGCACCGGGGAAAGTTGGCGCAGGCCCGAAAGCGGCCATACTTGCCCTCCCGCACCACCACAGTCCCGCCACACTCTGGGCACTTTGCGGCGGTGGGAACAGATTTGCTCTTACTCCCGGGCACGGTCACAGGCCCGCCTGCGGCGCTCCCCTGGGCTCGTTCCACCGCTGCTGCAAAGGGGTCGTAGAACTCTTGCAGCACCTCCACCCAGGGCCGTTCCCCCCGGGCGATACAGTCCAAATCCTCCTCCATCTGCGCCGTGAAACCGACAGCAAAGAGAGCGGGGAACTGTTCTACTAGGAAATCGCAGACGACAAAGCCCAATCCCGTGGCCAGGAGCGACTTGCGTTTGCGCTCCACGTACTCCCGCTTGACGATGGTGCGGACGATCCCCGCGTAGGTGCTGGGCCGGCCGATGCCCAGTCTCTCCAACTCCTTGATCAGGCTGGCCTCGGTGAAGTGGGGCGCTGGTTTGGTAAAGTGTTGCTCGGGGAACAGGCCGTGCAGCGCCAATGGTTCCCCGTCGGCCAGCGGGGGGAGTATCTGTCCAGCGGCTCCCTCCTCCTCGGCCGGTCTTTTCTCCTTGATCGCGTACACCTTCAGAAAACCCTCAAAGATCAGTTCCCGCCCGGTGGCGCGGAAGACATAGGGCAGATCCTGATTGTCCCGCGCGGTAGCAACGTCCACGGTGGTGACGTTGTAGACGGCCGGCTTCATCTGGCTGGCGATGAACCGCCGCCATACGAGTTCGTAGAGTCTCACCTGGTCGGGGGTCAGATCCTGCCGTAACTCTCGTACCGTGCGCTGTGACGACGTAGGCCGGATGGCCTCGTGGGCCTCCTGGGCGACCTTTGACCGGGTCTTGTACGTCGGCGGCTTCTCCGGCAAGTACTCCTCGCCCCAGTAGCGGGCGATGATTTCCCTGGCCTCGGCCTGGGCCGACTCGGCCACGTGGGTCGAGTCGGTGCGCATGTAGGTAATCAGCCCTACCGTTCCCTCGCCCGGCAGCGCGATACCCTCGTACAGTTCCTGGGCGATCTTCATCGTCTTCGCCGCCGGCCAGCCCAGCCGGTTGGCCCCGTCCTGCTGCAGGGTGCTGGTGGTGTAGGGAGGATAGGGTCGCCGGGACCTGCGCCTCCGCTTGACCCGCAGCACCCGGTAGTCGGCTCCCTCCAGGGCTTTGACGATGGCCACGGCGTCGGCCTCGGTCTTGAGATCGGGTTTTTCCTTGCCAATACGCACCAGGCGAGCGCGGAAGTGGCGGGTGTCTCCCTCCACCTTTGAAAGTTCCGCGTCCAACGTCCAGTACTCCTGGGGCACGAAAGCCTCAATCTCCCGGTCCCGCTCGACCACCAACCGCAGGGCCACCGTCTGCACCCGCCCGGCCGAGAGTCCCTTGCGCCCCTTGATCGCCTTCCAGAGCACGGGGCTGACCTGATAGCCGACCAGCCGATCCAGCACGCGCCGCGCTTGCTGGGCGTTAACCAGGTCCATATCAAGGCAGCCGGGGGCGGAGAGGGCCGCCTTTACGGCCTCGGGCGTGATCTCGTGGAAGGTGATCCGGTGCACCGGCTTGTCCCGGACCTTTATCGCCCGCAGGGCGTGCCAGGCGATGGCCTCACCCTCCCGGTCGGGGTCGGTGGCCAGGTAGATGGTGGAGGCTTTCGTGGCCGTTTCCTTGAATCGTTTGACGGTCTTGCCTGCGCCCCGGCGGAGGTGGTAGGTGGGCCGGAAGTTGTGCTCCACGTCAACGCCCAGTTTTTTCGGTGGCAGGTCCCGGATGTGACCCATTGAGGCCAGCACCCGGTAGCCGCGTCCCAGAAAGCCCCGCAGGGCGCGGGCTTTGGTGGGCGATTCGACGATGACCAGGTCCATATCACGTCTCACGTTTGACGTTTCACATTTGACGCTTTACACCTCACGTCAGTAATGGATGTTGACCAGCGTGCCCACCGAGGCCCAATTGTAGAGCCACTGTGCCTCTGGCGTGGGCAGGTTGACGCAGCCGTGGCTCATCTGACGGCCAAAGTTGGAATGCCAATAGGTGCCGTGGAAACTGTAACCCCGGTAAAAGTACATGACGTAGGGCACGTTGGGCAGATAGTAGCCGGGGCCAGACATGAGGGCGGAGCCGTACTTGACGTAGATGCGATACCGGCCTGTGGGGGTCGGCGTGCGTGGCAGGCCGGTCGAGGCGAGTGTGCTGCGCACGGGCGTGTTCCCCTGGTAGGCAGTGACCCGCTGCGCGCTGAGGTTCACGTCAATCCAGCGTCCACTGGTCGGGGCAGAAGGCGGAGCGGGTGGGGCGGGTGGGGCGGGTGGGGCGGGGCTCCCGCCGCCGGGTATGCGCAGCACCTGCCCGACGTAGATGAACGAGGGATTGCGGATAGAGTTGGCCTGCGCCAGCGTCCACATTGAGATACCGAATCTGCTGGCGATGGACGATAGCGTGTCGCCGCGTCGCACGGTGTAGGTCTGGCCCGACGGGGTGGGTTGGACCGGTGGCGCAGGGGCACTCCCATGGCCTGGGATCGCCAGCCGCTGTCCCACGTAGACGTGATTGACGTTGACAATGCCATTGGCGGCCGCCAGTGCCTGGGTGGTGACGCCATAGCGCAGCGCGATACGGAAAAGGTTCTCCCCTCGCTGCACGACGTGCACGCCCGATGAGGGCCTGGCCGGGCTGCTGCTACCGCCGGTTGGGATGACCAACCGTTGCCCGGCGTAGATGTGACTGGCGTTGCTCAGGCCGTTGGTCGCTGCCAGTGCGTTCACCGTCACCCCATAACGCAGCGCGATGCGGAACAGGTTCTCTCCCCGCTGTACGACGTGAACGACAGTACCCTGGGCAAAGGCCGGTGTTGCCAGTGCCAGGGTCAGCGCGAGCACCATACCAAGTGTTAGTATCCTGCGCATCGTTTCTTCTCCTCTCCCGCCCGCTGATCCAATCGCGCGCTTAATTGTACCCAAGTTCGGCGAATTTGGGAAGCGGGGGTAGGGCGGTTTTGCTAACCGCCACAGACCTCCGAGGTTGTTTACTGTTTTGTTGCAGGGAGTGAAACCTCGGAGGTCTTTCGGACATGTGGTAATCACCAGGTTGGTTGGCCTTGACAATTAGGCAATCTTATGCTAAAATCATACCAACCGGTCGGTATTCTATGAGAGAGGGAGGCGGAGATGAACCCACAGCGCCGAGGAGAGGAGACCCGTGCTCATATTCTGGAAGCAGCGGAAGAGTGTTTCGCCCGCCGTGGTTATGATGGCACCGGCGTGGCAGAGATCTGCCGCCGTGCTGGTGTGACCAAGGGGGGCTTTTACTATCACTTTCCCAGCAAGCAGGCTGTGTTTCTGGAATTATTGAACCGCTGGCTGGCGGGGCTGGACGCGCAAATGGAGGTGGCCCGCGCCGGGGCGGACACGGTCCCTGGGGGACTCTTGCAGATGGCCGGGATGGTCCGGCAGGTGTTTGAGATGACAGGGGGCCAACTCCCGATCTTTTTAGAGTTTTTGACCCAGGCCGCGCACGACCAGGCGATATGGCAGGCGACCATCGCCCCTTATCGGCGATATCGGGCTTTTTTCAGTGGCATGATCGAGGCTGGCATTGTCGAGGGCACACTGCGGCCTGTTGACCCCGATGTGGTGGCCCAGGTCATCGTCTCTATGGCCGTTGGCCTGGTATTGCAAGGGCTGCTCGACCCCCAAGGAGCGGACTGGGGCCAGGTGGCGGAGCAGGGCATACAGATGCTCTTGGAGGGTTTAAGGTTTACAGAGGAGGTAGTTAAATGAACGTCTTGTTGACAGGAGCCTTTGGAAACGTAGGAACCAGCACGTTGGAAGAATTGAGCAATCGAGGTCACACTGTGCGATGTTTCGACCTCAGAACCCGGGCAAATGAAAAGACCGCCCGCAGGTTCAGGGGCCAGGTGGAGGTGGTGTGGGGAGATTTGCGTTGCCCAGAAGATGTCGCCGCCGCGGTACGTGACCAGGAAGTGGTGATTCATCTGGCGTTTATCATCCCCAAGATGTCGGCTACCGGCGTCGAGTCTGAGCAGCGGCCCGACTGGGCGAAGGATATCAACGTAGGGGGGACCCAGAATCTTATCAATGGGATGAAAGCCCTTCCCATGCCACCCAAGATGATCTTTACCTCGACGTATCACGTTTACGGTAGGACGCAGGATCAGCCACCTCCTAGAACGATTTCGGACCCGGTTCAACCCCTTGAGCACTATTCGTTTCACAAGGTAGAGTGTGAACGCATGGTCAAGTCGTCCGGGTTGGAGTGGACCATCCTCAGGCTGTCGGCTACGTTGCCGTTGGCGATACAACTGGATCCGGGGATGTTCGACGTTCCCCTGGAAAACCGTATGGAGTACGTGCACACGCGAGACGTGGGGCTGGCGCTGGCCAACGCCATAGACAGCGAGGACGTATGGGGTAAAACCCTGCTGATCGGCGGCGGTGAGCGGTGCCAGTATTACTATCGCGAAATCGTGGGGCGCATACTGGACGCTACGGGGGTGGGTATGTTGCCGGAAGAGGCGTTTGGTTCAATCCCTTTTTGCACAGACTGGGTGGATACCACCGAAAGCCAGAGGCTTCTCAATTACCAGCGGCGTGACCTGGGGGACTATATCCAGGAGATGGTCGTACTGCTGGGTTACAGGCGGCATTTGATACAGGCGTTCCGTCCCATTGTTCGCTATTGGCTGCTGAAGAAATCTCCATATTTCCATGGCTAGAGTCTGGAGGATGAGAGAGATAAGCGCGGGATGGAAGGGCAAAGTGGCAGTTGTAACTCTCTACCGGGAGTTGCGAGGTACGAATGTACATGTGAGCGTGGTCAAGCCCGGCCCGGTGTCAACAGAGTTTTATGATGCTGCTGCGACCCAATCTGCTGGCCTGCGCATACCCGCCGAAAGATTTGGTGTGCAGCCGGAAGCGGTGGTCAACCGGATTTGGAAGTTGCTCAGAAAACCCACCCGAGTTGTCTACGTGCCCCGCTTGTTTGTGCTCGTCCCTTGGGTAGAGTTGGGCCTTGGTTGGCTCATAGATCTGTTAGGACCGTTGTTGCTGCGACGGCAGTTGAAACTGGCCAAAGTTCAAGTTGGCTACCACGCTTCGATGCGCAGGCCGTCTGCCGCGTCAAAGTGTTTGTCTCTCGTCGCTAGCACAAGATCGTACTGAAGAGCCAGTGCTGCGATCCAAACGTCGTTTTCGGGAATGGGCGTTCCCTTCTGGCGTAACTCGTTCTTCACGCGGCCATAAGCCACGGCCGTCTGACCGTCGCACGCCAATACTGTATTGGCAGCAGTGAACTCCTGGACACGCTGGATGTTCTTGCTGCTCCACCTGGATTTGTATGCCCCATAGTACAACTCGTCTATGGCGATAACCGGAACGAAGACCTCGGCAGCTCCTTGTAGATGATTCAGCACTGCCTCGTCCTGCCCAAACAGCGCGATGATGATATTGGTGTCGAGCAGGATTTTACCACTCATCAAGGTCTACTCTTTCACAGCCGTTTTCAATGGCCTCCTGTATCAAGGCCAGGTCATCCGGGGCAATCCACCCGGCAAAGCGGGTCAGCGTCTGTCCGGGCTTTCCCTCTCGGATGCTTGCCTCAGCGGGGAGGGCAGCCAGCCGCTCATACGCCCACTGCCGCAACTGACGCAGTTCATCCTTGCCCAGGTACTCCACCGCCTTGAACAACGCCGACAGGGGGATGCGTACCTCTCTCTACATGTGGTTCAACTGCATAGGGTGTCGCTGATTCTCGCACTGGCTTTTCTTCATTACTCATCGTAACTCGATTATAGCACATGGGATAGGGAACGTCAACGGAGCAGACTCGCCATCGAGCCTGCCCCGCCTGATTTATCTCTACTGTTTACGGTGGCTCGGGTAGGTTAGATCACCCCCAGTTCTCGCGCTACTTTTTCGAAAATCTCCAATCCCTGGTTCAGGTCCTCGCGGGTGTGCGCGGCGGTGTTCATCACGCGGATGCGCGCCTGACCCTGCGGAACAGTGGGAAAGCCCAGCGCCATGGCAAACACGCCGTACTCGAACAGCCTGGCGCTGAATTCTTTGGCCAGTTTAACCTCGCCCAGCATCACCGGCACGATGGGGGTTTGGGTGCGGCCGGTATCTATGCCCAGCCGTTTGATGCCGGCCTTGAAATACTCGGCGTTTTCCCACAGTTTTTCTACCAGGTCCGGGTGCTCCTCGACGTATTCCACGGCAGCCAGGCAGGCGGCGGTGTCGGGTGGGGTGAGTGCGCTGGAGAAAAGGTTGGGGCGCGCTTTCTGCCGGATGTAATCCACTACGACGCTCTTGCCAGCGATGACGCCGCCCATCACACCAAAGGCTTTGGAGAGCGTGCCGATCTCGACGTCGAATTTCCCTTCCAATCCAAAGTGAGCCACGATGCCGCGTCCCTGGCCCAGCACACCTTCGCCATGGGCGTCGTCCACCATCGTCAGCACGTTATATTTGGCCGCCACCGCGTACAGTTTGTCCAGCGGTGCGACGTCGCCATCCATCGAGAACACGCCATCGGTGATCATTAGCCCGCGCCGGTAGTCAGGCAGGTGTTTTTTGATCTGGGCCTCCAAATCGGCCGGGTCGCAGTGTTCGAAGACGACGATCTTGGCCCCGCTCAACCGCGCACCGTCAATGATGCTGGCGTGGTTGAGCCGGTCGGAAAATATGACGTCCTGGACGCCGGCCTTTTTATCCCGACCCGCCAAGGGAGGGATGGCGGCCTGGTTGGCGCAAAAGCCGCTCTGTACCAGCAGGGTTGCCTCGACCTGCTTGAACTCGGCTATCCGCTTCTCACACTCGACGTGCAGCCGCTGAGTGCCGGCGATGGTGCGCACCGCGCCCGGTCCCACTCCCCACTCATCAATGGCCTTCCTGGCCGCCTCTTTAAGTACCGGGTGGTTGGCCAGCCCCAGGTAGTTATTGGTGCAAAAGTTCAATACCTTTTTGCCGTCCACTACCATCCAGCCACCGGCGGGGGAATCCATCGTGCGAATGTTGATATACCGCTTTTCGGCCTGGGCGGCCTCAATCTCTTGTCGCATGAAATCTAGTTTGTCTCCCATCGTTTTCACTCCTTTGGTGTGTTCTATGTCCTACGTCTGATGTCCGATGTCCGACGTCGGACTTGAGACCTAGGACTTTTTCCCCAGTTTCTCCAGCATATCTGCCACCATCGCCGCCAGGTCGTACTGTGGCTCCCAACCCCACTCCTCTCGCGCGGCGCTGTCGTCTATGGTGTGGGGCCAGGAATCGGCGATGGCCTGCCGAAAGTCTGGTTTGTACTCGCAGGTGAATTCGGGGATGTGTTTTTTGATCTCCGCCACCAATTCAGCAGGGCAGAAACTCATCGCCGCCAGGTTGAAACCGGTGTGGTGTTTGAGTCTTGAAAGGTCGGCCTCCATCAGGTCCAGGGTGGCCTTGATGCAATCGGGCATGTACATCATCGGCAAAACCGTGTCCTCCCGCAGGAAGCAGGTGTACCGCTTGTGTTTGAGTGCCTCGTAGAATATCTCCACCGCGTAATCGGTGGTGCCGCCGCCGGGCGGGGTCTCGCTACTGATGATGCCCGGATAGCGGATGCCGCGCACATCCAGGCCAAAGCGCTGGAAGTAATAGCCGCCCAGTAGTTCACTGGCTACCTTGGTGACGCCGTACATCGTCGTTGGCCGCAGGATTGTCTCCTGGGGCGTATTGTCTCCGGGAGTCTCTGGCCCAAAAACGGCGATGGAACTGGGACAAAAAACCCGGGTCAGTTTGCGTTCCCGGGCGATCTCCAGAATCTTGTACAGGCCGTTGATGTTCACATTCCAGGCCAGGTGTGGTTTTCTCTCTCCAGTGGCGGAGAGGATGGCCGCCATGTGATAGATGGTGTCAATGTGATATCTATCCACCACCGCCGCGATGGCTCCTTTCTGGGTCACGTCCAGGAACTCGAACGGCCCTGCATCGTGTAATGCCGGAGTTGGTTCCGCGATGTCGGTTACGACGACGTTTTTTTTGCCATGCCGCTTGCCGAGTGCAACAACCAACTCGGAGCCGATCTGGCCACATGCGCCGGTCACGAGAATCTTGGGCCTATCACCTTGTGACACTTGATTGCCTCCTTGTGCCATCTGAGATTTCTCGGAATAGGGTAGCGGCCCAACCGGGTTGGGCGTTCTTGGCCCAAGGTGGCCAATGCGATTGGTCTGCTACCCATTAAGAGGGTTCCTACATAACTTTCTGAGAGACATCCGTTTGCCTGGACTGCCGTGCTCAGTGAGAGTATAACACATTCATCCGCTTTTTTCAATCGTCATTGCTGTGCTATAATATCTTGCAAGGAGGCGAAAATGACCCCTACCCTTTCTTTGCGTTTCGGTCCTGGCGGCGCAAGACTTTCCTGGCCCGGCGGCCCCCATCTCCGTGGTATCACCGCTGCTGTGCACTACCGTGTGGGGGATGGGGCGGCCCGCACTCTGCGCCTGGCCCGGCCCGATCACGCTGCCTCTGCCGATGGCCTGCAAGCCACCTGGCATTGGGAACCGGCCGATGATGGCTCCCCCGTCTGGCTGGAGATCACCAACGCCGGGTCTACCGGCCTCCTGCTGGACGCGCTCGATGTATGCGCCATCCACGCCGCCGAGGGTGGGGCTCTTGACCTGGGTTGCCCGCCGGCCCGGTGCTCCTTTTACCAGAACGGCTGGGGTTCCTGGACTCCCGCCTTTGCCCGCCACTTCGGCGATAGCCTCTACACCGACCCCGGCACTCCTGATTATCGCCGGACGCACCAGCCACATTGGGACCCAACACGGAGGGACGCCCTCACGTCCGAATGGGTGACCGTCATCAAATCCCAAATCCCAAATCCCAAATCCCAAAGTCCAAAGCCCAAAGCCCAAGCCTTGCTGGTGGGATTTGTGACGGCGGCGGACCAGTTGGCCGAAATCCGGCTTGACCTGGATGGCGGCGACTTTGACTTGGTCGCCCGTTGTTATTTGGATGGTATTGAACTGCGTCCTGGTCAAGTGTTACGCTCCGAGCGGCTGTGGGTGCGCGCTGGTCCCGACCCGGTCGCGCTGTTGGAGGATTGGGCTGAGCGCACCGGGCGCGAGATGCAGGCGCGGGTGCCTCCGACCCCACCGGCCGGCTGGTGCACCTGGTACTATTTCTACGGCGAAAACACCGCCCAGGACGTGCTGGACAACCTGGCCGCCATCTCTGAGCATGAACTTCCGCTTGACCTCGTTCTGCTCGACGACGGCTATCAGACCGCTATCGGCGACTGGTTCTCGCTGGACGCGACCAAGTTCCCCCAGGGGATGGAACCGGTGACGGCGGCCATTCGCGCCGCCGGCCACATCCCCGGCATTTGGACCGCCCCCTTTGGCGCGGCCGCCGACTCTAGCCTTTTCGCCGGACATTCCGATTGGTTCCTGCGAGACGGGGCGGGGGAACCGGTGGTGGGCTGGGCTCACTGGGGGGCGGATTGTTACGCGTTGGACTGCACCCACCCTGATGTGTTGGCCTGGCTGCGAGAGACGTTCGGGCGGATGCGGACCGAGTGGGGAATAGAGTTCTTTAAGATTGATTTTATCTTTGCCGCTGCCCGCCCCGGTCGCCGGTACGATCCCACCGCCACCCGCGCTCAGGCCCTGCGGCGCGGGGTGGAGGCGATCCGGGAGGCGATTGGCGGCGAATCCTTCCTGCTGGGCTGCGGCGCGCCGCTGATGGTGTGCGTGGGGCTGGTGGACGGGATGCGGGTGGGGCCGGACGTGGACCCCAACTGGCATCCTATCTGGAGCCACGACCTTTCAATGCCTTCGACCGAGAATGCGCTGCGCAACAGCCTGGCCCGTGCGCCCTTCCACGGCCGGTTATGGGCCAACGATCCCGATTGCCTGCTGGTGCGCCAGCGGGGAGCGGATATGGACCTGGTGCTGAACGAGGTGCGCACACTCTCTGCGCTGGTGGCGCTGTTGGGTGGCATGACACTCGATTCCGACCATCTGACCGCCATCCGGCCGGGCCGGCTCAAGTACCTGCGCCAGGCGTTGCCGCCGACGGGGGTCTCTGCCCGCCCGCTGGATCTCTTTGAGAACGAGATGCCACGTCTGCTCGTCCTGCCCGTCGTCCGTGACTGGGGGCGCTGGTGGGTGGCGGGGGTGACCAACTGGGGTGGCCACACGACCGAGACCACCGTCCGCCTGGCCGACCTGGGCCTGCCACCGGGCCGTTACCACGTCTACCACTACTGGCGTCGCCGTTACCTGGGGGTGAGCGACGACAGTATCACCATCCGCCGCCACCAGCCGCACGAGACGGCGGTACTGCTGTTCAAGCCGGTGTCGGAGCGGCCTGATCTGTTGACGACGACGTTTCACGTTTGTCAGGGAGTGGTGGAGGTGGCAAGTTCGCAGGTTGCAGGTTTGCAAGTGGCGGGTGAGGAGCGGGGTGTTGTTGTGTCTGTAGTGCTGGAGAAGGCGGGGCGGCAGTTTGGGGAGGTGTTGTTTACGGTGCCGGAGGGGTGGCAGGCGGTGGAGGCGTGGGTGGATGAGGTCAAGCGATCCCTGGTGCATGTCGCTTCGGGGGTGGTGGGCCTGGGGCTGACGCTGGAGGGACAGGCGGAGGTGAAAGTGCATTTTGGGGAGAAGAAATGACGCTACAGGTAAAGAACACGCTGACTCACCGTTTGGAGCCTTTCGAGACCATCGAGGCCAAAGTCGTCAAGATGTACGTTTGTGGCCCGACCGTCTACGACAAGGCCCACATCGGCCACGCCATGTCGGCCATCGTTTTCGACGTCATCCGGCGCTACCTGGAGCACCGGGGCTACCGGGTGATCCACGTGATGAACTTTACCGACGTGGACGACAAGATCATCGTCCGGGCCAACGATCTGGGCCTGGAACCACTCGACCTGGCGCAGCGCTATATCGCCGAGTGGTTCGAGCACGTGCTGGCACTGAATCTCTTGCCCGCACATCACTATCCCCGGGTCAGCCAGGTCATGCCACAGGTGATCGGATTCGTCCAGGCGCTCATTGAGAAGGACTATGCCTATGTGGTGGAGGGCGACGTGTACTACCGCGTGCACAAGTTCGCCGGCTACGGCAAGCTCTCCGGGCGCAGCCTGGACGAAGCGCAGGCGGGCGCCCGCGTGGCCGTGGACGAGCGCAAGGAGGATCCGCTCGACTTTGCTCTCTGGAAGGCGGCCAAGCCGGGGGAGCCGTACTGGGAGGCCCCCTGGGGGCGGGGGCGGCCCGGCTGGCATATTGAGTGCTCAGCGATGGCCGTCCACTACCTGGGGGAGCAGATTGACGTCCACGGCGGCGGCAGAGACCTCATCTTTCCCCACCACGAGAACGAGATCGCCCAGTCGGAGGCGTACATGGGCAAAAAGCCCTTTGCCCGCTACTGGCTGCACAACGGGATGCTGCAACTGCGCGGCGAAAAGATGTCCAAATCGCTGGGCAACCTGGTGACCATCGAGGACTTTCTGGCCGAGCACGAGGCCGACGTGCTGCGCTTAATCGTGTTCTCCTCCCACTACGGCAAGCCGCTGGGATACGACGACGAGGTGGTGGCGGAGGCGGAGCGAGCGCTGCGCCGCTTGCGGGGTGGCTTGCGGCCTCCCGTGGGCACCCTCACCGAGGGGGATGCGGTGGATGGCTTGAAGGCGCAGGTCGCTGCTGCCAGAGAAGGCTACCACGCGGCGATGGATGACGACTTAAACACGGCCGGGGCGCTGGGGCACGTCTTCACCCTGGTGCGGGCGATCAACGCGGCGCGGGATGCGGGCGTCAGCGGTGAGCCTTTTGCCGAGGCCCAGGCCGCCCTGCGCGAGCTGACCGGCGTGCTGGGGTTGGCGTTGCGGGCGGAGGGCGGGAAGGACGCCGAGGCGGCTCCCTTCATTGAGGCGCTGGTCGAGGTGCGCGAAACGCTGCGCCAGGAGAAGCAGTGGGCGTTGGCCGACGGTATCCGCGACCGCTTGGCCGGTCTGGACGTGGCGCTGGAGGACGGGCCGCAGGGGACCGAGTGGCGCTGGAGTTGATTGGTGGAGTTAAGAAATCATATTCAGGAGGTGATAATGGCGATGCAAGAGGTATCATTCCTGTCCGGGGGCGACCGGCTGGCTGCGGCGCTCTTCTTACCGGCGCAGACGCCCGCCCCGGCGGTCATCTTTGCCCACGGCGTGTTCGAGTTCAAGGAGGATTTTTTCGACTATGCCGAGCGACTGGCCGAGGCTGGCCTGGCAGCGCTGGCGCTGGATATGCGCGGGCACGGCGCGAGCGAGGGCAACCGGTACAGTTGCGACCAGGAGCAGTGGGCCGCCGACGTGGTGGGGGCGATGGACTATCTGGAGACGCGGCCCGAGGTGGAGCTGGGCCGTTTTGGGCTGGTGGGGCTCAGTTCGGGTGGCACAGCGGTCTTGTGCGCCGCTGCCCGGCCCGACCCCCGGGTGAGGGCGCTGGTGACGCTGGCGGCGTCCTTCCAGACCAACCTATCGCTGCTGGAGCGCGCCATTTTCGTGATCCTGCGCGCGGCGGGGGTGGTCAAACGCGCGCTCACCGGCAGCGACCTGCGGGTCAACCTGACTAGCATCGCCGGCACAATGGTCACAGCCGAGGATCCGGAGGTGGACGATCATTTTCACACCGCGCCCCGGCTCGTGGACGCCTTTGAGCACGTCCCCTTTCCCGGCGTGTGGAATGGCTTTATCGTGGACATCCGGGACGAACTGGGGCGCGTGCAGGCCCCCACGCTCGTGATCCACGGCGCTCAGGACCACATGGAGCCCGTCGCCGGCGCGCACATACTGTACGAAACGCTGACGTGTGAGAAGGAACTGCGTATCATCGAGGGCAGCGGGCATCTGCTTCACCTGGATTACAAGAAGGACGAGGTGTTTGCGCTGTTGTTGGATTGGTTCCAGCGGCACCAATTCCCGGTATGATCAGATCTGACAGGTTTTTGCTCAAGATTAGAGGGATGTCGTGTTTACCGGTGACCACTTGCGGAACCATCCCAAGATTTGGGGAAAATACAGGATGGCTGACGCCAACGCATCGTTCATTTCTTTATCCGTGTTTCTCTTCCGCCACCACCAATCTGAAACCATATGAAACCTGAAACCGCAAAGACTCTCCGCATCCACAACTTACTCCTGTCCGAATACGGCGACCACCCCTGGCACTCCAGCGACCCGGTCGCCACGCTTGTCTCCACCATCCTCTCCCAGAACACCAACGACGTCAACCGAGACCGGGCTTTCGAGCGGCTGCGGGAGCGGTTCCCCACCTGGGAGGCGGTCCGTGACGCGTCGCTGGAGGAACTCGTCGAGGCGGTCCGCCCGGCGGGGCTGGCTCCGACCAAGGCTCCCCGCATCCAGGAGGCGTTGCGCAGAATCACAGAGGAGCGAGGAGAGAGAGGCGAGATTGGGCTGGGGTTCCTCGACGAAATGGGGCTGGAAGAGGCGCGGGAGTGGTTGCTGAGCATCCCCGGCGTCGGCCCCAAGACCGCCGCCATCGTGCTCCTGTTTGCGCTGGGAAAGCCCGCCTTCCCGGTGGACACCCACGTCCACCGTCTCGCCCGGCGGCTGGGCCTCATCCCGGATCGGACTACCCGCGAGAAGGCCCACCAACTGCTGGAGCAACTCGCCCCGCCCGAGATTTACTACTCCTTCCACCTCAATCTCATCGCCCACGGCCGCGCCGTCTGCCACGCCCGCAACCCTAAATGTGGTCGGTGTGTCCTCCGGGACGAGTGCGACTTCCTGCTAACCGCCCACCGCTAACTGCTGGATGTTGGCTGCTAATGGCTAATCGCCGGTTGACAGTTTCTCCCCTTCCAGTTACAATACCGCCCAACCTGGAGGATAAGAGGGACCAATGAGTAAAATGACCAGCGCCGAGGTGCGCCAAAGTTTTCTGGATTTTTTCGCCGAGCGGGACCATGCCGTCGTGCCCAGTGCCAGTCTGGTACCGGTGGACGATCCCACGCTGCTGTTCACCAACGCCGGGATGAACCAGTTCAAGGACGTCTTTTTGGGGCTGGGGAGGCGGGACTATACCCGCGCTACCGACACACAAAAGGTTATGCGCGTCTCCGGCAAGCACAACGACCTTGAGGAGGTGGGGCGCGACACCTACCACCACACCTTCTTCGAGATGCTGGGCAACTGGTCCTTTGGCGATTACTACAAGAAGGAGGCCATCGCCTGGGCCTGGGAACTGCTGACCGGGGTCTGGGGGTTGCCGAAGGAGCACTTGTGGGTCACCGTTTTCGAGGACGAGTACGGGGAACTGGAGACCGACGAGGAAGCGGCCAACTACTGGCGGTCGGAGACGGACATTTCTCCCGATCATATTCTGTACTTTGGCCGCAAAGACAACTTCTGGGAGATGGCCGACACCGGCCCATGTGGGCCGTGCAGCGAGATCAGTTATGACAGAGGCCCCGAGGCGTGTGAATGCCGCGGGGACCCTGACCACGTGTGCCAGGTCAACGGCGATTGTGGTCGTTTTGTCGAGTTGTGGAACTTGGTCTTCATCCAGTACGACAAGGATGCGGATGGGCACCTGCAACCGCTGCCGGCCAAGCACGTGGATACGGGCATGGGGTTCGAGCGGATGGTCGCCGTGCTGCAGGATGTGGGTTCCGACTATGAGACGGACCTTTTCACTCCCATCATCCAACGCGTGCAGGAGATGATGGGCCACACCGAAGCCGAGGTAGAGGAGAACATCGTCGCCTACCGTGTCATCGCTGATCACGGGCGGTCGCTTACCTTCCTCATCGGCGATGGCGTCCTGCCGGGCAACGAGGGGCGCAATTATGTGCTGCGTATGGTCCTGCGTCGCGCGGCTCGTTTTGGGCGCAAGATCGGCTTTACCCGCCCCTTCCTGGCCGAGGTTGCCAAGGTCGTGATTGAGACTATGGGGTCCCAGTTCCCTGAACTCACAAGCCGCCGCCAGTTTATCCTCACCACGATCACTCAGGAGGAGGAACGTTTCTCGCGCACGCTCGACCTGGGCCTGGCGCGGCTGGATGAGGAACTGGCTGGCCTGGAGGCAGGGGATGAGAAGGTCGTGCCGGGCGATGTAGCCTTCCGGCTCTATGATACCTTTGGCCTGCCGCTGGAGATCACGCGCGACGTGGCCGAAGAGCAGGGCTTGAGTGTGGACGAGGCCGGCTATCAGGTGGCGCTCGAAGAGCAGCGCCAGCGTGCCCGGTGGGTGGAATCGTTCGAGGCTCCTGACGAAAAGACGCTGGCCCGCTACAAAAAAGTTCTGGCAGACCTGCAAGAGCAGGGTGTTCTGGACGAGAACGGCGTTGAGGACGATCCGTACTCGGTTACCGAACTGGAGACCAAAATTGTGGCGCTCATGCGCGACGGTAAGGTGATCAAGTCGGCCAAAGAAGGGGACCAGGTTGAGGTGGTGCTGCCGGTGACTTGTTTTTACGTCGAGTCCGGCGGCCAGATTTTTGACACAGGTTTCATCGCGGCTTATCCCCCTCCATCTCCCCTGGGAGAGGATGGAGAGGATGGAGGGGTAGATGAGCCGACCTGGGAGATCAAGGTGCAGGAAACGCGCCGCCCGGTTCAGGGCCTGACCGTACACGTTGGCCTGGTCACGCAAGGCCGGCCACGGGTGGGCGATGACGCCTGGGCTGTCGTGGATTACGAGCGCCGGCTGGACATCGCTCGCAATCATACCGCCACGCATCTTTTGCACAGCGAGTTGCGTTACGTTCTGGGCGAGCACGTGCAGCAGGCCGGGTCGCTGGTCACGCCGGACCGGCTGCGTTTTGATTTTACTCATCCGGCCATGTTGACCCAGGATGAATTGGACACGGTGACCCGTTCTGTCAACGATGCCATTCTGGTCAATTATCCATTGGACGTCGCCGAAAAGCCCTACCGCCAGGCAGTGCAGGAGGGGGCGATTGCCCTCTTTGGTGAAAAGTATGATGATACTGTGCGCGTCGTTAGCGTCGGGTGGCCAGGTGAGCCCTTTAGCCAGGAGTTGTGCGGTGGTACTCATGTGAACGAGACAGGTGAGGTGGGCTTGTTTCACATCGTCTCTGAGGAGGGGGTAGGGGCGGGGTTGCGCCGCATCGAAGCGGTGACTGGCCGCGGAGCGGTTGACCTGGTTGAGCGCCAACTGGGCACGCTCCAGCGCACCGCTGCTTACCTGGGCATCTCATCTGAGGAAGTGGACCGTAAGGTGCTGAGCCTGCTGGATGAACTGCAGGCCGCCCGTAAGGAGAACGCGCGCCTCCAGGAGCGGCTGGCACGGCGCGAGTTTGAAACGTTGCTGGAGCAGGTACGGCCGGTGGCCGGGATCTCGTTGCTGAGCGCCCGGGTGACCGCACCCAGCATGGAGGTGCTGCGCGAGATGACCGACTGGTTCCGCGAACGGCTGGAATCTGGTGTCGTCGTCTTGGGTACGGTGCTGGGAGAGCGGCCTGCGCTCGTCGCCGCCGTCACCCCCGACCTGATTGGACGTGGCGTGGATGCGGCTGTGCTGGTGCGCGCTATGGCCCGCATCGTGGGCGGTGGCGGAGGTGGCAAGCCCACCCTGGCCCAGGCGGGCGGTCGTGACCCCAGCCGGCTCGACGAGGCGCTGCGCCAGGCTCCCCGTATGTTGGAAGAGCAGTTAGACGGCTAACGGCTAACTATGGGTGTTGGAACCTGTACGGTCATAGAACTACAATCTCAAGATGATCTCGCCTCCGTCCGGCAGCGGCTCAGTTGGCTGGGCGGAGGTCGTGTTGTCCTGGTCCTGCCTTGGGACATACACTTTCTCTCCCACGGGTTGGATTTTGGTCTCCTGCGGCGCGAGGCAGAACGACGCCAGTTGGAGGTGGCCGTCGTCTCCCCCGATCCTGAGCGGCGGCAGGTGGCCCGGGGGTGTGGATTCCCGGCCTTTGCCAGCGTGGAGGAGGCGCAGGAGAGCACGGTGTGGAGGAGCTACACCCCAGAACGGGTGGAACCGCCGCCCCGTTACTGGTGGGAAGAGGACGTTCCACTTCAGCCCCGACCCACCCGCCCCCATACCCCATGGTTCGATTGGGCCAAACAGGGCGGCCGTTTTACCGTTTTTGTGCTCTCGCTGTTGGCTGTCGCTGTCACCGCCTACGCCGTCATTCCCAGTGGTGTGGTGACGCTGGTGCCGGCTGGGAGAGAGTTCACCACTATTGTGCCTGTATCTGTGGATCCCGACGTCGAGACAGTAGATCATTCTTCCTCCCTGGAGGGAGGAGTGGGGGGGGTGATTCCGGCGCGGCGGGTCGGCGTCGAGGTCGAGAACTATGTCGAGGTCGAAACAACCGGTTTGATGGACGTCGCCGCCGGCCGGGCCACCGGCGTGGTAATGTTCACCAATCTGCTGGCGCAGGATTACATTGTGCCGGCCAATACCATTGTGCGTACTTCCTCCAGTAGTTATCCCATTCGTTTCCGCACCACCGCAGACGTCGCTGTTCCTGCCGGCGGACAGGCGACTGTGCCTATAGATGCCCTGGAGGAGAGGATGGGCAATGTGGGGGCTTTTCGGATCAACCAGGTGGAGGGCGTGGCCGCTTCTGCCGTGCGAGTGATCAATCCGGAGCCAACCACGGGCGCGGAGCCCAGTGAGGTACGCGTTGTCACTCAGGCCGATTACGACCGGGCGCGTAAGCAGTTGATCCGGCAGTTGCTCGATCAGGCGTATGCAGAGATGGGCTACCTGCTGGAGCCCACTGAGATTCTCTTCCGCCAATCGTTGCGCATTGAGGCGGTGCCCAAGGAGGCGTATACGCACTTTGTTACCGAGCAGGCCGATACGGTGGGGCTTAACATGCGCTTGCTGGTGAGCGGGCTGGCTGTGGACGTGGACAACGCCGAGGCGGTGGCATACACTGCACTCTCCCGTCGCCTGCCGTCGGGGTACGTGTTGGTGGATGCCCGCTTCGAGTTGGGTGAGGTGGTTGAAGAGGATATTAGTCCGGGTTGGTTTACCTTCTTCGTCGCCGCCCGTGGTTATGCTGCTGTTGCGCTTGATACGGACGCGGCGGTCGCTCTCGTTCGCGGGCGCCTCGTTGCCGATGCCAGCGAGCAACTGCTGGCAGAGTTTCCGCTGGCCGAGGAGCCCCAGATTGAGATCTGGCCGGGGTGGCCGGAGTGGTTGGGGTGGTTTGAGCGACTGCCACTGCTCCCGCTGCGCACCAGCGTCCAGGTTGTGCCGCAGGGGCAGGCGTTGAGCCAGGCTGCGCCAGTTGCGAGGTAGAGTATGCGTCTGCTCGCGTTGGACGTAGGAGAGCGGCGCGTGGGGATCGCCATTAGCGACCCCACCGGTACCGTCGCTCGCCCGTTACAGGCGCTGGTGCGAGGTTCGCGGGAGGAGGACTTTGCCGCCATAACGGCTCTCGTGGCCGAACACGATGTTGGGTTAGTCATAGTTGGCCAGCCGCTCAGTCTGAATGGGACAGAGGGGCCGCAGGCGCGGCGGGTCGCTCGTTACGCCGAGGCCCTGGCTGCAGGCCTGCCTGTGCCCATCGTGGCGTGGGACGAGCGGTTCACGACGGTTGAAGCGGAAGATATTCTGCGCCAGAACCGGCGGCATAAGAAGCGACAGGCACGCACCAGAGGCGAGGTGGATGCGGTCGCCGCCGCTGTGATCTTGCAGAGTTATCTTGACAGTCAGAACAACGGATTACAGGATGACGACGGATGAAAAATGTAGGCAAGGTTGTTGCTCTTCTCATGGCATTGGTAGCCATTGCCATCGCGGTGGGCGGTTGCGGTGTATCATCGCCGGATGATCTCCTCATCGGTGTCTACCTCGAGACGAATGCGGCCGAGTTGGAGCGGCCGGCCGGGGACGACGATACTCCGGTTACCTTTGTCATCGAAGCGGGAGAGACGGCGGTGGAGATCGCCACCCGGCTGAAGCGGGAAGGGTTGATCTCTGACGTTGAGTTGTTCCGTCGTTACGCGCAGTATCACAACCTGGACGCCGGCATTGAGGCCGGGACGTTCACCTTGCGCCAGACGATGACCATTCCAGAGATTGCGCAGGCCTTGCAGCAGGGACAACGCCAGGAGCAGGTCATCACGCTCCAGGAGGGGCTGCGGTTGGAGCAGGTAGCCACGGCGGTCGCGGCGCAGACGAGCATACCGCAGGATGAGTTTCTGGCGTTGGTGACGACCGGATGGCGAGATGTGGGCCTCGCCTTTGATTTCCTGGCCGAGTTGCCCCCTGCCGCGACGCTCGAAGGGTTTCTCTTCCCTGAGACGTATCGTCTACCTGAGGAGCCAGTGGCCACCGATCTCCTGATTCGCATGTTAGAGACCTTTGAGACGCGCGTCACTCCTGAGATGCGGGCCGCTGCTGCTGAGAGGGGATTGAGTCTCTACGAACTGGTTACGCTGGCCTCTATCGTAGAGCGAGAGGCGGTACTGGACGCCGAACGGCCGGTCATCGCCGGTGTTTATTACAATCGTCTGGCTGCAGAGTGGTTTCTTGGCGCTTGTCCTACTGTGCAGTACGCGCTTGGTCTCTCCACTGACTGGTGGCCCCCGTTCACGCTGGATGCCACGGAGGTGGATTCACCCTATAACACCTATCGTAACCTGGGCTTGCCGCCAACCCCCATTTGCAGTCCCGGCCTGGCCTCTATCCAGGCGACCGCGTATCCGGCTGACACGGATTATTACTTTTTCCTCGTTGATTGCACAAAGAACGACGGTAGCCACATATTTGCTGTGACGGATGAGGAGCACCTCCGCAATTACGAGATGTGCGGTGGCGAGATTCCGTAACTGTGTGATACGCAACACGCGATATGCGCTACGTGTTGTGTGTTGTATGCTCTTGCTGACCGCCTGTCAGTCCCCAGGCGTAGTGCGGCCGACGGTAAAGATCGGGCTGGTGGCCCCGTTCGAGGGACGCTACCGCTACGTGGGGTACGATCTCATCTACGCTGTGCGGCTGGCGCTGCGTGAGGCCAACGGGGCGAGTGACGAATTGCGCACAAATAATTACGGATTGGCCGGTTCCACTTCTCTACTGGGAGGAGTGAAGGGTTACAGCGTCGAGTTGGTAGCCTACGACGACGGGGCCGACCCGCCGATGGCGGCTGAGCAGGCGCGCAAACTGGCCACCGACCCCGGAGTAGTCGCCGCCATCGGCCACTTTCGCGAGGAGACGACCAGCGCTGCCTCGAGTGCCTATGCCGAGGCGGGTATTCCACTCGTCGCCCCGGCGGTGCTCGGCGGGGTAGGGGCACGATCACCGCATCCTTACCGCCTGGGATCTGCCGCCAGCACGTTGGCCCATGCATTGCTGCAGTACGTCGGGACGGAGCAGGTGGTCGCGCTGGTGAGCGACAGTGGCCCGCTGGGTGCGGCGTTGGTTGAGGCAGCCCCACTGCAGCGGATGAAAGTCTTGGCCGTTGTCTCCCCTACCACCACGGATTGGCTGGCAGAAGTGTTGTCTTCCGGTGCAGACGCGGTCATCTGCGATGCCGACCCGGTTACGGCGGGTGAGGTGCTCTTTTCGCTGCGCGGAGCGGGGTGGGAGGGGCTCTTCCTGGGTGGGCCGGAGCTGGCCGCGACCGACTTTGTCGCCGTGGCGGGTGAGGCCGCCGAGGGGGCGGTTTTCGTCACGCCGTACCCCTTCCCGGCGGATGTTCCGAGCACCGCTGGTTTCGTCGCCGCATACCAGGAGGTCTCCGGCGGCGTGCCGCCCGGGCCGCTGGCCCTCCCGGCATACGAGGCCACCTGGGTGTTGCTGGAAGCGTTGGAGCGGGACATCGCCGCGCACGGAGCGCCGACGCGGGAGGGGGTAGGGGCGGCGCTCTCAGACACCGGGCGCGATGGGCTGCTCGGCCACGTCACGTTTGACGCGGGCCGCGATTGGAGCGCTGCGCCATTGTATTGGTATCACATCGGTGCAGGAGGCATAGCACAGCGGATTGGTGGGGACTGAGTAAGGGGTTGAGGTAATCGTTCAGACGACGACGATGCGCGTGCCCTCTCCGCGTGCGGCATTTACTTTGTATTCACCATAGGGAGCCACTGGGTTGGCCCAGCGAAAGATCCACTGGGCTGCCTGGTTGGTCACGTTCACGCAGCCGTGGCTGTGCCGCCGGACAAAGTCGTTGTGCCAGTAGGTGCCGTGGATGGCGACGGCTGACCAGGTAAAATAGACCGGGAAAGCGACGCCTGGCAGGTCATAGTAGCCCTCTCCGCTCCCGCCGGTCATACGACTGGTGTACCGTTTGTAGAGCACGCGGTGTTTACCGCGCGGTGTGGCTGTCCCGGGCAGGCCCGAAGAGATCGGCGTGCTGAAGACAGCCGTCTCTCCCTCGAAGCAGGTCAGAGCCTGCGCGTCAATGCTGATCTCAATCCGCTTGTCAGAGTGACTAGGCGAGATGGGCGCCATCTCCTCGAGCGGGATGCGGCGCACGGACCATGCTGGCACGTATGGGCCGGGCGTGTAGGTGATGCCTTCCTGGAGTTGGTACCACCAGTCTCCCTCTCCATCCTCTGTAGCCCCTACGACGCGGTAGATGGTGCCATAGTAGAGTTTGTGCCCCACGTAACGGGCGGCGGGCTGCCAGCGAGCCTCAGCGATAGGCACGCAGACCTGGGCCCAAAAGCCCGGTTCGGCTACCTCGGTGAAAACATCGGCGCTGGGAGTGTTCTCCACTGGCTGCACATAGCCGCTGTGAATGAATCCTCCGTCAGTCTGGTACCAGAAGGGATTGTTGGGCCAGGGCGCTTCACCCACGACGGTGGCATAGAGTGGGATGACTTGGTCGCGCCGCTTTGAGGTCATCACCGTGGCATTTTGGGAAGGCTCACTGCGCACGGCCTGACGCCACCAGGTGGCGATGCGCCCCAGTGATGTGGCAGGCAGCGCAGCCGGCCCTGGTTGCCCGGCCAATTGATCAGCCGGTTGCCTGATCCATTGCCTGGCGAATTGCTCGGCGAATTGATCGCTGGTCGGGGGTGTGTACGGTAGCGTCAGCCCAGCCATAGTAGCGCTGGCGTACTTTAGAAACTCACGGCGGTTAATTGATTCCATCTCTCTGTCTTTCCTTCTCTAGCATCACATATCCAGACGAGTCCTTATCCAAAGGATACCATGAGTGAGTCGAAGGAGGGTTTCGGTGGGGTTACAGTTGGGTTAAGGTTGGCGTCTGCTTACCTTGGCAAATGCCACATTGCACACGTGTTCTGCTCCATCGCTCTCAGCCCCCGTCCTCGGGGGCGGGTCTGCAAGGGAACTCGCCCATAGGACGCTCCTGGCTCAGGGGCCCGGTGATTTAGGGCTAATGTGACACGGGCGATATTGTCAAACTACTCTCCGCAGGCGCACGGGCCTACGCGGGTGACCTGGTCTGGCCGAGGGGAGCCATCGGCGGCGGTGGTGGGCAGCCGCGCTCCGCTGGCGAGGTCCCACACACCCAGGGCGACGCTGTACTCCCCCGGCCGCGAGGTGTCAAAGTGGCGCACGTCGCGCACGACCTCGCCGGGCTTCCACAGCCAGAAGGGGAGCATCCCCAGCAGCGGGTGGCCGTCGGCTTGTGCGACCAATGTACCATCTGGGCTGAGCAGGTGCGCGAACACGGTTGTATCTCTCCCCACATCCGCCTCGGCTCGCCAATGTGCGGTGAGGTGTACCTGTCCGACCGCGTCGCAGGTGCAGGCTGCGTCCAACAGAGTCACGCTGTCCCCAAATTGTAGGGGCGCGGTTCCCGCGCCCGCGCCCGCTGTGCCGCCCTCGCCCACCGTGCCGGCCTCAATCAAGTGGATGCGCTGTGCCTCGTACCGCGTCAGATAGACGGCGTGATTTTGGCGAGCGGCGGCCGCCAGTTCCTCCCAACCGCCCGGTTGGCCAAAAAGTTGGTAAGTGTAGCCTGGCGGTTCGTCTACCGCGACGATACCAAAGGCGACGGCCTCAGCCGCGTCTGGGAGACCGGTGTGCACGTAGACGAGGCCCTCGGCGGTGACGCGCATAGGGAGTGGGGTGATACCCTCAAAGCCCAGTGGGTAGAAACGGCTGCGGGGCGTGATCCGCATGGGCAGGTTGACCAGCAGCAATGGCTGCTCGCGTGTGGCAGCCTCCGCTGCATTCCAGATGCTCTCACCGGCCATATCGTAGAGATGCATCCCGTCGTGGATGAAGGCGATTGCCGGGCCTGTTAGTGCCACCAGCAGTATCCCGGTTGCTACTATACGCCAGGAGGGGCGTAGGCGCGCGATCCAACCGCTCGCGGCTGCTGTCCACATGAGAGAGATGCCCGCTGCTGTCATATAGAGAAAGCGCGGGGCCAGCGCGAACCAGTCGGCCTCCATAGAGATGGCAGGGGGCAGGGCGAAGAGTGCGAACCAGACTGCCCCCAGCCGGAATGTGCCCTGGTTCCACCGCAGTCCGCCCCACGCCAGCAAGACCAGCGTGGGCAGGGCGACGAGCCACAGACCGAGTTCGGGATTGAGACTCCAGTGGGTGGCCATGTGTTGCGCCAGCGGGGCCATAGGATAGATGAGTCCCTGCATCAGGTAGCCCGCGTTGCGCCGCAGGTCGGGCAGGGTGAGGCCAAAGCCGACGACTCCTGCCCCACGCATGGTACGCCAGGCCACGAGGGTGGCCAGGAACAGGCCAACGAAGGCCAGGGGCCACCAGGAGCGGCGCTGCCAGTGGCGCTGCAGTTGGCCCAGCCCCTCGACCAGCACCACCAGCGGCGCGACGAGCAACCCACTCTCGTAGGTGAGTGGGGCCAGCGCGGCGAGCAGGAGCGCCAGCCCGATCCAGCGTCTCCCGTAGCCCTCCTGTCGCCCGCGGTCGTAAGCCAGCAGTGCACCGGCCGCCATAACGCTGACCAGCGGGTTGTACACCGCGCCGGGCCAGGCGACGGCCTGGCGCGAGAACGGAAATGCAGCGAACAGCGCGGTGGCCAAACAAGCAGAAATGTATGGGCGCGGCTTGTCCGCGCCCGGCTTGCCCGTGCCCAACCGCCTCCAGGCCACGGCCAGCAAGCCAGCAAGCCATGCGGCGGCGAAATGGGCGACCAGGTTGAGGAAGTGCAGGCCCGGCGGGTGCAGGCCACCGGTGAGCCCGCCCCACAAGCGCCAGAGGGTGTACCACAGGGGCCGGTAGTAGCCATAGGGGCTGGGGCTGGTCCACAACTCGCGCCACGAAATGGATTCCAGCCAGGGAATCTGGAGCAGGTCGTCGGAGAACAGCGGCAGTGTGAGCGCGCTGCCATATAGCAGGCCGGTGAGCGCCAGCGCGACGAGGGCAGAGGCGATGGCCGGGTGGGTCAGTGAGCGCAGGAAGGTTTTCATCGTTTGGTAGTTTATCACAGTGGCCGGAGAGCGCAAGGTTGTGACGACAAATCCGTGAAAAAAGTACTTGTGCATTTGAGGAGTGAGCATTCTCAAATGTGAACGGTGGGTTTGGCAAAACGGCGTTAGAGAACGCCCAACTCCTCGAAATGGATAACTGGAATAGGAACCGCGTAACTTACTGTACTTTCTCTACCGTACATTTCCACCGAGTTGCGCAGGTTGGAAGAAAAAGTACACGTCAAAAGACAACCCACGTTTCAACACGTGCTTGAGCCAGTCAAGACCAAGACGAAACAAACTCTTGT
>JAXHUO010000063.1:0-25589 GCA_034189605.1 Chloroflexota bacterium
TATGTCCTTCTCGCTGGCATCCGAGCTGTCTTCGTCACCATCGCCACACTGGCCTTTGTTACACAACATCCCTTCCCCAGCGCGGGAGGAGGGCCATGAGACATGTGGGTAATCACCAGAGAAAAAAGACTTGACAAACAACTACAACTGTGGTATACTGTACAGTATTACAACTGTAGTGTTACAAATGTAGTCTTTAGACCTCTCGCTGTCTAATATCTATTCAGGAGGTTACACTCGTGGAACGCATCAAACAGTTGACAGATCTGCAAACGGCCGTCATGAACGTTCTGTGGCAGCAGGATGAAGCCACCGTCGCGCAGGTACACGCCTCCCTGCAAGAGGAGCGGCAATTGGCGTTCACCACTGTCGCTACCATACTCTCTCGGCTAGAGAAGTACGGGTTGCTCGCGCATCGTACCGAAGGGCGACAATACGTCTACCGTCCCCTGGTGTCGCGGAGCGAGGTGCGCCGCTCTCAACTCACCAAACTGCTCAATCGGTTTTTCCAGGGCAACCCCGCAGACCTGGTGTACTATCTGATAAACGAGTCTGCGGTTGACGATGAGGATATCGGACGCATCCTGGCCCTAATTGAATCCAAGGAGGAGAAAGATGGCAATCAGTGAACTGGAGTACATAAGGGCGGCAGTTTTGCCAGTGACTGTGTCCTGGTTACTGACCTATGCGATCCATAGCACGCTCCTGCTAGGTTTGATCTGGCTGATCACGCTATATGTGCGCTCACATCGTCTGAAGGACCTGCTTTGGAAAACGGCCCTGGTTGGTGGAGTACTCACGGCGACATTCCAGGTTTTTTGGGGTCTGAAACCTCTGACTGGGCAACTTGATCTTCTGTCGAGTTCAGAGCCGGTGCGTCTGAGCCAGGTACAAGGGGAAATCACACCTGAGACGGTGACCGCGGCCCACAGTGCGAGCGAAGCAAGCCTCGACCGTGGCTGGGAACTAACCAGATCGCCGTCAAGTGTGATGCCAGGCACCGGCGCAGGCGAACAGGTCAGGGAACGAGCAATCCGTATCACAATGCTGCTACGGGATTATCTTGCCTCCGTGTTGCGGAGCGGTGGTGGATGGTTGTTTGGGCTTTGGCTGGTGGGCGCAGCAGCGGCAGGTCTACGGTTTGGCCTCGCCACACGACGGCTCTACGCCAGTCTCGGTCATCGTCGTGACATTGCCGACGGGCCTCTCGCCGATGTATTCGCCAGACTCCGTCTAGTGGCTGGCGTGCGGTCTCGTGTGCGGTTGACTTGTTCATCTCGTGTTTCGAGTCCGATGGCTCTAAACGCCAGAGAGATCTGTATCCCGTCGGAACTCGTCGCCGGGCTCAGCGCTGAACAGCAAGAAAGCCTATTGGCGCACGAACTGGCTCACGTGGTTCGCCATGATCCCACCTGGCTCGTGGTGATTGGTGTGCTTCAAAGCCTGTTTTTTTTCCAGCCGTTAATTCGTCTCGCCCGCCGCCGCATGCAGGAATGTGCCGAGTATCTCTGCGATGACCTGGCAGCATGTTACACGGGCGGTAGCCTGGTGCTGGCCAGGTGCCTGGTCAAAGTTGCCGGATGGCACGGTCTACACGCACAGCCAGTTGCGGTCGCTGGCATGGCCTGGAGCACGTCAATGTTGGAACAACGTGTCCGACGTCTGCTTGACGATGTGTGGACTACATCGGTAGAAGCGCCGCGACGGTGGTGGACATGCCTGATCGTTGGTGTGCTGGTGATTGTGGGATGTGCAGGGCCAGGCGTATCGGTGAACACAGGCAGTACGGAGAAACCGCCACACTCGGTGGGCGACACCTGGTCTCGCCCCGCCGACGAGATGGTGATGGTTTACGTCCCAGGCGGTGAGTTTGAGATGGGCGGCACGGAGTGGGGCAATGAACAGCCGGTGCACACCGTGGCACTGGACAGTTTCTGGATAGACCAGACCGAAGTGACCAATGAGCAATACCAACAGTGCGTGGAGGCGGGGGTTTGCGATTCACCGGCACGGAGCGGCTCGGCCACTCGCGGCTCGTACTACGATGACAGCGCCTACGACGACCACCCGGTTATCTGGGTCGATTGGCAACAGGCGGGGTCCTACTGCGAATGGGCGGGGGCGCGGCTGCCGACAGAGGCGGAGTGGGAGTACGCGGCGCGGGGGCCGGAGGGACGGCTGTTCCCCTGGGGTGACGAGTTCGATGGGGCGCGGTTGAACTACTGCGACACCCAATGCAATAATTTCTGGGCCGACGAGGCTGTTGGTGACGGCTACGCCGACACCGCTCCGGTGGGAAGTTTCCCGCGAGGGGCCAGTTGGTGCGGTGCGCTGGATATGGCCGGGAATGTGCTGGAGTGGGTGGCCGATTGGTACGAGTATGAGGAATCCCCTCCCAGGCAGCAGGTGAATCCGACAGGCCCCTCTTCCGGGGAGGCCCGGATAATGCGTGGTGGTTCGTGGGACAGCCCTGACATCGCCGTTCGCAGTGCCTTTCGCTACTGGGAGCACCCCAACACCCCGTACTACAGCCTCGGCTTTCGCTGCGCCGGGGATTCTCAATAGGTTATCTATCCCCTGCGTTACTACAAGTCGTCCGCTTTTTGAGCCGCACCGCCGTAAACAGGCGATGCTGGGTATCTAGCTTGACTTGGCACCGGCTCTTCCAGGCCAGCGCGGCCTCGACAAAGCGATTCTGGGACCTTGATGAACCGTTGGCCTGAATAGTAACGGGAGAAATCAGAATGAAACATAGAACACTGTTGGCAGTTGTGACCATCCTCGTCCTGACCACGCTGTCGTGCAGTTTCCTGGGCGGCGGCGGTGAGGAGGGTGCCGAAGCGATCTATCCCCCCAGCGAGACATCCACTTCTCCGCCGGGACCGGCCGCAACGCCGGTGCCAGAGGAGGACGAGGTGGAGACCGCCGTCCGTGTTACCGATGGTAGGGAGATGGTACTCATCCCGGCCGGCGAGTTCCAGATGGGCTGCGACGATAGCATCCCCAACGAGAACTGCTACAG
Organism: Chloroflexota bacterium; assembly: GCA_034189605.1. Lineage (GTDB taxonomy): Bacteria > Chloroflexota > Anaerolineae > B4-G1 > B4-G1 > JAUWNP01. The sequence continues at coordinate 3,023 of JAXHUO010000063.1, forward strand.
CGAAGAACAACCGTTGCATACTGTCTACCTGGACGCCTACGCCATAGACAAGTACGAGGTGACCAATGCCCAGTACATCAAGTTCCTGAACGCGATGGGCAATCAGGAGGAGGGAGGTCACACCTGGCTGGACGCCGATGCCCCAACCGTGCATATCCACGAGAGCGTCGGTGTCTGGCAGGCGGATGCCGGTTACGAGGATCACCCGGTGGTCGAGGTGACCTGGTACGGTGCGGCGGCTTACTGTGAGTGGGTAGGGGGGAGATTGCCCACCGAGGCGGAGTGGGAGTACGCGGCGCGGGGTAGCAGCGATACACGCATATACCCCTGGGGGAACGAGGAGCCCGATTGTTCACGATTGAACTACCACGATGACACTGCCCGCTGCGTGGGCGACACCACGCCCGTGGGCAGCTACCCCAGCGGGGCCAGTCCCTACGGGGTGCTGGATATGGCGGGCAACGTCTGGGAGTGGGTGAACGATTGGTATCAGAGTGATTACTATGCCGTCTCACCATACAGTAACCCGCCTGGCCCCGATAGCGGCACGTTCAAAATACTTCGCGGAGGTGGCTGGCTCTATGATTGGAACCTCGTCCGCGTGGCGTACCGCGGCTGCCCCAGCCCTGGCTACCCGCACTTTAGCAATCTCTACCTTGGGTTCCGGTGTGTTGGTGTTGTGCCAAGACAGTGAGTCTCTGGGCTTCTGCCTCGAAAACGCATAGATTTAGGCCGGCCCTTCCAGGCCGGTGCGGCCTCGACAAAGCGATTCTGGTACCTTTAGGCCTGGGGCATCCCACCAGTTCGGTGAAGCCATTGCCGCAGCGCTGGATGAGCAAGCGAGAACGTATGAGGGGTCAGTAAGGGCATAACCGCCAATCCGCACCACGAGTCAAACGTGCCAGACACCCAAGCGGTGGTTGGCACGTTGCTGTGCGTCGGGCAATCGTTAGACATTCGCCCGGCAAATGGAGTTGAGTCTGATAGGGGATGTGCTATAATAGTCGCATTGTGGAACCCACAGGCATCACTGTGCGTCTTGATGACACACAAACATTCCAGTGGGGGGGATGCTTATGAGACGGATAATCTGGCCCGCCCTGGCAGCCGTGGTTCTGTTGATCTGGACGTGCGGATCGGTAGTTGCCCAGGATACCGGTCCGACGATGCAGGTCACGGCTGGCTTTGACGGCTACTGCCGACGGGATGGTTGGTGCCCGATATACATCCATCTCTCGAATGAAGGTGCAGGCGTCGAAGGGGAGTTGAACGTCGCCGTGCGCGGTGCGAGCAGTGGGACCGAGCAAGACGTATACGCCAAGTCTGTTCTGTTGCCCGCCCACTCGCGTAAGGCGTTTTTCTTGTATCTGCCGGCGGCTGACTGGACCTCCCAATTGATAGTGCGGCTGACCTCTGGCGGAGAGACACTCGTTTTGCATCCAGCCAGGGTGAGGCGGCTGGGTGAGGAAGACCGGCTCTATGGCGTTGTCAGCAACAACCCCTCGGCGCTCAACTTCCTGAGTGATGTAGCGCCAGCCGGTTGGCAGGCGGCAGTGGCCCACCTGGACCTGGAGACACTCCTGCCCTCCCCGCTGGGCTGGGAAGCGCTCGACGTGCTGATCCTGAGCGACGTGGACACGACCGCGCTCGGTGCTGAACAGCGGCAGGCGCTGGAGACGTGGGTGCTCCACGGTGGGCATCTCATAGTGGGGGGCGGTGCGGGGGCGGCCCGCACAGTCGCTGGCGTGGCCGATCTGCTGCCGGTCACTGTAGGCGGTGGTACACAGTCCGTGGAAAATCTGTGGGCGCTGGGCGACCAGGTTGCCCCTGGCCCCTACGCCGTGGCCGAGGCAACGTTGCGGGATGGGGAAGCGCTCATTGAGCAGGAAGGTGAGCAGGGGAGTCTCATCTTGCTGGCCCGCCGTAACTATGGGGCGGGCAAGGTGGACTTTATGGCCTTTGATGCCGGGCTTAACCCTTTCGCCAGTTGGGACGACAATACTCAGATGTGGGAGTTCATCGTCGGGCCCAGGGTCGCGGACACTCGGAGGCTCTCCGTGCGCAATCAGTACGGCGTCCGCGATGCTATCAATGCTATCCCTGGTCTGAAAGTTCCATCTACGTTACAGATTTTGGCCTTTATGCTCGTCTATACGCTGCTCGTTGGGCCGGTCAACTATCTCATCCTGCGCAAATTTGAGCGGCGGGAACTGGCCTGGCTGACGATCCCGGCGCTGGTCGTGGGATTTACGATCATCGCTTACGTGACCGGTTTTCAGATTCGGGGGGGCATGGCTATCGTGCATCGCCTGGCGGCAGTATATGTGCCGGAGGGGGCCGGAGTGGGGCGTGTGAGCCAGTTGGTGGGGTTATTCTCGCCCCGGCGCACAACTTATGATGTGCATGTGCAAGATGCATTGGTGCATCAGGTGCCCGGCGATTCTTATTACGGTGGGCCGGCCGCACAACCACTATACGTCGCTGAGGAGGCAGGAGGCTCGACCGTGACCGGTCTGCGTGTGGACGTGGGAGGCATCCGGCCCTTTGTCACCGAGGGATATGCCGTTGTGCCGCCTGTGGAGGCAGATCTACGATTGGCTGCCAGTACGACTGGCGATCTACGGGTGGAAGGTACGTTGACTATGACGGGTCGGCTGGAAGAGGCTGTATTGCTTGCAGGCTGGCAACAACAGCGACTGGGCGACCTGGAGCCAGGGCAGGTGGCTACGGTCAGCGTCCAAGTCGCAAGCGGCGTGGTTCCACCATCATATTACCATGCATCTCAGTTGCCGGAGCAAATCGTGGGGCCAGGGAATTACTTGGACGACCGCAACCTGCACCGCCGCTATCAGTTCCTGCAGGCAATTTTCGTCCCTCAGGGATCGGGGGTGACCTCTGGTGGGATGCCCCTGGAGTCAGGGGTGTACCTGATAGGCTGGACTGAGGAGCAAGTCCCATTGCCGGTTGAGGTGGTGGAGCGGCCTTTTTCGACCTTCGAGACCGGCCTCTACGTCTATGACCTGCCGGTGGTGGGGTTGGAAACTGGCACGACTGTCACCATCCCGCCGGATTTGATTGAGCGCCAGGTTGAGGAAATGACGGGGCCCGTGGAAGTGTGGTCAGAACGATTCCACATAGGGCCCGAATCGGAAGTCGTGTTTCGTTTCATTGTGTGGCCGGGAGTGGTGGTGCGCCAGGTGGACGAACTGGTGCTGGACATGCAGGGCAGTAGTTACGGGACAACGACTAATCCGCCAACGATATCGCTGTGGAATCGGGAAAGCGAGGAGTGGGATGTATTGGACGTTGGCTGGGGGCGACATTCGATCCCAGACGCTGGGGCCTACGTTACCTCGTCGGGTGAAGTGCTCCTGCGGCTGGCGACGGGTGCCGAATGGTCGGCTGAGATAGAGAGCCTGACGATCACGATCACGGGGCAAAGATGAGGAACCCTCTCCGCTTTCCGAGAGGTATATGATGATGATTGAGACGCGGGGGCTGACCAAACAATATGGCAAATTGACGGCAGTGGGAGAACTGAGCCTGGCGGTGGAAGTGGGCTCGGTCTTTGGTTTCGTCGGCCCGAACGGGGCAGGAAAAACGACGACGATGCGCATCCTGGCGACGCTTTTGCGCCCGACGGCGGGGAATGCGTGGGTGGCTGGCCACTCGGTGCTCAAAGAGTGGCGGGAGGTGCGGCGGGCCATCGGTTACATGCCCGATTTCTTCGGCGTCTATGGCGATATGAAGGTCTGGGAGTACCTGGACTTTTTCGCCGCCTGCTACGAGATTCCCTCAGAGACGCGACGCGGGTTGGTGGGCGACCTATTGGAGTTGGTGGATCTGGCCCACCGGCGGGATGACTATGTGGATGCGCTCTCGCGAGGGATGAAACAGCGGCTGTGCCTGGCGCGGGCGTTGGCCCACGATCCTCAGGTGTTGATCTTGGACGAGCCGGCCTCGGGCCTGGACCCACGGGCGCGAGTCGAGGTCCGCGAACTCCTGCACGAGTTGCAGGCCATGGGCAAGACTATCCTTATCTCCTCCCACATTCTATCCGAGATTGAGGAAATCTGCACCCACGTCGGTATCATTGAGGCGGGGCATCTGGTGGCGACGGGCACGCTGGAGGAAATGCGGCAGCACATTCAGACTCAGCGGGTCGTGAGGATCGGGCTGACGGATCGGATTGAGGAAGCGCAGGTGTGGCTGGCGGGGCGGCCGGACGTGGCGCGTGTAGAACCGGTGGCGGGCAACGGCGAGGGCGATTTGCAGGTCACGTTCGCCGGGGACGACGAGGCGCTGGCCCGATTGTTGGGCGAGGTGGTGACCGCAGGCTTCCCGGTGATACTGTTCCACGAGGAGACCGGCGACCTGGAGGATGTGTTTATGCGGCTGACGGAGGGGGTTGTGTCGTAGAAGGGAGTAGGAAGTAAGGAGTAGGGAGTATGGGAGCGGATGTAGGAGGTGGGGCTGTGGGAGAGATGTCTACAGTGGTCAAATCGCCTGGTACTCCCCCCCCCTCGCAGGGGAGGGGCCGGAGGAGGGGTTGGCTGCGGGGTGAATTCAATCCTTTGCTGGTCAAGGAACTGCGGGGGCGTATGCGCGGTGCGCGGGCCTTTGTTGTGTTGACCGTGTACCTGCTGCTGTTGAGTGGCTTTACCGCGATTATCTATTATGCCTACAGCGCCTCGGTTCGCGGGCCTAGTGGTGGCGGTGGCATGGCCTACCTGGGCAAGGTCGTCTTTGCCAGCGTCGTTCTCCTCGAGATATTTATGGTCACGTTCATCACGCCGGCTTTCACCGCCGGGGCGATCAGCGGCGAACGGGAGCGCAAGACCTACGAGTTGCTACGGACGACGCTGCTGCCGGCTCGCAAGTTGGTCGCCGGTAAATTGACCTCTGCGTTGACGTATATGTTCCTGCTTATCCTGGCTGCAGTGCCGCTGGAGAGCCTGGCCTTTGTCCTGGGAGGTGTTGTGGTGGAGGAGTTGGTGCTGGCGCTGGTCATTTTGCTGGTGACCGCTTTTGCCTTTGCCACCATCGGTATTTTTTTCTCCTCACTCGTGCGCACGACACTCCTTTCCACTGTGCTGGCCTACGCCACGGCGCTGTTGGCGACGGTGGGGCTGCCGATACTGCTGACGATCTCGGCTGCCCTATTGGATTCCTTTGCGTACGGTTACAGTTCGCCGGGACCTTCCTGGGTGGTGCAGGCCATCACGAATTACGCGCTCTATCTCACCGCTGGGCTCAGTCCCATCACGGCGGCGATTTTTACCGAGGTTACTTTGGAGGAGGAGAGCACGATCTGGTTCTTCTGGGAGTCTGTAGGGTCTGGCCATCGTATTCTGATCCCGTCTGCCTGGATCGTCTATGCCGTGTTTTACCTGGCGTTGGCGTTGGTGCTGCTGCTGGTGACCGTGCTGCGAGTGCGGCGGCAGGAGACGCGGTGATGATCAAATCCCAAATCTCCAATCTCCAATCTCCAATCTCAAGACTCAAATCCTATCTGCGCCGGTGGGGGCTATGGCTGCGGCTAGTCGAGAGTTTGACCTGGGGGCCGTGGGGCGCTGCCGCCGGACTTGGGGTAGGGTTGCTTTTGGCAGTGGCGGCGCGGCTGTGGCCTTTGCTGATGGCCCGCTATGTGGCTGGATTGGCGGGCCTGCTGGCGCTCGCTGGCGTGGGGGTGGGGCTGGCGGTCGTATGGCTGCGCCCGCGCCCGCTGCCTCGGCTGGCGCATTTATTCGACCGCCGCTTTGACCTGGCTGAGCGGCTGACGACGGCGGTGGAGATTGGCACCGGCCGGCTGCAGGCGGCGCCGGCGATGGCCGGACCGCAGTTGGCCGACACGCTGGCTGCCGCCGCCCGCATTGACCCTCACGCGTTGCTCCCATTGCGGGCCTCCCGCCGGGCGCTCTTGGCCTTTGGCGTGCTGACGGTTGCACTGGTGCTCTCTCTGTATCTACCGAATCCGCAGGAGGATGTGTTACTCCAACGGGCCGCCGTGCGCGCCGCCATTGAGGAGCAGATAAAGGAGTTAGAGGCGACGCGGGAGGAGGTAGCCCAGGTCGAGGGATTGACCGAGGCGGAGCGGGAGATGCTTCTGCAAGCGTTGGAGGAGGCGATTGCCGCGCTGGATGAGGGAAAGGCGAGTCCGGAGGATGCGATGGCGGCTCTTTCGGAGGCGGAGCAATCGCTGGCAGAGTTGCAAGACCCCGGTGCGGCAGACAAACGGGCCGGGCTGGAACGCGCCGCCGGGGGAATGGCCGATTCGGACCTCACCCGCGACATCGGTGCGGCGCTAACCAGCGGCGACTACCAGGAGGCGGCCCAGACATTGGCTGCCTATAGTGGGACAGAGGGCGAGGCACTGACCCGCGCAGAGGAACTCGAACTGGCCCACGAACTGGCGGAGGCGGCGGAGGCGTTGGCCGAAAGCGACCCCAACCTGGCGGAACAGTTGGCCCAGGCTGCCGATGCCATTGAGCGCGGCGATGTCACCGAGGCGCGAGATGCGATTCGGGAGGCGGCGCGGAGGATGGGAGAAGTGGGGGAACAGGTGCAGCGGCAGGAAGCGGTCGAGGGTACACTGACAGAGTTGCAGGAAGGGCGGGAGGAGATCGCTCAGGCCGGTTCCACCTGACCGCGCACGGGGCGACCGCTCGGTCAGGGCGGTGCGGGTGGGCAAATGGCTCAGGGGGGAGAGCAGCCGGGCGGCGGCCAGCAGACGCAGCCAGGTCACCACGAGGACGCCGGCAGCGGCGTGCCCTACGACGATGTCTACGTGCCCTACCGCTTGGGCGATGAGGGGGAGGGGATGGAGGTGGGCCGCGAGGGGAGCGAGGGTTTGCCGGTTGGCGACGCGGGCCTCCCGGCCCCGGAGGGGGGACGGGCCGGTGTACCTTATCGAAAAGTCTACGCCGACTATGCCGCCCAGGCCGGCGCCGCGTTGGAGGGAAGTTACATCCCCTTGGGGATGAAACAGTACGTGCGGGACTATTTCAGTTCGTTGGAGCCGTCAACAGAGTAGAGAGTAGAGGGTGGAATGATTCAATATTTTGGTCATCTTTCACCACGAGCGATCATTTTCGACATGGATGGCCTGATGGTGGATAGCGAACCGTTGGCTGAGTGGGCCTGGAATCAGGTTCTGGCTCGTTATGGACATACGTTGGATGCTCAGACGTTTCGCCAGATTCTGGGTATGCGGGTGGCGGACTCGGCACTCTTTATCTGCCACCGATTCCCGCTTCCGATCACCGCGGAGGAGGCGCTGGCCGAGCGGGAACGGTTGTTCATGGAGGCGGCCCCGGCCCGACTATGTGCTTGTCCTGGCCTGTATCCCCTGCTGGATGAACTGGCTGAGCGGGGGCTTCCGCTGGGGGTTGCTACCTCTGGTCACCGCCGGTACGTGACGCTGGTCTTGCGGATGCTGGGGATAGACCGTTTTTTCCAGGCCGTTGTTACGGGAGACGAGGTGGCGCGGGGCAAACCTGCTCCCGATATCTATCTGTTGGCGGCGGAGCGATTGGATGTGCCTCCGAATTTCTGCCTGGCTCTGGAGGATGCCCCATTGGGAGTCGAGTCAGCCTGCGCGGCAGGGATGGCCTGCGTGGCTGTGCCTAACGAGTGGACGGCCTCGCTCGAATTTCCTGGTGCTTACCGAGTCTTTAACTCGCTGAACGAGGTCAGAATGTGGGTGACAAATTTCTCGAAATCATCCGGCTCAGCCCTTCAACTTTGTCCTGGTCTACCATAGAGGACACCTCTCTCGCGCACGTTCTTCAGGAAAGCGGCTTGCAGCCGCTGGTGGAAGGGGAGATAGTCAAAGTAGAGGGGGTCATTTCTCCACGTGCGGCAGAGCCATGGAGGTAGGCCAACTGGACAGGCATGCCTTTTAATACTTGGGGCAGATATTGCCGCAGAGCATCAACCAGGTTGTCAGAGGTGTCCATCCTGTTATCCTGGCGACATTATAGCACAGGCTGGGCCAGGGGCAAAGGAGGGTTATGATCGAGGATTGTTTAGTGCGTTACACTGCTGCCGGTGGCGTGGTCGTGCACGATGGGCGTGTGCTGGTGTTGCGCCGTGCCAACCGGGGCGAGGTGCGGCTGCCCAAGGGGCACGTCGAGCCGGGGGAGAGCGTCCAGGCGGCGGCGCTGCGCGAGACCCGCGAGGAGAGTGGTTACGCCGTGACGTTGAAAGCCGGCCTGGGCACGCAGGTGGTCGAGTTTGATCACAAAGAGCGGCACGTTGTGCGCAGTGAGTGGTATTTTTTGATGACGCTGGCCGATAGCCCTGAGGATTCGTATTTCGGCGGGGAGGAGCAGTTCGAATCTGTCTGGCTCACCTGGGATGAGGCCCTGGTGGTTCTGACCTTCGAGCCGGAGCGGGAGTGGGTGCGGCGGGCGAGAAGAATGGAGAATGAAGAATGAAGAATGACATAATGAGGAGGACACGTGGAGAATCATAGATTTGAACAGTCGAGGTGGACGCTTGAGGCGCTGTTGCCGGCGCACGAGGGGGCGGAATTGGAACGGATCCTGGCGGAACTGGAGCAGCAGGTGGCACGGTTTGAGGCTGGCCGTGAGTCTCTCTCGCCGGAGATAGGCAGCGCAGAATTCCTGGAGTTGATGTGTCTCTACGAGGAGATAGATGTTACCACCACGCGGCTGACCGGATATGCGTATCTCTGGTTTGCTGAGGACACCCAATCGCAGGAGGCGCTGGGTTTCCTGGGACGGATGGAGCAGTTGGCGACCGAGGTGCAGAACCGGCTGCTGTTTTTCTCACTCTGGTGGAAGGGGTTGGATGAAAAGCCTGCCCGCCGGTTGATCGCCGCCAGCGGGGATTATGCCTACTATTTGGAATTCCTGCGCCGTTTCAAGCCGTACACTCTGTCGGAGGCGGAGGAGAAAATCATCAATCTGAAGGACGTCAACGGGCCGAACGCGCTGGTAAAGTTGTACGACATGATCACCAATCGTTTCTCATTCAAATTGGAGGTGGATGGCGAGACGAAGGAGATGACGCGGGCTGAACTCTCGGCCTACGTCCGCGACCCGTCGCCGGAGGTGCGCGCTGCGGCGTACCAGGAGTTGTTTCGCGTCTACAGCGACCAGGGGACAGTCCTGGCTCAGATCTATAATCACCTCGTGCGCGATTGGAACAGTGAGAATGTGACCTTGCGAGGTGTTTCATCGCCGGTCGCCGTCCGCAACCTGGCCAACGATATCCCCGATCCCGTAGTCAAGACGCTGTTGAACGTCTGCCGCGAGAATATGTCAATTTTCCATCGTTACTTCCGGCTAAAGGCTCGCTGGCTGGGAGTGGAGCGGCTGCGTCGCTACGACGTTTATGCGCCTCTCCAGGCAGCCGGGAAGACCTATCCCTTCCCCGAGGCTGTCGGCATGGTGCTCGACAGTTTCACACAACTCTCGCCTACGCTGGCCGAGTTTGCCCAGCAGGTTTTCGCTGACGGCCACATTGATGCAGAGATACGGCCGGGCAAGCGCAGCGGGGCTTTCTGCGCCGGGATGCTGCCTGGTATCACGCCCTGGGTACTGACGAATTACGTGGGAAAGGCAGACGACGTGCTCACGTTGGCCCACGAACTGGGACATGCCGTCCACGCGCTGATGGCCAGGGATCATTCTGCCTTTACCTTCCACTCGACGCTTCCCCTGGCCGAGACCGCCTCTGTCTTCTCCGAGATGGCACTGAATGACCGGCTGCTCAACGAGGAGGATGATCCGGCCGTGCGGCGCGACCTGCTGGCAAGGGTATTGGACGATGCGTACGCCACCATCGCCCGCCAGGCATATTTTGTCCTGTTCGAGTTGGAGGCCCACGAGCGGGCCGTGGAGGGCGCGACGGCTGATGACCTCTGTGCGCTTTATCTGGAGAACCTGCGCGAGCAGTTCGGCGATGCGGTCGAGGTTTCTGACGACTTTCGCTGGGAGTGGATTGCTATCCCGCACATCTACTCGACGCCGTTCTACTGCTATGCCTACAGTTTCGGCCACCTGCTGGTGCTGGCGCTGTACCAGCAATATAAAAACGAGGGGGCGGCGTTCGTGCCTCGTTTCTTGCGTATCCTGGCCTACGGCGGCTCGCAGAGCCCGGAGCACATCATCAGCGAGGCTGGCTTTGATATGGCCTCGCCCGAATTCTGGCAGGGGGGCTTTGACGTCCTGCAAGGTTTCCTGGATGAACTGGAGGCGCTGTGATAGCGCTTTCCACGGGTTCACTGTATAGTTACGGCACCGTTCGTGCCTTTGAAATGGCAGCCAAGGCCGGCTACGATGGCATCGAGGTGCTGGTGGATCATCGCTGGGACACCCGCCAGCCGGCCTATCTGCGCCGGCTATCTGCCGACTGTGGTCTGCCCATCGCCGTCGTCCACAGCCCCTTTGCCGTCGCGGTTCCCGATTGGCCGTTCGACCAGTTGGGCCGGCTCCGGCGCACCGTGGTATTGGCGCGGGAGGTGGGTGCCTCCACTGTCGTGACCCATTTGCCGTCTCGTCTCTGTACCATTACGGGCCGCTGGTACAGGCACGGACACCGCCCGCGCCGTTTCCGCCTGCCTGTGCCGCTTCCCCGCCGCGAGTCGTACTATCACTTTTTGCACAATGGACTGGCGGAACTGGAGGCCGAGACGGGGATCACGGTCGGGGTCGAGAACATGCCGGCGCAGCGGTTCCTGGGGCTGAGGATCAACGGCTACTGGTACAATAGCCCTGCCGAACTATCCTGTCTCCCCCACCTGACGCTCGACACGACCCATTTGGGCACCTGGGACCTCGACCCGCTGGTGGTTTATGGGCAACTGCGGGAGCGGGTGGTGCACGTGCATCTCTCCAATTACGATGGCCGGGAGCACCGCTCGCCGCCGGACGGTCGTCTGCCCTTGGCAGAGTTCCTGCGTCATCTGGCCCGCGATGGCTACCAGGGGGCCATCACCGTCGAGAGCAACCCTGAGGCATTGGGCGCCGGGGACGAGGCAGAGTGTTTGGCGGCGCTACGCCGGGCGTTGGCGTTCTGCCGGAACCATTTCATTTACTCGCATACTGCTCATCTGAGCAAAGGATGCTACAATGTCAGGAATCTCACCCGAACAGTTCCGTGAAACCGCCACCTGCATCGAGGCCGAGATCGGCAAGTACATCGTCGGCCAGCGGGAGGTGATCCGCCACACGCTCATCTGTCTCATTGCCGGGGGCCATGCGCTGCTGGAGGGTGTGCCTGGTCTGGGCAAGACGATGCTGGTGCGCACGCTGGCGCGGGTGCTAGATCTCGACTTTGCCCGCATCCAGTTCACCCCCGACCTGATGCCGGCCGACATCGTCGGCACCGACATCCTGGAGGATGCCGAAAGCGGACGGCGAGAGTTCCGCTTCCAGCCGGGGCCAGTCTTTACTAACCTGCTCCTGGCCGACGAGATCAACCGCGCCACCCCCAAGACTCAAAGCGCGCTCCTGGAGGCGATGCAGGAGCGTACTGTCACCGTCGCCAATCGCTCCTACCCGTTGGAGCCCCCCTTTCTGGTGCTGGCGACGCAGAATCCTATTGAGATGGAGGGGACATATCCGCTGCCAGAGGCGCAGGTGGATCGTTTTCTGTTCAAGGTCAACGTCGAGTACCCTTCCTCGCAGGAACTGGTAGAGATTCTGGACCGCACCACGGGTGAGATGGAACCGGAAGTCAAAATCGTGGCCGATGGGGCTATCGTGCTGGCGATGGGCGAGTTGGCGCGACAGGTGCCCGTCGCCTCGCCCGTGGCCGACTATGCCGCTCGCTTGACGATCGCCACTCATCCCGAGAGCGACACGGCCCCAGAGACGGTACGGCGGCATGTGCGCTACGGCTCCAGCCCTCGTGGTGCGCAGGCGCTCATCCTGGGCGCCAAAGTCACGGCGTTGCTGGAAGGTCGCTACAACGTTGCCTTTGCCGACCTGCGGGCGGTCGCTCCAGCCGCGCTGCGCCACCGTATCTTGCTCAACTTTGAGGGTCAGGCGGAGGGAGTGAGCACCGATGACGTGGTGGGGGAGGTGGTGGGGGCGGTGACCGAGTCGTAAACGAGGTGAAGAGACACGCAGGCGGGTATTGATTTGACTTTGACCACAGTCTATGCTATATTTTTCCAATCCCATCAGTTGCGAGTGCTGCACACCAGGAGAAGGAGCAATGTATCCCGTCGCTTTCCACATCGGCCCGAGGGTCGTGTACTGGTACAGTGTGATGATCATGCTCGCCTGTGTGACGGGTGAACTGCTGCTGCTCTGGTTCGCCAGGCGAGAGAGGATTGCCTGGGACGCGGTTTTGCTCTGGATACTCTTTCTACTCGTTGGAGGAGGGGCAGGAGCCCGGTTGGGCGGTCTGATTCGAGATTCTCTGGTCAGCCCGTTGATGGTCAGCCCGCTGGCTCATGGGGGCCAGGTCTCCTACGGCGCGTTTGTGGGGATAGTGGTGGCCGGGTGGGTTTGCGTCCATGTGACACGCTTATCGTTGTGGCAACTGCTCGACATGGTCGTTCCTTCGGTGGCGCTGGGTTTTGCCATCACCCGCATCGGCTGTTTCCTCAGTGGTTGCTGTTATGGACGCCCGACGAGCCTGCCCTGGGGGGTCACCTTTCCTCCGTTGTCCCCGGCTGGGATGGCCTTTGGCCGGTCGCCGCTGCATCCGGTTCAACTCTATTCCTCGCTGGGGAACCTGGCGCTCTTCGCGGCGCTGTTGGCCTTGCGGCGGCGGCCGCGGTTCAAGGGGTTCCTTTTCCTCTCGTGGGCGGCGCTGTACGCCGTGCTCCGCTTCATACTGGAGATATTCCGTGCTGATCCTCGGGTGGCGCTGGGGTTGACCGCAGCGCAACTTGTCAACCTGGTCATAGCGCCTGCGGCGCTGGGGCTGTTGTGGGTAAAGGGGAGGGAGAAACGAGCGGACCAATGAGTGGCAAGACCCTGCTCCTTGGCCTCGACGGTATCCCCGCCTCTCTCTTTAATGCGTTGTACGATGGTGGCCGGCTGCCCCATCTCCGCGCGGCTTTTGAGGGTGGCCTCCGGGTGCGCCAGTTGGTCTCTGCTTTTCCCACCGACTCGCTGACCTGTATGCCGCTGATGTTCCAGGGGTGCAGAGTGGCCGCTCTCAACCCCATCGCCCAACTTTGCTACGACCGTGGCACGCAGCGGTATCTCTTTGCCTGGGACTTTTTGCCCTTTCTGAGGGGGGGGAAGCGTTCCACGCACTCCCCCAGTGCCCTGCGGGGCTCTCGCCGGACGCTGGTCATCGGGATCGGGGAGGCCAGGGATGCGGGCGTCTACGTCCCGCCCTTTTATTTCCTCTGCGGGGCCTTTCTCACGCCACTGGCCCCCCGGATTGACACGCTGGTCCTGGGAGCGCTTCCCCACCTGTTCGCCCGCTTTGACGTCGTTGCCTACTGGACCGCCTCATGCGACCACGCCGGCCACAGTTACGGTCGCCAGGCCTTGGCCGACACGCTGTGCCGGTTTGATCGCAAGTTCGGCGCACTGATGGCGGTTCTGCCCAGGGATACGAGGCTCTTGCTGCTCTCCGACCACGGCAGCGCTCCCGTGCATACCACCTTTAACCTGGCGGAAATCCTGCGGCAGCACGGCTACCGCGCCGTGCGACGGCCCATAGGCGAGCGGGATGTCGTTTTGTGCGACTCGCTGCTCAACTATGCCTTTGCCTACACCACGGGTGACCCGGTGCACCTGGCCGAGGTGCTACGCCAGCGACCAGAGGTCGGGCTGTGCGCGTTCCGGGGGCCGGGGGAGGGGGTGGTCTCGGTGGCGAACCGCCAGGGCCGGGCCGAGATCCGCGCCCGCGCGGGCCGCTACCGGTATGCCCCGCTGGAGGGTGACCCGTTGGGCTATGGCCTGGCGCGCCCTCTCGAATTGAACGCCAGAGAGTGGCTGGCGCGCACTATTGAGAGCCGCCACCCGTACGGTGTCGTCAGGCTGTGGCAGGTCTTTCAGAATCCCCAGTGCGGCGACCTGGTCATCGGTTTCGACAATGGTTATTACCCCGAATGGTCCTTTACGCTGGGTGGGCGGGTCAAGGTGCGCGCTCCTCTGCTCAGGTTCCGTCACAATCACGGCGGGATGGAGCGGGAGCAACTGCTGACGGTGATGCTGGCCCGGGGGGCGGGGATCGCGCCGGAAACGCGGGACTATGCTCTCATTGAAGATGTGTTCCCCATCTTGCGCGGGCAGTGCGCCTGGTAGAGACCGGATATTCGCACTGACGCAAATGCATTTGACTTTGATTTTGAACTGTGCTACACTGTGAATGGAACAGTCACTTTCTGCAATCTGATCCCTCACGGGCGGGAAAGGAGAGACACGATGGCACCGGCACAAGTCACAGAACCAGCGGACCCCACACAGAGGAAACCAAAGTTACGCCGGATCATACCACTTATCGTTGCCGTCCTCGCGCTAAATACGCTCGGCTGCTGGGAGGTCGCCTGCTGGTTATTGGGCTGCTCCTTCTGCAATTCTTGGCCATTTGGTCAGATAGCCGACAGCACTGGTCAATACGTCAACAGTAGCAGGGGAGTGTACGTCTGGCACGAAGTCGGAGTGACAGGCGTATTTACACCCACCGGCAGCACTGGGCCAGCGGGGTTCGAGGTGGCAGGGTTTGACAGCGATGCCGTTGCTGTACAGGACTGGGATGCCATGTTGGACGAGGTGGTGGAGAAAGGCTATTTGGCGATTCGCGTCCCTCACGCCCCGCCCACTTATACTGCCGGCATGATAGTCTCTCCCACTGTCGAATTCACTTATTATTCACCGCCTGTAACGACTACAAAAACGACTATTTCCATCACCATCGCACGGCGAGACGAATACTCGGCCACGGTGAACGCCCGGTATCCCATCACAGATGGCCAGTCACACTGGGAAGTGTGGTGGACCCCCGAGGGGGCCGAACCACCCATCCCCGACGAGCCATTCAGATTTGATGGTGGCGAGTGGCCGCCTTCAGTTGCGATTGAGTATGGCATATACCTTGGCGTGGATGGTCACGCCTGCGCCGGCTGCCCGCTGGAATACCTGTTCTACAACGGTTATGTCTTCATGGGGCCCTTTAGGACGACCATCCGATTCCATGGGGAGACACCTGGGAACCCACTGGTTACGTTTGATGTCTGCTATGGGGACTCGAAGCCCACGATT
This sequence comes from Chloroflexota bacterium, assembly GCA_034189605.1. Lineage (GTDB taxonomy): Bacteria > Chloroflexota > Anaerolineae > B4-G1 > B4-G1 > JAUWNP01. The sequence continues at coordinate 18,226 of JAXHUO010000063.1, forward strand.
ATGCAGGGTATCACGCCCACTGTGCCCTTTACCCACGAGCACTGCTTGATGAATCTTGATACGACGACGCGCACCTACACCCTCGAATGGTCTTCCTCTGAAAACTGGAACTATGCCGTCTACACCCAGGCGAACGAGGCCGGTTCCGTTCCCGTGCCGCTGGTGGGGAACCAGGTCACCCTGGGGCCTCATGCGGAGTGGCCAGTACGCGACGACGAGGTGCAAACCCTGGCCGTCTTGACGCCCCCTATCACTATCTCCGACACGATGCGAGAGACATTCTCTATCACGGCCACATCTGTGGTCAGCGACGATGTCCAGGCTGTGGCCTTGAGTTTTGCCCTGGCCCCTGCGTACCAACTGGACGAGGGCAGATTCAAGATATATTTGCCGCTGGTGCTGAGGAATTATTAGCACGCGTGGGTGAACCGGGTAGGGGCGCGGTTACCGCGCCTCCACTACGGGATGGCAAATTGGATGGGCGTTGTGGGATGCTGCCGCTACACCGGTCGCGCTGGCCCGTTGTAGACATAGATCTCCTGTTCGACCCTAAAGTCTGAGCGTATTCGCTGGTTCAGGATGCCTTTGATCGTCCAGGTGACGGTGCTGTGGGCGGTCTTTCGTGTCGGGTGGCCCTGTTCGGGAATGATGAGGGCAAAGAGGTACTCTGCGGTCTCGCCGGCGTGGAACTTGGCCTTGCCGGCCAGTTTTGTCTCGTCCTCGATGACGGTGTAACTGTCGCCCGAGTCGCGGAGTGTGTGCTCCAGGCGCTTTAGCTCGACCCGCACCTCGCCGGCACCAAAATCCTTCTTGGGTCGCACCAGGAGTTTCCCCTCTACCGTCTCTCCCTCCATCCACTCCAACCGGGGCAGCCACAGTTGCATATCGGCCCGGTCCCAGGCCCAGGCCTCTCCGTACTCTCCGGGCTCTACCCGCTGCCCCGGCGGGGGGACGATGAGGGGCACTTTTATCTCCGCCCGGATGTCCTTTTTCAACTTGCGCTCAATGACGACCTTGACCAGCCAGCGGTTCCGGGTGATCTTGCCTTCGCAGGGGGGTGGGGCGTCGTGAGGGATGCGCCAGTCGAAATGGTAGGTCTGATCGAATCCAGCCGGGATGACCCCCTCGTCTACCAGGGTTTCTGTGGCCACTGGCTGCTGGGCGATGTCCCAGGTGCGGGCCTTGCGCCGTCCCGACCTGGCAACGAACCAGTAACGCTCCCAAAGTAGCAGCCAGGCACGGGCCTTTTGTATCTTTACTTCCTTCTCGCTCTGCAGCCTGATAGTGGCGTGCACGACGTCGCCAGGGTAATACGGTCCCGTTGGGCGGTCCACCTTGATGCTGATGTTTACCTTTCCGTCGGCCATGGCAATATCTCCTTTCGAGTGGTGACCATATGTTATTCAGGTGGGACGTACTTGTGCTACAAATCTGCCTGTTCTACGACGCAATCCACTGCGAGTACCACCGCGAGTACTCGTGGCGGGACTCGTGGCAGGCTGCTGGACAAAATCGTTGAAATGGCAAGAGACAAGTGTGTTGCACCTTATGGTTGAACAGTAACCCATATTGTATCATTGAACCCCAGTGAGGACAAACCTGTTCATTCCCGGGTGGGGATGAACGTGCCTGCGTGTTGTCATAGAGGGGATTTGGGTGTAAACTGAGGCATGGCTACGAGGTCAGACCTGACAGGTTTATACCCAGGAGGGCCTCAAGTGACGAAACTCGTGGAAACCTGACGGGTCTCAACGCTCAAACGAGAATTATTGATCCGTTGATGTCCTGGAATCCGTGTTCTGAAGCGTTCCTGCGCAAACTGGAGCAACTTTCGCTGGTCGCCCGCCGCGTCCGTGCCGGGCAGGCTGCGGGCGAGCGGCGCTCCACCAAACGCGGCACCTCGGTCGAGTTCGCCGACTATCGGGACTATACCCAAGGCGACGACCTGCGCATGGTGGATTGGAACATCTACGCCCGTCTCGAACGCCCCTTTGTCAAGTTGTTCGAGGAAGAGGAGGACCTGGCGGTGCATCTGCTGCTGGATGGCAGTGGTTCGATGGATTGGGGGGAGGGGGAGACAGGGGGGCAGGAGGATGGGGAGACAGGGGGACGAGGGGACAAGGGCAGGGATGAGAACAAGTGGGTTTATGCGCGGAGGTTGGTGGCTGCTTTGGGGTACGTCGCGCTGGTGTCCGGCGACCGGCTCACCATCACCAATCTCCAATCTCCAATACCCAATACCCAGTCTCCAATATCCAGTATCCAATTCGGCCCAGTGCGGGGACGCGGCCACACGCTGCGGTTGTTCGAATGGCTGGGGAGCCTAAATGCTGAGGGCATGACCGACCTGAACGCGGGTCTGCGTGCTTATGCTATCTCCGGTGGCCGAGCGGGGCTGGTGGTGCTCATCTCTGACTTGTTCTCCCCGGCGGGCTATGTCGAGGGATTGACGGCGTTGGCGGCCCGCGGCCACGAGGTGGCCGTCATCCACGTGCTGGCCCCTGACGAGGTGGAGCCACCCCTGGCGGGTGACCTGCGGCTCCTTGACGTGGAGACGGGGGAGCGACAGGAGGTGACGATTGACGGGGGAATGCGGAACCTGTACCGCCGCCGCCTGGCGGCCTGGCGGGACGAGATCCGGGCAGCCTGTCGCACTCGCGACGTGCACTATATCCCCGTCGAGACCGGCACTCCCTTTGACCGGGTGGTGCTGTATGATTTGCGGCGGGCGGGGATTTTGGATCGCTGAACCACTGAACCGCTGAATTCACTGATGACACTGAAGGGGGCATCGTTCAGTGAACTTCTCAAAACGTTGGGGCAATTGATGAGACCAAGATTACCACGGATAGGGAAATACACGATGGATAGAGAAAGGAAATACACGCTAGCGCCTGTCCTCTCGTCTGCGGTAGTCTTTATCGTGTATTTCTGCATCCGGGGTAATCCTGCGTTTCAGTGGTTCGAAAGGAGATGGCAATGAGCAAGGACAAAACGGGCAGGTCGTTGGAGCGACAGGTGGCTGCAATCTACCGTGCCCTGGGGGCGCGGGTCAAACATGACGTGCCGATAGCGGGACACCAGATTGACGTGTACGTGGAGACGTCTGGGTGCGATGGCTCTCTACATCGCACCGCTGTGGAGGCCAAGGACTGGCAATCCCCGGTGGGCATCAAGGTGGTCAGCGAGTGGGCGCTCGTAGTAGATGACCTGCGGCGTGCCGGGTTGATTGACGAGGGGATTATCGTTTCACCTGTGGGGTTCACTAAACCCGCGCGGGAGGCGGCTGCCGAATACGTCCGCCGAGGCCGACCGGTGCGTTTGCTGGAGATGGCCGACTTACAGGCCTCGGTTATGCAGACCTCCGCCATCGTTGACCTCGACCGCCTAAGCGAGGAGTACCTGACCTTCCTGGTCAACTCCTACCAGCGCCTCGATTTCCGTGGCATCGTGCAGACCAGGAACCCGGTGGAACTGTCGCTGGCCGAGGTGTATGTCTCACTGAATGTGGCCCCTTCGGGCGGCAGGCTTGCTGATGAGCCCTGCGAGGTACTGGACGAGACCGCGCTGCGCGAGCGGGCGGAACGGGCGGAGCGGTTGGGGGTTGAGGACGTGCTGCGTAAAGAGCCGCGACTGGTCGTGTTGGGCGATCCCGGCGCGGGCAAGACCACCTTCCTGCGCTACGTCGCGCTGGCGCTGGCCGAGAGTGAGTAGGCCGCCCGCGAGCGGCTGGGGCTTTCGGGGGAATGGTTGCCTATCTACCTGCCGCTGGCGGCCTATAACCAGGAACTAAAGAAGCGGCGCGTCTCGTTGGAGGACTATGTCCTGCACTACTGGGACACGCGCAGTTTCGACCGGCCGGGGATGGACCAGTTGGTCGCCCGGACGCTGGAGAGGGGACAGGTACTGCTCCTGCTGGATGGACTGGACGAAGTGGGCAGACGCGCCGACCGACTGGCCGTGGCCCGCCAGGTGGAGGCCTGGACCAACAGTTACGGCCCCCATGGCAACCGTCTCGTCGTCACCAGCCGCAGCGTGGGCTACGACGATGCCGCGCTGGCCTGCGATTTCCGCGCCTATACCCTCAGCCCCTTTGGCCCGGAGGAGATCCAGCGTTTTGTTCACCAATGGTGCGTTGCCTACCAACGCTGGGCCGATCCCGACCAGCCGGCCGAGATGGCGGGCGAGAAGGGATGTGCCGAGGCCGTCAAGTTGGTAGCCGAGATTCATGCCGATCCCAAGGTGGAGAGCCTGGCCAGCAACCCGCTGCTTATTACCATCATCGCTCTTATTCACTACAAGGGGGCGCGCTTGCCCGATCATCGTGTGGAACTTTATGACCTGTGCATCAAGACGCTGGTGGAGACCTGGCGCGAGGTGCGCAGCGAGGCCGGGCCGGTAGGGGAGGAACTGCGGATCGCCAGCGAGATCAAGGTACTGGCCCCCTTTGCTCTGTGGTTGCAGAACCAGGCCCCGGGACCGGGCGGAGCCGCCCGGCGTGGTGCCGTGCGCGCCCAGTTGGTGGACCTGCTGGCCCGCCAGTTCAAGGGGGATCAAGAGGCGGCGGCAGAAGAGGCCGACCGGTTCCTGGAACTGGGCCAGCGGCAGACCGGCCTGCTGGTGGAGCGGGGTGAGGGCTGGTTTGGCTTTTTCCATCCCACCTTCAAAGAGTACCTGGCCGCCCTCGCTTGCGTGCTGGAGGGGCAGGTGCAGGGAGTGGACTCTACCTGGCAGGTGCTGCGTCCCCACCTGGACGATGCCTCATGGCACGAGGTGATCCTGCTCACGGTGGGTTACAAGGCGATCATTGAGAGATACTATGAGGCGGCGGCCTACCTGGTGCGGCAGATTGGTGCCGAGCCCTCTGCTGACGGGCACGGCGAGAACGTCGTGCTGGCCGGTCGCTGCCTGGCCGATATCGGTCGTGGGTTGGTGCCCGCTGATTGTTGGGAGGAGACCGTCGAGAAACTGATCCCCGTGATGCAGGACGTTGCCCCTGACGGTATGCCCAACGATCCACCCCTTATCCCCATCCCCACCCGCTACGCCGCCGCCGAAACCCTCGACCGGCTGTGCTGGTTGCCCAAAGACCTGAACGCCTTTGTCGAAATCCCAATCCCCAAATCCCAAACCTCAATCTACATGGCCCGGTACCCGGTGACCAATCATCAGTTTGCTCTCTTCATCGCCGCTGGCGGCTACGAGAACCCCGAGTACTGGGATGGCAAGAAGAGCAAAGCCTGGCGCTGGCGGATGACCGAGCACAACGTAGACTGGCGTGGTGAGGGACCCGTGATCCAGCCCGAGTACTGGGATGATCCCCGCTTCGGCAAGAGCCGCCATGGATACCCGGTCGTAGGTGTCTCCTGGTACGAGGCCAGTGCCTACTGTGCCTGGCTGACGGAGCAGTTACAGACTTTGGGTCACAGGTTTCAGGTTTGGCGCGCCGGCAAACTTGAAACCTTAAACTCGGAACCTGGAACCCTCACCGTGCGCTTGCCCACCGAGGAGGAGTGGGTAGTGGCTGCCGGTGGCGCGGAGGGGGAGCACTACCCATGGGGCACGGAAGATTGGCACGAGAGTCGCGCCAACACCTACGAGAGCGGTCTCCGCGGCACCACGCCAGTGGCAATGTATCCCTCCGGGCAGAGCCCCGCTGGTGTCTGGGACCTGGGCGGTAATGTTTGGGAGTGGATGGTCTCCTGGTACGATGAGGAGAAGCGGTACCGTGCCTTGCGCGGCGGGTCGTGGGACATCGATCTGAGGTTCGCCCGCGTGTCTGTGCGCGACGGGGACTTTCCCGTCTACTCGGGCAACGTCGTCGGGATGCGGGTAGTGGCGTCCCCCGCTAGTTCTGGTTTCTGACTGCTGTTTCCTGATTTCTGAATCGGGGGGAGTCTGAGGGGGGCAGAACCCCCCTCAGTCGCTGCAAGTTTTTGTGATGCACAAGTGTTTGGGAGGTGTCTATTGAAAACCTATCGCCATTTCTACTCTCAGGTGTACACCTGGGAAAACCTGGAACTGGCCTACCAAAAGGCCCGCAAGGGCAAACGCGCGCGCAAGCCAGCCGCCACCTTTGAGTTCGATCGCGAGCGCAACCTGACCGAGTTGGAGGAGGAGTTGCGCCACAAGACCTACCGACCTGGCCCGTATGACTCCTTTGTCATCCACGAGCCCAAGCGCCGCCTCATCTCCGCTGCCCCCTTCCGCGATCGGGTCGTTCACCACGCGCTCATGTGCGCTGGCAAACAGAGGCTCGCAGCCCCCGTCCCCGGGGGCGTTCCATGCAAGAGCGTCCTCGCTGCACAGTCAGATTGTTCCCAGACGAGGCCTGGTGAGCGTACAATACAGAGGCTCGCAGCCCCCGTCCCCGGGGGTGTTCCATGCAAGAGCGTCCTCGCTGCACAGTCAGATTGTCCCCAGACGAGGCCTGGGGAGCGTGCAACCCACCGTTTTTCGAAGACGAGGGGCAAGAGCACGCAAGGGACGTTTATGTGGGTTCACAGCCCTCGTTCCTAGGGGCGTCACGACGTTTACAACGCTCTCAGCCCTCGTCCTCGAGGGCGTCGTGCGCCACACATCCTATTGCCAAGGAGTACGATGACATTCAAGCCCCACCACGACCCAACTCACCTCTATTTTGTCACCGCCACCGTTCTAGGCTGGAAACACCTCTTCATTGAGCCAGCCTACGCCAAAATCGTCCTGCAGTCCCTCGACTGGCACCGGCAACACGATCGCTGGTCACTATTCGTCTTTGTGGCTATGCCCAACCATGCCCACTTTGTCATCCGACCGCTCGGTGAACAGACTGTCTCCACAGTCTTGCAGTCGTTTGGCTCCTATACAGCACACGCTATCCTGGATCAATTGCGGCAAGATGGGCGCATGGATTTGTTGGCATTCTTCGCCCAGCGGCAGGGTCGCGACGCCGGCAAGCAGCATCAGATCTGGCTACCCATTGAGGCCAAGAACATCTACTCGGTAGAGTTTCTGTGTCAGAAGGTGGAGTACACGCACAACAATCCGGTCGCCAAACATTGGCATCTGGTTGATGATCGGGCTGACTATGTCTACTCCAGTGCGTGCTTCTACGACCGGGATGAACCGCCGATTATTGCAGTGGATGATGTGCGGGAATGGATGTGATCTTACACAGGTTCGCAGCCCTCGTCCCGAGGGCGTCTTGTGCGACGAGTGGCTGTGTGTGGCGCAAGTGTGCTCGTGGACCCGCCCCCGAGGACTTACACGCAGTTCGGCTGACTTGGTGTATAATATGAGATACCAGGAGGCAGCCGATGAAGGGGGCAATCCAAGAATTCGAGCGATACCTGAACCGTCGGTGTCCAGGTAGGAGTACGGTA
>JAXHUO010000064.1:0-25065 GCA_034189605.1 Chloroflexota bacterium
TTGGCTGCCCAGGATGGCCAGTCCGTCGGTGGACATGTAATGCGCGGCGGTGTCTTCAAAGAGCACCCGCGCCTGCGAGGGGAATTCCTCGTCCCCCTCCCAGTAGACCAGGGCCAGGTGCACTCGCGGCAGGACGGTAAAGACGTAACCTGCATCCCCGATTTCCAGTGGCTCGCCGCCCAGCGCCTCGGCGGCGCGGCGGAACGGGGCAAGACCGCCCCCCAGTTCGCGCACCAGCCGGCCGCCGGTGTAACCCTGGAACGCCTGGACGTAAAACAAACCGTCGGGGAGTTCGCGGAAGCCAATCCAACGGCTCGAAGGGGTTGTGCCATCGGCCGTCGCCAGGTAGGTGAGGATGAGACTCTGGGTAAAGGAAGAAGGCTCCTTGCCGGTATCGGCCTGCCGGACGGTAAAGTCTCTGCCAACAATGACATACTCCTGCCAGAAGAATGTCAGGTGGAAATTACCGTCCGCATCCTCCTCGCAGCCGCTGTACATCGCCAGTTTGCCCGGCTTGAGATGGCACAGTGTCGCCCGTGCCTCCCTGACCACCGGAGACAACCGGTCGAACCATTGCTGGAGTTGTGGAGTAGGCTCACCCCGCTGCAACACGCCCAGACACCTCTCCCATCAACTTTAGGAGTTCGTCCCACTCCTCGCGGAAAAAGTGCACCGTAACGGTGCCCAACTCCAGGTGATAGGTCATCTCGCCGTCGGGCTCCTCAGCCCGCCACAGGCTAAAGTTCTCACTTTCAGATAGGATTTCGATGGTAGGTTCTTCCATTTGTCCTCCCCCATATCAACATCAACCAACCTCAACTCAAATATCCAAAATCACGATCACAACTGCGCTCGTAGCCGGCCACCTCGACCACTGCTACCAGCGCCAGTGCTGTCAGTCCGCCATGCGCTTCGAGCCCCCAGCACTGGCCCTCCTCCAGGTAACACACCATCAGGCCTATCCGTCGCCTGCGCCAGTCGAATCCGAACCTGTGACATCCTGTTCCACCTTCTGTTCCACTCTCTCCTGCAGCCGGTCCAGGGCCACTTCGCCTGCTCGTTTGAGCAGGCCTGGTTTAGGTGGCGACACTTGCTCCTCCGGTTCAGCAAAGGGATCACGGTCATAAAGACGATAGAAAACGTAACGAGCCAGGATACGAAGAGTCGCCAGAACTGGAGCAGCGAGCAGCATCCCTAAAATACCGCCCAGGCTGCCGCCGACGATGATACCGATCAGCACCAACAGCGGGTGTAGGTTGAGGCTACGGCCCAGGATGCGGGGCAAGAGCAAGTTTCCCTCAACCTGCTGGATCACGATGTACAGCACGGTAACCAGCACCGCGAACCAAAAGTTGCCCATCGGCAGGAAACTGGAACCCTGGAACAGGGCCAGCAGTACCGCTGGGATCGCCGCAATAAACGGGCCAATGTTGGGCACAAACTCGGTCACCCCTGCGAGCAAGCCCAGCACCGCTGCATACGGAAGACCGACAGCCAGGCATACCACGGTCGTGATGATCGCCAGCACCAGACCCAGCAGCAACTGGCCGCGCAGGAAAGCGTTCCATCCCTCCGTGATCTGCAAGCGCAGACGCACAAAGTCATTGCGATAGTCAGGGGGAGCCAGATTATCCAGTTGTTCAGTAATGCGGTCGGCGTCCTTGACCATGTAAAAGGCAGCCATCAGAATGAAAATCAGCCAAAAGGCCCCTGAAGCAATGCTGAACGCTACGTCAAGGGTTCCCTGCGCGACCGAGCCTACAAAGCGACTCAAGAGCGCACTCAGTTCCTCGTACACACTGCTCAGGTCCAGAGAATACTCCCCAATCTGCAAGGGCCGCTCGAAGAAAGCGCCGATGTCGGCGATGATACGGATAACGTCAATCTGCACAGAGCGCACAGCCCGCTGGACACTGGGCACTGCCGTCACGGGCGCGGCCATCACCCCCAGACCAATCACAATCAGGACGAAAAAGACGAGCGCTGTGGTTACCCCGCGCGAAATGTGCAGGCGGGCGGTGATAAAGTCAACCAGAGGGTCGAGGATAAAGGCCAGCAAAAGTGCGATCACCAACGGCGGGATGACAATGCGGAAACGGTATAATACCAAGGCCAGCAGGACAAAGATGATGACGACTACAATGCGCTTGGTGGCGGTGCTCCAACGTGGGACGGTTTCGTTCATTACGTATACTCCTATTTATCCCCGGATGCGTATCGCCCATGGGGCCAGCGCCCACATCCGTTCGCGGGTCAGACTCTGCAATGTCCCGAGCAGCGCCCCCCAACCCCCATCCATAGCCTCTCCCATTGCAAGTGGAAAGGAAGGTGGAAACAGTTCGTGACGGGGTGGGTGCACCTGCGCTACTGTGTACTCTCGTTCCGGCCCGAGGCCGGCCAGTTCTTTGGCCATCGCTATCGCCGTCTCAAAGTCGCCCAACTCGTCCACCAGTCCGATCTCACGTGCCTGAGCGCCCGTCCATACCCGCCCGCGCGCGATTTCTTCCACCTGTTCCCCTGTCATCCCACGCCCTTCAGCCACGAGTGCCTTGAAACGAGCGTAGGCCTCGCCCAGGTCACGGCGCACACGGACACGCTCCCCATCGCTGAAAGGTGACATTTCGGAATAGAGGCCAGCCATCGCGCCCCGCTGCACCAACTCGCGGCCGATTCCCAGTTTTTCGTACAGGCCAGCAGCAATGAACTTGCCACCCCAGATACCGATGGATCCGGTCAGCGTAGTCGGGCGGGCGACGATACGATTGGCCAGCGCCGAGACATAGTAGCCGCCCGAGGTGGCCTGCCCTCCCATCAACACAACCACCGGTTTGCGCTCTCGCAGCCGGCGCACTTCGCGGCAGATCAGATCGGAGGCAATAGCCGAGCCGCCGGGCGTCTCGACGTGGAAGATGACCGCCGCGATACGCTTGTCAGCCTCGGCGCAACGCAGCGCCTGCACAATTGTCTCCGCCCCAGCCTGTGTTTCGATGAAGGGAAGTGGCACAGGAGCGGGAACACGGCGACTGCGACCCGGCACGATCATTCCCTCCAGCGAAACCACGCCGATACGCTGGCGCGTGGTCCATTTGATCGGCTGCCGAAGCCGGCGAGCACCATCCCGCCAGGTGAGCAAGGACATGCTCGTCGTCCCATCGCTCAGGTGATGGGCCAGTTCATCCTCATAGAGCACCGCGTCGGCCAGTCCCGCCTCAACCGCCTCAGCGGGCATGAGCGGCATGTCATCAATCAGTTCGCGCACCCGCACCGGGTCAAGGCCCCGCCCAGCAGCGATGGCGGTGACGATTTCGTCAAAGTAAGAGTCAAGGACAGCATTCAGCATCTCCCGGTGCGGTTCACCCATCGTCGAGCGGCGGAAGGTGTCGGGCGAAACCTTGTACTCAGCAATGGCCTCAAGGTCGGCCTCCACCCCTACCAGTGCCAGTGTATCTTTGAGGAACACTGGCTCGGCCCGCAACCCCAGCGCGGCGAGGCGGCCGGATTGGGGCAGTATGACCTCGTCGCAGGCCGAGGCCAGGTAATAGTCCCAGATGCTGGCGTCGGGCAACCAGGCGACCAGTCGTCTTCCCTTGGCGCGCAGACCGAGCAGATGACGACGCAGGCTGTAGAGCGTGGACGGCCCAGCCCGAAGCGTGTCAAAGCGTAACACCACGTTATGGACACGCTGGTCGCTGCCAATCACCTCCATCACCGCCCGCACGTCCTCCAGGCTGGCCTCCCGAGGAAAGAGCGGCAGGCGATTAAAGGGAAAAGGCAACGGCTCACGGCGGGGTCTCCGCTCCGGGTAAGAGCCACGAATGGACAGCACCACACAGTCAAGCCCCTTGCGGCGCAGAGAGCGCAGGAAATTGCGGGCTACCAGAGCGGTGTTACGCGGAAGGTCAAGCGGCCTCATCGTATTGCATCCTTACCGGCCAACAGTTTCAGCAGTCCATCAGGATACAGCGGCAGGCCATCCACCTGAAATTTGCGCAGAGGCATCCAATAGGCCGGTAGGATTTCGTATTCCTCGTGCACCTCAAAGGTTTCTCGCTCGTAGAAAGCCTGGTTGGCCAGGGTCGCCTCATAGAGCAGGACAATCTCGTGGCCGCGCCGACCGTTGCAGGTGAAGATGTTCTCTGTGGTAGCCAGGTAACGCACGTCAACAAGTTCGACGCCCAGTTCCTCGCGGAACTCGCGCCGGAGCGCCTCATGGCTGCGTTCCCCAAACTCGATACCGCCGCCCAGTGGCCGGTAGAAGGTCTCGCCTCTGACGTGGTCGTAACCCTCAAAGACCAAAAGGGCATCGCCGCGCCAGACAATGCCTAGCACCAGCGGTCGGATTCGTTCATTGCTCATTGACCTTATACCAACCGCAATCCCGGCACGACGTCCAGGTCCCATCCGGCCAGCCGGTTCGCAATAAAGTGCCGATACGCACAACCGCCCACCATCGCCGCGTTGTCGGTGCAGAGGATCAGCGGCGGATAGTAGACCGGCACGCCAACCCGCTCGGCAGTCGTAGCCCGCAACGACTGGTTGGCCGAGACACCCCCGCAGAGCAGCACTGCCGTCACACCGAACTCTGCCGCCGCCCGCGCTGTCTTGGCCGACAGCACATCCACGACCGCAGCCTGGAAACTGGCCGCCAGGTCAGCCAAAAGGCGGCCCTGGGACGGGACGCTGTGCTTCTGAACCATGCGCAACACGGCAGTCTTGAGCCCGCTGAAACTAAAATCGTAACTATCGTCCAACCAGGCGCGGGGGAAACGGCAGGCCTCCGGGTTGCCATCCTGGGCCGTCTTCTGGATCGCTGGCCCGCCAGGATAGGAGAGCCCCAGTAATCGGCCCACTTTGTCAAATGCCTCGCCGGCGGCATCATCGAGCGTGCCGCCCAGGTATTCGTAATCGCCGTGGTCACGCATCAGGATCAATTCGGTGTGGCCGCCGGAGACAACGAGTGCCAGCAACGGGAACACCAGCCCCCCGCCCTCTTCTGTCTGCGGAAAAGTCGCCGCCCCCTCGCTTTCCACCTCCAGCCAGTGGGCGTAGATATGCGCCTCCAGGTGATTAACCGATATGAGCGGCAGGTTACGCCCTAGCGCAAGCCCCTTGGCGGCGTTGACTCCCACCAGGAGCGAACCGGCCAACCCCGGTCCGTAGGTCACGGCCAGAGCGTCCAGGTCGTCAAAGCCAATGTGAGCCTCGCGCATCGCCTGTTCGATCACGGGCACGATGGCCTCAATGTGAGCACGGGATGCAACCTCGGGAAAAATACCGCCGTAGCGGGCATGCAGTTCGACCTGCGAGGCAACGACGTTGGAGAGAATGCGCCGCCCGTCCTCGACCACGGCGGCGGCGGTCTCATCGCAGGACGTTTCGATAGCGAGGATACGGATCATACCTCGATCACCAACTCTTTCGGGAAATCAGTCAGGTTGTGAACAGTGCCGTCAGGATCAATCCAGATCACATCCTCAATACGCATGCCAAAACCCCGGCCGGGGTAATACAACCCTGGCTCACAGGTAAAGATGTGGCCAGGCTCAAGCACGTCGCTATTGGTGGGCACGTCGCCGAAGCGCGGCTCCTCGTGTACCGCCAGCCCCAGCCCGTGGCCCACAGAGTGCACGTAGCCAACCTCGGTCTTGGTGTCACTGGCGATGGTTGGGTGATTCCGACTCTCAAAGAACTCGCAGGCCATCTGCTGGTAATGCTTTGCTTCCACCCCTACCTCGTAGGCTCCAATGAGCCTTTCCACACACTCGTACACATCCTGGTAGGCTTGCTCGACCTCGGGCGGCGCATAGCCCAGGCAGAAGGTGCGGGTCATGTCGAAAAAGTAGCCGCCGCCGGCCTCGCGAGGGAAGATGTCAAAGACGATGGTTTTGCCCAAAGCGACCACATCGTCGGCGCAGCCCTTGCTGTGGGGGATGCCCGCATCGCGCCCAATGGAGAAGATAAAGCCCTCAGGGTCCTCCAACCGCTTCTCGGCAATAAAGCGGTTGATCTCCTCGTGTACTCGCCCGATGGTCAGAGGTGTGCCATCGGCCTGCATCAACACCTCGTCCCGTACCCGATGTGATTTCAGAAACTCGACAGTGCGGGCCACGATCGCACAGGTGCGCTGGCCAATCTCCCGGACACGCTCAGCCTCGATTTGGTCCTTGGTGGCGCGAGCGGCGTCAATCAGCGTCACATCAAAGTCGCCGTAGACCTCAATGCCCTCCAGTTGCGCGTCCAGCGCATTTAGCAACACCCAGGCACGACCATGATCAGACAATCCGTAAAATCCCACCCGGCCGCTCACCCCCAGATCGGCAAACACCCGGCGGTGCAATTCGACAGCCGCGGCCAGTTGGTCGCCTGTCTCGCGGAGGATACTCGTATAGTCGTATTTGCCCATGTTCACGACGGTCAGGCCGCTGGCGGCGGCCTCCTCTCGTTCCATCGGCCAGCAGAGAAGTATAGGCTCCTCGCCCCGCCTCTTGAGCACCCACCCGCGCGTGAGTCCCGCGCCGTTGGTCATGTAATACATCGCCGGGTTGCCATGCACGGCCCCCACGACGAGGGCTGCATCCAGCCCACGCTGCTCCATTAGACGGTCCAAGTCTTGTTTCACAGAGTCCTCCTTGCATCATCCTACCACCTCAGAAACCACTCTCAATAACTCTCGCTCCTCCTCCACCAACACCGTGCGCGGGTCCAGCACCAGCCAGCCTTCCTCAATGCGGGCCACTACTGGAGGCTCAGCGGCTCTCAATGCAGCCGCCAGACGGTCGGGGCTTTCTACATCCAGCGCGACCAGTTTCGTGGGCAGCGTCTCGCCCGGCAGGCTACCCCCACCCACTGTGGAACATCCATCCACGATATCAACCGAGACGCCGTAACGAGACAACACCCGCCGCCACCTCCGCGCTCGCCGCCCAATCTCCGCCAGGGGCATGGCGATCATCCGCCAGATCGGAATCTGTTCGGTGGCATCCCCCTTCAAATAATGCAACAGTGTCGCCTGCAACCCAGCCAGGCAGAGTTTGTCGGCCCGCAGCGCGCGGGCCAGCGGGTGGATCTTTAGCGGTTCCACATAGTCCGCCCGCCCAACGATGATCCCTGCCTGCGGGCCGCCCAGCAGTTTGTCGCCGCTGAAACAGACCACCGCCGCACCTGCCGTGAGACTCTCCTGCACCATCGGCTCGTGCATCAGCCCGAACTGAGCCGTGTCGAGCAGCGCGCCACTCCCCAGGTCGTCCATCACCGGCACACCAAACTCTGTGCCCAACACGACCAGTTCAGCCAGGGAGGGCTCGGTGGTAAAGCCCACAATGCGGAAATTGGAATGGTGTGCCCGCAGGATCAATGCTACGTCCTCGTGCTGTTCCAGCGGGGCCGCATAGTCGCGCAGGTGGGTGCGGTTGGTCGTGCCGACCTCGATCATCTGCGCACCGCTCTGCGCCATTACATCAGGCACGCGAAAGCCACCGCCGATTTCTACCAGTTGTCCCCGCGAGATGATTACGAGCCGGCCTTGCGCCAGCCCGGTCAGCGCCAGGAGCACCGCCCCGGCGTTATTGTTGACCACCAACGCCGCCTCCGCCCCGGTCAATTCGCATAAATACCGCTCAGCGTGCACTGTGCGGTGACCGCGCCGCCCGGCCCGCAGGTCATACTCCAGTGTGGAGTAGCCCTGGCTGACTGTATCCATCGCCGCCCGTGCAGTAACCGAGAGAGGTGCACGCCCCAGATTGGTGTGGATGATGACACCGGTACCATTGATAACCGGGCGCAGTGTTGGAAGCAACCGCTCCCGCAGGTAGGCACTGGCCCGTGCCACCAGCAGCGCAATATCAGGTACGTTCTCCCCGGCCCGCACATCATCACGCACCCCATTGAGCGCCTCGCGTAGCGCGGCTACCGTCTGGCGATGGCCGTAGGCAGCAATCAGTTCTTGCACAGCCTCCTCGCCGAGCAACCGGTCCACGCTGGGCAGTCGGCGCAGTTTCTCTTGGTTCATTCGCCTCCTAACATTATTGCTGGCATAACTGCTCACCCTGCTCGGCTTGGATTGCCAAATCCAAGCGGGTGATTAGCAAGCAAGGGCAGACACGTGGGTCTGCCCCTACTCCTCATTGGCTAACTTGTGCGCCATTTCAGCAGGTGTCGCAGCCGTGATGGCCCTATACTCGACGCCGGGGTAATACTGCGCATAAAAGTCCTCAAGCGATAACGAGCCGGGCCATTCCTGCGGATTGACCGCGATCACGCGCCGAACGTCCAGGTCGCCGATGCCCGCGTCGTCGGCACTGCCGCCGATAGTGCAACGATACCGATCCCACGAGCCCTCTACCACCGCCCGCGCCCAGGCAGCGCTCGCACCAGGGGGAAGCAATACATAAGCACGCTCGTACTGAACACGAGGCTGCCCACGCGGCTCTTTATCCCCCATATCAGAATATGCAAACTCCTCCGCCGGGTCTTGTCGCGTGTAGGTTATCAGTTTTTTGGCCACATTCGTCCCAGCCACGTCGAAATCTACCCACGGCCGGCCGAAACTGCCCCAGGTGAAGACTGTCGCGCCGACAACGTAATCATCCTTTTGCAGTTCCTTATCATACCAGACCAACTGCTGGTAATAATAGTTAGCCTTGTCCGGCTTACCGTCGTGCTCGGCCCAAAAGCTTCCCAACTGCTTCCACGCCCCACCTTTTACGCCCGGCGGCTTGGGGTTTACCAGTGGGTCAATGCCACATTCGGTGATCACCAACGGCACGTCTCCCAACCCGTTCGGGGCCAGATACTGGCGGTACACCTTGCGGTAACGTAACGTCGTCCAACCCTCATCCCCCTCATCCGCGTTGGGGTCCAATTGATACTTTCCCGTCATCCACCACATCCAGGGACAACTGTACTCGTGGAGACCAAGGATGGCCTCATACTGCTTAGCCACCTGGAGGGCCGGTAAGAAAGCAGGCCATAGATGCAGAGACGGCGTGCCAGCGGCAAAGTTTCCGATCACACACTTGAACCCCAGGTCAGCCATCAACTGCATACGCTCTACCTCGAACTGAGCATACCACCCCATGCCATCCTCGTCGTTCCAAACAGGTTCGTTGTGCCCCTCCCAATACTTGATGTGGGAATTGGCCTGATACGTGGGCAGTTGATCCTGGACAAATTGTTGAGCCGCCTCCAGGGGTGTCTTCCCAATGGCCTTCTGGCCCTGGGCATCGTAATCCCCCTGGTGCTTGCGGCCAATCACCAGAACGCCATCCGGGACATCCCTGGCTGTCCCCCAATCGCCCACAAACTTGGCCACCGCCACACCAGATCGAACATATTGACTCAGATCGGCAGCAGATCGTAAAACGTGAGGACCTAATTTGGTAGGCATCCTAATCCTCCTTCCTTAACTGGACAATCCTGCACAAGTTTCGCCGCTGGCTGTGATGCTAAACCAAGGCCTCCATGAGTGTACTACAAAATGAGTGCGGTGGCAAGGTTGGCACACCCCAGGCTCGTGGTATAATTACCCACCATTCACGGTAGAGTCAAGGCAAGCGTTCAGGGGGGTGAAGAAAACGCTCGCCAAGACCTCCGAGGTTTACAAAATGGCGCTCTCTCGACGACTTTGGACGGCACACAACCCACTCTTCAAGCCAAATTGCGGCCAAAACCTCGGAGGTCTGAACGCTTACGAGGCAAGTATACACCACGCAACACGTTCCCTATTCCTATGTCCATCCTGACCGTCAGCAACCTGGCCAAGTCTTATGGCCCTCAAGATGTCCTTGAGGACGTGTCCTTTGCGATTCCCCACAGGGCCAAAATCGCGCTCGTCGGCCCCAATGGCTCAGGCAAGACTACACTACTGCGGCTGATTGCCGGACGGGAGGAAGCTACAAGCGGCGTCATCCATCGGGCCAAGGGGGTGCGTGTCGCCTATCTTCCCCAACGGACCAATTTCTCCACATCAGACACGCTGTGGGGAACAATGCTAGAGGTTTTTGCCGACCTACAGGCTCAATCTACCACACTGCGTAGCCTGGAAGCCGCTATGACGGATTCCGCCAACCGCGAGAAGGCACTGCAGCAGTATGGCCCAGCCTTGGAAGCGTTTGAACTGGCAGGCGGATACACTTACGAGCAACGCATTGGTCAGGTACTTTCCGGCCTGGGTTTCGACAAAGATGATTTCCAGCGTTCCGTGGCACAACTCAGCGGGGGACAAAAAACACGCGCCATGCTGGCCCGTCTCCTGCTAGAAGAGCCTGACCTGCTGTTGATGGACGAACCGACCAACTACCTAGACCTGGCGGGCGTCGAGTGGCTGGAGAACTATCTCAAATCGTGGAAGGGCGCTGTGCTCGTCGTAGCCCACGACCGCGCCTTCCTCAATGCCGTCGTTGAACAAGTATGGGAACTGGACTGGGGCCGGCTGGAGCGGTACCATGGCAACTATAGCGCCTACGTTATCCAGAAAACCGAACGCGTGGCCCTCCAGCAGGCCAAGTACAAGCGGCAACAACAGTTTATCGCCCGTACTGAAGAGTTCATTCGCCGCAACATCGCCGGCCAGCACAGCCGCGAGGCAAAGGGCCGGCGGAAACGGCTGGAGCGGGTGGAAAGGATCGAGCGACCGGGTAGGGGCGCGGTAACCGCACCCCTACTCGACCTGGGTGACGCAGCCCGCAGCGGCGACATGGTGCTGGGTCTCTACGGCCTCACCGTGGGTTACAAAGCAGCCCAACCCCTCTTCACAGTAGAAGACCTTGAACTGAGACGTGGACAGCGAGTGGCACTGCTAGGGGCCAACGGATCTGGCAAGACCACCTTGCTGCGTACCATCCTGGGCGAGGCTCCACCACTCACCGGACGTGTGCGCATAGGGGCGAGCGTGCACCTGGGCTACTTTGCCCAGGGACAGGCGCACCTAACCCCCGAGGAAACCGTGATCGAGACTATCTTGAATGCCGGAGAACTGACTGCCGGCCAGACGCGTAATCTGCTGGGCCGCTACCGCTTCTCCGGCGACGACGTGTTTAAGCGCATCGGCGATCTTTCCGGCGGCGAGCAGGCCCGCGTCGCATTGGCTGTCCTGGCCCTGCGGGGGGCCAATGTCCTGCTCCTAGACGAGCCGACAAACCACCTCGACATTCCATCCCAGGAAGTGTTGCAAGAGGTACTCTCCGGATTCGGCGGCACGCTGCTGCTCGTAACCCATGACCGTTACCTGATCCGCCGGCTGGCCACTCGCGTGTGGGCGATTGATGCTGGACAGCTATGGGAATTCAAGGAAGGGTACGAGGAATACCACGACTGGGAAACAGAGCGGCGACAGCAAAAACAGGCACGCCCAGGAATCCGGGGCCAAACAGAGAGGGAACGCTTACAAAAGGCCCACAGAGTCGCGGAGCGGGAAGCAGCGCGGCAAGCCCACCGCCAGATGGAACTCGAACAGTCCATCCATCGTTTGGAGATGCATCGGGCACAGTTGGAAATCCAACTGGCCATCGCCAGCGAGCAGAAGGCAGTCGAGCGAGTGCGCCAATTAGGCGTCGAGTACAGCCAGGTCGAAGCAGAACTGGATACACTGCTCGCCGCCTGGACAGACGTGGTATGACAGGCGTTACCGACAAAACCCATACCGCATGCGAGGTAAAGGGCACCACGAGGTCAATGACCAACCAGCGTCCGCTACTCATTGGCCTCACAGGCAACATCGGCACGGGCAAATCTACAGTCGCCAGGATGCTGGCGGAACTAGGCGCTAAAGTGATAGACGCAGACACAGTGGCTCACGAGGTGATGCGCGCCGGCACCTCCGCCCACACACAAATCACCACGACGTTCGGGCCAAAAGTGCTGGCCCCCAACGGCGAGATTGACCGGGCCTGGCTGGGGGCACGTGTATTCGCTGATCCTGCGGCATTGGCGCGCCTGGAGGCCATTGTCCACCCCGCCACTATTGAAATGATCCGCCACCGTATTGCCACTTCTCAGGCCAGTGTCATAGTGATCGAGGCTATCAAACTCGTTGAATCCGGTTTGGCAGACAGTTGCGATAGCATATGGGTGACGACCTGCCAGCCAGAGCAGCAGGTCTACCGCATAATGGATAGCCGAAACTTTGGCCGGGCCGAGGCCGAGCAGCGCGTGCGAGCACAGGCACCTCAGGAAGAAAAAATCGCCCGCTCCGACGTAGTGATTGATACATCCGGGGAACTCTCATGGACGCGAGTGCAGGTGCAGGCAGCGTGGCAGAGACTGGAGGAGCGGTAGCCTGTTTTCGCATTTTGCGGTATACTTGTCAGGAAACACAGGGCAGGTTTTCGAGCCTCACTGGAAAAGCCACCCTACGTGACGTTACGCCCATTCTCAATCTTGGGACTCAAGGAGGAGCATGTCGCCACGACAAGAAATCACGGTGCATAGAGCCAAGATAAACGATGCAGGTAAAATCGCCGCGTTCATCAATCGTGCTCGCTCGGGACAACCGGAGATAAACGAGCAGGCGGTCATCGTCCGCTTCCGCAACGTGGGGTTCCTGCTGGCTGAGCAGGATGGTAATCTGGTCGGGATGCTGGGTTGGCGAATAGAGAACCTTATCGTCCAGGTGAGCGACTTTATGGTCTGGCCGGCCCAAGACCGTTTCGCAGTCGGCCAGGCGTTGTTCTCTGAGATGGAGCGGGCAGCGACCGAGTTACAGTGTGAGGTTGCGCTGTTATCTCTGCCAGGCCCGAGACCCCCCGACCTGATCAAGTTTTGCGAAACGTTCGGATACGTGCTCAAAACAGTCACCAATCTACCCAAAGCGTGGCGAGAGGCCGCCCACGAGGCTCGAATAGGAGACGACGAGTCAATACTGATGAAACAGTTACGCTCCAATCACGTGCGCCGTCCACTGTGACCAATTCTACCGGAGGTGAGTACATGTTGTCTTCTCTGAAGCAGTTTGCCATTAAGCATCCGCGCCTGGCAGCGTGGCTGGTACTGGCCATTGGTATGGTGGCTATCCTCGTCTGGTCTGCTCGCGACGTGGGCCTGCTGCCGGGGCAATGGGCCGCTCTTATCGGCGCTACCATTGGCCTGGCCGGTCTGTGCGTCTGGATCATCGGGTGGGAGGAATAACCGCCGGTAGTAGAGACGTCCCGAATGTTATGGAACCTTCAGAGTGTGGAAACTGTCCAACAAAAAAGCCCGCTTGAAAGCGGGCTTTTTGATCTCCACCTGGCTCACTACCACCATGGCAGGAAAAAGGTCTGCGTCGTGGCTGTCGAGTCGCCATGTGTCACCGTCACGTCAATCACCACTTTCTGACCTGGCAGTGACGGCGAGAGGTCAAAACCGTACCGCGTGAAACCGCTGGCGTTAGTAGGATTAAACTCGTAAGATTGATCACCTGACTGGTAATGAATCACCATCTTGACATCCGCACCCTGAACCGGCTTATCCTGCTGATCATTCACATAGACAAAGACCGTCTGAACGCCCTGCCGCCCGGTGATAGCATACCGCACCGAAGCGCTGACATGTAGATCGGTCACCCGGTATTCTTGAGGCACGCTTTCTGGAAACCCGCTTTGAGACGCGGAAGACGAGATGTCTTCCTGAGAAACAGGAAAACGCTCGAGGTAGGTCTCTCCCAGGTTGGTCAGGCGCATCTGCGGGCCAGAGACGAACTCGGGATGCCACTCCATGCGTGCGCGTTGAAAGTACTGTACGACGTACCCATCCTCATACATAAACTCGGAGCGAGGATAGCCAAAGATGTCCACCCCCCCCTTCTCACGGAAATACTTGAGAAACGCATATGAAACAACATGCCCCGTTTCGCTAAAGTAGTGGCGGGTGTCATTGTTGGAGGAAGGTATCTGGTCCGAGCGGGCCGAAGGAAAACGGTAACCAAGTTCATCAACCAGCAACCCCAGTTGCACTCTGTAGGGAGCCGGGTTGTTCGGGTGCCACTCCATCCGGGCACGTTGGAAATACTGCACTTGCAACCCAAGCGCATGGTCCTTGAATGCTTCCGTGAGAGGGAATCCAAAGATTTCGCTCTTCCCCCGTTTGTCATAGAACTCGAGGAATTCATCACATACGTAATGGCCTGTCTCGACGAAATAACGACAGTTCCCAACTGGCGGTTGTGCATACGTAGCAGACACACTGCTGAAAAGCACAACAACCAACATCGTCACTATCAAAAGAGACCGGACACTCCTCATCGCGTTACTCCTCGCCCCAATTATGGTGATATGTGCATGATAGATAGAGACCCTATTCTATTTTACACTACGTTCTCCAGACAGGCAATAGGCAAATAGTACTATAGTACCAAGCACATAGAAGCCATGTTCCAAAATCCAAGCCCCAAAGCGAATCAACATTCCAGTCACTCAAGGACAATAATGACCTAGCAACACCTCAGTTCAATCCTTGGCTCGCAACTGTGGAAATAGAATGACCTCACGAATGGCCGGCTTGTCCGTGAGGAGCATCACCAGCCGGTCCACGCCTGATCCAAAACCTCCATTGGGCGGCATGCCATATTTCATCGCCCGCAGATAGTCCTCGTCCATCGGATGAGCCTCTTCGTCGCCAGGCGCATAGAGCCGCCCCATCTCCAGGAACCTCTGCTCCTGATCAAATGGATCGTTCAATTCAGTAAAGGCGTTGCCCATCTCCAACCCCCCAATAAAGTACTCAAAGCGCTCGACGTGTTTAGGGTCGTCGGGCTTGGTCTTGGCCAACGGAGAGATGTCGCGGGGATAATCCAGCACGAATGTCGGCTGGATCAACGTCGGTTCGACCACCCCCAGCAGTCCCTTGTCAATCAAATAACCCCAGGTTGCGCCTGGCTTGGCCGGCAACCCCTTGGCCCGTATCGCGGTCGCCAATTCCTCGGCGGTGGGATGCTGGCGGTAGTCAATGCCTGTCACTTCAAGGACAATGTCACGCAGCGTGACCCGCCGCCAGGGAGGACGGAGGTTTATCTCGTGACCCTGGTAGTGGATCACCGGACAACCCAGCACCTCCTCGGCGACGTAAGCGATCATCTGCTCACAAAATGCCATCACGTCGTGATAGTTCCAGTAGGCGGCGTAAAACTCCAATTGGGTAAACTCTGGGTTGTGCTTTTGGGACACCCCCTCGTTACGAAAGTCGTGCCCGATTTCGTAAACCCTATCATACATCCCCACCAGGAGTCTCTTCAAATATAGTTCGAACGCGATGCGCAAGTATAAATCCTGGTGCAATTGATGGTGGTGGGTGACAAACGGATGAGCCGCTGCCCCTCCGTAGACCGGCTGAAGGATAGGTGTCTCAACCTCCATGAAACCATGTTCATCCAAAAAACGACGCAGGGCTTTGATCGTGCATGCACGCACGCGGAAAACCTCGCGCACGTCGGGATTGCAGGCCAGGTCAGCGTACCGTTGGCGATACCGCTCCTCGACATCAGAGAAGGCAGTGTAGCGCAACTGCTTGCCGCCCACCTCCTTCTCCTTGACCACCGGCAGCGGACTGATCGCCTTGGCCAACATGCGCACCTGCTCCACGCGGACACTGGCCTCGCCGGTACGAGTGCGCATCAACACCCCCTCCGCGCCGACAAAATCGCCCAGATCAAAGTCTCGCTTGAACATGTCG
This sequence comes from Chloroflexota bacterium, assembly GCA_034189605.1. GTDB lineage: Bacteria > Chloroflexota > Anaerolineae > B4-G1 > B4-G1 > JAUWNP01. The sequence goes on from JAXHUO010000064.1 coordinate 15,643, forward strand.
TATGTTTCTTCACCCACGTCGTTAATGCGCAAAAAGAGTTGAATGGAACCACCCCCGTCTTCGATGTGCGCGAAGGTGACTTTTCCCATCACACGCATACTGCGCAGCCGTCCGCTCACAGCGACCCGGGGCCCTTTTTCACCAGCAGCCTCGGCCGTTTCGAGAGCAGCGACTGCCTCGGCTATGGTATGAGTACGCTTGACGCAACGGGGATAAGGTTCGATCCCTCGTGCTCGCAATCGCCCCAATTTCTCCATACGCTGCCGCTCTAACTCTGTAAGCTCCATAATATCCCCCGCGTTCACTACACGCCCACTAAAAAATGCCCGCACTGACCACCTCGCGGGGTTCTGCACAGGCACCTCATCACACTCCACCCGTCCGTAGATTACTTGATCTCTACGATTTTGAACACCAGTATACCGCCAGGAGCATTGACCACGGCTTCTTCCCCTACCTTGCACCCCATCAGCGCCTGCCCGAGAGGAGATTCGTTGGAAATCAGGCCCCTGGCAGGGTCAGCCTCGGGGGAACCCACAATGTGGTAGGTCTCCGGCGGCCCATCCCCCTCCACGACGGTGACGCGACTGCCCAGCCCTACCGCCTCGTGGGGCCCCTCTTCCTCGATGATAACTACATCGGACAATATATTCCCCAGCGCCAGGATGCGCCCTTCCACAAAGGCCTGTTCATTGCGCGCATCCTCCAGCTCCGCATTCTCCAGAATGTCGCCCTCTTTCAGCGCCTGATGGAGACGCCGGGCAACCTCCTGACGCCGGACTGTGCGCAGGTAGTTCAATTCTTGATCCAGTTTATGGTACCCCTCGCGGGTTAGGAACGTCGGCTGCTCATTCATCTCATATTCCTGATGTAATAAGTGTTCTGTATGATGATACTCCCGGCAGTGGATAACAAAAACGTAACCGTTCAGAAGATAGACTAAAAACCGGGTTTCTGGTGCTTTACAAGCAAAGTAACATTACTTGCAGGTGCTTCCCCGCTGCCAGAGAAATCTTCCTGTGCAAAAACCCGGTTTCTTGGCCCTCACGTGAACGCTTACACAAAAACTGAGAGTTGGTAACTCCCAGTTCTGAAGAAAGTGCACAGATTATAATGCAAAGTTGTCAATTTGTAAAGTTAAATCGCCCGTGTTATAATTCTTGTTGTAAAGTAGCCCCCTCATCCAGGATGCGAGAGGGACTTTTTCTCGGTACGAAACGTGACCAGAGGCCTGGTTCCAGCCAGGGAATCCCCGCTAGATCGGGGGCTCCGTCCTGTTTTGTGCCGCAACCCTGTGCACATGGAGGCAAAAACATGGAAACTCCAAATGCGGTGTGGGTAGCAGGCGGTGTGGCCATCCTCGCCCTGGTCACGATATACGTGCTGTTCGCTCTACGTTCGCGCCGGATCAACCTCACCCGTCCCAAATCACCTGACCAGAAGCCAGAGTGGATGCTTACCACGCCTCCGCCGGAGACCATTGCTGCGACTCAGGCGGATAGCGAGGGCATCGCGCTCTATGATTACGACGCAGACGAGCACCTCGCCGCTCCCTTTGCTGAACAGATCGAAGACATCATCCGCTCTCGTCTGAGCGCAGACCCGGCTCTGGCGGCAGTAGATGTGGATTTGGGAACGACGTCCAATGGCGGATTGACGATCTGGATGAATGGTGAGTGTTATACCGACATCAGCGACCTCCCAGACGAACGGCTACGCGACGTCATCCGCCAGGCTGTCGAGGAATGGAACGCTGGGAAACAGGAGCAAACGTAACGGAGATAATATGCTCAACATTGCAGTCATTCGCGAACAAACAGAACTGATCCAGGCCGCGTTGCTAAACCGGAACGAAGACCCAGCCCAGGTGGATGCCATTTTGAGACTGGACGTACAGCGACGCGAACTACTCCAGGAGGTCGAAACGCTCAGGGCCGAGCGTAATCGCGCTTCGAAGAAGATCAGCCAACTCAAGGACAAGGCCGAACGAGAGCGGCTCATCACCGAGATGCGCCAGGTAGGCGACCACATCAACAAACTGGAAACCCAGTTACGCCAGACCGAATCTGACCTCAAGGCGGCGATGTTGGCAATGCCCAACCTACCGCATGCGAGTGTGCCCATTGGCCCTGATGAAACACACAACCCCATCTTGCGCAAATGGGGAGAGCCACGAGAGTTTGACTTTGAACCCATACCCCATTGGGACCTGGGACCAGAACTAGGCATTCTCGACTTTGAGCGGGGAGTGAAACTCTCCGGCAGCCGCTTCTACGTCCTACGCGGGGCCGGAGCACGCTTACAACGAGCGCTCATCGCCTGGATGTTGGACGTACACACCAGGGAGCACGGCTATACCGAGATTTACCCGCCCTTTGTCGTCAAAGAAGAGTGTATGTGGGATGCCGGAGAACTGCCCAAGTTCATTGACAACATCTATCACGACGTCGAAGATGACCTCTGGCTTATCCCTACCGCCGAGGTACCGCTGACCAACCTGCATCGAGGTGAGATTCTCGACAACGACGATCTGCCCCGACGGTACGTGGCCTACAGTGCCTGTTTCCGCCGCGAGAAGATGAGCGCTGGGCGAGACGTGCGCGGCATCAAACGCGGGCACCAATTCGACAAGGTAGAGATGTATAGATTCACCCGGCCGGAGACCAGTTACGACGAATTAGAGCTAATGCTCGAGGATGCACTAGATCTGTGCCGCCGCCTGGACATCGCCTGTCGTATATTGGAACTTTGTACAGGTGACCTGAGTTTCCACTCGACCAAGACCTATGACATCGAAATGTGGGCACCAGGCTGCGGTGAGTGGCTGGAGGTCAGTTCCTTGAGCAATTGTGAGACGTTCCAGGCGCGGAGAGCCAACATCCGCTACCGGCCAGAGCGGGGGGCCAAACCCCACTTCGTCCACACGCTCAACGGCTCAGGGCTGGCGTTGCCCCGGGTGATGATCGCGGTCATGGAGAATTACCAGCAGGCGGACGGCAGCATCGTGGTGCCCAAAGTGCTGCGGCCGTGGATGGGAAGTGTAGAGGTCATCAGCGGCCAGGCAGATTGACAGTTGTTCGCTGGCGTGGTAGAATCCGCACTCGCCAGGGGGAATCACCCCCTCGGATAACCGGAGGGATGGCCGAGTGGACTATGGCGACGGTCTTGAAAATCGTTGTGGCCGCAAGGTCACCGGGGGTTCGAATCCCTCTCCCTCCGCCACAACAACGGAACGAGGAAACAGCAAAAGCAGGACAACGGAATAACAGTACCCGGGGAGGTGCCAGAGTGGTTGAATGGGGCCGCCTGCTAAGCGGTTGTGGGGCTAATAACTCCACCCAGGGTTCGAATCCCTGCCTCCCCGCCAGTTATGCCCTCGTGGCTCAACGGGGCCTTGCCAAAGGCCCCGCTTTTTTGTCGCGCCATGATGGAGGTGATGATGTCCACACACGACGACTTTCTCTTTCGCGGCGACCTGTCCGTGCTAGACCCGGCCGTGGCCCAACTGATTGACCTGGAGAAGGAACGGCAGGCTCGCAAATTGATCATGATCCCCTCGGAGAGCAGTTCTCCGTGGGCTGTGCGGGAAGCGCTCGGATCAGCACTGATGAACATCTATGCCGAGGGCTATCCCAACCCAGAGACCCATTGGCTGGCCGAGGACGAGATTCTGGACTATGAGCATCACCTGGCTCACTATCGCCGCTACGGCGACCAGCGCTACTACCGGGGCGTCGAGTACGCCGATGTGATTGAATCGCTGGCCCGGCGGCGCTGCGCCGAAACGTTTGCTACCGATGACATCTCCGCCGACCAAATCTATGTTAACGTCCAGCCTCTCTCCGGCGCGCCGGCCAACGTCGCCGTTCAGCAGGCATTACTAAAACCAGGCGATACCATCATGGGCCTGGCATTGCCCCACGGCGGCCACCTGACCCACGGCAGCCCAGTCAACCTGTCGGGCAAACTGTACAACGTCATTTCCTATCACGTCAACGAGCAGACGGAGTTACTGGACTATGACGAAATCGAGGAACTGGCGCTGGAACACCGGCCCAAATTGATCATCGCCGGTTACACCTCCTACCCGCGCTTCCCCAACTGGGCCAAGTTCCGCCAGATCGCCGACCGGGTAGGCGCCTATCTCCTGGCCGACATCGCCCACGTGGCCGGCATGGTAATCGCCGGCGCCTTCCCCACCCCACTGGGGTACGCCGACGTCGTCACCTTCACCACTCACAAGACACTCTGCGGCCCGCGAGGGGCCTGCATCCTCACCACCAACCCCGGCCTGGCGCAGAAGATAAACCGGGCCGTCTTCCCCGGCCTGCAGGGCGGCCCCCACGTCAACAAATTCGCCGGACTAGCCGTCGCCTTCCACCTGGCACAGACGGAGCAGTTCCACCATCTCCAACACCAGATCGTGGCCAACGCCAAGGCTCTAGCCCACGCGCTTACCGCGCGCGGGCTGCACGTCCCCTGCGGCGGGACCGAAACCCACCTGCTGCTCCTCGACTGCAAGACGATACAGGGACGGGACCACACCCCATTGATGGGCGGTGTCACAGCAGCGATCCTCGACCTGGTGGGCATCGTCGTCAACAAGAACACCATCCCCGGCGACAAGACAGCCGCCTATCCCAGTGGCATCCGGTTGGGCACCCCCTGGGTCACCCAGCGCGGCCTGAGAGAACCGGAGATGGAGCAAATCGCCGATGTCATCGCCCGCGCGATGCAGGCGACCGAGCCTTTCACCTACACCGGCGTGCGCGGTCCAATCTACCGGGGCAAGGTGGACTTTGACGTGCTGGAGGAACTGCGTGTCAAAGTGGCCGCACTGGCCGGACAGGCTGGGATTGACTTTGAACTCCCATGCAGCGGCTATCCACACCACTGCCTGGTACCGGAACTGCGCCAGCGTGAGGGACAGTATGGGCTGATCGAGATTGAAGGAAACACGGCTGCCACCTTCATCGAGCAAATCACACCGACGGACATCGCCGATCTCAAACAAGGAGAGTGGCGGGCTGTGACGCTGCTGGAGCGGGACGGGCGAGTGATGAGCCCGGCTTTTGTCCAACGGCCCGGATTCGGCCACAATCGCTACCGGCTAGTCGTGCCGGCCGACAAGGCCCGGCGGGTCATCGCCTGGTTACGCGACCTCTCCGATGGCTACGTCCACTTTGACGAGAGCGACCTGTGGGCCAAACTGCCGGGGCCATCTGTCGTGCGCGATGTGGGAGAACAGGAATTGGCGGAATTTCCGAATTTGGCTCTGGACACTGCGCCGGAACAGGTCTCCCACAAACCTTACTTTATCGGCCTCTCCGCCCCTGGTTACGCTGACCCGGCCGGGGAGCCGCTTCCCCCCTTCTCCCCCCTGCCCGAAGCGGGAAGGGGTCAGCTGGGACAGCCCTCGCGCCGCACCCCGCTCTTCAACTGGCACGTGCAGCACGGAGCAAAGATGGCTCCTTTCGCCGGATGGGAGATGCCTCTGTGGTACACCTCCATCAGCGAAGAGCACCGGGCAGTGCGGGGCGCGGCGGGTCTCTTTGACGTCTCCCACATGGGGCTTTTTGAAGCGAGCGGCCCCCACGCCGCCTACTTTCTCAACCTGGTGACCACCAACGACGTGAATAGTCTCCGGCCCGGCGAATCGTTGTACTCGTACCTCCTGTCACCCAATGGTCGGGTCATAGATGACCTGATGATCTACATGCTCAGCCCCTCCCGCTATCTGCTGATAGTCAACGCCGCCAACACAGAGAAGGACTGGGCCTGGCTCCAGGCAGTGAACACGCGGGCTGTACGCATAGACGACCTGCGGCCATGGGCGCGGGCCAGTTTCCAGGCCGAACTAGGAGACCTGCACGACCCGCGAGAGAGTTACGCCTGGCTAGCCGACATGGCCCTCCAGGGGCCTCGTTCCCGCGACATCCTGCTGGCCCTGCTCGACGGTGCCTCACCCTCCAGCGCCGTCACCGAGGTACGGGGACGGTTGCTGGCGTTGAAGCGTACTGAGGTGATGGAGGCAGGCATCCCATCCAGCCGGGCCCCTGGCGGCCTCTTTGACCTGATCATCGCCCGCACCGGCTACACCGGCGAGCGGATGGGATTTGAGATACTCGTCCACCCCGACGTGATGGGCACGCTATGGGAACAGTTGATGGAGGTCGGCGCTCCCTTCGGGCTCCGGCCCATCGGCCTGGGGGCGCGCGATAGCCTGCGCATCGAAGCCGGGCTACCGCTCTACGGCCACGAACTGGCGGGCCCGCTGGACCTGCGTCCCGATGACGCGGGTTTCGCGGGTTACGTCAAACTGCACAAGTCCTTTTTCATTGGACGGCGGGCCTACATCGAACACACCCAGCAGCGCAAGATGACCGTGGCCCGCTTCCACATCGCGGAGAAGGGAGTACGCATCCCCAAACAGGAGGACGTGGTGACCGAGAGCCACGGGCGGGTCATCGGCCAGGTGACCTCGTGCGCGATGGACACACAGGGCTACCTGGTGGGGCTGGCCTACGTTGACCGGCGGCATGCCAAAAAGGGGACCGAGATCAACATCTTCCCGCGTCCCTCCCGCGAGGATTGGGAGAAACCTTACGAAGAACTGGAGATGGGCGACCGATTGGTGTTACACAACGAGGCGACGGTGGTGAGACGGTTCCCTCGCCGGTTCAAGTAGATCTCGTCGCGGCACGGCAGGCCAAACGCCCATTTCCTACTCTCCACCGAAGCGGCGGCGGAATTCGGTCGCCACGGCATCTCCCGCCGCCTCCACCAGTTTGCCCACAATGGGGTGGACGACGACGCCGGTCACCGCCCCGGCCAACGCCGGTACGTTCTTGACAAACCAGCGTTTGACATATTCCATCGTGGTCAGGTCGGGTTCTTCGGCGGTGACGGCTTCTTCCAGTTCCCCCACCCGCTCCAAGGCGGCGTTCTTCTTCTCGGGCGGGGCTTCGGCTGACACCTTTGCCTTCAGGCCAGCCAGCGCCTGCTGGAGTTCAGCCAGGTCAGCCTTTGTCACCTCTGGCCGGTCCACACCGACGGCCTGGGTCTGGGTGATTTCCTTGCCCACCGCCACCTGCCCGCTGACGTCGCCGGAGATGGTGGCGCGGATGACATCACCGGACTTTTGCTCTTGGTTCATCGCTATCCTCCACCTTATGTGCTATCCTACTCCTTCGGTTTTTCTTTACTACCGTGGCATCTTCCCAGCCCTACATCACGGTAACACGATACCAAAGTAGGCCAACCCGGACCAATCGCTGTAGTTTCCGGCACCGTCCTGAGCACGCACCATCCAGCGGTAGGAACCGCCACATTGCACACTCACGTCAACCTGCTCGCCAGTCACCGGTCCCCACCCGCCAACCGACTGCCAGTTGCCTTCAGTCACCTCCTGCTCCAACTTGACGTAGTAGCCGGAGATACCGCTGGGGTCGCTGACCGGCTCCCAAACCAGAGTCTGCGAGGCACGGCAAGAGAGCAACGCCTCATCGTCCGGCTCAACTGGCGACGGGACTGGCGGCGGCGTAATATCGGGCGTGGCAGTTGGCGTCGGTGTGCTAGTCGGCGTATCGGTTGGCGTTGGCGTGCTGGTCGGCGTATCGGTTGGGATTGGGGTGTTAGTCGGAGTATTGGTCGGCACAGGCGTGCTGGTCGGCGCCTCTGTAGGCGTCGGCGTATGGGTTGGCGTAGGTGCAGACGTGGATGTGCTGGTCAGCGTAGCCGTCGGCGCCGGAGGTACCGGCGTGGGCTAGAGCCAGAAATACCAGATCCCCAGTCCACCCGCGGCCACGAGCAGGATGGCAAGGGAAATAAGAGCCCCTTTGAGTAAACCCGAAACACCTGGGACTGCCCCGCCGACCGGCGTGGGCCCCGAAGGAGGTTCGGGAGGTCGCCGGGGCGGAGGGGGCGGAGCCAGGAGGAGGTCCAGGTTGTGACGGGTCACCGCTGCCCCGGCTTGATCTCCCAGTGAATCCCGCATGTGGAGGGCCTGGGTCAGGGAGGCATGGGCAGTGGCACCATCTCCCAGGCAGAGGGCGCGGGTGCCGCCTTGGTGCAGGGCCCAGGCCTCGGCGGCCCGGTCCCCCAGCGCCCGCGCTGCCTGGAGCACCCATTGGAGCACCTGGTCCCACGCGCCCCATCGCCTGCTCAGGGCCAGACCATCTTGGACTGCCCGCCCCAGACGCAGGACCTCCGCCCAACGGCCAGTCCCTGCGGCCCATTCCAGCACCCGCAGAATGGCATCAGCCTCTTCCAACAGACGGTCAGTCGCCGAGCGATGCCGTTCCGCCCAGGTCGTAAAATGGGTCAGGGCCCGCTCAGCCCACGGGGTCAGGTCCCACATCTGCTGCAAATCCTCGCCCAACGCGCCAGCCAGGCTGTAGCGGGGGCTGTGGGTCTGCACCAGGCCATGGCGCATCAACGTCTCCAGAGTAGGCACTACGTCGGCGAGTCCCGCCAGAGCGGCCAGATGCTCAGTGTTGAGGGGCACATCGCCCAGGGCTGCCAGCGCCGCCAGAACTCGCTGTTCCGATTCCGAGAGCGAGGCCAACACCTGCGTCGTCAGTGCATTGGTGGGAGAGGGAGTTTGTGTCCGGCGGGCCACCTCCGTCAGCGAAAGGCCCTCCTCCCGCGCCAGCGCCACCGCCTGAAGGAGACGCAGGGGGTGGCGTTCCAAGGCAGTGCAGAGCGCCTGTGCAGCGGGTCGCTCCTCCGGGGTCAGGGGTCGTCCCAGTTCCCGTTCTATCAGCGCCAGAGCGTCGTCCGGAGGGAGCCCGCGCAGGGTCACAGCACGTCCTTCCCCCCACAGGCAGCGCTCCGATGACGCGAGGAGAAAGATGCAGCCTGGCGCAGTATCCATCAGCGTCTCTACCTCATCCCGTGACAGTTCGACATCGTCCAGCATGATGAGGGCATGTTTGCTCTGGAGAGCACGGCGAATCTGAGCATCCTTGGGCTTGAAGGGAATATCGCTCTCGTAGAACGCGTCGAAGAGGGACTGGAGCAAGTCGGCCAGGGGTTGGCGGCGGGCCGAGAGGTAAAGGACGCCGTCCGGGAAGGGGACGTCAGGTGGCTGATGGGCCAGATGACGCAGAAGAGTCGTTTTGCCAGTGCCTCCCTGGCCGCAGAACTCGATCGGCAGGGCGGACTGTAGAGCAGCGGCGACGGCATTGATCTCCGCGGCCCGATCCAGCAGGTCGGGGAAGGGACGAGGGCGCAGGAAGACGGGGGTAGGGATAGGACGCGGGCGAGTTTGTCGCTCAGGCGCGACGACGTTGACCACGCCGCCGTGAACGGAGCCGATTTGAACGTTGTAATTCCCGACGGCAACCTGGCCGCTGATTTGTCCCTGGATATGCGCCTCTACGTTTCCGGGAGGGGATGACTGAGCCATCGCTGCCTCTTATT
>JAXHUO010000065.1:0-24705 GCA_034189605.1 Chloroflexota bacterium
CTCCGGCTTCCTACCCTGGCTGGAGCACCAAGATCAAAGAAAGGAGACGGACATCTCGGTAACATTATCTTTTGATAGAACCATCCTCTTTCGGTAACATTATCTTTTGACTTGACACGGTTACTGCGCTTGCCGGTCACTCCGGCGTGTTCATTCGTGCCACGTCTACCGCCTGGGGCCCCTTGTCGGTTTGCTCAACCAGGTAGGTCACCTGTGTGCCATCGGGAAAGTCCGGTATTTCTCCCGGCACGATGCCGCTGCGGTGGAAGAAGAGTTCTGCGCCGCCAGGGTGGATGATGAAACCGTATCTTTTCTCGCTGTCGTACCACTTGACGGTGCCCTCGTGTGGGCCAGGATCGAGTGCCTCTGACGGTGTTGTCTCCCGTTTGGTTTGGGGCCTCGGTTGGGGTGCGTTTCTCGGTCGTGGGCGGCGCTCCACGCGGGGGTGCGCCGTGCCCCGACAGGTAGGGCACAACTCTGGCGGCGCGATCTCCGCGCCGCGCTCTGCCTGCTGGCGTTGATCCTCAATTTTGAAGATGAACTCTTGTCCACATTGTTGGCAGGTTGCCCAGGTGTCTCGATAGGCCATTCTTAATCCTCCTCGTTTGTCGTTGCCCACTCCAACCGGTGAAGTGGCACAAAAGCATCTGCTACGGCATCCCGGCTCCGCAGTGCTATGACTGGCTTCCCCTGAGTCTGCCGGCCCATCCGCGGCGCGGAACGAGCGCGGATGGTTTTGGCGGCCCCTTTCTCGGTGACCAGTATTACCGGATCGCCGGACTGCACTACGTCGGCCCCTGACAGGCCTACCCCGGGCGTGGCGAAGCGTGCGGTAATCACCCCCTGCCCGTGGCGGCCCTGGGTAGGATACTCGCTCAGCGGTGCTCGTTTGGCCCGCCCGTCTTCCGCTATCACAAATAGGTCGGAGCGAGGGCGGACTACTGCCAGCGCTACCACGCGGTCCTCCTTGCCGCCTAGTTTGATGCCTATCACGCCTCCGGCAGGCAGTCCCATTGGTCGCACTGTTTCCTCCTTAAAGCGGATGGCCCTGCCGGCGGCGGTGACCAGTAGCACATGATCTGTTCCTGTCGTTACCGTTACCCAACCGAGCGCGTCTTCTGGCTCTACCCCGATGGCGATGAATGTCTCGCTGCTCACGCCGGGCAGATCGGTGAGTGCCACCCGTTTGACGATGCCCTGCCGTGTGGCGAGGAATAGGTAATGGCGCGGTGACCGCGCCCCTACCGGTGGGGGGGTGGGGAGTGCTAGCGCGGCCACGACGGTGTCACGGCGCGTGAGTGGTGTCAGATCGGCATAGTGTGTGCCGGTTCCTTCCCAGGTCACTCCCTCCGGCAGTTGGTGGATGGGGAGGGTGGCGGCTCCGCCATTGGCGGCGAAGAGATAGAGCGTATCCTGGGTGGAGGTAGAAAGCAGCGCGACCGGCGCGTCCTGTGGCCGGGAGGGTACCCGGGGGGGCGGGCCTTCATCTGGCACACGGGCCACCAGTCCGCCCCGGCTCACCGTCACCCACACCGGTTCGTCGGGGATCAGATCGGCAGCGGTCAGTTGCACCTTACCTACGTCCAGCACCTGCGTGCGGCGGGCATCGGCGTACTGCTCCTTTATAGTCACAAGTTCATCGCGCACGACGTCGCGGATTTTCTTTGGGCTGCGCAACAGTCTCTCGAGGTGCTTGATCAACTGCATTTTCTCTTTGTACTCGTCCTGAATCTTGCGCCGTTCCAGGGCTGCGAGGCGCTTGAGCGGCATGTCGAGGATTGCCTGGGCCTGGACCTGGCTGAGTTTGAATTTGCGGCGCAGGTTGGCGCGCGCGCTGTCGGTGGTGCGGGAACGACGGATGGTGGCGATCACTTCATCCAGGTGATCGAGCGCGGTGAGCAACCCTTCCAGGATGTGGGCGCGCTCTCTGGCGCGGGCCAGTTCGTACTGGCTGCGGCGTATGACGATGACCTGCCGGTGTTCCAGGTATGTCAGCAGCGCTTTTTTGAGCGTCAACAGGCGCGGCTCGCCATCTACCAGCGCCAGCATGATGAGGCTGAAGGTGCTCTCCATCGAGGTGAGCCGGAAGAGGTCGGCGAGAACCTGCTGAGGCTCGACGGTGCGGGTCAGTTCGATCACCAGCCGCATGCCTCGCCGGTCTGATTCGTCGCGCAGGTCGGTGATGCCCTCGATGCGACCGTCGCGTACCAACTGGGCGATACGCTCGCTGAGGCTACTCTTGTTGACCTGGTAGGGCAGTTCGGTGACGACGATACGGTGGCGGGAACGGCTCATCTCCTCGACATGCGCGCGGGCGCGCACGGTGATCTTGCCCCGGCCTCGCCCGTAGGCGTGGGCGATGACGTCCTCGTCATCTTTCTTCTTCCGCCGGTAGATCAGACCGCCGGTGGGAAAATCCGGCCCCTGGATGAAGCGCATCAGGTCCTCGACGGTGATGTTGTCCAGTTTGCGCCAGTGGGCGAGTATGTAGACCAGCGCATCGCACACCTCGCCCAGGTTGTGGGGCGGAATGGAGGTGGACATCCCCACAGCGATGCCGGAGGAGCCATTGACCAGCAGGTTGGGGGTGGCGGCGGGGAGGACAGCGGGCTCATAGAGGGAGTCGTCAAAGTTGGGGACAAAGTCCACCGTGTCCTTGTTTATATCGGCCAGGAGTTCGGTCGCGATGGGGGCTATGCGGGCCTCGGTGTAACGCATCGCGGCAGGACTGTCGCCATCCACTGACCCAAAGTTCCCCTGCCCATCCACCAGCGGGTGGCGCAGGCTAAAGTCCTGGGCCAGGCGGGCCATCGCCTCGTACACTGCCACGTCACCGTGAGGGTGGTATTTGCCCAGCACCTCACCGACGATGCGGGCCGACTTTTTATAGGGCGTGTCTGGTCGCAGGCCCACGTCGTGCATGGCGTAGAGAATCCGGCGCTGTACTGGTTTGAGGCCATCACGGGCGTCGGGCAGGGCGCGAGCGACGATGACGCTCATCGCGTAATCCAGATACGCCACCTGCATTTCGGTGTCAATATCCACTTGTCGGACGGTTCCGATTTCCATAGGCGAATCTCCAGTACGTGATAGTGTTGTAATGTGGTCACTCAGGCTGTTTCTGCGAGCGATTGAAATCGCCTCTAGTGATATAACTATACGCCAAGCCTGGATTTCTGTCAATTGCGGATTGCGGGTTGCAGGTTGCCAATTATCGGCCTACGCGGTACAATTACTCCCCCTGCTTATTTACTCATCTACTACCAACCATGGACAAAGTCATCGCAGAACACGAGGTCCGGCGCAATTTTGCATTGGGGGTCTTTAACGGTGCCGCCTTTCGGTTTGCCGAGGCACTGATTGACCCACCGCTGGTTCTGACCTGGTTTGTAAGTCACTTGACTCCCTCCAACTTGCTCGCCGGGCTGGTAGTGCCGCTGGGGGACGCGGGCTGGTTTCTACCCCAGATATTTGTCTCCACGCGCGTCCAGCGGATGGAGCGCAAGATGCCCAGTTATACTATAGCGGCGGTGATCCGCACTCTCGTCTGGATCATTTTGGCGGCTGTGGTCTGGCTGGTGGATGACCCTCTTGTTCTACTGGTCGGCTTTTTCGTCCTGTATATCATTGCTCGCCTGTCGGCCGGGCTGGCGGGGTTGACCTTCTTTGACGTGGTGGCGAAGACGATCCCGGCCCGGCGGCGGGGGAGTTTCTTTGCCTGGCGGCAGTTGCTGGGTAGCCTGTTGGGGCTGGGAGGTGGCTGGATCGTGAAAACGGTTCTCAATCACCCGGCCCTGCCCTTCCCTCGGGGCAATGCTGTCCTTTTCCTCCTCTACTGCGCGGTGATGGCCCCGGCATTTGCGGCCTTTGCCCTCATCCGGGAGCCGCCGGGCCCGGTCGTGGCCGGGACGGTAACGGTGGGGGAACAGTTGAGGAGGGCAGGGCAGCTCCTGCGAACCGACCGGGTCTACCGTCGTTACATGGCCGCCCGGTTGAGCCTGGCGATGGCGAACATCGCTCTCCCTTTCTACGGCATCTATGCCAAGAACGTGCTAGGTGCTCCGGAGGGAATGGTGGGGGTCTATGTGGTGGTTCGTGTCGGGGCTCTGTTGCTCTTTAACCTGCCGTGGGGCCGCCTGAGTGACCGGCGGGGGAATCGACTGGTGATGCGATTGGTGAGCCTGGGCAGCGGGGCGACGACTCTGCTGGCGCTGGCTCTGGTGGGATTGGTGGGGTTCTTCCCTTCCGTCCTGGGAGGGCTCGGGCCTCAGGGGGCCTGGCTACCCTATCTGGCTCTTCCCCTCTTTTTCCTGGACGGCGCGGTGCGGCCCGCCCAGATATTGGCAGGCAGCAACTACCTGCTGGAATTGGTCTCCGAGGCTGATCGCCCGCTCTACCTGGGGCTTTCCAACACACTGATGGGGATCGTCGTCTTGATCTCCGGGCTGGGTGGGTTGGTCGTGGATTTTTTCGGTTTTGCCAGTCTGTTCGCCGTGTCGCTGGGGCTCTGTCTGACCGGGTACGTGCTTGCGTCGGGATTGCCAGAGCCGCGAGAGACGGAGGGCTAGTTCTCCAGTTTGTTTCTCTGGTCATTCAGGGTATCGTTGGACGAGGGGCAGGTAGATCTGGTGTTGTTGCTCGAACAGCGCGAACCGGCTCAGGTGGCAGATGGGTACCGCCAGCCAGTTTTCGTTGGGATGGCGGTCATAGGGGCCGCAGGCCGCATCCTGCCACAAGCTCAGGCTATCGTTCCAACACTCTAGCAACATGTTGTCTTCATTCACTCCCTCCACATCGGCGTCGGTGTAGTTGAGAGTGACGGTAACGGGAGTGTTGAAGACAAAATTCTCCTGGAAAGCATCGCCCTGATAAGCGTTCAGTTCGAAACAGCGGATGGTAGAGGAAAAGCCAGAGGAGGCTGTAGGCGTCTCCACCGCTGTATAGACCAGGGTGATGGTATCTGTCACCGCGTCAGCGGGAACTTGAATTTCCGTGGGGCTGCCCTGGGTATCGGTGTAGATCAGGTTGCCGCCCTCTGTGGGGTCAATCGAGGCTATCTCGTCGCCGGCGACGACGGTCATGGTGACAGTGGCCGTATCGGTCAGGATTGCAGCATCGCCGACGGTGTAGGTAAAGACATCGGTGCCGTTAAAGCCGAGAGTGGGGGTATACGTCACTGTGCTACCACCATTGTTGGTGACCGTACCGCTCATGCCCTGCGTGACGTAAAGAAGCGTCAGTGTGTCGCCGTCCGCGTCGGTGTCGTTGACCAGGACGCTGATGGTAACAGCGGTACTCTCCAGTGTGGTCGCGCCATCATCCATGGCCACTGGCGTGTCGTTGACGTTGGTGACGGTGATGGTTCTGGTGACAAAGGCGCTTTTGGCCCCGCCACTGCCCGTGTGCCCCAGGTCGTTCACGGTCACGGTCAGTACATCTGTTCCATAAAAGTCTTGGATTCCCCGGTAAGTCGTGCCACTGGCAGCGCTCAGCGTCGTCGTGACAGCGTTCAACGTCCCCGTCAGCACCACGTTGTTGTCGCCGTTGCCGGCGATGTTCCCTGCCGACAACCCACCGTCAACCGTATGGCTGACCGTCAGCGTGCCACTGATCGCCTGGAGGGTGACACTGATGACACCGCTGCCTGCGTCCACGTCGGTGATGACGATACTGCTGATGGATAAATCTGTTTCCTCGGTCACAGACAATACCCCTCCCACCGACACCTCCGGCGCGGCGTTGACGGGTGTTGTTTGGGCTTCCTGGCCGGGCCAAAAGCCCCCCCGAAGGCTGAACTCACCGCCACTCAGGGTGGCCCCAGCATCGGGCTGGCCGCTGGTGCCGCTCAGGGAGTAGCCACCCCCAGCGCTGGTGGTGCCGCCACCTACCGTGGCGCAGACTATCTCGTAGCCGCCACCCTGGGCCAGAGCAGCGGCAACCACCAGCAGCCCAGACAGGGCGAGCAGGGCGGTGAGGATGATAGAGCGTTTCACAGTTCTACCTGACCTTATCGGTTCCATAAACAGGCACAAATAGCACACGGATGCACACAGATGAAACGGATTCTCACGGATTTTTTACCTTTATCTGTGTACATCTGTGTGATCCGTGTTGATCCGTGTCCCATTTGTAGACATCTGGGCAGTTACTAATAGGCTATGCAAAGCACCTGGTACGAACCGCTGCATGAATAGTTGCTGCCGTGTATCCACGTGGCAGTCGTACTGTCTTGCCAGCCGACCCAACCGTTAGGGCCAGAGGCGTTGCTGAAGCCAAGGCAGTTATCGGAAGTCACCGCTGACCCATCCGCATTCGACCCTGACCACCAGGTGCTTTGTACTACTAAAGCGGTGTTCAACTGTGTATCAATGGTTCCGTCCAACAGATCAGCCCAATTATCGGCGATTTGTGTGCCATTCGTGGACTCGATGATTATATCGGTAGGCACGCCGTATAACGAGGGCATGTCTTGTATTTCGTCGGCGAGGCTGATAGAGAGGAACGCTCTATAGTTTGTATAACCACCGGGTAGACCCGCCGCGCATTTGCTGTCCGCGCCACTGCGGCCGCCCAGGTTCCCGTTGTAAGGAGTGCCAGCGGCGTACAGGATAATGGGGGACGTGGTCGTGGCCTGCGACACCCCGCTGTAGAGTGTTTTGTTCCCGGCTTCGTCCTTGACGACGACGTTGAAATAATACGTTGTCCCTGTTGTCAGACTATCAAACTGCTGGCTGGTTATGCCAGCCACATACTCTCCCACTTTGTTGTTTTCACATTCGCTCACAGAGTCCACGTCAGTCGCCGCGGTCAGAGTGTAACAGGCGACGTACTGCAAAGCCGACTGCTGGCTCCGGTTGTCGGCGGCGGCCGTCCAGTTTACGGTAATGCTCGTGGCATTGACGTCACTGGTTGTAAGTGTTCCTCCATCGCCTGGCACGGGCGGCATGATGTCGGCAGGCGTTGATTCGGCCACCTTGTACCAGTTGGTGCCATCGCTCACCACAGTGAGAAAGGCGTAGGGGGAGTCGAGTTGTGGATAACTCTGCCCGTCCACCGTGCCAGAGATTGTCACGGTGTCACCGGTTTCATCGGTCTTTTTGATGGTATATGTTGCGCCCGTTACGGTCGAGGCGGGCGGCAGGGTCACGGTGATGTCGCCGGAGACCAGCACGATACCCTGATGGCTGGCATCCAGGGTGGTGTTTGAAGCAATGGTGGTCACGGTCGCGATGATCTTGGCGCTGGTGACGCTGTCATCGGCCAGCATAGTGGTGGTGATGCCGCCGGTATCTATGCTGAATTCGGTGCCAGAGAGAGCCAGGCCGCTGCCAGCGGTGTAGGTGGTATCCTCGTCGCTCCCGTCGGCGAAACCGGCCGGGACACCGGTCAGGCCGCTCCAGGGGGCGCTGCTGGCAAAGATGGCATACGGAACTGGGGTGAGTGGCTGGCGCGGGCTGAGGGTGGTGTAACCGCCGCTGCCAGCAGGGCAGCGCACGGCAATCTCTAGCCAGCGGGCATCGCCAGCAAAGGCGCTGGAGCCAAAGTCCAGTTGAACGGTGAACAGGCCGTCGGTGACGGCGGTGCTGGTTATATTTTGGCTGCTGCCAATTTGACTGCCGGCGCTCAGGTCATCCCACAGGCCGAACTGAAAGTCACAGGTGTCGGTGACAGGGCCACCACCGTCGTCGAGTCGTCCCTGATAGGTGAAGGTGGTGCCTAGCGATTCCTGGGCTCTTGTGCTTCCCGTCTGGATGAGCAACAAGGTGACCAGCATCAGGCTGACAAAGATTGGGGTGAGCTGTGTTCTGAGTTTCATACGCTTTATCCCTCACGTCCTGTACGTGGGCCAATCAATTACGAGATGGTCTCACAGTATAACATGCCAGCGTGTCCCGAAGCGTGTCAAATAGCCCTCCCCTTCTATGGTATCTATGCCAGGGTAAGCGTTCAGTGGATGGGGAAAACGCTCGGAGGTCTGAACGGCTATATGCCAGCAATATGTTGGAGGGTCTGGAGAGGATGGTAGGGGGCCTACGTGGCGGCCTGGTGCTCTTCAATCTGCCGTGGGGCCGCCCAGGTGACCGGCAGGGGAAGCATCTGGTAGGATCAGTCTTTTAATATCGCCCGCGCCGCCAACAAGCCCGAGGCTGAGGCTTGTACCAGCCCGCGCGTGATACCTGCCCCGTCGCCACAGGCGTACAGCCCGTGTATCTCTGTCTCCAGTTCCGACGTCAATTTGAGCCGGTTGGAGTAGAACTTGACCTCGACTCCGTAGAGCAAGGTGTGGCGCGAGCACACGCCCGGCATCACCTGATCCAGCGCGTGTAGCATCTCCATGATGTTGACGACGTGGCGATAGGGGAGTACCAATCCCAGGTCTCCCGGTGTGGCGCTTTTGAGCGTGGGAGTGACGAGCGAGCGACTCAGTCGCTGTTCAGTGGTGCGACGGCCATCCTCCAGGTCGCCCAGTCGTTGCACCAGCACGCCGCCGCTCAGGAGATTCGCCAGCCGGGCGATAGATTGCCCGTAGGCTACAGGGTCGTCGAATGGCTCGGTGAATTTCTTGCTCACCAATAGGGCAAAGTTGGTGTTGCCTGTCTTACGATCGGCGTAGGAGTGGCCGTTGACCGTGACCACGCCGCCGGCGTGCTCTAGCGTGACCTCGCCGTAGGGGCAGACACAGAAGGTCCGCACCAGGTCATCGAATGAGGGGGAGTAATACAGGAACTTGAATTCGTAGAGCAGGTGGGTGAGGGGCTCTGCCACCTTGGCCGGTACCTCGACGCGCACGCCCAGGTCCACGGGATTGCAGGCCAGCGCGAGCCCCAACTTGGTGGCGATGCGCTTGAGCCACTCGGCCCCCTCCCGTCCTGGCGCCAGGATCACCCGGGATGCTTTGATCACTTTTCCTCGTTCTGTCTCGACACCGACGACGGCTCCGTCTTTGACCAGCACTTTGGCCACCGGCGTGAGCATCTTTACGTGGACTCCTCGCTCCACCAGGTCGGTGTACATACGTCCCATGATCTCGGCGCTATGTTCCGTGCCCATGTGACGGATGGGAACCGAGACGAGGCGCAGCCCGGCCAATATCTTTTCCAATGATTTGTACTCATTGGTGTGTTTGCCGTAGACGTTTTTGCTAGCGCCATGCTCCAGGTATACACTGTCTACCTCGTCAATCAGCGCCTGGGCTTGTTGTTCGCCCAGTAACTCGCCCAGGTGTCCGCCGGAGGCCGGCGAGAGTGTCAGTTTGCCATCGCTGAAAGCACCCGCACCGCCCCAGCCATTCATGATCGAACAGGGCTGGCAGTGTGCGCAGTCCCTGCCCTCGCGCGCGGGGCAGCGCCGCTTCTCGATAGGATGGCCTTTGTCGAGTATGGTCACGCGCAGGTCCGACCTGCGGCTCAGTTCGAGCGCGGCAAAGATACCCGCCGGCCCTGCTCCCACAATGATCACGTCTTGTTTTTGTTCAGGCACTGTTATGCTCCAACGTATAGGTCATGTTTATGGCGAGATTGATCGGAGACTGATTATGCCACCAAGAGGCCAGTTTGTCCAGTTGACTGGAGTTGACGGGCCAGGCGGAGTGTGATACATTGGAGGGAAATGGCCAGTTATATAATGACAAATGACCAATCTCTAATTTCAAATATCGAATCATCCCGCGTGGCACTGTATGTGCACGTTCCATTCTGCCGGACGCGGTGTGCCTACTGTGACTTTAACACCTACGCCGGGCTGGGGAAACTGATACCGGCTTACGTGGCGGCGGTGTGCCGGGAGATTGAGGCCGCCGGCGAGCGGTGGGGACGCCTGGCTGTGCCGACGATCTACTTTGGTGGCGGTACTCCTTCGCTCTTGCCGCTCAATCTCCTGGCGGAACTGTTTCGCGCTTTGCGTCTCGCGTTTCATATTTTGGACGAGGCCGAGATCACACTGGAGGCCAACCCGGGCACGGTGACGCCGGCGTACCTGTGCGGCCTGCGGGAATTGGGCGTGAACCGGCTCAGCCTGGGGGTGCAGTCGGCCCACGGAGAGGAGTTGCAACTTCTTGGTCGTTCCCATACCTGGGGGCAGGCGGTCGAGGCGGTGGCTTGGGCGCGGGAGGCAGGGCTGGCCAATCTCAGCCTCGATCTCATCTTTGGCCTGCCGGCCCAGAGACTCTCTCGCTGGAGGGAGACGCTGGAGGCGGCGCTCCGGCTTTCGCCGGAGCACTTGTCGCTTTATTGCCTGAACGTTGAACAGGGCACACCGCTGGAGAACCGCATATCCAGCGGCGAGTTGCCAGCGCCCGACGATGACCTGGCGGCGGAGATGTACGAACTGGCGGAGGATGTGCTGGCCGGGGTGGGGTTTTTTCACTATGAGATCTCGAATTGGGCCAGGATGAATAGCGAATTGCGGATAGCGAATCCTGAGTTGCAAAGATGGTGGCCTCAGCCTGGGACGGGGAATCTGAAATCTGGGACACTCTGCGAGCACGTCAGCCCCTATGTGTGCCGCCACAATCTGGTTTACTGGCGCAACGAGCCGTGGTTGGGGGTGGGGGCGGGGGCACATTCCTGGCTGGGCGGCGCTGGTCTGAGTCTGTCGCAGGGGCAGCGCTGGGCCAACGTGCTCCACCCACGGGAGTACATCGCAGTCTGTGGGACAGGTTGTCAGCCTGTCCTACGCGAAGAGGTAGAGGTGATTGACCACCCTCTGGAGATGGGGGAGACGATGATGCTAGGGCTGCGACTGGCGGAGGGGGTCAGGGCCAGCCTGTTTGAGGCGCGATTCGGGGAGGCGCTGGATGAGGTGTTTGGGGAGGAATTGGGGGAACTCCGGGAACTGGGTCTCTTGGAGTGGGACGGGAGTGTGGCCCGGCTGACGGCACGCGGGCGGCTGTTGGGGAATCGTGTATTTGCACGCTTCGTGTAGTGGATTGGGGCGTAGATTGACGTTGATCCACGCTGGTTTTCTGTCCTATCTGCGAAAACCTGCGTGCATCTGCGTTCTATGACTTGGCGGTTTGAGGCGAGGCTTCCCTGGACGCTTACGTTTGACCTTCAGGATGATTTGGACTATACTAACGCAAGGTAAGCGCAAGCCTGGGTAGTATCGCAGGATCGAAGGAGGAGATTGACGCAACAAGCGCCGCCATTGACACATGCGTGTGTCGCCGGGCGGCGCTTGTTGGTTGAAGGGGGGTGGTACGCTGTTTCGTCTGCTACGAGTGAATCTTCAAAAGGCGTTGGATGCGATGCGTATTTGGACGGCATCGGCGCGTGCAACTGAATGAGGAGGTGGTGGTATTGCGCAGCACACATGATTATTTGATTGCCTATGGCTGGCACCTGATGTGCCAGGTCGCTGGTATAGAGTTTATGAGTCTGCCAGAATCCGGAGACCTGGCCTGGGTCGAGTCGTTCGAGAAACTGTTGGGCACAGCCTGGCCTGAACCCAAGACCGACGTCCCGTTGACCTCCATATTCAGCCGCGTGTATTTGCTAGAGCGGGACCAGGAAGATTCCCGTAAGGCGAGGAGGGCCTACCTGGAACCGGCTCCGCTGGATATGAAAGGAGAAACGCTGTTTCCACGCCACGAGCCACCGGGTGACTTGGCAGCAGCCAAAGAGTCCGTGGGCCAGGGGTTTCAGCAGGCGTACACTAGTTTGCCACAAATGGTCAAAGTAGATGATTCTCGCTTCTTTACTACTTTCTACCATTTGATGGAGCGTTTTGCCTGGGCCTTGCCCAATACCTACGGTGAGCCTGGCGTGAGCCTGTTTCAGCAATGGAAGGCAGTAGCGGCGTTAGTGTTTGCCTCAGGTGGTATAGAGGAGGAGCCGGAGGAGAACTTTACTCTGGTTGGGGGAGACATCCCCGGTATCCAGCGCATGATCTACACCATCACGTCCAAGGGTGCAGCCAAGGCGTTACGCGGACGCTCGCTCTTCATTCAACTCCTGGGCGATGCGGTTGTGCGGCGACTGGTGCACAAACTTGGGCTGAGCCAGGCCAACGTCATCTATGCTGCTGGGGGAAACTTTATGCTGCTAGCGCCGGCAGGCGAGAGTACCCAAGATGTCCTGGGCGAGGTGAGCCAGGATGTTAATAAAACGCTGTTGGGTGCCTATAAAGGAGACGTCGCGCTTTGTCTGGCCAACGTGCAGATACCTGCTGGAGCGGTGAGCACGGCTGAGTTCGGCACAAAGTACTCGTTAGATCTCCAGCGCGCCATAGCCCGGCAGAAGGCGCGGCGATTCGTTGAAATCGCCAACGGGCAAGGCGGCTGGGAGGAGGTGTTCGAGCCGCGTGGTAGTGGTGGAGAACGGCCCAACTTTTGCGCTGTCTGCCAGGCCGAGCTGAGTCTCAAGGAACTCGAGGACGAAAGCCTCTTGCTGGTGGACATGGGCGAACTCGAACCGGGGGAGACCGCGCCCCGTGCCTGCTCTGATTGTGCCACGTTCCGCAAACTAGCGGAGGCAGTGGGGCGCCTAAATCAGGCGCTGTATCTGCGTCGTGGCAAGGGGGCGGGAGGCGACCGCTGGCAGGGATTGCTGCATAAACTCTCTGCTGGCTGGTGGTACCGGTTCGCCGATTGGGATGAGCAAGCAGCGCCCGGCGAGACAAAGTACACCCTTAACGATGTAGACTTTATCAATCATGGTGCGCATGGTTTCCTGTTTCTCTCTAACACTACACCACGGGTCACACAGGCGGACGTGGCATGGTGGGATGAGACGTACCCGGATCAGCGGGGCGAGGTCAAGATCGGGAACATCCGCAACTTTGAGTTACTGGCTCACGCGGCGGAGGCGGATCGCGCGCTGGAGCGGGTCGGCGTGTTGCGCATGGACGTGGACAGCCTGGGCCGGGTGATGACACGTGGGCTGTTCTACGGCGGTGAAACTCACCGCAGCATGCCCGCTACATCTGCATTGAGCACGTCTGTGGATCGTTTCTTTGCCGGTTATCTGGATGTACTCTGTCGGAAGGTGACCGAGACACCGGACATGGCCGGGCTGCCGGGGCACGAGGGCGAAGATCTGCTCTACGTCATCTACGCTGGCGGTGATGACCTGTTCGTGGTCGGCTCCTGGCATCTGCTGCCGCTGTTGGCCGAGCAAGTGAGGGGGGCTTTTGAACGGTACGTGGGTGAGAACCCGTTCCTGCATATCTCTGCCGGCATCACTTTGGAAGGGCGCAGGTTCCCGCTCTATCAGGCGGCAACGAGAGCAGGCGCAGCACTGGACGGCGGAGCCAAGAGACACGAGTACACTGAGAAGGGCCTGCGGCTCAAAAAGAACGCGGTGCACTTTCTTGGTCAGACCCTGGGTTGGAGCGATTTTGCCGCTGTGCGCGAGAGGGCCGACGCGCTGGCGTGCTTGGTCAATAGAAAAGATGTGTCCCGGGGCTTGCTGCATACGTTGCAGATGGTCTACCATCGCTTCCGTGAAGACCGGCGGGAGGCTAGGCGGCGGGGACTGAGCGGCGAACGGATGTACTATGGCCCCTGGATGTGGCGGCAGGCCTATTATCTGAAGCGTTTCGCCAGAGGCAAGCCACAGGAGGTGCAAGATGAGATCAAAGCGGTGCAGGACTGGAACTTGACACATCGAGTCCAATATCTCGGTCTGGCAACGCGTTGGGCCGAGTACCTGACGAGAGTTAAAAAGGAGGAGTGAAAAATGAGCAAACAGAAGGGAAGCGTGCGTCTTAGCATCACGGATGGTCAGATTCACACCATCATCACACAGGATGACCCCAAGTTGCTGGTGGAGGAGGCCGAGAAAATCGGCCAGGTGTTGAGTGGAACCTTGACCAAGTCGCAGATTCGCAATATCTTTGGCACGGTGCGGCAAATCCAGATGAATTGGACGGGAGAGGTCCAGAAGGCTGCTTCCTACCGGCGACTACTGATGCTAAAGCCCAAAATCAAGTATCAGGCTGCACGTACCAGGGAGGTCAAACCATTGGCCGATGTGTTGGACAAGGCCATTGATTATGTGGGGGACGACCGGGTGCAGTTTGGCCGTTTCGTAGATTTTTTCGAGGCCATCCTGGCCTATCACACCGCTTCCGGTGGCAAGTGAATTGAATAGGAGGAATGATCATGGCTGATCAGGAAAAGCGCGTGACGCTGTACGGGCGCGTATTCATCACCGGTGACATCAAGGCAGTCACCGGACTGCACATCGGCGGAGCGGCCGGGGCGCTGGAAGTAGGGGGTGTGGATGCGCCCGTCATCCGCGACCCACTGACCAACCGCCCCTATATACCTGGCTCCTCCTTGCGGGGCAAGATGCGCTCGCTGACGGAGAAGATGGCTGGTTGTGCGCAGAACTTTTCCATTGGCAAGGGGGTCCACGTGCACGTATGTAAGACGGCGAAAGATGACCAGGGCCAGGAACTGCTCCCCGAACAACAGCCGTATAATAACTGTCTCGTCTGCCCCATCTTTGGCGTGCCGGGCGACCAGTATACCAACGCTCCCACCCGGCTGGTGGTGCGCGACGTGTTCATGAGCGATACCAGCACCGCAGAGTTAAAAGTAGCCCAGACTGATCTGCCCTACAGTGAGGTTAAGTGGGAGGCGACCATTGACCGCGTGACCTCGGCCGCTGTACCGCGCCAGATTGAGCGCGTGCCGGCCGGTACAGAGTTCGAGAACTTTGAGATGGTCTACAGCATCTACCACGAGGATGACGTGGCTCGGTTGATCACGCTAGTGGAGGCGATGCAACTCCTCGAAGATGACTACCTGGGCGGCCTGGGTTCTCGTGGCAGCGGCAAGGTTGCCTTTCAAAAACTGGCCATCAGCGCTCGCAGCAGTCAAGACTATGGCAAGAAGATAGATTGGCCCCTAAAGGTGGCCTCAGTGGCAGAGTTACTGGAGCACAGAGATCATCTGCTCACGTGGGTGCAAGATACCATCGCCACAGGCTAGTTTGTGGTGCCAACCGCCAGGCCCACGTCTTGGGGGTGTCCTAAAAGGTGCTCCTTGCTCCGTTCTCGGGGCGGGTGGCCCCTGGGGACGGGGGGCTGGAGCGGATTCTTCGAAGGAGGCTGACATTGGCAGGGATAAAGATTTTCAGACTCGCGCCGCGCACCGCCTTTCACTTTGGCCAGCGGAGCGTGGGCGTGGAGGGGACGCAGGTCTTTTGCCACGCCGACACGCTTTTTTCGGCCATGTGTTTGACTCTGCGGGAATTGGAACCGGACGGCCGGGCTGCACTCGACGGGTTTCTGGAGCGGTTCCCCAGGCAGGGCCACCCGGCGAGACTGCCGCCTTTTCGTCTCACTTCGGCCTTTCCCTATGCGGGGGATGTGCTCTTTTTTCCCAAGCCGCTGGTGCAGGGCAACCTGGGGTTGAGAAAGGGAGCGGAGTATGGCAAGACCTTGAAGGGAGTGCAGTTTGTCTCCCAGGGTATCTTTGCCGCCTGGCTAAATGGCCAGGCTCTCGATGGCTATCTGGAGGATGACAACTTTTTGCACGGCGGGAGTCTGTGGGTGACGCCTGTCGAGCGGGAAGCGCTAGAGGTTTTTCGTGACGAGGAGGCGGGCCGGATTCGGTTCTGGAAGGTTGAAGCGGTACCCCGGGTGACGGTAGATCGGGTGACCAATAGATCGGCCGTCTACCAGGCGGGGCGGGTGCGCTATCGGCGTATCAAGTTGGAGGATGGCGAACTGCGCGCTGGACTGTGGGTGCTGGTGGATTGGCCAGGCGAGGGGCCGGATGAGGCGCAACTGAACTGGCTGGTGAATCTGTTCACCGTGCTGGGGGATAGCGGCATCGGTGGCGAGCGCAGCGCGGGTTACGGCCAGTTCGATCTGGAGGGGCCGGCCGATTTTGCCGGGTTCGGTATCCGGGGGCTGGGTGAGCGTTGGCTGACGCTGGCCCCCTATCACCCCCGTCCCGACGAGGTGGGCGAGGATAGCGTGTTGGGCCAAGATGTCTCATACACGTTGCTCATCCGTCGTGGCTGGGTGGCTTCGCCGGAGGGGATGTCACTCCGCCGGCCGCTGGTGCGCATGCTGGGTGAGGGCTCGGTACTGCACCACCCGGCTGATGGTGCGCGGGAGAGTTACGGCGATCTGGCTGACGTGACTCCGGCGGTTATGGATCCGGAGAAGGGGGGCATGGGCCACAAGGTGTCGCGCTACGGCGTGGCCTTCCCTGTGCCAGTGGGCATTCCCGCTTCGCGGGAAGTTGAGGAGGAGGTGACGACGTGAACGACGTGAAATGGATGGCGCACATCGAGTTGTTATCTCCCCTGCACATCGGCACGGGCACCGACCTGCTGGAGAGGGTGGACTGGATGCAACGCGATGGCTACGTATACGTGGCGCATCAGGAAACATTGCTAGAGGCGGTGTTTGACCGGGCGGGAGAAGAAGGCCGCGACGACGTGGCCATCGCCAGGGCTATCGCTGGCATGACGCTGAACGACCTGGTGGATGCCGGTTACCTGACCAAAGAGGATTTTACTGCTGACTCGCCGCTCTTCCGCTACCGGCTGCGGGGCAAGCCGGCCATGAATCAGATCAGCGAGCAGATCAAAGATGTGTACGGGCGGCCGTATCTGCCCGGCTCCAGTCTGAAGGGGGCGCTGCGCACGGTGCTGGCCGTGGGCGGGGCGACGGTGCGCAAGCCGCGTTTCGACCGGTTAGGGCGCAGCCGCAGTTGGGCCGCGCAGCCTGTGGAGCGGGAACTTTTTGGGCGCAATCCCAACTACGACCTGTTGCGCGCCTTGCAAGTCAGCGATAGTGGGCCGGTGGGATCGGACCATCTTGGTCTGGTTCGGGTGAACATCTATCCCACGGCGGGGCAGCGGACGCAATATGGCCGGCAGCGCGGGTTGGATATAGACGTGGAGACGTTGCGCCGGGGTACCATCTTCCAGGTGCCGATCAAGGTCGAGGGGTATCTGTTCGGCGAACAGGCGGAACGGGAGTTGCAGTTCGGCACGCGAAAGAACTGGCTGCTGAATCTACCCCGCTGGGGGCGCATAGTAGCCGGCCAGCGGATCGCCGGCGAGATCGAGTTTTTCCAACGCCGGGATGATGGACGGGTTGCCCTGGGCTTTTACAGCCGCCTGGTGGAGACCTGGGAGGGCTTGGGAGAGAACGAGTTTCTGCTTCAGGTGGGCTGGGGGTGTGGCTGGTTGAGCAAGACTTTTGGCCGGTTGCTGCAGGAGGAAACGCGAGAGTTCGAGCGTTTGGTGAAAAACTATCGTTTGACGGTGGAGCGCGACCGAAAACCGGGCGATCCCTTCCCCAGAAGCCGCCACCTGGTGCGCGTGGGCGAACACCCTGCCATGCCGCTGGGCTGGATGAAGGTAACCCTGGAAACAGAGCCAACGTAGACTGAGTAGGCAAATGGGCGCTCTAGTCGAGTCGCCCCCTCTACTGTAACACAGCGGAGCCTGTGGATTATGGAGATTGATTTGCCGTTGGAGCGACTGGCGAGATATCTCAATGGCAGAGTCTCAAAGTGGAGCTAAAGTGGGACCTTCGCATTGATCGCGTCAGCCGCAGGGGCCGAACTGTCCCAGACAATGAGGGCCGAAAAGAATTTGCGAAGGATGTCGCAGCATTGGCGAATAGCCCTGCCGAGGCCAATGACCAGCGGGGTTTTATCTTGCTCGGTATGAAAGATCAGAAGCATCATGAGCGAGAGGATACACTGCCACCGCCATTCTCTCCGTTTGGTTCGTTGCATAAGATAGACTCGTTTGGAGGAAGATTGCAGCGCATCGTCACGAATTATCTTGATCCCCCACCAGAAGTATACTACTGCGAGGTGGTGTTTCTCGGAGAGACAGAGCCTACTGGCGTCGTGGTCGTAACACCTCCGATTAATTCTTCATTGGTGTACACTAAGAATATGGGAAGGGCAGAGGAGAACGATGTAGCCTGGACACGTAGGTCTGTACAGGATCCGTACAGAAATCGACTGACTCGGCACGAAACCGAGCATATTCGGAAACTGCACGAAGATACAAATATCCAGACCATGTCGAGGCGGCTAGGGGCGCTCGAAGATATGGTTACTGCGCTGACCGATGGACTGATAGATGCAGAGACATGGAGACAACCAGAAGTGGGGCCTCCTCCTCAATCACTGGCCGCTTTTGTGAGTCTGGATGAGAGTGAGAGAGAAGCGGCAGTCCAGTCTGTACGACTAGCGGGCAACCTGGATGAAGCCCAACAGCAACTCTATGCTCAAGTGCTTATGGGTATGCTTCGTGATCAAAGCTATGTTGTAGTGTGGGAAGCCGTGGGATCCCTTTGCCATGTGGATACTTCTTTGGCGATTGAAGCATTGTTGGAAGTATGCCGCACGTGTGAAGATGAGATTGTCTACCATGCCTTGGGGGCTCTTGGGCAACTAGGTGATGAAGACACTATGCTCGCTCTGGAGGAACTGAAAGTGTTGGAGGAAGAATTGCCAGTTCTCAGACAAGCAGATGAAGAAACGCGATCCAGTTTCCTACGTGCGGTTGATGAAGCGACGCTCGTGATTTCTGAGAAACTCGAACCCAGCCCCGATACACACGCTGAGTATGTGCTCAAGGTCAAGGAATAACGATCATGTTAAGACAAAGTACGCCGGAGTGGTTCAAGGCCAATCTGGATGGAACCTCATGACCATTTTAGTTCTCTGCAACGTGGGCAACCGGGACCTGATACTGGAAGGAGAGGTCAGTCCGCCGCACCCGGCGCGGGAGGAGGGGCGACGGTTGCTCGATGAGTATCCAACCGTTGCCGCTCGTCTCACCTTTCCCATCATTGAGCCCTGTCTGCGTTACGTCGTGGCGCAGCACTCGGGTGGCATTGACCGGCTGGTGTTGTATGGGACAGACCAGGAGGGCTCTGCCTATCGGGCCAACGACACGTTGCACTTTGCCGAGTTGGGCGCTCGGCGGTTGCCGGTGCTGCTGGGCGATGCGCTGAGGGGGGCTGTCTGGCAGCCGGTGCGGGGTATCAATCCGGCGCTGTACGACGAGGCTTTTGAGAAGTTTGACGAATTGCTCACCGACTTGTCCTATGGCGCAGTGGACGCCTGCTATGTGGTTATCACCGGTGGCATCCCGGCCTGCAACACGGCCCTGCTTTTCCAGGGCGTGCGGCACTTTGGTGACCGGCTACGGGTGGTGTATCTCCCGCAGGGTGGTGAGCCCCAGGAGTTGCGGGCCGGTCAGCAGGTTATGGATGCCTTCCGCGAGGCAGCAGCGGTGGAGCACTTGCAGCGGCTGGACTTTGCTAATGCCTTGCCACGGTTGGAGCGGCTGCGGGTTGATCGCGGACTGGTGGGGCTGGTGACCTACGCCGCGCAGCGATTCGCCTTTGATTTCCATTCGGCTCAGGATACCTTGCTTCACGCTTTGCGAGATGGCGACCGGTCGGTGAGGGCGTTCATCCACCAGCGCTTGCGCCACAACCTCGACCCGCTGCTGGCCCAGGACGGCGGCCGGGAGCGACTGTCGGCATTGCTCCGGGAGTTGTACTGGAACGCGGCCATCATCTACCGGCACCGGCGTTACGCTGACTTTCTGGGGCGGGTCTACCGCTTCCAGGAGGCGGTGCTGCGATATTTGGTCGAGACCGTCTTTGACCTCCCCACTGACCTCGGACCACAGGTGCGGAAGGCCAACCAGCGTCTCTGGAGCGAGGGTATCCGTGCCAATCCCGGGTTGGTGGCTTTTTTGGCGATGCGGGAGGTCGAGGGAAAGCCGCTGGACTGGGAGATGATCGGGCGGCCGACCTACAAGGCCCTGATGAGTTACGCCACGAACGAGGCGGAGGGGTTGGATGCAGAGGCCAAGTTGTTGCTCTCACCCGGCGAGCGCAAAAAGTATACGGCTCTGCTCAGCCGGGTCAACAAGTTGGATCCGCTGGTAGAATTGCGCCACCGCACTATCATCGGTCACGACTTTGAGGGTGTGTCGGAACCGCTGTTGCTGGAGAATTACAAGGGGGGCCAGAAGCCGGATGGCATGCCACGAACTCCGGTGGAAGGACTGAGGGAGATTATGGGGATGCTGGGTATCCATGTACAAGATGATCCCTATCAAGCAGTCGCCGAGTTTGTGATACACAACCTGCGGAGAGGATGAGGCCATGAGCAGATTGATGCATCTACTACGCCGCCATCGTTACCTGGTGTTCTTGCTCGTCTCTGGCCTGCTGGTACCTCTGGTGACCGAACTGGCCGGCAGTTGGCTGGAGGCGACTATCGGACGTACGCCTAGCCGACTGATCCAGTTGCTCGCCATCTGTGTAGCGTTGGCGGTGGCATTATGGGCGCTGTACCTGGCGCTGGGGAAGCAAAAACCGCTAGAGTTGGTGCCTAGGGAACAGCGGCCTACCCGCTTTCCTGGTCTGATCGTGCTGATTGGCCCCGGGAAAGAGGGGGCCGATCCCCAGAGTCTCTCCCACAATCCGGCTATCGAATACCACCTGAGCCGCGAGGAGGCTGGCGGCGAACCGCTGCGGGCTTGCTGGTTGATTGCCACCGCTGGTGAGAAGGGATCGGTTCCGGTTGCAATGGAGGTGCAGCAGCGGTATGGTGGTCGCTGTGAGGTAATCATCGAGACGCTAAAAGATGCTTTTGACCTGGAGGAGACGTACCAGTTGATTCAGCGCATCTATGTGCAGAGGGCGGTGGAGAAAGGGCTGGCCCCCGATCAGATCATCGCCGATTTCACCGGCGGCACGAAGCCGATGTCGGCGGGCATGGTGCTGGCCTGCCGGGAGGAGTGTTGGCCGATGCAATATATGACCGGGGGCAGAAAGGACATTGCCTCAGTGCCTATCTTTGTGCGTTTCACCCCGGCCAGATAGGAGAACGAGATGCTTCTCGCAGCAGTAATCACCGTCACCCCAACCGAACAAGTCTCTGTCCCAGCCGCGCTGGGCCGGGCTGTGCATGCCTGGTTCCTCGACCGCATCGAGGGGGTGGACGTTTCCCTGGCCCGCCACCTGCACGAGGACGAGGGGCCGCGCCCTTTCACCGTGTCCAACCTCTGGGGAACCGGGCGGGCGCGGGGGGGCAAGGTCACACTCGACCCGGAGCGGCCCTGCTGGCTGCGGCTCACCGGCCTGACGGAGGAGGTCAGTGGGGCCATTGAGCGCGCGCTGCCAGTTGTGGGGGAAACTCTGACGTTGACCAGGGTCCCATTCCGCGTGGCGGAGGTGGCCACCGAGGCCGGAGAGCACCCGTGGGCCGGTCGCGCCGATTACGCCGACCTGGTGCAGCAGTACACGCTGGCCCCCGGCTCCCACCCTCGCGGTGCCACGCTGCGCTTTGCGTCGCCCACCCTCTTCCGCTCCGGGGGGCGCGACCTGCCACTGCCGCTGCCCGCGCTCGTCTTTGATGGCTACCTGCGCAAGTGGAACACCTTTTCTCCCCTGGCGCTGCCGGCGGAGGCCAAGCGGTACGCGGAGGAGTGTGTCGCGCTGGGCCGGTTCAAACTGCGCAGTCACCTGGTCTCATTCGAGCAGGGGGGCAAAGGGGCGCACGTCGGTTTCACTGGCGAGGCGCGCTTCCGCTTCCTGGTAGGTGACGCCTATTGGACGCGGGTGATGCTCCTCTTAGCGGGTTACGCTTTCTGGGCTGGGACGGGGTACCGCACCACGGTGGGGTTGGGACAGACGCAGTCTCTCAGAAGAAACCAGGTTTTTTCTGGAAAACCTGGTTTCTCGGAGGCATGACCATGCCATACCGCAAAATCGAATTCCGCGCTGGTCATTACTACCATCTGTACAATCGAGGCGTCAATCGCCAGTCCATATTTTTCTGCGACGGTAACTGGGGCTACTTTAAGCGTATCAGACACTACTTTCAGCCCAAACTCGTAGACATCGTGGCCTATTGCCTGATGCCCACCCACTATCACCTGTTGGTCTATCTCAAGATTGACAGCCTGAGCAAGCAGATTATGCAGCCCTTTGGCCTATCCTACACCAAAGCCATCAACCGACAGCAGAGGCGCGTCGGTTCGCTCTTTCAGGGTCCCTTTCAAGCCGTGTGGGTGGACAGGGACGAGTACCTGCTGCACCTATCACGGTATATCCACGTGAACCCGGTCACCGCTGGCCTGGTAGCGTGGCCGGAGGATTTGTTGTTTGAGGAAGACTGAAGAAAGAAACCAGGTTTTTTGGAAAAAACCTGGTTTCTGGTACGTTAACAACCTCATATTTCTCAAGTATCGTGATAGGAGAGTGAAACGATGATCTAACAAATACTGGACAGGCACAACCCGGAGGATGCATGGAATGACGTTCAGGCTCGTAAGGGGGCGCCTGGCGAGGCGACTTTCCAGATTTCCTATTCGCCTGCAGGCCGGCGTATGAAAAGTCCCCGCTCAAAAGTCCTCAGTCAAGATAAGAGCATCTTTTCAATAAATGGGGGTGAGATGGAGGAACGCCAGCATCTTGCTGGCATCTAGCGACCAAGATGGTCGCGGCCTGTAAGAACCAGTGCCGAAAGCCTCCCCGAGTCATCACAGCATCTTGCTGGCATCTAGCGACCAAGATGGTCGCGTTCCCCCAAGATATTGAGCAGATACAGATAAGAGGACTTGGGCCTCGGACATAGAACCTAGGACTTGGGATTGACAACTATGGCAACATTATACGTGACTGAACAGGGCGCGCGGATCGAAAAAGAATACCGCCGCCTGCTGGTGAGCAAACATGATGACGTGCTGCTGGCCGTGCCGCTGGGGCGGGTGAGCGAGGTGGTGCTGGTGGGACGGGTGGGGGCGACCACGCCGGCCCTGCTGATGCTGCTGGACGAGGGTATCCCCCTCAGTTTCGTCAACCGCACGGGAAAATTGCGTGGACGGCTGACCCCTCCCAGCCCGAAGAACCTGCCGCTGCGCCACGCCCAGTACGACCGCGCGCGTGACCCGGACTTTTGTCTGGCGGTGGGGCGGGCGATCGTGGATGGGAAACTGCGCAACAGCCGTGCGCTGGCTTACCGTATCCGCCGTTACCACCCGCAGGATTGTGGTGAGCGGAGGCGAAGCAGCGCTGGTGACTTGCTGGAGCGCATTGAGCGGGCCGTCGAGTCCGTGGCTCAGGCCGATGACCTGGATACGTTGCGGGGTATCGAGGGGGCGGCGGCGAAAGCCTACTTTGAGGTCCTCCGGGGAGCACTGCGCCCGGAGATGACCTTCGAGAAGCGCACCCGGCGCCCGCCGCGTGACCCGGCCAACTCTCTCCTCAGCCTGGGTTACACGCTGCTGACGCAGAACCTGATGACCGCGTGTGAGGTGGTGGGGCTCGATCCTTACGACGGCTTTTTTCACGCCGACAAGTACGGCCGGCCGGCGTTGGCGCTGGATCTGGTGGAAGAGTTCCGGGGCCCGGTGGTGGACTCGGTGGTGCAACTGGTGATCAACAAGCGGGTGGTCGGGCCCGCTGATTTCGACCCAGGAAGGAAAGGGGGCATCTACCTCTCCAACCGGGGGCTGCGCAAGTTCCTGCGGCAGTACACCCGCCGGCTGAACACCGAAATCCTGCACCCCCACTATGGCCGGCGGCTGACCTACCAGCGAGTGTTCGAGGTCCAGGCCAGACTGCTGGCCAAGACCATCCAGGGCCAACTTGACAAATACTGCCCTTTCAGGGTAAGATAGTATCCAATACCCAATACCCAACATCCAATATCCAACATCCAGTCGGAGGAAGGATGACTGGCGACATAGGATATCGGACATCAGACCTCGGACACAGGACTTGACTGCAATGAAACAGTTTGTCGTGGTGGTGTACGACATCAGCAGCGACCGGCGCAGGACGAAACTGCACAATGCGCTGCTGGACTATGGCACGCCTGTGCAGTATAGCGTCTTTGAGTGCCTGCTGGATGAGGAGGGGCTGGCGCGCATGAAACGGGCCGTGGGGAGGGTGATCCGGCCCCGGGTGGGCCGGGTGCGCTACTACTACCTGTGCCAGAGTTGCCTCAAGAAGGTGACGGTGACCTCTGGCGTCGAGGTGTTGAGCGAGGAAGAGGTGATCGTGGTATAGGCGGCCTATCCGTTTCCGTGTTGCGAGCATCGAGGGGGGTAGGGCCACTTCCAGCGATGCTCGCAAACCGGCCTGCGAAAAGGGCCAAAACAGGGCCAAAAACGGACTTTTTAGCCGGTTTGGGGATGGTTTTTGCGAGCATCGGGCTGGTTTTGGATGATGTACCGATGCTCGCAAGTAGATATAACGATTATAAAGGGGGTGAAAAGGGGCATGAAAGCCATTTTGAGGGCCATTTATCGGCCTGGGAGTGGTGATATAGGCAAAAAAGCGGTTAAAATCAAGAAAGGGGAAGGGTAGAAAAGACCCTAGAGCCCACACGGGCACTGAAACGTGTCTATCGCGTCCAGTGCTGCTGAGATACAGCGCTCAAGTAGAAAAGACCCTAGAGCCCACACGGGCACTGAAACTCCTTGTGGATACTCGAACCGAATCACTACCTGGCTTTCGCCTTCTCGTAGAAAAGACCCTAGAGCCCACACGGGCACTGAAACCAGGCCGACGGCGGCGAACCATAACGAGTTGTCCAGTGTAGAAAAGACCCTAGAGCCCACACGGAGGGTTGGACCAGTCCTGACTGGTTACGCCATGAGCACAAAAAAGCGTAACCAGTGATTTGACTGGTTACGCTTGGGGTTGAGGGGGCCAGCGGGTCAGTTTGTTGCTGCCAGACGGTCG
>JAXHUO010000066.1:0-24590 GCA_034189605.1 Chloroflexota bacterium
GTCAATGCTCAGACGCGAGCATTTTAGCACAGGGTATCGGCGAGGTCAAGATGGAACAAACGGCGCGAGGCGACGAAGAAAGATTGTTGCTATAGTTCGACTTTGCGGGAATCAATCATCGTTGACGAGAGTACGTACTCGTGATACAATGGATTTCGCCCCCGGCAATTACTCTTGGCCTGTGTCGGACGGCTTACATACTTGGAGATAGCCTTTGCAGATTAAACTCATCATCCAGATCCCCTGCTACAACGAGGAGACCACCCTCCCCCAGACAGTGCGCGACCTCCCCCGTGCGATCCCTGGCATTGACGAGATCGAGTACCTGGTGGTGGACGACGGCAGCACCGACCGCACGGCCAAGGTGGCACGGGAGTTGGGAGTGCACCACGTCATCCGCTTGAAGCAGCACCAGGGGTTGGCCTACGCCTTCCTGGTCGGACTGGAGACAGCGCTGATCGCTGGCGCCGACGCCATCGTAAACACCGACGCCGACAACCAGTATCAGGGGAATGACATCGCCCACCTCGTCCAGCCTATCCTCGAGGAACGAGCCGACATCGTCGTCGGAGATCGAGGAGTGGCAGCACTGGCCCATTTCTCGCCCCCCAAGCGCTTACTACAGCGCTGGGGTAGTTGGGTGATGCAACACGCCGCTGGAATCACCATTCCCGACGCCACCAGCGGTTTCCGTGCCTTTACCCGCGAGGCGGCGTTACGCCTGACCGTCCTCAGCGACTATACCTACACGCTGGAGACACTCATCCAGGCTGGCGCCCGCCGGATGGCGGTCGTCTACGTCCCGGTGCGCACCAACCCCAACACCCGCCAGTCGCGCCTGATACGCAATATTCCCTCCTTTCTGGCCCTCTCAGTTGTCACTATCCTCCGCTTCTACATAATGTACCGTCCTCTGCGGGTCTTTATGGCTATGGGAGGGGGGATGATCGCTGGCAGTCTAGTGCTGGGACTACGCTTCCTGTACTTTTTCTGGCAGGGAGGAGGTGCGGCCGGGCACGTCCAGTCCCTGATACTGGCGGCCATTCTGAGCATCGTCGGCTTCCAGGTCTGCCTGATAGGCCTGATCGCCGACCTGGTGCGGCTGAATCGTAAGATGCTGGAGGAGACCCTGTATCGGGTGCGGCGGATGGAACTGGAACGAGGACAAGAAGAGGAAAGAAAAAGTACTTACGATAAGGGCATGTCGTAAGCATGGCGGAGAGAGGCATTGTTTTTGTTTCCAGGATGTGAAAAAGAGACCCATCTTCACTGGAGCAGGAGGCTCGTTACAGCATTGATCGGAGCGAGTCTCTTTTTACTGACTGGCTGCTCCGGCCTTGTGGATCAGGATCAATTGCGCACCGAGCCAGGGGCAGAGGTGACACTGGAACCCGGTCACCCGGTGGGCCAGACCTTCGTCGCCCGCCACGCCGGGCTAAACGGGGTAGAAATCTGGCTAGAGCCAGGACAGGGCAGCCAGGGAGAGATCAGCCTGCACCTTCGGACCGACCCGCAGTCAGAAGAAGACCTGGCTACAGCAGTACTGCCGCTGGCACAGGTTGCGTCCCCCGGTTTCTATCGCCTATCCTTCACGCCCCTGCGCGACTCCCACGGCCGTTACTACTATGCGTTCCTGGAAGTAGTAGCAAGGGATGGAACAGTGCAGGTGGGTACCGGACCAGGCGAGGCTTACCTGGACGGCGCGCTATATCGCGACCACCAACCACTGAACGGGCAGATAGCCTTCCGTCTGATCTATTCCCCCCAACACATACTTCTGGACTTGGGGCAGGCGGCATGGGGCGGGCTGGGGCTACTATTGGTAGCCGGGCTGCTCTACATAGTGCCGGGATTGGCGCTGCTGGTGTGGATATGGCCGGGGGAGCGGCTCTCGTGGGTCGAAAGGCTGGGCATTGCCGCCGGGTTGAGTCTGGCGCTGTACCCGCTCTTGTTCCTCTGGACCGACCTGGTGGGGTTGCACCTGGGGCCATTGTATGCCTGGCTTCCCGCTGCTGGCGGATTGGCGGCGCTGGTCTGGCGCTACCGAGGCTGGCGTCCGCGGCGAGGTTGGGAGATGCTGCGACAATGGGTGCGTTCGGAAGCCCTCTGGCCCGATCTGGCGCTGATGATGGTGCTGGGATTGGTCTTTGGCGTGCGACTGCTGGTGGTGCGCACGCTGGACGCGCCGATGTGGGGCGATTCTTACCAACACACGGTGATGGCCCAATTGCTAGTGGATCACGGGGGGCTGTTCGATTCCTGGGAGCCGTATGCGTCGCTACAGACATTCACCTACCACTTTGGTTTTCATGCTGCTGCAGCAGCCTTCCATTGGCTGTCCCGGTTTGAAATGGTTCAAGCCGTCGTTTGGATCGGCCAGATTCTCAACGGTCTGGCAGTGCTGGTGCTCTATCCCCTCGCGGTCCGGGTGAGCGGGAATCGCTGGGCTGGCGTAGGAGCGACATTGGTAGCAGGGCTGCTCTCGCCGATGCCGATGTTCTATGTGAATTGGGGACGTTACACCCAACTGGCCGGGCAGGTCATTTTGCCAGCGGCGGTTCTTCTTACATTGTCAGCATTGGAGACCTCCCGTCGAGATTGGCGACTCATCATCTTGGGCTGGATCGCCGTGGGGGGGCTGGCACTGACCCATTATCGAGTGCTGATCTTTTACATCGTCTTCGTCCTGGCCTGGGTGTTACTCGTACTCCGCCGGACAACCTGGCGGCAGGTTCTGTGCCGTGTGGCTTGGGTGGGAATAGGAGCGGCCATCCTCTTCCTTCCCTGGTTTGTCCATACCTTCGCAGGAAAGATCACGCATAACTTTGGGCAGCAGTTGACCACTGGTTCAGCGCAGGTTTCTTCCTTTGCCCGCCAGTACAATGCCATCGGCAACCTCGCGCTCTACCTGGACCCGATGATGTGGTTGCTCTTGGCGGTGGCGGCGGCGGCGGGATTGTGGCGACGGCGGCGCGAGGTGCTGCTGCTGTCGCTGTGGTGGTTCCTGCTTTGCATCGTTACCAATCCAGGTTGGGTCCGCCTCCCCGGCAGCGGGGCTATCAGCAACTTTGCCCTGTTCATAGCGGCATATATCCCGGCCGGGGTGCTGATCGGAGACTTGTTTGGTCAGCTGATGGCCCAGTGGGGACCTCGTATGCGGCGCAGTGCATTGGCGACGCTGCTTGTGGTGGGCGTAGGTCTAGGAGGAGCACGCTTGCGAATGGAAGATATACGCGTATCTCAACACGCCCTGGTGACCCGGCCTGACATGCGGGCGATGGCGTGGATTCGGGAGAACACACCGGAGGATGCGCGGTTTCTGGTGAACTCGTTCTTTGCCTATGGCGGGAGCGTGGTTGTGGGTTCTGATGGAGGCTGGTGGCTACCGTTCCTGACCGGTCGGGCTAATACGGTGCCACCGCTGAACTATGGAACAGAACGAGGACCAGAGCCCGATTACCGAGAGTGGGTCAACGACCTGACCCGGCAAATCCAAGGGATGGGGATAGATGATCCAGCAACGTTGACCATGCTACAGGAACGGGGAATCACACACGTATACATCGGGCAGCAGCAAGGGCGAGTGAACTATGGCGGGCCAGATGTGTTGGATCCTGAAACGCTACTTGGCAGCACGCGTTACCAATTGGTATACTATCAGGACAGGGTGCAGGTTTTTAGATTGGTACGATGAAATCTGCTCTAGTAAGGCCAGAACTAACATCCCTACGGCAGAGAATCACAAACCTGCCTGCATACGTGCTCATGATGCGGCAAAGCAGTTTTTTTAGAAGATGTCTCCTATTTTCCCCAATATTGCTATTAGCCTTCGCCCTAAGAGTGTGGGACATCAACGCGCGTTCATTGTGGTTTGATGAAGCCTTCGAGTATTGGTCTGCTAACGCCCCATTTTGGGAGATCCCTGGGAATGTGCTGACTTCCTATCAACCTCCACTTTATATTTATCTCTTGCACATGTGGCTCAAATTCGGGATAGAGGCTGTATGGTTACGCTTTTTGTCCGTTGGGTTAAGTATGTTGAATGTTGTTGGAGTAATGATATGGGGGCATAGGTTGTCCGGTCCAAGAGGCGCGCTGATTGCGGGTGGAATGGCGGCCATATTGCCGTCCGAAGTTCGATACGCTCAAGAAGTCGGGGAATACGCTCTCATGGGATGCGCATTGACCTGGGCGTTGATTTTTTTGGATTACGCTTCCGATAATCCTCGCTGGAGGTTCTGGGGCCTGTGGGGATTGTTCAGTGTTATCAGCGCATACACTCATTATGGAACAATCATTGTTGTGGCTTCGTCGGCCATGATTTCATTGATTGAAAACCTCTGGCGTGGGAAAAAACAGGCCGCCCTTCAACAAGTCGCAGTTTCGGCTACCATCCTGCTATTATGCCTGCCGTTATTCGGATTCTTTTTACCTCGCCAAGTTCAGGAGTTATCTCGTAACCTCATCACAATTCCTGTCCACTCTTTGTCAACAGAGATAGCCAGGTTCGTTGACTCGATAGGGAACACGTTCCTATTCCAACTAACCGGCTGGCCTTTTTCGACCATCCCCAAATGGATTGGAACGATAGAGATTGCTTTGATATTTGCTCTGTCTTTATCTATTATCGTGAGGCCGTCTGCGAGAATGCAAAAGCGTTCGTTGTGGTGGTTCCTAGTTGCCTATATCTGCTACTTTGTCGCTGTTCGAAGTGGGTTGTATGCGCACGGGAACTATGGATTTCGATATGCGCTCATCCTGGCACCGTTGTTTGTTTTGGCCGTGGTTGCTTCCGTTGAGCAACTTGTTCGCTGGAGGCAGATACTTGGAGCCTTTGTAATTTTCTCGGTCATTGTGGGATTGGGGGTTTATTCACTGCCCAACCGCACTCTTTCGCAGATTACCAGGAAGATGCAGGCCTGGCCCGAGACTGAGGACATGCGTGAGGTAACACAGTATTGGATGGAACACCGCAGCAATGATCCAACGTACATATACTATGGCGCAGCGCCTGCCTTTCGATACTATTTGCAGTTATACGGACTCGATACTGGGCCTCTTCCGCCGCGCTGGCACGCTGCTTGTTGGGAAGGAGGAAAATCCTGCCCCAATGAGGATGGTGTCTTTTTTGGTACCTGGTTAAGGCATCTAGATCCACCTGCCAAAGTGGAAGCCATTGAACATACCTTGGGAGATTGGCCGCAACGACTGTGGATCATATTCTCTCACCTCCATCCAGATGAAGACCGGCAAATCCTCGACTTGCTAGTAGAAGAGATGGGATATTCTATGACTCTCTCTAATATTGAGGTGAATGCTTCAGCCTACTTGCTGGAACGAAAGTGAGTGTGAAGGTTGCGATTCGTATTGGTTGGGCCAGTATATCCTTATCGGGGCGGGATTGCCCACTATACAACGATGTTGTATCGGGCGCTGCGCAATCAGGGGCACAATGTGCTCCTGGTTTCATTCAAGCGCCAGTACCCACAGTGGCTCTTCCCTGGACGGAGCGATAGGGACCCTAGTAAGAAACCCTTGAAAGTGGAAGGTGCCCGGTACTGGATTGATTCCCTGAACCCGCTCACCTGGCTGACGACCTTCTGGCGCATCCGCCGATATCAGCCTGATGCGGTCATCCTGCAATGGTGGACAACCTTTTGGGCCCCGGTATGGTTCGTGTTGGAGATGCTGAATCATCTCTTCCTACGACGGCCGCTGGTCATCATCTGCCACAACGTACTGCCCCATGAGGTGCGGTGGTGGGACCCCTGGTTGGCGAAGGTTGTGCTGCGGGGGAGCACCCGTTTAATCGTACAGTCGGTGGCGGAGGAGAAAAAACTGACGGCTTTGATTCCGGGGGCGCAAGTGGTGGTGGTGCCCCATCCGGTGTATGATATGTTCGCTGACGAGCGGATCTCAAAAGAGGAGGCCCGCAAATGGCTGGGTCTACCACTGGATGTGCCGACCTTGCTGTTTTTTGGAATCGTGAGAGAATACAAAGGGCTGCAAGACATCTTGGCGGCGCTACCAGAGATTCGGGCACGGCTGGGGAGGGTGATTCTCCTGGTGGCTGGTGAGTTCTGGGAAGACAAGCAGCCTTACTTGAAGATGATCGAACGGCTAGACATCGGTGACTCGGTGGTCATAGAGGATCGCTACATTCCAAATGAAGAGGTGCCTCGCTACTTTTCGGCGGCAGATGTACTAGTAGCACCGTATCGCCGGGTGACGGGCAGTGGAGTGGTGCAGATGGCACAGGGGCTGGGGTTACCGGTGATTACGACTGGCGTGAGTGGGAAAGAACCCAAAGCGACCATTGATGGAAAGATCGGCATGGTGATTCCACCTGAAGATCCGAAATCACTGACAAATGCCATCTTGCGTTTCTTTCGGGTGAGTTACCGGACTCGCCTGGGCAATCAAACTATTCGTGGTGAGGATCAACCTTCCTGGAGCCGCATGGCCGATATTATCGCAGATATTGGTGAGCCCAGGGATTTGTCGGGGAGAAAAGCAGGGGACTAGAATCTTGACTTGTCCGCAGAAGCGTCATCCAGATACCAGGCCCAAGCAGCGTTCTGTCTCCGGCGCGGTGCTGTTTTTACTAGTCACAGTATTAATTGGCACTTTGACTGTTGGGAATGCGTTTGTGCTTGACGCCGTGATCGGGCAGTTTCGTCTGACATGGCTTGCTGGCATGCTGTGCTTTGACATCGCGGTTATCGTGGTGGCCCTGATTCTTTGGCCTGGCTTGCGCCCGGTGGTGCGCTGGCAATGGTTGGAAATAGTGGGGATGATAGTTGTTGGCGGGGCCTTCCTCGCCCACGCAATCCACCTGGCGCCAGCCGACTTGATGCCCGTTTCATCCTCCGTGGACTGCTCGCACCAGCACCTGCTTGTGAACTATATTTATCAGCACAACTGCTTCCCTGATGGCGTTGACTACCTGTACCTTTACGATGATTACCCTGTTGGCCCTTCAGCTCTGGCCGCGATCCTGGCACACCTGGTGGGCGTTTTGCCTGCGCAAACGATGTATCCGCTCGCAGCGTTGTTTGTAACGACCCAGGTCATGCTCGCTTATGGAACAAGCATTGAACTGCTCCCACGCCACTCGCCAAATTACATCTTGGCCACGTTGGCCACTTTGATGATTTTCCTCGCCTACCCATACAGCGTTCATGTATTCGCTGAGCGTTTTTACAGCAACATGATGATGGGAGACCTGATGGTTTTGCTGGCGCTGTGGGTAATGGCCGTGAGGGAACGGTTACACCCGGTATTGATCGCCGGGGTGGCAATTCACTTGATATTTGGGTGTCTCAATTCATACCCTGCCTGGTTGCCATTTGTCGCCGCGCCGCTTTTCATCTCGACGCTGTTAGACCAAAGGATGTCGGTATTAAAACGTTGGGCCCTGGTTAGCATTATGTTGATTGTCACGCTGGTCTTGACAGGCATAACAATAGCAGATCAGTGGGACTTTATCACCTGGTTTGCTCCGTCGCGCGCCCGACAATTGACCCCAGATTGGCAATCGCTGGGCGGCGTCTTTTTGATTCTTGTTGGCTGGGGCATTTGGACACTGATCCGAACATGGAAACAAGATTTTGGATTGACCCTGTTTCTCGTCATTGACGCCGCCGGAGTGGCAGCCCTATACGGGATCGCTATAGCGGACAAACTCACGCTGTACATCCCAGACAAAACTTTCTACTTTAACGTGTTTCTGTTCACCGTGCTCGTTGCTTTGGGGCTTGATCGGGCCTGGAAAAAATTGACCTCTATGAGAAAACCGAAGGATTGGGTATCCTTTGCCATGATGATTGTGCTCGCTCTGGCAGTTGTCGTTGGAGTCAACTTTCAGTTTTCTCGCCCAACTGTGTATCCGATCACACTGGATGAATACCGCGTTGCCTATCAGGTGGCCCATGAAACCCCGGGCGCGGAACTGACCTATTTGGTTCGTACCAAGACAACATTCTATTGGATGTACGGGGGTATCCTGAACCACACGCATGATCTGACAATACAGAGTGAGCAGTGGCAGGACAACGTACCAACGTATGAAAGATGGATACAGGATGCCACAGCCCCCAGCCAAGCAATAGTCAGCGACTTGGCCATGCTTCCCCAGGATGGACGCTGGCGTATCATCATTCGTTCGGGGAACAGTGGGGTGATTGAGAATGTTCGATGAGCGTATCACTTGCCCCACGTAAAAGCACTGCCTCAGAACACATAACGTTTATCCTGACTCAGAGCCTGGAGTGTCCATCTGGAGTTGGTAGGTATTGGCCACTAGCCCAGGGCCTGGCAGCGCGGGGGTATCGTGTACGGATACTGGCACTGCATCCCAATTTTGACACGCTCACACGGCGACGCTTCAACCGTGATAGAGTTGCTGTCTGGTACGTTGGGCAAATGCACGTGCAGAAAACCGGCTCACAGAAACGATATTTCAGTCCACTACGTCTCCTATGGGTAGCGGCACTGGCCACATTCAAGTTGACCTGGGCTGCAATCACGAGTCCCAGCGATTTGTATCACATCGGCAAGGCCCAACCAATGAATGGCGTCGTGGCACTCGTGCTGCTGGCGATGGGGCGACGTGTTTACCTCGATTGTGATGATTACGAGGCAGTGTCGAACCGGTTCGGAGCAGGATGGCAGAGGAAAATAGTGACGTGGTTTGAAGATCGCTTGCCTGCTTGGGTGCATGGGGTGACGGTCAACACCAGTTTTCTACAAGCCCGTATCCGGTCGCTGACGCTGGATAACCAACAAGTTGTGCTCGTACCCAATGCGGTGAGTTCCGAACGTTTTCGGATGCCAAGGGCAGAGACCATTGCTGAGATTCAGCGCCAATACCGGCTAAAGGGACGGTCCGTGGTAATTTATGTCGGCAGCATGAACCTGGCGAATCACCCCGTTGATCTGTTACTTGAGAGTTTTGTACGTGTTGTCGAAAAAATGCCACAGGCTATCTTGATGCTGGTGGGAGGAGGAGTGGACCTAACCTCGCTGCAGAATCGCGTGGTCGAACTGGGTATTGAGCAGAACACACGTTTTGTTGGACGAGTGCCACCATCTGATGTGCCAGCGTACTATGCTGCCGCAGATATTTCGGTGGACCCGGTGCTGAATGATGAAATTGCCCAGGCGCGTTCACCGCTCAAGTTGTATGAGAGCCTGGCGGTTGGAACTCCTGTTGTCACAGGCGACATCGGTGACCGGCGGCAGGCACTAGGCAACAACGAATCTATGTTGGTGCCAGCCGGTGATGCCGATGCGCTGGGGAAACGCTTGGTGGCCCTGTTGCAAGATAGCACAGCGCGTGCCAGCCTGAAAGGTTGGGCAATAGATCATCGCGAACAGTTTTTCTGGGAGAAGCGGATCGCCGAGTTCATCTGTGTCTATGAATCAACCTAATGCCCGGCCCACAGTGAGCATAGTGATATTGAACTGGAATGGGGGAGAGATGGTCTGTGATACGATCACCTCGGTGCTCAACCTGCCCATCCCTACTCCAAGCGTAATCGTAGTGGACAATGCTTCGACTGACGACAGCGACATAAAAATCGAACGACGGTTTCCCCAGGTGACATTGATTCGCAACGCTGTGAACCTGGGATTTGCGGCGGGAAACAACGTAGGGATTGTGCATGCCCTGGAGAATGACGCGGATTATGTGTTGTTGCTAAACAACGACACGCGACTGGAACCGCCAGCGGTAAGCATAATGCTCTCTGCAATGCTTGCTGACTCGCGCCGGGGCATAGTTGCGCCCAAGATATGCTTTTATTCACCAGGCGAGGAGCGACGTATATGGGCGGCAGGCGCACAGTGGAGAACTTTTCCTCCGCGTGTAACGATGCGCGGGTATGGCAAACTGGACATGGGACAATACGACACTCCATGCATCGTCGAATACGCGACTGCCTGCGCATTGTTGATCCGCCGGGAAACGTTTGAGGTAGCCGGACTGCTGGACGAGTCATACTTTATGTATCAAGAAGATTATGCGTTTTGCGATCAGGTACGAGCCAAGGGCCTGAC
Organism: Chloroflexota bacterium; assembly: GCA_034189605.1. Classification (GTDB taxonomy): domain Bacteria; phylum Chloroflexota; class Anaerolineae; order B4-G1; family B4-G1; genus JAUWNP01. The sequence goes on from JAXHUO010000066.1 coordinate 10,060, forward strand.
ACTGTGGTATGAGCCTCAGGCAGTGATTCATCATCTTGTATCAGCCAGCACCGGTGAGGGGTCGCCACAGAAATGGCGCTACTGGTCACAGGGCATAGTTCTATTTTACGCACAACACTACAATCATCGATGGTGGGCGGCCGCACCCTTGGCGGCATTTGTGCTTTGGGTAACAGCACGCGAACTTGCCACAGGCAAAACAGGTTGGGTCAGGCCATTATGTCAAGGCTTAAAGGCCGGATGGGGCCAACTGCGGAAGACGAGAGATAGAGCGGCTCGCCGTAACCATCGGGAGAACAGGAGATAGGCATGCGGCTTTTGTTGGTGGAAATTGCTCCAGCGGATCAAAGAGACGCTCGACTGACTGCCGGGCTTGGCTATATCGCCGCTTATGTACGGCGAGAGATTCCAGAGGTCAAGGTCCAAATCATCAAGGGGGATCCCACCTGGGTTGAACGAGCGGTGAAAGAGTACCACCCCGAGGTAGTGGGATTGTCAACGGTCTCCCAATATTACTGTATGGCGGTTGAAGCGGCAGACATTTGTCACCGCCTTGGGGCTTTCGTCGTAATCGGTGGACATCACGTCAGCGCATTGCCGGGTTCGATGACGCCAAGCATGAAATTGGGTGTGATGGGAGAGGGTGAGGATACGATGCTGGATATTTGTCGAACTTTTCTCGACAAAGGACCGGATCGTTCAGCGTTCGCCGCCATTCCAGGAACGGCTCTGCTTGACGGCCCAGGCCAATCCAAGCCGAGGAGTGAGCATCCTCAGATGCGAATGAACATCCCTATCGTTATGGGTGAGCCGCGTCCCTTGCACAAATCGTTAGATGACTTTGCATTCCCCGCGCGAGATTTGATGCACGTTCGTCACGGTGAGAGCGTGGGAATTATCACGTCACGTGGCTGTCCCTATCGTTGTGTGTTCTGTGCCTCCAGTGCCTTTTGGAAGAGGGTTCGGTTCCACTCCGCAGAGTACGTGGTGACGGAGATAAAAGAGGTCGTGGAACGATATCGTACACCACACATCTATTTTTGGGATGATTTGTTCGTCGCTGACTTTGAGCGCATCAAAAAGATCACCGCATTGCTGCAGCATGAACCCGCACTGAAGGGGACAAAGTTTTCTTGCACGTGCCGTGCCAATCTGGCGAATGACGAACTGGCACGTGTACTAAAGGAGATGAACGTCATCGAGGTTATGATCGGTTTCGAATCAATGGCCCCGGACACGTTGCGGTATTTGAAACCACATGTCACCGTAGAGCACAACCGGCAGGCCATGAGAGTTTTCCACCAGCATGAGATCAACGTAACTGGGTTCTTTGTGATCGGATCACCAAAGGAGACGCACGAAGAAATTGAACAGACCCTTGATTTCGTCCGCACGGCACCGCTGTATCGGGCCGAGGCGTACTTGCTGACCCCATTACCTGGCACACCGGTGTGGGAATATGCACTGCAGCGCGGTCTGATTGACCCAGATAACGTTCCCTGGGAGCGGCTGTACATTGACAACCCAGACGACCCGAAGAACGGGATTTACCTGTCGGAGACAATGAGTGCAAAAGATTTGCGCAGATATTGGCATGAGTTCCAACGTGTTCGTCAGCGCAAGGATCGTATCAACCTGCTGCGTCGTGTTCCACAGCATTTGGCGCACTTTTTGCAATCACCACTTGGGGAATTAGCAATCATCTCTGAACAGTTGCGTACCCGGAGACAGGGACATATATAATGCAGCATGTGGTCTGCAACTACTGTGGGGCTGATGACACTTCACCCGTGTTGACCGGGCGGGATTTGTTGCACGACTTACCGGGCGAGTTCACGCTTGTCCAGTGCAACCATTGTGGACTGATATATCTGAACCCGCAGCCGACACCCGGAGAAATTAAAGCCTACTATCCTGAGGATTATGAAGCACACGTGGGAACAAAAAAACAACACCTCGGATGGTTGCGCCGAATTGATTATCGCTACGGAGTCGAAAAACGGTATCGGGCGATTATGCGTTATACACACACTGGCCGGATGCTGGATGTGGGGTGTGCAACTGGAGCCTTTCTGGATGGTATGCGAGAGCACGGCTGGAAAGTCACAGGAATTGAACCCTGTGTCCGGGCTGCGACCTACGCCAGGGAAGAATTGGGCTTACAGGTGCAGAATGCCACACTGGAAACCGCTCAGTTGGAACCTATATCTTTGGATCTGGTGACTATGTGGAATGTGCTGGAGCATCTTTCGGACCCACAGCGAGCACTGAAACGAATTAGAGAGACATTACGACCAGGCGGGTTGTTGGTGTTTGCGATTCCCAGCGTAGAGAGTTATGATCTAAAGTTATTCAAAAGGTACTGGGCTGGCTACGATATGCCTCGCCATCTGTTCGTATTCCCGCCAGCGGTGCTTGAGAAAATGGTCAAGGTGGCCGGGTTTGACATAGTAAAGTGCCGTTGCATCTACGGCACGTACAACGCCTTTGCCTATAGTGCCCGATTTGCGATGAACGACCAAATTGCAAATGAGCATCTCCGTTCGACTTTGACGCAATTCATTCTTTCCCTGCCGATGCGGGCGTTAATGATTCCATTGAGCCGAGTGATTGATCTGCTGAATCGCGGTACGATTATGACCTGGTTTTGCCGTAAGGCGGAGTAGTTATGATGCATCAGGCGCTCAAATCCATCGAAGCGTTGCTCAGCCGGCGTTGGGTGAACTATTCCTTGATACTGACCGGGGTGGGGCTGGCACTGGTTGTCATTGGGAATACTGTCTATCGCAACTGGCCCGAGTTTCAGGCATTCTCCTGGCAGTTGAGCCCGTTGCCGCTCATCGGCGCGGGGGCGACGCTGGTCGTTGCTTTTGGATTGAACGTTCTAACGTGGTATCTCATCAGCCGTGCCTTTGGGAGTCGTATCGGACTTTGGAAAGACCTGGAGATCTATAGCCTCTCAACAGTGATCCGACGGGTACCTGGGGTCATCTGGCAACTCGCCGGGCGGACGTACCTATACCACCAAACACAAACAACGTTGGCAGTTCCATTGTGGGGAACACTGTGGGAAATTGTCGTGCAGTTGTCGTCCGGGATATTGCTGACGGCGTTGATGCTGGTACTTTCCCCACGACTGCGAGCCGAATTTCCCGGTGGAATGTGGGTGTTGCTGCTTTTGATCCCGATCGGATGGTTTGCCTTGCGTCCACACGACGTCGTATCTGTGATGAAGCGAATTGCGCCCAAAATGACCGGCGAACCCAACCCGACGCGGCGCGACGTATCGGCGTGGATCGGGCTATATGTACTAAGTTGGATTCTGGGGGGGGGCATTTTGTATTTTCTCATTTGCGCCTTGGGTCCGCAGACCTGGACTTTGTTCCCGGTATGTGTTGGGCTGGTGGCGGCTTCGGGCGTGCTGGCGATACTGGCCGCACCAATCCCTGGGGGACTGGGCATCCGAGAAATCTCGTTAATGCTCCTGTTGCAATTGTACGTTCACAACCCCGTGGCCGTGGCCGCGGCCATCATGCTTCGATTATGGTTATTACTCGGAGAGGCACTCATTGCATTATTGACGTTCCTGGTCATCCGTGGAGGGGCCTGGTTGATCCAAATGGAGCATAATACCCCATAGGTATTATTGCCAGCAGCACCAAATTCAGTTATACTATCATCAAGTTAATCACTGAGAACAATTGCTATACTTTGACACATGGTAGACGCATAGTGGGAGGAAGGATGAAATAGATCCAGTTACACCGTCATCAGTCAGCCTATAAGAGTAGTTACCATATCTCAATCACATACACATAAATTAGGAGAGAAAAATGAAGAAAACAGTTAGTGCAGTCTTGATCGTGCTCGTACTTACCGGTATGATGACCACGGTTGCGAGCGCCCAGTTCACAAAAAACACAAGTTTTCAGGTTCAGAATCTGAGCAGTACTGACGCCAATGTGCACATCGTGTTTTACGATGCCAACGGGGACGAGGTTACTGCTGCGACTGTAGACGACGTCATTCCAGGTGACTCATCTACACTGTACGTCCAGTCGCTCAACGATGACCTGCCAGAGCCGTTCAATGGATCCGTGGTGGTCTCTTCTGACCAGCCGGTCGCGGCTATAGGTATCCAGGAAGCCAAGAACGCTGATGACGAGTTATACCAGGGCACGTACAGTGGTTTCTCGAGCGAGCAGGCCGCGACCACTTTCAACATCCCAACAGTGATGAAAGCCTTTTACGGCTACACGACGGAAATCTCTGTCCAGAATGCCGGTTCAAGCAACGTGAACGTCACAATCAACTACGACGGCGGTTACTCTGATTCCGCAACCGGGGTGAAGCCGGGGCAGGTGGTGCGTTTCGACAACGCCGACACTGCGTCAATGCCAAATGGCTACATTGGCTCTGCGATCGTCACGGCCACCGGTGGCGAGGTCGTCGCAGTGGTGAACCAGAACAACGAAGGCGCTTTGCAGCAGCAAACCTACGAAGGCTTTTCCACGTCAGCCGCTGGCACAACTTTGTATGCACCGGTCTTGATGCGCGGTTTCTACGGCTTCAACACCTCGGTGCAGGTGCAGAACGTGGGTGGTGGCTCGACGTCCGTTACGATCCACTACTCGAACGGCGCATCAGACACTCAGACGGTGGCTGCTGGCGAAGGGTATCTGTTCACTCAGGAGAACGAGGGTGATCTGCCGAGCAATTGGATTGGTTCTGCATACATCACCTCGACCGCCGAGGACATTGTCGCTGTGGTAAACCAGCAGAACACCTCCACCGGGAAGGCAGCCAGTTACAACGCGTTCGCCGGTGGGGCCACCAGTTATGTGGGGCCGAACGTGATGAAGGCGTTCTACGGATTCAACACATCCGTTCAGGTCCAGAACATAAGCGCTACCGCCACCACTTGCACGGCCACCTTTTCCCCAGGCGGGACGCATCAGGACTCCCCGTCACTGGATCAGTACGATACCTACCTGTTCACGCAGGCGAACAACACTGCCCTGGGTGACAGTTGGATCGGCAGTGTTACACTCACTTGCGGAGGGCAAGAGTTTGTAGCCATTGTAAACCAGGACGGCGCGGCCGGTGCGGGCGACAACGCGATGGCGTATAACGCGCTTGCGGGCGAATAGACCCATCCGCATCGGATTCAGCGTACCATCGTCATAACATATAAAAGGGACCACGTTATGTGGTCCCTTTTATACGTTGTCTCCAGAAATCTGGATAACTCAGGGAGGTGCAGAATTGAAGAGTAAGATCTTTGGATGGCTTGTGTGTTTGGCAATAATCGCACTGTGCAGCGGATGCGGCACGGAAGACAGCAGACAGAGTGAATCTCCGCTAGATGTGCCAGCGTTTGAGTCACCTGTTGAATCACCTGTCGTGCCAACGGCTACACCTTGGCCATCATGTCTGACGTTGATTGAGCCCGTAGGAAACACGGTTTGTGGGTACATAGTCGGCCAGAGCGGAAACAAGCCGGTCGTCGGGCGACCAGTGTTTTTGGCCAAGGCACTTTTCTCTGCCGATAATTCGATGGTACTCGCCGCACTCAACCAGGAAGTCGCGCCCAAGGGGATCAGCGACGGAAACGGCATGTTCTACATAGTTGACGTGCCGTCGAATCTGTATTTCCTGATGATTGATGACTACCCTCAGCCGGTAATGTTGCACGAGCCGGACAAGCCGACGAATGACCTCATGGTAGACTGGCGCGAGACAGAGGGAGCGGTTGACGTGGGCATCATTCCCACACACCTTATCATCCCTTAAGCCCTGATCAACCAATCTGACCTACGGCCTCACCGTAATCAAATCCTCAAGCCCTTCGAAAGTCGCCGGGCCGATGCCTGGCACGTCCTGGATTTCCTCAATGGACTGGAACGAGCCGTTGGCCTCACGATAGTCCACGATGTGTTGAGCCGTCACCGGCCCGATGCGCGGCAGCGTCTCCAGTTCCGCCGTCGTGGCCGTGTTGATGTTGACCAACGGTACCACCGATCCCCCGCCGCCTGATGCACCACCTGAAACCGACGGTGGCGGATTCGTCTCCCCCTGGCACGGCACGTAAACCTGTTGTTGGTCCTCTAGTTCCAGCGCCAGGTTGATGTGGTCCAGGTCGGCATCGGCGGCCGGGCCACCGGCAGCGTCCACCGCGTCCTGGACGATGCTGCCTGAGGATAGTTCGTATACAGCCGGCTGGCGCACCGCGCCGCTGACGTGGACCCGGATAGGGGCCGGGGTAGGAGTGGGGAGCGGGGTCACAGTCGGGTGAGGGGTGGAGACGATGATAGGCACGCTGGTCTGAGAGCGCGGGATAAAGTAACCAATCACGCCACCGACGATGAGGCTGAACACCGAAAAGACAACAACATAACCCCGGTACCGTGCTGCTCCCTGATCCATCGTCCCTCCCAATGTAAGACAAACTGACAACTCGTCCTACTTTTGCAGCGCCTCCAGCAACAACCGCACGCCGTTCTCCACGTCTCCCTCGTCTATCATCTCTGAGGGGGTGTGGATGTAGCGGCAGGGGATGGAGAGACATCCCGCAGGCACGCCGGCGCGCACCAGTTGCATCGCCGACGCATCGGTCGTGCCATACTCCAACACCTCCAGTTGATAGGGAATGTTCGCTTCCTGCGCCCGCTGCACCAGCAGGTCCCTCACCATCGGATGGGCGATCATCCCCCGGTCCTGCACCTTTACCGCCGGTCCCTGGCCCAATTTCACCGCCATCGGCGTACACTCCGGCGTGTCACCAGTCCCTGTCACGTCCACAGCGATAGCAATGTCCGGCTCAATGCCATAGGCGGAAGTACGCGCTCCTGAGAGCGTCGTCTCCTCCTGCACACTGAAGACAAAGTAGACGTCGTGCGGCGTGTGCTCCAGCCGGCGCAGCGTCTCAATCAATATCGCGCAGCCGATACGGTCGTCCAAAGCCTTGGCGACGAAGCGCGTACCCTGAGCGACAAAAGGCCGCACGAACACTGCCGCGTCGCCCACGTGGACAGGGCAATCGTCGCGACTCGTGGCTCCCACGTCAATGTACAGGTGCCGGAATTTAGGAACCTTACCGGCATCCTCCCGCTTCTCCTCGACGCCGATGATACCCATCATCCCATCGGCAAAGGCCACCCGTGCGCCCACACAGGTGAGCGGGTTCACCCAGCCGATACTTGTAAAGCGGGCAAACCCCTTTTCATCCACATAAGTCGCCATCAGACCGATCTCGTCCATGTGCGCGGCCAGAACGAAACGCTTCCCCTCACCACTGCCCTGCTTGTGGACGACCAGGCTCCCCAACGGGTCCACCCAGAGTTCATCGGCCAGGGGCTCAACCTCGGCCCGGATGACGGCCCGAATCTGCTCCTCAACCCCTGAAGGGCCATAGGTTTCCACCAATCTGTGTATCAGTCCTCTCATCAGTCTCTCCCCCTCCTCATAGTGCGCCGCGTGAGGCGCGCAAGGGATGCGCGCATCAGCCGCACCGTGTTGTTGAAATCGTCCAGGCTCAAGAGCGCCACCGGGCTATGGATGTAGCGACAGGGCACCGCCACCGTCACCGAGGGCACTCCTTCGCGGGTCAGGTGTATAGTTCCTGCGTCGGTGCCGCCGATGCCCGGCTGCTTGATCTGGTACGTGAGGCCCAGTTCCCCAGCCGTGCTGGTCAACAGTCGCACCAGCCGCCGGTCAGCGATGAAGGAACGATCCATCACCGTGATCGCCGGCCCATGGCCCAGTTCCGTCGTGGGGCTGGTGTCCTTGTCTCTGGGCAGGTCATCGGCGACGGTGCCCTCCAGCACAAAGGCACAATCAGGGCGGGCGGCGTAGGCCGCCACCCACGCCCCGCGCAGCCCGACCTCCTCTTGCACGGTAAAGGCCGCGTGAAGGTCGCAGCGAAAGCGCTCGCCGCGCAAAAGTTCCACCAACACCGCGCACCCGGCCCGGTCGTCGAACGCCTTGCCACTGACGGTGGGACCCAGTTCGCGGAAACGCGTGGCGAAGGTAGCATAGGTACCCAGCGGGGCCAATTTCCTGGCTTCGTCCTTACTCTCAGCGCCAATGTCCACGACCAGGTCTTTGAGTTTGGCAACCTTATTGCCTTCTCCTTCCCCAAGCAGGTGCACCGGCTTGGCGCCAATGATGCCAGGGATACGCTCAGGGCCAACCTGAAGGAGAGAGCCAGGCAGCAGCCGGGGGTCAATACCACCAACGGCTCTTATCTGCAGAAAGCCATTCTGGTCGTGTCCCACGACCATCAGACCGATCTCGTCCATATGGGCAGCCAGCATCACGCGCATACGCCGTCGTCCCGTCCCGCGCTTGAAAGCCAGGACATTGCCCAGGGTATCCACCTTGACCTCGTCCACGTGCTCCCGCACCGCGTCCAGCACGACGGCACGCACGGGACCTTCGTTCCCTGAAACGCCAAACACTTCCGAAAGTTCCTTCAGTATCATAGATCTCCCTGGTCCAATCCCCACGGCTATTCCGTGGCGGTCTCATCCTCATACTGCGTCCGCTTCTCCGCGAGCACGCGTCCGACCAGCATCTGTTCGTATTCCCATTCCACCTCCGGCGACGTCAGTAGCGGAGAGGCGATGAAAAGGTCATCTTGAAAAGTGCCGTCCAGTCCAAATTCCAGGCGCAGTAGGCCGTAATCGCAAACCCCTATTCTGCCACTGTGTTGTCCCAGGCCAGTTTCTCCAGGAAATCCACCTCCAGCCCGGCGGCGAACGCCGCGAGAAGCCGCCCGGCCCGTTCGACGTCCTGCACGGCCAGAGTCTCCACCGGCTGGTGCATGTAACGAACTGGGACAGAGACGAGAGCCGTGGGCACTCCTGCGCGGGTGACCTGAATGGCCCAGGCATCGGTGCCGCTGTCGCCCGGGAGGGGCTCGATCTGATACGGAATCTCGTGAGCCTCGGCCACCTCCTTCAGGCGCGTTACGAGCCCGGGGTGAAAGTTAGGGCCTACTCCGATGGTCGGGCCATCGCCCAGGGAGAAACTGTCCACCTCCGAGACGCCCGGATGTTTGCCGAAAGTCGCATCCAACGCTACCGCCAGGTCTGGCGCGAGGCCATAGGCAGAGGTGGTGGCCCCCTTCGGCCCCGTCTCCTCCTGCACCGTCGCCACGGCAAAGATGTCCCAGGCGTGACGCATACTGCTCAGTTGCTCCAGTGCAAGCGTCACGGCAGCCACACAGACTCGATTGTCCATCGCCTTGCCCGCCACGCGACCGTTCTTCAGTTCCACCATCTCACGCCGGATAGAGATCAGGTCACCGACCATAACCAGCCGTTCGACTTTTTCTGCTGGTAGCCCCACGTCCACAAATAGTTTATCCCACGGCACATTCTTTCTGCGTTCTTCCTCAGGCAGAACATGGGGCGGGCGAGTGGCAACGATGCCGGGCAGGTTTGAACATGCGTGTTCAGCCAAAGGATCACACCGCCCGTGGACGATCACTTCGAGTCCCAGTAGAACCCGCCGGTCCGTTCCCCCAACCTGGGTGAAACGCAAAAAGCCTTTCTCGAGACCAGTCACCATCATCCCAATTTCGTCCATGTGGGCAGCCAGCATCAATTTGGGGCGCGGCTCAGGCCCTGTGCCCTGCTTGAGGGCAATCAGGCTGCCCAGTTTACCCTCACGCATCTCGTCTACAAAGGGTTGCCAGATCTGGCGCAGCAATTCGCGTACTGGATCCTCGTGCCCGGAAAGGCCGTCGGCTTCCGAAAGTTGTTTTAACAAGGGAATGACTTGCACACAAGACTCCTTTGTGGTTATAACAGATCACCGCTCACGGTCCCAGGGTTAGAGTGATGCTCACCGTAGGCGTGACCGTAGGCGTCGCAGTGACCGTGGGGGTCTGGGTCGGTGTTTCTGTCGGGACGAGTGTTTCGGTCGGCGTATCCGTTGGGACAGGTGTCTCGGTCGGGGTCTCTGTCGGGGTGGGTGTCTCGGTTGGTTTCTCCGTAGGCGTGACAGTGCCGGTAGGCGTCGGAGTGAACGTGGGCGTCAGCGTGGGCGCGAGCGTCGGGGTGGCTGTAGGCATCAGCGTGGGTGTAGGAGACAAGACCAAGGTCGTCTGAGGCGTGTGCGTGGACGGGAACCACTGAGTGGGAGTTGGCGGCAGAGTCTCCGTCGGCCCCGCCGTCCCCGAAGCGGGCGTGGCCGTAGATGATTCCGTAGGTGTAACTGTTGACGTGGGCGTCGGCCCCCTGATTTCTGACTTTAACACCAGCATTGAGATGCCGATGCAATAACACGGCAACGTCAAGAGTATGATGCTGGCCAGCACCCAATGAATGGGACGCCACTTGCTCGTATCACGCATTAAATAACTCCGTCACGAGAGGCTGCGGTATGATAACACCGTTGAGGATGTTTGTCAAAACGCCTCACCCTCCCGCGGGCTGGGACGTTTCTCGGGTACAAAAGTGTATCTCGGTTGGACATTCAAGCCCGCAGATGCTGTCAATCGTAGCCTGCGGGAGGGTCAACTTGCCCCAGGGCTGAAATGCACCCGTAGCCGCGAGGCAAGCGTTCAGGGGGGTGAAGAAAACACTCGCCAAGACCTCCGAGGTTTACAAAATGGTGCTCTCTCGACGACTTTGAACGGCAGACAACCCACTCTAGGCCAAATTGCGGCTAAAACCTCGGAGGCCTGAACGCTTACGCCGCGAGTATTTGACATAGCGGGCGTTCTCTGCTAAGGTTAAGAGTGATGGTAGAGGGAGGAAGGATGATGCGCAAGTGGGTCAGTCTAACGCTATTGGGTATCCTGTTGACGGGGGTGCTGCTGGCAGCGGCACCGGCGCACGCAGCCGAACTTTGCCAGAGTGGCGTGATCCACGTCGTCGGATGGGGCGAGACGCTATTCAGCATCGCCGGGCACTATGGAGTGTCAGTGGACGCCATCAGCGCGGCCAATGGCATCGCCGACCCCACCCGCATCTACGCTGGGCAGCGGCTGGTCATTCCCACCTCCAACGTGCCGGCCGCCCCGGCCGCAGCCGGCGCTACACACGTCGTCCAGGCGGGCGAGAACTTGTACCGCATCGCCCTGCGATACGGCACCACAGTGGCGGCACTGACTGAACTCAACCGCATCTACAACCCCGGTCACGTCGTCGCTGGCCAGACGTTGGTTATCCCCGGTAGCCCCACGGTGCCCACAGTGGCCTATCAGCCGGAACATGCCTCCACGACACACACGGTGCAACCGGGCGAGACACTCTCGGTCATCGCACACCGTTATGGGGTCGGGATATGGACGCTGGCCCAGGTCAACAGCATCGCCAATCCAGCGCTGATCGTACCCGGACAGACGCTCGTCATCCCGCAGGCCACCAGCCTGGCATCTGCTTCTGCGTCTGCCCCGGCTGCCGCCAGCGGCGGAAAACGAATCGTGATTGACCTTTCGGAGCAGCACCTCTATGCCTACCAGGGGGAGACGTTGGTCTACTCCTTCGTGGCCTCGACCGGCATGGGGGGCGGCACGCGCACTGGCACCTTCCACGTGCTCGACAAGTATCCCAATGCTTACGCCTCCACCTGGAACCTGCAGATGCCATACTGGTTGGGCATCTACTGGGCGGGCGCGTTGGAGAACGGCATTCACGCGCTGCCCATCCTGGGCAATGGCCAGCGATTGTGGGAGGGATACCTGGGCACGCCTGTCTCTTACGGCTGTATCATCCTGGGCACACAGGAGGCGCTCACGCTCTACGAGTGGGCCGAGGTCGGAACACCGGTGGTCATCCAGCCCTGATTACCCTGGTATCTACCGCGGCGCCACGTTCCGGTTCAGCAGCGATTGCAGCCGCCGGTACTCGGATGAGGCCGCGTAGCGGCGCAGTTCCTCGATACGCCGGACCGTCATTGGGTGAGTAGTCAGCGTTTCGCCCAGGCTGCTCAAGGCATGGTCGTCCTCAGCCTCGATGTACGACAACGCCCGCTCCAGGTCAGCCTGCGTGCGGGCCTCCGGTCCCGCCGCCAGTTTGATCAGTGCCGAGACCGCCTTGCGGGGCTTGCCACAAGCCAGCAACCCGGCCCGGTCGGCTGAGTATTCGCAAGCCCGATTCCACCATAAAAAAGCCATCGTCAACAAGGCTGAGGCCAAAAATGGGCTGGGGATGCCTGCCATTCCACCCACCAGAGAGTTGAGCCAGGTATGCCCCAATCGAACGTGGCCCAATTCGTGGCCCAGGATGAAACGCAGTTCATCGCTGTCCATGGCCCGCAAAAGCGGCGCGTGGAGAACCACGACCTTGGGGGAAGAGAGGCCAAAGGTGTAGGCGTTCAGCGTGTCGCTGGGAGCGACAAAGACTCGCACAGACCCCGCTTGCAGCCGGGCGACACACTCGTCAACGAGGACAGCAAGGCCGGGAGCATCCTGTGGTGTGACCGGCAGGGCTTGCTCTAACAAGGTCCTGTGATGAGACCGGCTGATGGCATAAGAGAGCACCACCATCGCCACGATGAACACGGCGCTCAGACAGACGGTCGCCGTGGCGGTCAGCGCAATGACCAGGAGCACCAGAAGCAGGGTAAGAGCAAGAATAAGCCGCTCACGGGGATAACGATAGGCTGTTGTATCGTAGGGACGTAACGCAGCGATGGTGCACCTCCAAGATTCGACACAGTCCTGAATTATTTGCTTGGGCGCGCCGCCCGGCGAAAGTCGCCGGGCTACGAAACAACGCCCTGTAAACAGGGCTAGGCCGCGCTCGCTTCCAAGCCGGATTCATCCGGCGCAGATTTGTAGCCTGGACAGTTCATGTCCAGGCGGGCTGGCAGTAGCATGAGATTCGAGCACATAATTTGAGACTATCTGCAAGATTCTACCTTGACAATGTCACCTATGTGACATTGCCAAGTGTTCTACTCCAATGCTCTTAGCCCCCGTCCCGAGGGCGGGTCTGCAAGGCAACTTGCCCATGGAACGCTCACGAGACGGGGGCTGGGTCAGCGGCTGGGGTATCTACTCTGCGCAAAGTGCCAGGTAGCCAGGTTCCTCACGAATGGATGCAAGGTCGGAGTCTTCCTTCGACCACTCGATGAGACCCGGGTTCATCTCAAGCGCCTCCTCCAGTTCTTTTATCGCTCTCTCCGTCTCCCCGAGCAGGGCATAGTGACAGGCCAGGTTGTATCGCAGCGTCCCCTGCCAACTCGCGCTCTCATCCAGTTCCCCAAGCAGATTGGCCGCTTCCTCCTGCAGTTCCGTCGCGTACTTTTTCTCCCCCCGCTCTATGTAGATTGGGCTCAGATGAATCGCGACTGGATGAATGTAGCCATTCCCCACGATCAATCGCCACAAGGGCCGATCCTCTTGCCACGGCAGTGTCTCTGTGCCCCTCAGTTCATCCTCGCTCCTCGCCTCAACCTGCTCAACTAACTGCTGGCACGCCTCCGCTGCCTCCTCCATAACCTTTGACCAGGACCAATCCCGCCTCTCCTCGAACTCCTTCGCGTTCACCGCCTCAAAGTCAGCGTACCTCACAACCGTTCCGCCACTAGCCGCCGCGGCCAGGTTCTCAGCCAGCCGCGTTTTCCAGCCAGATAGATGTGCAATCACATCCTTGGGCGACCACCGGTCAGGCTCACCCGCGACCGACCGCTCGTCCTCTGACAGATTGTCGAATAGGGTTTGCTCCTCTTTGAAGGCGCTCTCAATGAGTTCTACTAGTTTTGATTTGAGTTCCACAGTTATCCCTCCTGATTGTAACTATGCACAGGCTCTTCCCAAAACAGGCACAAATAGAACACGGATACACACTGATGAAACGGATTCTCGCGGATTTTTTATCTTTATCTGTGTACATCCGTGTTGATCCGTGTCTCATTTATAGGTGGCTGAGCGGTTGCCCTCAATTGCAGATTAGATCCTGCGCCGCCGTCGGGGTAGGAACGCGGGTCAGGCGGAGGCATCTTTGAACCTGCGAGTTTTACCGCTACGGCAATGAGGGTTCCAACACCAACATACACAAGGCCAAGCGCCACGATCAAGAACTTGGGCACTGCACACCACCGCGCCATCACCGGCCATACCTCTCGCTGCGACCCAAGCAGTACTCGTATGAGCGCATAGTTCTCCAACGCATCCAGCAACCCTGCACCGAACTGGGCCCACGCCAGGAGAACCCCCACTACTGACAGAAACCTGATCCGCTGCCCAAGGCTACCGGCGACCAATATACAACCCAGCCCAATGGCAACCGCGTATGCAACGAGGAAGAGATAGTCAGCGCCCAGATTGAGACCAGCATAGACGCGACCTGTGTCACCCCACGACTCGACCATACGCTGTGCCAGGGAGAGTTCCCCTGCCAACTCAAACGACACAATACCTGCCGGCGCAGTCTCGGTAACGAGGGGCTGGCCAAGTATCTGAAGGCTAATCATCACCAAGATCGCGAGGCACAGAAACAGGACGAACGCACATCGCTGGCCTGAGTTGGACAACCACTCAAAAGGATGCCGGAGTTTCATTCATCACTCTCCTT
>JAXHUO010000067.1:0-4473 GCA_034189605.1 Chloroflexota bacterium
GATCACCATTCACCCCGACTCCAGCGTTACGGTGACGGACAATGGGCGGGGCATCCCCACCGCCTCGCACCCTGAGAAAAAAATCTCAACTTTGCAATTGGTGATGACCACCCTCCACGCCGGGGCAAAGTTCAGCGGCGGTGGTTACAAAGTCTCCGGTGGGCTGCATGGAGTGGGCGTCTCGGCGACCAACGCTCTGTCCGAGTGGCTGGAGGTTGTGGTGGACGACCCGCGCGATGGGCGGCGTCACTACCAGCGGTATGAGCGGGGTGTGCCGGTCGCACCGGTCGAGGAAACCGGCAAGGCCCAGGGGCAGGGCACGCAGGTCACGTTCCGCTTTGACCCCACCATCTTTAAGGGTGTGGATTTCCGTTTTGGGACGCTGGCGCAGCGCATGCGGGAGATGGCCTTTGTCACCCGGGGGGTCACCATCAAACTGGTGGACGAGCGGACGGAGCCTTTCCCGCACCAGATGACATTCTATTTTGAAGGTGGCATAGAGTCCTTCGTGCGGTACCTCGATCGCAATCGGGAGGTGCTCCATGACGTGGTGTATGCCGAGCGGCAGGTGGACGGTGTGGGCGTCGAGGTGGCGCTGCGGTACACTGACGTTTACGCCGAGTCGATCTATGCGTTTGCCAATACTATCCACACAGTAGATGGCGGCACGCACCTGACCGGGCTGCGCTCCGGTCTCACCCGCACGATCAACGATTATGCCCGTAGGGCGGGTTTGCTCAAGGAGAAAGACCCCAACTTCTCCGGCGAGGACGTGCGCGAAGGGTTGACCGCCATCGTCAGCATCAAGCATCCCGATCCCCAGTTCGAGAGCCAGACCAAAGTGAAATTGATGAACGCCGAGGTCAAAGCGATAGTAGAGTCGGTGGTGACGGCGGCACTGGCAGAGTTCCTGGAGCGGAATTCGCGGGCGGCGCGGCGCATCGTCCAAAAGTGTCTCACGTCGTCTCGGGCGCGAGTGGCTGCCCGCCGGGCGCGTGACCTGGTGATCCGCAAGAGTGCGCTGGAAAGCCTGACCTTGCCCGGCAAACTGGCCGATTGCTCAGAGCGAGATTCATCCAAGACAGAGGTTTTTATCGTGGAGGGCGATTCCGCGGGTGGCAGTGCGAAACAAGGCCGCGACCGCCACTTTCAGGCCATACTCCCGCTGCGGGGCAAGATCCTCAACACCGAGCGGGCGCGGTTGGACAAGATCCTGCACAACAAAGAAGTGCAGGCGCTCATATCTGCCCTGGGCACTGGCATCGGTAACCAGTTTGGCCTGGACAATCTGCGTTATAGCCGCGTGATTCTCCTTATGGACGCTGATGTAGATGGGGCTCACATCCGCACGTTACTTCTCACCTTCTTCTTCCGTTATATGCAGCCACTTATTGAGGACGGGCATCTGTTCATCGCTCAGCCACCTCTTTACCGCGTCGCTGTGGGCAAGAAAGTGCGCTACGTCTACACCGAGACAGAAAAGGACGTGATGCTCGAAGAATTCAAGGGACAGAAGGTCACTCTCCAACGCTACAAGGGATTGGGTGAGATGAACCCGGATCAACTCTGGGAGACGACGATGAACCCGGAGAATCGTACCCTCCTGCAGGTTACTATTGAGGATGCGGCTGTCGCGGATCACACCTTCGATATGTTGATGGGCAAGAGTGTACCGCCCCGCAAGAGATTCATCCAGACCCACGCCAAAGAAGTGCGCAATCTGGATGTATGAGACGTAGGGGCAACCCTCGTGGTTGCCCTTGGTTGCCCACGACGGATGGACACCCGATGGAGGTGGAAGAGGCCACGGTGGGGCAACCCTCGTGGTTGCCCGCGACACCGCACAATCTGGATGTGTGAGGATTGAGAGACACATGGCCCGTATTGAAGAACATATCGAGATCGAGGCAGCCCCCGTTGACGTCTTTCGCTTTTGTCACGATTTTACCTGTCGGTCTGATTGGGATGAACGGGTGGTGGGCATGGAACTGCTCACGCCTGCACCGGTTCGTCGAGGTACGTTGACCCGCATTGACGCCGGGCACTCGGGCAAGTTTCTTTTCAGTTGGGACGCTGAATATATCGAGTTTCAGTTTCCCAGCAATTCGAAGGTGCGGGTAATTGACGCTGCACCCAGCAGCCCTTTTGGTGCTGGCAGTGAGAGTTGGCGGTTTAATATAGCGAGTGGCGGAACTCGCTTTACCCTGATCTGGGACTATCAGCCACGCGGGTTGTTCGCTCGTTTTGCCGATCTGTTGGGCCGACGTGTTTCCACTCGCCGCGCCATCCGGCGTAGCCTGGTCAACCTCAAAGCGCTAATCGAGTCCTGACCTCGGCGCGATTTTTAGTCGTGACCCCATAACTTTTGCAGACAACACAAATTCACTGAACACTTGATACTGGATACTTGATGCTCAGTATCTGTATCCAGGGCGGCGCTGTGTTGTTAGCCTATAGATAGCCCCCGGCCATACAGTCGGGGGCTTTTTTAGTGTGACGTTTGCTTTCCGATGGTGTTATTCTATCTGGAACCAACTATTAAATCTGGAGGTGGGCTCGTGAAACAGCGTGTTGTCATCACCGGTATCGGCGCGGTTACCCCTTTGGGGAACGACGTGCCAACGATGTGGAGTGCACTGCTCGCTGGGCGCAGCGGTGTAGGCCCCATCACCTGTTTTGACATTTCCGATATGGATGTGCAGATAGCCGCCGAGGTCAAGGACTTTGACTCGGTAGCGCTCTTTGGTCGCCGTGAGGCGCGGCGCAATGACCGCTTTACCCTTTTTGCATTGGAGGCGGCCCGCCAGGCAATCGCTGACGCAGGTCTGGAGTTTGACGACGGACTGAAGCAGATCACCGGTGTGTTCATCGGAACTGCCATTGGCGGCCTTATCACTATGCTAAAGAATTACGACGCTCTGCAAAACTCTGGCCCGCGCCGCGTGAGTCCATTTATGGTTCCGATGATGATGCCCAACGCCGCTTCTGGAACTGTCGCCATCGCCTATGGTCTGCGAGGCCCCAATCTCTCGGTGGCCTCTGCTTGTGCCACGGGCTCTCACGCCATTGGAGAGGCAGCGGATGGTGTCCGCCGGGGGCAGACAGAGGTGATGATCTGCGGTGGAAGTGAGGCGGTCATCACCCGCCTCGCTCTCGCTGGCTTTAGGAACATGGGCGCGGTTTCTACCCGCAACGAAGAGCCTGGGCGCGCATCCCGTCCCTTTGATGCTGAGCGGGACGGTTTTGTCATGGGCGAGGGGGCGGCTGTCATCGCGCTGGAGAGCCTGGAGCATGCCCGGCGGCGTGGAGCGCGCATCTACGCCGAACTGTTGGGCTACGGTGCTACGGCCGATGCCTTCCACATCACCGCGCCTGAGGAGGAGGGGAGTGGTGCGGCGCTGGCGATGGAAATGGCGCTGCAAGACGCCGGCCTGTCGCCTGAGGAGGTTGATTACGTCAACGCCCACGGCACCGGGACACTACTCAACGACCGTATGGAGACGCGGGCTATCCGCACCGTTTTCGGCCCCCACGCCGATCACCTGGTGGTCAGTTCCACCAAGTCTATGATGGGCCACCTGATGGGCGCGGCTGGCGCGGTCGAGGCCATCGCCTGCCTCAAGAGCCTGGAGACTGGATGGGTGCATCCCACCATCAACTATGAGACCGCCGACCCGGAATGTGACCTGGACTATGTGCCCAACCAGGCCCGCCAGACCTGGCCGCGTGTGGCTCTCTCCAATTCCTTTGGCTTTGGTGGGCACAATGGCTGCCTTGTCTTCCGCCGCTGGGAGGAAGCAGGATGAAGACCCACGCTCACATCGTCGGCTGGGGCAAGTCTGTGCCACAGCACGTGCTGACCAACGACGACCTGGCGCGCATGGTGGACACCTCCGACGGGTGGATCCGCACCCGCACGGGCATCTCCGAGCGGCGCATCGTCGCCGATGGTGAGACGACGTTCAGTATGTCGCTCCACGCCGCCCAGCGGTCACTGGAAGTGGCTGGCCTCAAGCCGTCGCGACTGGATTTGATCATCGTCGCTACGGTCACACCTGACCATGCCTTTCCTGCCACAGCCTGCCTGGTACAGGATGCCCTGGGGGCCACCCACGCCGCCGCTTTCGATCTCTCGGCTGGCTGCACTGGCTTTGTCTACGGTCTTAGTGTGGCTGCCAATCTCATCTCGGCCGGCGTATACGAGAATGCACTGGTCATCGGTGCTGAGACTCTCTCCCGCATCACCGACTGGAGCGACCGGGCCACCTGTGTCCTCTTCGGCGACGGGGCTGGCGCGGTCGTGCTCCAGGCCAGCGGGGCCGATGGCGGCGTCCTCTCCACTGCCCTCGGCGCTGACGGCTCCGGGGGTGACCTGCTATGCCTCCCGGCTGGGGGGAGCAAGCATCCTGCCTCTCACCGCACCGTGGCCGAGGGAATGCACTACTTGAGGATGAAGGGGCGGGAAGTCTTCCG
>JAXHUO010000067.1:4573-24087 GCA_034189605.1 Chloroflexota bacterium
CTGACGGCTCCGGGGGTGACCTGCTATGCCTCCCGGCTGGGGGGAGCAAGCATCCTGCCTCTCACCGCACCGTGGCCGAGGGAATGCACTACTTGAGGATGAAGGGGCGGGAAGTCTTCCGTTTTGCCGTGCGTGCCATGCCCGCCGCCACGCAGGATGTGCTCGAGCAGGCTGGCCTGGAGGTCTCTGACCTGAACCTCCTCATCCCCCACCAGGCCAACCAGCGTATTATTGAGGCCGCGACCCGGGCGCTGAAACTGGAGCCGGAGGCGGTCTTTAGCAATCTGGAATGGTACGGCAACACCTCGGCGGCCTCCATTCCCATCGCGCTCTGTGATGCGGTGGAGGAGGGGCGTATCCAGCGGGACGACTTGGTGGTATGCGTCGGCTTTGGCGCGGGACTGACCTGGGGGGCGGCGGCCATTCGCTGGAGCGCGCCCCTGCCACTCGCGCCGCTCTCACGCTGGGGGAAGGCCCGGTACCAGTGGCGTTATCGTTACGCTGCGCTGCGCTCGTTGGTGCGCCGTTTCCTGCGCTGGCTGCTCTCACTAGGTGTGAAGGAGTGAGTCAAATTCCAAATTCCAGATTCCAAATTCCAAATCCCAAAGCCCAAACTTCGCTTGAACGACTGGAGAGGATGCACGCTCAGGCCCACCTGGGCGGCGGCAGCGAGCGTATTAAGCGCCAGCACGCGCGGGACAAAATGACTGCCCGCGAGCGGCTGGACTATTTGCTCGACCCCGGCACTTTTTACGAACTGGACGAGTTCGTCACTCACCGGGCGACCGACCCTTTGACAGGCTCAGGGCACCGCATTGGCCTGGCCGAGCGGTGCAATCTGGGCGATGGCGTCGTCACCGGCTGGGGTGAGATAAACGAGCGGCTGGTTTACGTCTTTGCCCAGGACTTTACCGTGTTGGGTGGGTCGGTCGGAAAGGCCCACGGCCAGAAAATCTGCAAACTGCTCGACCTGGCGCTGGAGAACGGTGCGCCGGTCATCGGGATCAATGACTCGGGCGGGGCACGCATCCAGGAAGGGGTGGACGCGCTGGCTGCTTACGGCGAGATATTCTATCGCAATGTTATGGCCTCCGGTGTCATCCCCCAGGTTTCGGTTATCATGGGCCCCTGTGCTGGTGGCGCGGTCTATTCTCCTGCGCTGACTGACTTTACCTTCATGGTCGAGGGTACGGGGCGCATGTTCATCACTGGCCCTGACGTCATCAAGGCCGTGACCCGCGAGGAGGTCGGTGCCGAGGAATTGGGTGGTGCCGATGTCCATAACCGGCTCAGCGGCGTGGCCCATTTCGCCGCCTCTAGCGACGAGGAGACGCTCGACCTGGTACAGCGGCTGCTCTCCTACCTGCCCTCCAACAACGCCGATGACCCGCCCTACATCCCGCCGACTGACTCGCCCGACCGCGTTGACGAGACGCTGAATAGTCTGGTGCCGGAGGACCCTGCTCGAGGGTACGATATGCGTGAGGTCGTCCACTCTGTCGTGGACAACCAGGACTTTCTGGAGGTGCAGGAGCGGTTTGCCCCTAATCTGATTGTGGGTTTTAGCCGTATGGGGGGGCACGTGGTGGGCATCGTGGCCCAGCAGCCGCCGGTTCTGGCCGGCGTGCTCGACAGTGATAGTTCCGATAAGGGAGCGCGCTTCATCCGTTTATGCGACTGTTTTAATGTCCCGCTCCTCACGCTGACCGACACGCCTGGCTTCCTGCCTGGGGTGGCGCAGGAGCACGGCGGCATCATCCGCCACGGGGCGAAGATGATCTATGCCTATGCCGAGGCCAGCGTGCCCAAAATCTCGGTCATCACCCGCAAGGCCTACGGCGGGGCCTATATTGTCATGAGTTCCAAACATCTGCGTGGCGACGTCTGCCTGGCCTGGCCAGGGGCGGAGATTGCCGTGATGGGACCGCAGGGGGCGGTGAACGTTATCTTCCGCCGGGAACTGAAAGCGGCGGATGACCCGGACGGCCTGCGTGAGGAGTTGGTGCGTGACTACCAGGAAAAGTTTGCCAATCCCTACATCGCGGCAGCACGGGGTTACCTGGACGGAGTGATTGCCCCTTGCGAGACCCGTCCTTGTATCATCCGCGCTCTGGAGATGTTACGCCATAAGCGGGTTCAGCGACCGCCGCGCAAGCACGGGAATATACCGTTGTGAAAGTCTTGGTGGCTAACCGAGGGGAAATCGCGGTACGGGTACTGCGCACCTGCCGGGAACTGGGGCTGGAGACGGTGGCCGTTTTCTCCGAGGCCGACCGAGAGGCCCCCCACGTGCGCTACGCTGATGAGGCCTACTGCATCGGCCCGCCACCGGCGGGGGAGAGTTACCTGCGGGGGGAATATATCATCCAGGTGGCACTGGAGGCTGGTGCGCACGCTGTTCATCCCGGTTATGGTTTCTTGTCCGAGTCTCCCGACTTTGCCCGGGCCTGTGCTGAGGCTGGGTTGACCTTCGTCGGGCCAAGCCCGGAGGCGATGGAACTGCTGAGCGATAAGACCTCCGCCCGTAGCGTAGCCCGCGACCTGGACATCCCGGTTATTCAGGGCTCCGCGTGCGCCCTGGACGACGAGGAACTGCTGGAGTCTGCCGATTGTATCGGCTATCCGGTGATGCTCAAGGCGACGGCTGGCGGTGGCGGGATGGGCATCCGAGTAGCAAATTCGCGGGTGGAATTAGAGACTGCCATCCTCTTGGCTCGGCGGGAGGCCCAGGCCGCTTTCGGCGATGACGCGGTCTACCTGGAACGGCTGGTGGAGGACGCCCGCCACATTGAGGTGCAACTGTTGGGCGATGCCCATGGTCACGTCATCCACCTGGGCGAGCGGGAGTGCTCTATCCAGCGCCGGCACCAGAAACTGGTCGAGGAGGCCCCCTCGCGGGCGGTGGACGACGACCTGCGATCCCGTGTGTGTCAGGCAGCCGTGCGCGTCGGGCAGGCCGTGGGCTACGTCGGCGCAGGCACGGTCGAGTTTCTCCTTGATCCCGAGGGTGACTTTTACTTTCTGGAGGTCAACCCCCGTCTGCAAGTGGAGCACACCGTCACCGAGGCGGTCACAGGAGTGGATATCGTCAAGGAACAGTTGCGCGTCGCTGCTGGCCGGGAACTGCACCACGTCCAGGAGGACGTCTGCCCCCGAGGCTGGGCGCTAGAGTGTCGTATCCTGGCCGAGGACCCTACTCAGGGCTTTGTCCCTGCTACCGGCCGCATCGCTCGCCTGATCGAACCGGGCGGCCCTGGCATCCGCGTGGACAGTGGCATCTGCGAAGGGCTCACCATTGCCCCTTACTATGATTCTTTGTTGGCAAAACTGGTTGCCTGGGGAGAGACGCGGGGGGTGGCCATCGTGCGCATGCGGCGGGCGTTGGAGGAATACCGCATCATCGGCGTCACGACCAATTTGGACCTGCACCGGGCACTCCTGGATAGCCACCGCTTCTTTGGCGGGCAGTTCCACACTCGCTTCCTGGAGGAACAGTTTTTGCTGCCAGAGACAGGCAGCGATGATCATCTGGCAGCGGCGCTGACGGCAGTACTTCTCGACTATCGGCGGCGCAAGGGAGCCGAGGTGGCGGGTAGGCCCTGCGTCAGCCGCTGGAAGATGCTGGGCCGCTGGGAATTGATGCGGGAGTGGGGCCGATGAAATACGTCGTCGTTGTTGAGGGGGAAACCTTTGAGATCGAGGTGGGTCGTGGGGGGCGGGTGTGGGTCAATCGCTGTCTATACAACGTGGACTTTCAGCCCGTTGATGGCCTGCCCCAGTATTCGCTGCTGGTTGATCACCGCTCCTACGAGGCGCATGTTGAGCAGACCGGCAAGGAAGACTGCCAGATGGTGGTGGCCGGGCAGCCTTATCGGACCAGCCTGCAACAGGAGCGACGCCGTTCTCAACAGGGCGCGAGGCAATCCCGCCTTCCCGAGACGGTGGCTCGACAGGACTCATCACAAGGGGAGATACGTGCTCCCCTGCCAGGCCTGCTGGTGGCGGTGACTGTGGTGGTGGGGCAGCGAGTGACACGGGGAAAAGTCGTGGCGGTGCTGGAATCTATGAAGATGAATCTGGAACTATGCGCACCGTGGGATGGGGTGGTGCAGGCGCTCTACATAACCCCAGGGACGGAGGTCGGCCAGGCGGAGGTGCTGGCGGTTATCGCGCCGGATGAGCGAGGGGAGTCCTTGGCACCGTAAAGTAAAAAGTGCTGCCCTGACCGATCTCACTTTCCAGCCACACTTTGCCACCGTGGGCCTCGACTGCTTCTTTGACAATCGCAAGCCCCAATCCAACACTGCCGAAGCGTTGCGGCCTCGAATGGTCTACCCGGTAGAAACGCTCGAAAATGTGTGACTGAGCCTCTTTAGGAATGCCAATGCCCTCGTCCTGCACTCCGACCTGGACGGCCTCGCCTGTGTTCTCCATGCTCACCGTCACCGTACCCCCGCCTGGGCTGTACTTGATGGCATTGCTGAGCAGATTGTCGAGAACCTGCATCAGCCGCCGGGGGTCAACCGACACCTGGGGAATATCATCGGGTATCTCGGCGCGCAGGGTTATGCGAGCGGCATTAGCCGTTGCTTCGGCTCCTTGCAATGCAGATCGTGCCAGGGCGGGGAGCGACGTGGGAATCAGCGTCTCTGGTCCGAGTCGCGGGTGCTCCAGCCTGACGACGTCCTCTGCCAGTCGGGCTAGCAGGCTGGTTTTGTCGAGCACGATCATTAGGCTTTCCCTCTGTTGCTCTGTCACAGGTCCCAGATCGCCCTGGAGTGTCAGTTCGACGTATCCCTTGACGAACGTCAGTGGTGCTCTCAGATCGTGGGAGACGTCCTGCACGAATTCGGTCCTCCGGCGGTCGAGCGATTGCAGTTCCTCGTAAGCGTGGTGCAACTGCTCCGTTTGCTCTCTCAATTCCTGGTAGAGTTGTGCGTTCTCCACTGCTACCGCTGCCTGGTCCGCGACGGCCTGTAGCAATTGCTCGTCCGCCTCGCTAAAGGGCAGGGTGCCGAGGCGTCCCAGACCGATAGTGCCCAGGCAACGATCTTCGTAGCGCAGAGGAGCGTAGAGAATGCTGCGGGTCGGGTCAGGGGAAACGTAGTGCACCCGATCATCGGTGTGGGTGTCGTCCACGCGCAGCGTCCGCTGGTTGCGTACCACCCAACCCGGATGCCGCTCTAGCGCCGTTTGTTCCACCATATCCCTCTCCCCAGGCGCGAGTTCCGATACGGTGACCATGCACATACGCTCGACCGGCTGCGCCTGGTAGAGATAGATCACGTGTGTGTCAAAGGGAATGACGGGTCTTAGCAATTCGGGTAGTTGTACCAGGATGTTTTCGGGGGCCGTGGGCCGGGTCAGCCGCCGGCTGACCTCTGCCAGCACGCGGAACGTCTCGACCCGCTGGCAGGTCTCCTGGTATAGTCGGGCGTTTTCCAGCGCTACGGCCGCATGTGAGGCTGTTGTCTGCAAGATCTCCGTATGTCCGTTGTCAAAGGCATTGAGCCGTTCATAACTCTGGACTGTGATGACGCCTAGTACCTTGTCTCCCACGATCATCGGCACCCCCAGCCAGGAAAGACAAGGAGGCCCTGTGTAGTTCAGTCCCAGATCGGTGGCATCTTCCGGCATATTTGCCATCAGCAACGGTTTCCGCGTGTGGACTATATATCTGGCGAGACCGTCGTTTTGGTTTGAGGGAGGCGCCGTTCGCTGCCCGTTCCGGTAGAACAGGGGGAAAACGAGTTGGCCGGTATCATCGTCCAGCAGGGCGACGCAAAAGTTACTTGTGTCCAACAATCGTTCTGCCTGGCAGCGGATCTCTTCCAGGAGACGGTCCACGTCGGTGTGGGTGTTGATGGTGCGTCCGGTCTCGTTCAGGACTGCCAGTTCCTCGGCGCGGCGCTCGGCGGAGTGCGTGGCGTCAATACTTCGTTGGCCCAACGACCCGGCCACTGTGCTGACTAATACCAGCAACCCGACGTTGATCGCCAGGCGCACCAACGGTTCCAGGGCTAGTGAGCGCCCCAGTGCCAATAGTACCAGCAGTGACGTTATTGAGAGGGCGAAGCATTGCATAGCCCCTCGACGGCCATGGCGCACGGCTCCGGTGACGATGTAGACGGCGTACAGCGGCAGGTAGGGGCTGGATAGTCCCCATGAGATGTGAAGGCCGGCCGTGATCAGTGCCATATTGCTCAGGCGGGCGATCCATTCCCAGGAGATTGAAGGGCCGTACTGCCGCTCCAGCCAGGTGAGCGCCAGGTTGAGCACCAGGCCGGCGGCAAGCAAAATGGCTAACGGGGTAATCATTTTCCACCCGATGAGCAGTATGCCGGCTGCTCCCAGGATTGCCACGGTGATCAGGGTCAGGAAACTGACACCCGTTTCCAGGGGGATAACGGGCTCGGCGTCGCGGTATGGCAGGGAGTTATCATAGTTCTTTTGCATAGAACTGCAATTAGTGTAGCACAAATAATGGGAATGGTCAATAGGAAATTGGTATGATAGCGTGAGGGCACGTCGGCGGGTGGGAGGACGCTCATTCCACGCCCGTAACTACTCGGGCTCTTCCCAAAACAGGCACAAATAGCACACGGATACACACAGATGAAACGGATTATCACGGATTTTTTATCTTTATCTGTGTACATTCGTTACTTGAACACGATACCGCACACCGATACCAATGACGTGCCGTTTCTATCAGCCGGGCAGCGATCATAGGCCACTCGCTCCCCTTGCACTGGGTTCAGCAAGCGCAGCGCCAGATAGATAGGCGGCAGCCCGCACACGTGACGCCGGTCTCCCTCCCGTTTGATCGCGACGAAGAATCCGCTGGCGTGACCCGCGCATATCTGCTCAATGAGTTCATCGTCGGCCGCCTGCAGCCGGGCGCGCTCCATCAAGCCCAACGGTTGGCCGCCGAATGCCGGGCCGACGTGTGAGAGGTCACCCGCTGCCACGATGATCACCCGCCGCCCGGCCGCCGCCTGTGTGAGCGTATCCAGCAGTGTTTTGATGACCGGGTCGTGCTCCGGCTTCGCCTCGCCCCGCACAAAGTGGCCGAAAGGACCGCATAGGATCGGCACCAGTTCGCATGGCTGCTCCGCGCGCATATAGTGCAGCCAGACTGCCGCCAGTTCAATCGAGTGTTCGCAACGATGGTGGATCTCGTCGGCAAAGACTGTTTCCGCACCCATCGCCCCGGCCAGCGTTTCCACGATCCCACAGTCTGTCGGCAGCATCCCTAAGGGCGTCGCATAGTGTTGGCGTGTCAACGTCAACCGGCCATCTTTACCAAAGTGGTCGGTGCCCAGCAGCACCACCAGTTCGGCCGTCTTGACCATCTCCGCCGCGCGTTTCCAGACGCGGGCATAGACCGGCCCGCCGCGTGCATAGTCAATATGCGGGCAAACCAGTCCCCGGCCGTCGGCCAGATCAGGGCTCACATCGTCCACGGCATCAATGTAGCCTTGTAGCAGATGCCGCAGTTCGTCTGTATCGGCCGGGTACGACTGCCCGGCCAGGATGGGCGGCCGGAAGGGGGCCTGGCGATATTTGGCCAGTGCTCGTTCTCGCGCCTGGGCAAAACGGTCATTGTCCAACAGCAGTGCCTCGTCGAGCGTGGCCAGCACGTGCTCCAGCACGTCCGGTCCGACGCGCAGTCCGAATCGCACCGCGAGCGATGCGCGCAAACCATCGCTGTCCCGCGTCCCGTCGCACAGCGCCAACAATGGAGCCAATTGCTGTGGGATGACCACCGTCTTATCGGCCAGTTGCAGCGGGTCGCGCAGCAGGATGGATGGCCGTCCGTCCTGGATGAATAGGCGGGCATCAACGGCTCGTAATTTGGGGCATCGGCTCTCGGTCAAGGTATCCATTTTACCTCAGCAGGGTCAGGGTGCCGATATTTCCTGGTGTAAAGAGCATGATCACAATTCCTTTCTTTACTCCCCTAGAACCAGTAGGCCCGGGCCTGGAGCCCTGTGCGCTCTTTGACTTCCCCAGCAAGACGCTGTAGCACATAAGGCAGTACCCGCTCGACGCCTGCCTCGGGCACCGGGTAATCGGTGCTATAGATCTGCACCTGCACTGGCCTGACCGCAGCGAGGGCGGCGACCCAGGCTTCAAATGCTTTCCCCTGGACGTTGCTCACCTGCCCGTCCACCATAACGCTCTGGATGATGCAGCCGGGAACCGCCCTCAAGCCATCCAGGATGTCCTCCAGTTTGA
Source organism: Chloroflexota bacterium (assembly GCA_034189605.1). Lineage (GTDB taxonomy): Bacteria > Chloroflexota > Anaerolineae > B4-G1 > B4-G1 > JAUWNP01. The sequence continues at coordinate 12,815 of JAXHUO010000067.1, forward strand.
CCCCTGGAGCGGGACGGTTGATGCGAGCCAGCGTCTCGGGGTCTCCGGCATCCAGTTTCAAGATCGGCGCGTCAAAGAGAGCCAGGGCCTCCCGGACAGGCGGCAGGTGCGCGGTGGTACCGTTGGAGAAGATAGCCAACTTTACCTCGGGGCTGAGTTCATCCCGCAGACGGCGGACGGCAGCGGCGATGGCGGGGAAATGGGGACGCAAGGTCGGCTCGCCGTTGCCGGAGAAGGTGAGGTAGGCCACGTCAAGATGTTTTTGCAGGGCCGCTTTCACCGCCTTGAGCACCCGACTCACGGCAGGGAAATCCTCTCCCGTGGGAGCCAGCTTCTTCACGTCGGTGCGTCCATAGTGACAGTAGACGCAGTCAAAGGAGCACAGTTTGTAGCCGGCCGGGAGCAGGTTGACCCCCAGCGAACGGCCCAGGCGACGGGAGAACAGCGGGCCGTAGATGATGTTTCTCTCGAGTGGAAGCACTCTCATCCGTCGTTTCCTCATAGTGAAGCAAGTCCCTCCGTCATAGTGGCCGGCCCGGGACGGCAGGGCTCACCAGGTGTGCCCTCACGGGTCAGGCTGTGAAGTGGATGGCCGATACCTGCGCACCAGCGCTACCACCTCCTCCACCGGCAGGCCATACCGCGTATGGCCATCTCGGCCGACAACCGTCTCGGCCTGGAACAGCGAGTTGAGAACCGCCTCCTCGACGCTCTCCACGACGGCGGGGAAGAGCCAATTCATCACCTTCGCCTCATCGGCCAGCACCGTCCGTGTCGTCGTGAGCGACGCTGGTCGGTGCGGGATACGATGCGCGGTGCTGAAAGCAATCACAAAGTCGCCGCTGCCGTGGCCGTAGACACTGCCGGTGCGGGCCAGGCCGGCCGCAGCGCGCACACATAACCGGTGCAGTTGACGTGCTGTCAGCGGCGCATCGGTGGCCAGCACGGTCATAATCGAGCCCTTATCCTGCGTCCGCTGTTTGGAGGCGACTGGAGGCTGGGTGTGAAATCCAACCGGGACGCCACAGACCATCAGGTCTCGAGGGCGACCAAAGTTCGACTGCACCAGCGTGCCCACGGTGTAGCCCCCCGCTTTTTCGGGCAACACGCGGCTGGCCGTGCCGATGCCGCCTTTCCAGCCAAAGCAACTGGTGCCAGTGCCAGCGCCAACTGCCCCCTCCGGCACCGGCCCCGGGGATGCGGCCTCAATCGCCGCCCACACGTGCTCGGCACAGACGTGACGCCCCTGCAGGTCGTTGAGGTAACCGTCGTTGGTTTCGCCCACGACCACGTTGGTGGTGCTGGTGCGGATGCCCATCTCTGGACTATGACGCATCGCGTGCTGCACCAACGCATCCGCCACGAGGCCGACGTTGAGGGTGTTGGTCAGCGCGATAGGTGCCTCAATGACCCCCAACTCGCGCACCTCTTCAAAGCCATACACCTTGCCAAACCCGTTGATCGTGTGCACTGCCGCGCGCACCTTCTGGCGGAACAGATTGTCGCCGTGGGGCAGAATCACCGTCACACCGGTGCGCACGGGCCCCTGCCCGGGGCGCAGCCGCCCTTCTCCAGAGATCAGCGTCGTATGTCCGACGCGCACGCCGGCCACATCGGTGATCCCATTGTGTGCACCCGTGGGCAATTGGCCCACCGCGAGTCCCAAATCGCGTATCCGTGGTCGAACTTTCATACCTCCTCCATCATGTCCGTAGTTATGGGTGTACACGTGCTCGCTGGTTGGTCTCCCTCAAGCCAATACTGTGGGAAGAGTCCCTCGGATGAAGGAATACACGATATATGGCGCGTTTCTCTCCATCATCGTGTATTTCTATATCCGTGGTTATCTCTCCGGCACCGGCAGGTGGAGCGGGAAGGCCAAGGCTCTAACTTGCTCTCTATATGATATCTGGCCCATCTCTCGCCCCGTGGCTGTCGCGGTAGTCTGCCAGGATGATGTCGCCCAATCCCTCGGTACGGGCGGTGGGTTCCTGGAGCAGCCCGCCGTGTTCCACGTTCCAGCGGCGCAGGCCGTCGAGTACGTGGATCTTGAGATCGTCCACGGTGACAAAGCCTTTGCCAGCGCGGTCGGCCTGGCCGCTCAGCCCTTCCAGCAGATAGTAGGTGAAGACGCCATGCTCTTTCTCCTTCCACTCCTGCGCCACCTGCTGCGCGGTGCTGGCGGCGATGAGGGCAAAGCCCTCGGCCAGTTCGTAGGCGTTACGGATGAACTCGGGGTCGGCCAGGTCGCGCCCGATCTCGACCCCGGTGTGGCAGGCGTCGAGGGTGAGCACCATCCGCCGGGCCTGGCTCTCGCGCATCTGGTGTTCCACCTCGGCCAGCGGCAGCGCCTTCCTCGCCAGCGTCGGGACACGAATCTCGTGGGTGACGAGTACCGGTTGCCCATTCACCAGTGTGCCGTGACAGGCAAAGTGTACCAGCAACAAGTCGTCTGGCCCCGCGACTCTGCACAGCCGGGCCAATTCCGCCTCGACGTTGTCGCGGGTGGGGAGCAGCCGCTCCTCGTCAGTCTCGTCGTGCAGCATGACGACGGTGTAGCCCAGCGTCTTGAGCGTCCGCCCCAACGCTAGTACGTCGTTGACGCAGAACTTGAGCGGTGCGAAGGCCGGATCCACGTACCGGTCCACGCCCATCAGCAGCGCCCAGCGGTTGCGGATGGGGCCGGTGGGAAATACACGTGGGTCAGAAAGTGAACTCTCCCCCCGAAGTGAACCGGAGGAAACGGCTGCTTGTTTGCTGCCCGCTGTCCGCAGGTCTATATAGTCCCCGCCGACGATGACCTGTTGCTCGAAATGCTGGTCTCGCAGGTCAAAGACTGGCGCTGGATGTGGGGATGAGGACGCGGGCGGCGCTGTGGCCTTTACTGCAGGAGCACAGGCTGGAGCAACCGGGGTTGGCGGCGGAGGCGTCGCTCCGTCCGTCCCCTCGACCTTATGCCGCGCCAGCGCCTCGACCTCCGCCGAGAGCGGTTGCACCGGGCGCATCAGCCGCACCTGGGACGGCCCCAGCGCCACCTTGACCGCATCGGCGCGGAAGATCGTCTCCAGCGCGGCGTGTTTGGCGCGCACCTCCCGCTCCACCAGCGGCACGATGAACTGCTCATAGTCGGGGCGGTCCTGGGGAAAGCGGTAGGCGATACGGATGTACTCATCCACGATACTGACGCCGCTGACATAGTGGCACTTGCACCAGTGCAGTTGCGACTCCACTGGCAGGCTCAACAGTTTCATTGTCTCCAGGTCCACGCGGCGGTAGTCAATGTCCAGTTCGTCGCCAAAGCGGAGCAGCGCCGCCAGCAGCCGTAAGCGTAACGTCTCGTCGCCGTGGACGAGCGGTTTGTACTCGGCGCTGTTGAGGTCCACCCGGCGATGGCCCTTGGCTACCAGCGCTACCGCTTCGACGATGCCCGGATCGCGGGCCAGCGGGATGGCAAAGGCGTTCGCCGGATCCTCGAGGACGGCGTAGATCATCTCGGCTGTCTGCTCGTTGTGGTGAGTGCGGATTTTGTCGAGATTGCCTTCCGCAAACCTTTCGTCCTGCATGCCGATGTCGTGCAGGTAAGTGGCGACCAGCAGGACAAAGACCTCGGTGGGGGAGAGGCGCTTGCCGGTAGCCATCATCCCGGCGGTGAGACCGCCCAGCAGGGTGATGACCCGTTCGCTGTGGGCCACGGTGTGGTCGGTGTAGTAGCGGTGCAGTGGGCGCGACCAGATGCGGTCCGCTGCCGCGCGCACGTTTTCCAGCGCTCGGCGGAGGTCGGCGTCCAGGGTGTCCATCAAGTTACTGTCCATATTGCCTCCTGTGTCGCTTATCGTTAAGCAGGTGTTACTACTACTCAGCCTTAAGGTGCAACGCACTTGTCTCTTGCCATTTCAGCGATTTCGTCCAGCAGATTGCATTGTAGAACAGACAGTTTGTAGCAAAAGTGCGTTGCACCTGAGCAGTTACAAGCAGGCTAAAGAAACCAGGTTCCTTGTCCTCCCGCGCGCGGCTGCTCCAAAAATCGCGCTACGCGCGCCCAGAGGGGGCACGCCCCCTCTGGACTCCCCCATCCCTCCCGTTCCGAAAGCGTACGGTCTACGCCAATATCCAGAGTGCCAGAGTACAGAGGATCAGAGGGCAGAGGAGGGAGAGATGGGGGAGTCCACCACCCGAAACCCGCTGCTGCCCCAGTCGCGGTGCGGGAAGTACCCGCTGCGGCACGCGCAGCGGGCGACGTGCCGAAGGTAGCTGAACGACCCGCCCCGCAACACCCGGAGGATGTCGTCCCCTGCTTCCAGATCCTCCCGTCCGTCGCCGGGGTCATACGGATAGCCAAATTCAAGCATTGTCTTATTGTCCTTCCACTGACCCAACAGGCTCCGTGTCCACTCCCAGACGTTGCCCGCCATGTCCAGGCAGCCGTAGGGGCTGGCGCCCTCCGGGAAGATGCCCACCGGCGTGGTGCCTTCCAGACCCAGTTCGCGAGTGTTGCATTTGGTCTCGTCCCACTCGTCGCCCCAGGGATACTCCCGCGCCCTGCCCTCACCCCCGGCCCCTCTCCCGCCAGCGGGAGAGGGGATGCCGCCGCGCGCGGCCTTCTCCCACTGGGCCTCGCTGGGCAGCGTGATCGGCTTGCATGTCACTTCCGAAAGCCAACGGCAGTAGGCGATGGCATCGTGCCATGCCACGTAAACCACGGGATGGCTCTCCAGGCCGTGCGGCGGGCGGTCATCTTCCCAGTGCTTTGGCGACTTGTGCCCCGTCGCCGCGACGAAGAACAGGTACTGGGCGTTGGTGACCGGCACACGGGCGATTTGGAACCGCTCCAGGTGGACGCGATGGACAGGCTTGCTATCGTATTCCCCCTCACCTCCCATCCAGAACTCGCCAGCGGGCACCTCCACCCAGACCGGCTCGCCGTGGGGCAACCGCCAGAAGGCAGGCTGCGTGCCCGGCCCGCCGCTTTCGATGCGGGCCAGCGCCTCGGCCGCCACCGCCCGGCGGCGGATGGCGTCACTCTGGACGGGCTTGCGCCCTAGCACCCGCCACACTCGCTTCACAATCGCCGATTGGCGCAAGGGGCGCTCGAACTCCCGGCGCAGCCGATGTTGCACCTCGCCCCACAGGTCACCCTCGACGCGGGCAGGGCCCACGTCGCGCAACGCTTCTGCCGCCAGCACCAGGTTGTGGTATGGTTCTGGCTCGTCTTTGTGGTCTATGATGGCCTGGATCAGCATCGTGACCCGCCGTTTGCCCTGGGTGCTCAGGTAACCGGCCTCCAGCAGGACCACCTCCCGCCACCAACTATCATCCAACCGGGCCAGGGTGTAGGGAATATAGTCGGGCCGGTCGGCCACGGCGCGGGCCGCCAGATGCTCCTGGAAGGTCAAGTGGCTGAACCCGTAGACCCCCTGCCCCCGCTCGGCCAGCAGGCCGCTGCGCTCGTTGATCAAGCGCAGGAATTCATCCACCGCCTTGCCTGCCTGCCGCCAATCGCCACACATCCCGTGGAACCGCTGCCCCAGTTGTCGCCGCAGTTCGCCAGCCTCTATCTCGCGGGCGTGCTGTTCCATCATCCATAGTGCCACCGGTTCCAGCAGCCCCCGCCGGTCGCCCGCGTCCAGTTCGCGCCCGGCCATCACCGCCCTGGTCTCCAGTCCTTTGGCCTCGTCCCACTTGCCCAGGAGTACCTCAATGGCCTCTTCGTACAGTTCGGTACGGCGCTCTGGCAACTGGGCGCGGTAGCGCTGCACCAGGGCAATGACGGTCAGGAGCAGCGGGTTGACGGCCAACTCGCGCACCCGCTCGTTGTTCTGGATCGCCTCCAACAGGGCCTTGCTCTGGCGCTGTGCCTGTCCCAGCGCGGAGACCGTCTCGCCGCCGGCCAGGGCCACCTCTACGGCGCGGTTCCAGTGGGTGACGAAGCGCTCGATGTCGGCCTGGGTAAAGTTGCGCACCCTCGTCACAACGTACCCTTCGCCCATCCGGGCGCTGCCGGTGTAGCCAACGATACGGCTGGTGACGACGTAACGATTGTGGGGATAGGCGATGGTGAAGCGCTCAATGATACGTGCCACCCGGCGGCGCGTGGCAAAGTCAGCCACCTCGTCCACGCCGTCGAGCAGCATCGCACATTTGCCGCGTTGCAGCCGGTCGGCAAAGAATCGTTCCGGCAGGGAGATGTCCTGGTTGGCAAAGTAAGTGCGCAGGTAGTTCAGGAGCAGTTTGGGGCCATCGGTGCTGGGGTCGGGATGGTGCGCTTCCAGGTAACACGCAAAGTCGCGCAGGGGAAGCATGATCGGCAAGCGTAACTCGTCAATCTGCAAGCGTAACGCCACCAACCCCTTCTCGCCACGCAGGTCGCGGGCGTAGGTGAGTGCCAGGTAACGCAGCAGTGTCGTCTTGCCGCAGCCGGGATTGCCCAGCACCACCAGGCAGGGGTGGGCGGCTAGCGCCTCCTGCACCTTGACCTTGACCTGCGCCACTGTCTCCCGTGGGCGGCCCACGCCCAGGCGGGCTAAACGCTGCGCTTCACCAGGGGCCATGTGCGCCATCTCCTCGATCCAGGCCTCTTCGGCGGCGACGGTGCGCCGTTCGGTGGCGGTGAGCGTGACGTAGACCTCTTCCAGACCAATGCTGACCAGCCGGCCGGCGGAGCGGATGCCCTGCAACCGCAGCCGCCGGTTGGCCTCGACGACGTGGCGCAGGTAGTGATCCAGCGCCGCCTCCCCGTCCAACACCGGCGGAGAGGCATTGGGTTGGGGTGTGACCGGTCGCTGATCTACATAGTCACCGGCGACGATGACCTGTTGCTCGAAGCGCTGGTCGCGCAGGTCGAACACAGTGGCCGGATCCACACCCAGATCATCGAGTTGGGCGCGGTAGTTTTCTTCAGAAAGTGCCCCTTGTTCGTACAAGCGTCGCAGAAGGTTCAATTGCGCTTGCCGTGCTGCTTCATTCGGTTCTGACTTTGGTTGTGACATGACCATCCTCCGATTCAACCTCTCGCAGGAGAGGGTGGCCCGGCTCAGGGCACATGCCCAGGAGCCGAGCCTATTCTATATTCGCCCGGTCCACGCGCAGAGCGCAGGACTCGGCCAGGGACCAGGTCGCGCCATCTCTCAAGGCCTCGGTCCCCCAGCCGTGGCCGCAGATTTTGGTGTACATCTCATCCATGTTCATCTACTCCATCAATCGCCCCATGGGGGCGCTACGCGCGACCAGAGGGGGTTGCCCCCTCTGGACTCCCCCATCCCTCTCGTTCCGAAAGCACGCAGTCTGCGCCAAGATCCAGAGTGCCAGAGTGCAGAGTATCAGAGGGCAGAGGAGGGAGAGAGATGGGGGAGACCACCACCCGAAACCCGCCGCAGAACCAGACGAAGAACGGGCTGAGCCAGCGGCGGCACGCGCAGCGGGCGAGGCGCCGATCGCTGTAGAACGACCCGCCCCGCAACACCCGGAGGGCATCGTCTCCAATCTTCACCTCGGTTGCCATCCACTCCCAGACGTTGCCGGCTGCATCCTGTAGCCCGTAGGGGCTATCTCCGTCTGGAGAAAACTGCCCCACCGGCGATGGCTTGCCGATGCTCGCCTCATTCGTGTTGCACCGTCCCTCGGTCCACTCGCCCCAGGGATACTCTCGCCCATCGTAGCCCCGCACTGCCTTCTCCCACTCCTGCTCGGTGGGCAGCCGCGCGCCAGCCCATTCACAGTAGGCCACGGCGTCGTGCCAGGTGACGTAAACCACGGGATGGTCGGCCAACCGCGTGGGTGGGCGGGCGCCTTTCCAGTGACTGGGTGGCTTGTGGCGAGTCTCGGCTACAAAGCGAGCATATTGTGCATTCGTCACCGGCGTCCGGGCGGCGAAGAAACCCTCGTCCAAACGAGTGATCTGCAAGGGCAGTTCACCCTCTGCGCCCAAAACGAACTCGCCCGGCGGCACCCAGACGAAACCATCCGGCGGTTTGTACGGCGGACCGGGCTCCGACCTGGGCTGCAGGGCAAACAGGTTGTTCAAGAAAAAGCGCACTTCCTCGTTAATGGGCACAGGGCCGTCCGCCGTGGCGCGGTCATCCAGCATCAGCCGGTGCAGCCTGCTGGCAGCGAAGAACTCCATGAACGACTTGTGCACAAAGGCGTAGTGGCCCGCGTCGTCGCGGCTCAGGAAGTTGCAGGTGCGCACGTCGGCCTCAAAGTAATCAATCTCCTCGGCCTGCTCCAGCCGGAAGTGGGTTTTGACCCGATCGGGGATGCGGCTGTAGTGGATGGTCAGTTCCCCTGTGCGCAGCATCTCCATCGCCAGTTCCTCGGCAAAGAGCCGCCGGTCATCGGACGTGAGCAGTGTGCGCTCTTTGGCCAACTCTCGCTCCAGCCAGAGGCTCGTGCACTTCTGATACAGCCGGGCCGCGTTGACCGTCTCCCCTTCCTTGATGTCCGGCAGCGTCTGGACGATCATGTCCAGGAGCACCGGCCGGCGGGCCAGATCGGGCAGGTTGTAGATGCGCTGAATTTGCTCCCAATGTGGTTTCCACCGGTCGGGGAAACGAGCCCGCAGCACGGTCTGGACGTCCTCGTCGGTGAAAGGCTCCAGGTGGATAATCTCGAAATTAGGGCGGTCGCGCAGGTCAATATAGTCTACTGGGAGTAGAACCCGGGTTTTTTCCGAAAAACCTGGTTTCTGGCCCATCTGCCCCCGCAGCAGCGTTTCGGCCTCGTGGTGGGTGCGAAAGTAGGGGGTGCGACAGGTGAGCACCACCTTGCTGCCGGGCACGACGACCTGCGCCAGTTCCCAGAAGTTATCCACTGCCGTGCGCATCCCCGTGTGCTGGGCCATCTCGTCAAAGCCGTCGAAGAAGATGAGTAGTTTGCCGTCGGCATTATAGCGCGTAAAGGCCTCGAAGGTGGCTCCCTGGACACCATACTGGTTCACCAACGCCTCGGTGACTAGGCTGGACACCCGCAGGGTCTTGGTGTAATCGCGCAGGTTGATCAGGATGGGGATGCGTTCCCGGTCGGGGGCGGCCAGCCAGCGGAGGCCCTGCTTGGCAGCGTATTGGCGGCAGAACGAGGTCTTGCCGGTGCCGTAATCGCCCAGGATAGAGACGTGGTTGCGCTCGGCGCCCTGCTCCTTGAGCCAGGCGTCTACGTACTCGTCCATCGGCTTGTAACGATCCTGGCCGACCACCTGGCCCTGGTCGTCGTAGGAGCGGCGCAAGCAACCCAGGTCTACGTAGTAACGGGCCAGTTCGCTTTCCTCATAGTCGTCCACCAGCGTTTTGACATAGGCGTCAAAGTCCAGCAGTTCCCGGTAGAATCCCGCCAGCGTCAAGACCCTCACCCGGCCACTCGACCGGGCCTCCTGCTGCGCCGTCGGCAGGAGACGCGTCTCGGCGATCACATAGCCCTGCTGGTCGGCGGCCTCGAATTGGGCGGCGACCGCCTGAACGTCGGCCACCTCGACTGGGCCGGCCTTGCAGCCCACGACCAACGGCGGATGCAGCCCGCCACCCCGCGGTCGGCAACGGAGGAGGGTTAGTTGGTTGGTTAGTTGGCTGGTTGGCTGGCAATCGTAGCCCCTCGTCGTCAGCAACCCACGCACTGTCTCTATCAGCGGAGAGAGGGAGGCAACCTCTGGTTCTGCGCCCCGCAGGCGGGCCAGGCGGCGCTCGGCGGCGGCCCACACCCCAGCAGGCATCGGCTGGACGGCGCGCATCGGTCGCACGGCCGTAGGAGGCGCGATCTCCACCTTGACGCCGTACAGCCGGAAGGTATCACGCAGGGCCTCAAAGTTGGCCCGCACCTGGCGCTCCACCAGGTCCGGCAACAGTTCCTCGTAGGCTGCCTCTCCCTTCGGCACCCGGTAACTGATGCGCACGTACTCATCGTTCACCTGTACGCCGCTGACATAGTGATGCAGATACCAGTTCAACGCCTCCTCTGGCGAGACCGCCATCAACTTTAGTCGCTCCAGGTCCACGCGGTGGTAGTCCAGGTCGAGGCCATCGGCCAGGCACAGGAGTGCCGTCAACAGACGAGGTCGTACGATGACCCCGCCCACGCCGAAATCGTCATAGTCGGGCGAGGGATAGTCTGTCTGCCCGTGGCCGGCCACAACCAGCGCGACCATTTCCACCAGACTGGGATCGTCGGCCAGGTTCAGGGAGGCTGCTTCCTCTGGCGCTTTGAGCGCGCGGTAGATCATCTCCGCGCCTAGTTCAGGGTAGCGCGCCCAACGGACGGCGGGGTCAAACTCGCTCCGCTCATCCTGCAGACCGATGCCGTGCAGATAGGCCGCGGCCAGGAGGATGTATATCTCCCCGCCCGCCAGGGCGTGCTCGGGCCGTTCCATCAGCACCTCGGTCAGGCCGTCCAGTATTGCGACGATACGGTCGGCGTGGGCCGGGCCGTGGTCCACGGCGTGGGGGTAGGCGGGCGTGGCCCAGAGGCGTTTGGCAGCCTGGCGGACATTTTTTACCTTACGCTTCCAGTCTTCGTCGAGATGGGCAATCAGGCAGATTTTTTTCTCTCCTGGCATTGTGGGCTCCTTCAGATATACTCGGATACTCTTCCTGACCAACTGTCAATCAGATTGCCAGCAACCCCTCGCAGATGCGTGCTGCTGCCACAGCGTCCAGGCCGTAGGCACCACAGCCCACCTCCTCGGCCATGCGTGGGGTGGTGCACGCTCCGCCGATGACGATCTTCACCTGTGAGCGTTTCCCCACCTCGGTGAACGCCTCGACTACCGTCTGCAGGTGACCCACCAGGGGCATACTGTCAACGGATTTCTGGAACGAATTGAACGGATAATCACTCATCCGGCGAGATTCCTCCCGCCCGAGCCCAAATCCGTTCAATCCGATCCCTGAATCCGTTGACAGTTCTCTGTCGGAATAACATTCAGAATGTTGGACCGCCTTTGTTCATTGCTTCATTGTTTCATTGTTCATTCCCCTCTTGTCACAAGTATAGTGTAAATTCGCACGGAAGGCAACATCACCAATGCCCATCTGCGCCCAGGCGAGAACCGCCCCTAAAAAAATGGGGCAATGTGGATTTGAAGGGCAAGACCTCCGAGGTTTTGCCGCAACTGGCGTTTTACCGCAAAAACACGCCGTACAAACACCCTGCTGGCTAGTTCCAACCCACGAAAACCTCGGACACGCTTTGTCAACCTCCGCGACAGCCGATAGGCGTGCGGGAACGACGTAGCGTTCCGCAATCCTGATTGCTACGTTCCACAAACAAGGCACTATCGGTGAGCAACCGAC
>JAXHUO010000068.1:0-23747 GCA_034189605.1 Chloroflexota bacterium
CCTTGAATCCCTTGACATCTACGGATAATACGGCAACTCCCACCGGTCGAGTTGCCCGGCGGTGGCACTCTCCAGCCGCCAGATGGCATCCATCTGCACCACCGTCCACTCGACGTCCCACAGCGTGGCGATGATACGCCCGTCCACGTTGTCGTAGGCGCGCACCTGGACGACGACGGTGGCGGTATCCCCGCTGCGGGCAAGTTCGTGCACCACGCCGACCTCCACCGCGACGGTGGTGGCGAATCCAGCGGCCCACGCCTCATACGGCTGGGCGGCCTGGGCAGAACTGCTCAACAAGCCATAGGCACCGGGCAGATCACGGTCATCTACCGCCAGGTAGAGGGAGATGACGACGTGCTCCGGCGTATCGGTGTGATAGACGTGGGGACGGTCCAGGTAGAACCAGGCATACCGCTCCCAGGTCCAGGCATAGTTGGCCCCGTCCCAGGTGTGCACCGCCTCCCACACCAGGTCATTCCCGGCGTTGTAGCGGACGACTATCTCATCGGCCAGGTCGCCATCGGTGTTCCCCAGCCGTACCCCGGCCTCCCCCTCGAAACCAGCGAGCAGTGCGTAGGCCGTCCCGTCCCAGGCAAAGATGTGGAGCAGGTCGGTACTGCTCTCCGCGTGGCCCCAGACGAGGATCTCGACCCGCCCGTCGGCGTTGGTATCGCACACCTCCAGTTCGCAGGTGGGGTACTCGCCCAGGCCAAAGTCCTCTTTTCCCGGCTCCTTCTTCAGCGGTTGCAGGTCGTGCCAGGCATCGCCGTCGAGGACAAAGGCGGCCAGTTGCGGCGGCTCCCCCGGCCGGTGGTACAGCCCCACCCACTCGGGTTCCCCGTCGCCGTCTGTATCCTCCCAGCGCAGGCACAGCGGTTCGATATCCATTGCTTTAAGCCGGGCCTGCCCCCTGGTCACGATAGCGGCAACGGCGGTCGGGTCGAGGGTCGGCGCGGGGGGGGGCGGTGTGGGCGTGAACGTTGGTGCGGGAGTGGGAGAGTGTGGAGGTGTGGGAGTGTGGGCGGGGGTGAGTGTGGGGGAGGGTGTGAGTGTGGGAGTGTGGGTGGGGGTAGAGGCAGGGGGCGAGATGGGGAGGCAGGAGGCGAGAAGCAGGACGCTTAGGAGCAGGGGGGCAACGATGGAAAGCCAATTTGTGCAGGTGGACGCTGATTTTGGTTTCATTTTCAGTTTGATCTTTAACAACTTCACGAGTGTACTTCTTTTGTGTACTTCTTTCTGGTCTTTCTCATTATAGTCCTCCGAGAGTGGTATTACACACGATCTTGGCTTATCGTCGTGTCCACTTTCTCGGGGGAAGATCACTGCCGGTACTGCCTATGACAATGGTCCTGATGCTCAAGAGCCGGATGAGGTGCAAACCCACTGTTACGTAACTTGGGCAGAAGGGTCTTTCACAAATTACCAAAAAGAACCTTGCTGATATTTCTTTTCATCTAGTGTTAAACCAACTTGCCCAACTATTTCTGGTGGTAGCGGCAACCTTTCCAGCGCACGTGGCTCTACTTTGATTGCACCACTTCCGTAAGACTTTCCCACAAGAGCCAAATTGCCTACAGTCTTTGGATGCTGAAGTACTTTGTATAACCTGTCGATAAAGTCACAGTCTTCCTGATGTGGATACACACAAAGAAAGCCTGTTAATGGCAAAACCCCTGCAAAATTGCGAATAAATCGTGTATTGCGGCGACCCAAATAGGCAAATAATATCGGTGGCGCTGCCCGCCTCTCCATTTTGTACCAAGGCCATCTCGTGGAAATTAGAGTTCTTTTTGATATACCCATTTCCACACCATGCATTAGATAGTCCTGGACTTTTTTAGGAAATTGCCCTATGGGACGACCATCTGGTGAAAAAAGCAGGGTTGGCCTACCAGCTCGCCTTAACGCATCAAGTGTCTCGGTAGTTATTTTATCACCTGGAACATCGCGTGTGCGTCCAACAGCAGGGACTAGGAACTCTGTTGGTATGCCAATGAAAGATGCTTGTTCTCGAGTCAAGAAAAAGAAATCATTAGCACCAGTCGCAATACCGCGCATTGTCTTGGCAAAGGTTGAGAGAGTCAAATCAAAAGAAATATTCTCCGCAGGGGGCCTAGAAAGCCCTATAAACAGCGCCTCCGATAAACGACGGTTATGAACAATTAAAGCCCCACCAGTTTCAGAAAAGTTTGATAGAGTCCATCGCTTTAACTGTGCTGTATTTGGCTGTCTACATTCAACCCAAAGAAAACGCTCTTGGGGTGGCGCATTTGTAATCATCAAGATCATAGGATTTGTATCAACACCAGGAAATGGTGTAGCTTCTGAAGCAAATGTTACAACAGCTTCCAAACAATAGTTCGTAGTTATCCACTGCCACAAATCACGCGCAAAGACACCCTCACAGGTGTCCGCTGGCATAATAAAAGCCAATTTGCCATTCTCATCCAACAACTCCAACGCCCGAACAAGAAAATAGATGTGAAGCCCCGCACGCCCATCGAGTGGTTTTCCGACTAGTCTTGTACTCAGGGCTTTGAGTCGTGATTTCGTGTTACTTGGCAAGCGGTGATGTCGTATATAAGGTGGATTAGCCACAATACCATCGAACGGGCCTTTAGGTGGATCAAGAACAAAATCTCTTATCTGCACGTTAGCAATATCGCTACTAGACAAACCGTTAATTAACGCTTCTTCTAGTGAGTAGGGGTCTATCTCTGTTCCTGAAAGCATTGAAATTCGACTAGTTTCACCCGCTAACTTCTTGGCCGCTCTGAAAAACGCCCCTGCTCCAACGGCTGGGTCAAATAGTGTCTGGCAACCACCAGCAATCAAATACCCTACCATAGCTTCCGCTACCCAGTCAGGCGTCCAAAACTGTCCTTTTTTTCTAAGTGCTTCTCGCTTGGGCCCGGTAGATGGCAGGCTTTGATAACCGCCCTTGAGCATTAGCGACCCCTTCTAGACTCCTGATCCAAGACATCAAGAGCCTCTTCATAAATTGCTAGACTTCCACCTTCAAACTTCACATAGGGCAGTATGTGACCGTTCTTGTCAATAATGTGAGCCGCTACTAAATCTGGTTCTTCCTGAGACTCCCCAATACGATATGCATAGTGATAATAGAACTTGTAGATTGTCTTCTTGGAAACAGCACCACCAGGAGATTGGTAAATCTGTATCGTGGGTTCTATTCTCCCATCGTCAATCAACGCTTGAGCGGTAGTGAGTGACAGACCAAACGCCATGTCGTAAAACGCATGCCAGACGTGAATAGGAACCTCTGTTTGCTCTTGCCAGATCAACAATCGTTCGCGATCTTCTTCTTTCATAATAACTGTTGGTAGAACTGCACTTTTGGGTAGACCAAGTTTTCCATCTAGCCTGCGCATTGGCCTCAATTCCTCGCCATAAGAGGGCATCTGCTTGGCTTTCCAAAGACTATTCTCACACTCTACAGCTATGACAGTCCGTGAAAGCAAACTTGCCATCTCTTCCTCACGAGTGAAGGGTAGATTCACTACACCACCAAGGTTTTCAACTAGAGATTCTACTACATCTTTGTCCGACTTTTTAAAAATCAACACATCGGGGCGTTTCAATTTCTTTAATCCGGCCTTCTCCAAACGCTCAAAGTAGAGTTCATACTCTCGTACATCGTTGTCAGGGGCTACGCTACTTGGCCCATACATCAGAGCATAATATTGTTCAGTTTGATTAATGGCCTGGATAAAGCGTTTCTCGCTCCATACGCCTTGTGACCATCGCATTAAGAAATCACTGCCCCGCAAGCGGCGTGGATTTAGCAAAAAGTCCGCCCACGGAACAGCAACATAGCCTCTTAACTCAAACTCGAGTTCTTCAGCAGGCACGCTAAGAACTTGATCAAACAACGACAATTCCTTTTTGGTAGGAAAAGCCCCTGTGCTGTAAGTCATTACAAACACTCCTCTTATGTTTAATACACTTGAGTATACTTGTTATTGGGAATCTCGACAAACTTATTTGGTATGCCTGCTTTCTGCCCAACATCTTCGATCTCGGGCACGCCGCGACTACAAAGCGGTCAACTACGCCGAAAATCGGTGGCCCCATATCGGGCAAAAATTGACACTCAACGCCTGCCGGAACTCTACGGCACGCTAGATGGCAAGTCACCTCTGTCACAGACACCCCACCAGCAATTCCATATAACGGCAATAACGGCATGCGCTTCACCCGCGCACGAGCAATATCCTTGTGGGCCAGGAAATACAATGGCAATCTATCGGTAGTATCCTGGACGATAAAGTCCAAAGGCACTAGGCAAAGACTGCCACAGGCACAGGGCGCTCTTGAGCAAAACTTTGTTGGTGCAGATTGATTCGTTCGATCTCGTGCAGTGCCTCGGCAGCCAGGTAACTCTCCCCACAATGTGGGCAACTGACGACAGGGACATCCTCAATGACAAACAGGTTTACCCCTTTGCCATAACTGCGTGCCACGTGACGAAGGCAAGCACCTTCTTGACCACAAATGTCACAAATCATGGTTTCTCTTTTTACACAAGGTACACAGTGATAATCACCAACTTGCCCATGACGCTTAACTTGGCAATGACAACCGCCAGATCACCTGCAATGGTTTCTCCTTCCACAAGATACTTTCACCCTGCTGTGGCATGGTTTTTCTGCCGTTTGACGATTCTGCCGGTGGGGACGCTACGCTCGACATCGAAAATGGACAGGTTGTCATCAGTCTACAACCCAGACAACAGCGCCATCACCAAACAAATCAGATTCGTAGTAAATCTTGATTCCATCATCCGGGCCAAATCCTGACCAGCAAATGTCGCCCCTGAATATATCGCCAGGGATAACACTTCCATCAAGAGAGGTGCCGCAATCAAATATCTCTTGCTCAAGGCCTGAACCATCGCGTTTCCTGGCATAGAACGATAACATCGAGCTTACTTCCAAATCTGAAGCGCCTTGATTTTCAAGCGTGAAATTGGCTTGCAGCACATTTCCCCGAAACTCGACGCTATTCAAAACAATTGTATGGTCTTGTACCTGAACGACATCGCCTACCCTGGATATATCAACTTCAAGTTCGGCGTCTGATACTTCTAAGGGTTCAGCAACGCCTTCAATGGCATCCCACACAATAGCACCTTCTCCAAACATGCTGGCCTCATAATAGATTCTTATCCCGCTGTCCGGGCTGGCCTCTGACCAACAGATACTACCCCGCAATCTGTCACCAGGCAGCACTTTGCCATCTAGGCTGGACGTACCACAATCAAAGATTTCTTGATCGAGTAAAGTCCCATCTTCCTTCTTGGCCGAGAAGGACATCATAGAACTTATATCCAGATCCGAACCTCCATGATTCTCAATGGTAAAGTCGGCAACCAACACATTGCCCTGATACTCTAGACTATTCAACCGAATAGTATGATCCTGAACTTCAATCAGGTCACCAATCTGGAACAGTTCGATTTCGGGAGCCGTACCTGCTCCGGTATCCAATGGCTCGGCAACGCCCTCGACAGCATTCCAAACCACAGCCCCTGACGCGAATAAATTGGCCTCATAGTAAATACGAATTCCATCGTCCGGGCTGGCTCCTGACCAACAAATATCACCCCGCAGCCTGTCACTAGGAAGTACAGTACCATCTAAATTAGACGTACCGCAATCAAAGATCTCCTGATCAAGTTGTGTTCCATCTTCCCTCTTGGCAGAGAAGGACATCATAGAACTTACATTAAGATCAGAGGAGCCAAGGTTCTCAATAACGAAATTGGCAACTAGAACATCGCCCTGATACTCAACACTGTTTAGCCGGATGGTGTGATCTTCTACTTCTATCAAATCACCAACTTCGAATACCTCAAATGACGGTTGAGGTTCTTCCTGCTCTGGTTCTTCAGTTTCTGGCTCTTCAGGTTCCAGACCTGAAACTGTTGGTGTTTCTTGTTGTTCATGCTCTTCCACCACTGGCGTTGCTATTGAGCCTTCATTACTACTTCCACAAGCCAGAGATACAAGAAGCAAAACAACAAAGGCAATCGCAATGTAGTAAATATCGCTGCGCTTGGACATTTTTTACCTCCCAAATGATATTTGCATTTTGAGTAGAACACGGTGAGAGTTTTGTTTTTGCTTCTAACGTACTTGCTTATATGACCTCCACTGTCTATCACGGTTCAGAATACTGAGATACCGGTTACCCGAACTAGGTTGTGTCATCGCGGTAGGACTGCCAGTTACCCGACAGCCCCCACACACATCTCGGCGTGCGGTTCTCCCACACCGGGCTCTTCAATGAATACTCACTTTCGCAGTCCAGTTCTTCGCTATTCCCCGCAGCGAGCAAGGCACGATTCATTAAAACGCAAGGGTGGGCGTCGGCTCCTGTCAATTCTCGCCCGATATGGGGTCACCGATTTTCGGCCAAGATGGGCCACCCGCAGAGATGGCGCACGGGAAACTCCTGCTGAAAAAGTGGTAGACGGAATGCATTCATTAAGGTTAGTCTGAGGATTCGATATGCACCTCCTCTTCCAGATGACAAGGCCCTGCGCCCTCGTTGATTTTCAACTCTGCATTGGGTCCAGCACAAATCCCATAAACAGCACTGTACCCGTCTCATTATCACGGATCGCGCAGAAGAAAGGGCGATCAATTATCATGCTAAACCGCCGCACCAAGCCCATCCCCATTGACATTGCCATCGCTGTGGCTGCCGCCGCTTCTGTGCCTTCTTCGTTCACCTCCACGAATGTCTTGTGGATGACTTTGCTAATCACCAAAGGCCCACCACCCATGCCCAGGAAATCCTCTCCTGCAAATTCTTGGCCTCCAAGAGCCACAAGGTTGGGGAGAATATCTGCTCCGTATTCCACCTTGAAGCGGGGCAGTACAACATGGCCTTCCATCTCGCGGAATCTGGACATCCACTGTTGCCAGTTCTCAATAGTGAGAGTTTTCAGGAATTCATCAATGGAGATAGCCGGCTTGGGAAGAAAGACATACACACTGATTCGGCGTTCGCCGTAAGGCAGACTGACCGCCTGGAATCTCTCATTCTCATAGTAGTCATAGTGTCCCGACTGTGACATCATAGGATGCTGCTTGCGGCTTCCGTCAAGTAAGGTAAATGTCCTTTCCTCTGTCTTTTCCTCATCGAACTGCCTCGTCCAAATGCCTTTGAAGTAAATGGCGTTGATCAGGACCAGTATCGCGGACGCTATGTCACCCGATGTAACCAGTTCTCTAATCTTCTCATTGGTCTTGCTGGCAACCCACTTGTTGATAGTGTCCGCCGCACCAGGATCGCCAAAGTCCAGATTGGCTACCTCGCCAGAGTAATAGTCCCTGATCCGTCGAGCAAAGTCGGGAGCCAGTTCAACGCCATTGCGCGCCCAGATCGAGTTAGCAATGGCCAATTGAACTTTGGGATCGAGACTGTCTTGCATTGACATGCAGGCTGCGTTAGCCTCATTGACCTCTTGAAAACCCAGTCCCGTCAACCCCAGGACTTTGGCCATCGCCTGCTTCGTCTTGCCTTCCGCACCATTATACGCCATCGCCAGTGCAATGGCTATACTGAACGAAGACAGAAACACGTTCTTGCCAACATCATCTCCGACGAGTTGGGACAACAGATGGAAACCCAAGTCGTTGTTGGCAGCAACCAGATTGCTTACATCTGAGAGAGTATCATTTGTTGTGCTCACATGACCTCCTCCATCCATCGCTCCCAGCGCGCCATGGCCTCCTCCAGCCGCGCCACCGGCTGCACGAGCGAGATGCGCAAGTACCCCTCGCCGTGGGTGCCAAAGGCGGTGCCGGGCGCGAGCGAGACGCCGGCTCCTTCCAGCAGGCCGGACGTGAACTGGGCGCTCTTTATTCCCCGGGGCACGCGCACCCAGACGTAAAGTGTGGCCGAAGAAGGCACGTATTCCAACCCCAAACGAGCCAACGCTTCGGTCACAGTCAGCCGCCGCGCACGATAAGTCTCATTGCGCTCGACCAACCAGGCCTCGTCGGTCGTCGAGAGCGCCGTGATCGCCGCGTCCTGCACGGCCCGGAAGATGCCGCTGTCCACGTTCGTCTTGAGCCGCGCCAATGCCCCGATCACATCCGCATTACCCACGGCCATGCCGACGCGCCAGCCGGCCATATGGTAGGTCTTGGAGAGCGAGTTGAACTCGATAGAAACCTCCCGCGCACCGGGTATCTGTAACAGACTCGGCGGGGTGTAGCCATCCCAGGCAGTATCAGCGTAAGGATTATCGTGAGCCAGGAGAAGGTCGTGAGCGTGGGCAAAATCCACCACCCGGCGGAAGAAATCAGCGCCAGCGACGACAGTAGTGGGGTTGTTAGGATAGTTCAGCCACAGCACCCGCGCCCGAGCGAGAACATCGCCGGGGATATCGTCGAGGTCAGGCAAAAAGCCATTCTCGGCCAGCAGCGGCGTCAGATAGAGTTCGCCGCCCACCAGTTGTGTAGACACACGATAAGTCGGGTAGCCGGGATCGGGGGCCAACACCACGTCACCCGGATCCACAAAGGCCATCGGCAGGTGAAAGATACCCTCCTTCGAACCGATGAGCGGAAGAATCTCGCTCTCGGGATCGAGTTCGACCCCGAAGCGGCGGCCATAATAACCGGCGACGGCCTCCCGCAGCGCGGGCGTGCCCAAAAAGCCACCATAACCGTGTTTGTGTGTATCCTGCGCCGAGCGGCACAGCGTTTCAACAACCGCTGGCGGCGGTGGCAGGTCGGGGCTGCCGATGTCGAGGCGGATCACATCCACCCCTTCCTTCTGCAAATCCCGCACCCGTCGCCCAATAGTGGCGAAAATATAAGGGGGTAGATTACCTAGTCGTTCTGCGATGTGCATTTTAGTCTCCTTGTCTCCTTGTCTCCTTGTCTTCTTGTCTCCTAGTCTCCTTGTCCATTTGTCCCCGTGTCACCTTGTCCCTCCTCCAGCCACACCTCCACCACCCGCCCCACCCGCTCCAGGCTCTCGGCGCTCACCTTGTCGGGCGTGTCCTGGGTAGTGTGCCAGTAGGGATAGTCAAAGTCAATGATGTCCACGGCCGGGATGCCCCGCTGGGCAAAGGGTACGTGATCGTCATACATTGACCAGCGGTACTCGGAGATGAACGTATCACTGTAACCCAGCGTCGCGGCGATCTCCCACAACTGCGTCAGCAACGCTGCGTCAGAGTTATGCTCCAGGTAGATCTGCTGGTCAGCGTCGCCGATCATATCCACGACGACGACCGCCTCGGGAAAAATCTCCAGGTGCTCTGCCATATAGGACGAACCGACGCACCACTCCCAGTCATTGAGACGGCCATTGTCCTCGGCGTCAAAGAAGGCCAGCCAGACCTGATGCTGCAACTTGTCCCGGTCCAGCGTGCGGGCCAGTTCCAGGAGCACCGCCACGCCGGAAGCCCCGTCGTTGGCCCCCATCACGGGGACGCTGGGATCCTCCGCGTCGGCGCTGAGACGGGTGTCGTAATGCGCACCCAGCACAATCACCGGCACCTCCCCCACCCCCTGGTCCGAGCCCGAAGACAGGCCGACGACGTTGCGCACAGGCGTATCGCGGTAGGTGAACTCTTCCGTCTCGACGGTCCAGCCCTGGGCCTCCAGTTGGGCAATGATATAGTCGCCAGTGGCCCAGCCCGCCTCCGACCCGGTGGGGCGGAAACCCAGGTCACATTGGGCTAAAACGTGAGCGTAGGCCGCCTCGCCGTCGAAGACCAAAGGCTCCGGTGTCGGCGTCTGCGTCGGCATCGGCTCCGGCGCGCCGCACGCAACAGCGAGCAAGACTACAAACAGCAAGATAGCAAAAATGTGCCGCGCGTTGCGCGTGGTAAGAATAACCGGCGTTGTTACCGTTCGCATAGCCTGGTTTCTCCTCCAAGAATGTCTCGTCACTGCCCCTCCATTCCCCCACCACAACGACTATACGAAGGCTGGATTTGAACTTTGGGCTTTGGGGTTTGGAATTTGGGATTTGGGATTTGAGATTTGAGTTCCGCCAGCGCCCGTTCCGCATAGGCCCGGTACCGTTCCCGTTTGTTGCGCACCGGCGGCGAAAGCGGCGGTAGAAGGCCAAAATTAGCCTTCATCGGCTGGAACGCCCCCGGTTCAGCGTGACTCACATAATGACACAGCGCCCCCAGCATCGTCGTGCGCGGCAAGGCCAACGGTTGCTGGCCCAGCACGAAGCGGGCCGCGTTGACCCCCGCCACCCACCCGCTCCCTACGCTGCCCACGTACCCCTCCACACCGGTGATCTGTCCGGCGAAGAAGAGCCCCGGCCAGCCTCGAAACCCCATCGTCGGTTCCAACAAGGAGGGGGCATTGATGAACGTATTGCGATGCATGTGCCCGTAACGCACGAACTCTGCCTGCTCCAGCCCGGGGATGAGGCGGAACACCCGCTCCTGCTCGCCGTAGCGCAGATTGGTCTGAAAACCGACCATGTTATAGAGCGTTCCGGCCAGGTTGTCCTGCCGCAACTGCACCACTGCATAGGGCCGCTTCCCTGTGCGCAGGTCGGTCAGGCCGACGGGGCGGAGCGGCCCGAAGGCCAGCGTCTCCCGCCCCCGCGCCGCCAGCACCTCCACTGGCAGGCAACCCTCAAAAAAATGGGCATCCTCCCGCTCAAAACCGCGCAACGGTAAACGCTCCGCTGCCGTCAGCGCTTTTACGAAACGGCCGTACTCCTCCTCCGTCAGCGGGCAGTTGATATAGTCTGCATCACCTCGCCCGTAACGGGAAGCCCGAAACGCGACCGCCATGTCAATCGTATCGGCGACCACAATGGGAGCCAGTGCGTCGTAGAAATAAAAGTGCTCCTGGCCCGCCAGCGCGGCGATACCCTCCGCGAGCACATCGGAGGTGAGGGGCCCGGTGGCAACGACGGCCGGGCCATCGGGGATCGCTACCACTTCCTCGCGCACTACACGAATGTGCGGATGGGCCTCGACACGGCGGGTGACCTCGGCAGCGAACAGTTCCCGGTCCACCGCCAGCGCACCACCAGCCGGCACGCGCGTACCATCAGCGCAGGCCAGTACCAGCGAGCCCAGGTGCCGCAACTCAGCCTTCAAAAGGCCAGCGGCGCGATCGGGCAGATCGGAGCCCAAACTGTTGGAGCAGACCAGTTCGGCCAGACGGTCGCTGACGTGGGCCGGGGTCATTTTACGCGGGCGCATCTCGTACAGGATCACCTCCACGCCCCGCTCAGCGACCTGCCAGGCAGCCTCGCTCCCGGCCAACCCTCCACCGATCACGACGATGACAGGGGACATCCCAGTCTCCATAATACGCACTATTCTACCACAGATGTGAGGAATGTCCCACCGCCACCCACTCAACCCACTCTCAGTCCGCACTGCGCTCAAACTCGTCGAGCAGTTCTCCATCGCTGGAAATGACCGTCGCCCCCAGATGATCGCCGTTTACCTCAAGCCGCACCAGGTGATACGCCAGTGCGAACGCGACCTGCGTCGGTTCCCGTTCCTGCATCGCGTACAGTGGCGCTCCGCCCCCGCCAGTGACAACGTAGGTGATACCATTCACTTCGTTGCGCTCATAGTTGTGCCTGTGGCCGTTAAAGACAACGTCTACCCCATACCGCTCAAAGAGCGGGGGCAACACCCGGCGCACGTCATTCTCAAGATAGTCATATACCGAACTGTAGGGCGGGACGTGGAAGTAGACGAATAGCCACGGTTGCGTATTGGCCGCCAGCACCTCCTCCAGCCAGGCATACTGCTCGCTCTGGGGGCCAAAGTCCGCGATGCCGTCCACCTGCAGGCAGACAAAACGAGCGTTGCCATAGTCAAAAGTATACCAGCGCTCATTGCCGGGCAGGTAGAAGAGATCGAAGTAACGAGGGTGGTTGACCTCGTGGTTGCCCAACGCGGGGAAGAGAGGAGCACGGGCCATCAGTTCCCGCTCGATTTCGAAGAAAGTCTCCCACTGGGGTGAGGCACTGCCCATAGCTACCAGGTCGCCGGTGTGCAATACGAAGTCGGGCTCCGCCTTGACGATGCGCTCCACCACTGCCTGGTGGAATTGATGCTGCGTGCGCGTGTCGCCGAAGACGGCGAAGGTGAAACTGTCCTGGTCGAGTGCGGCGGCGGTGCGGAAGGTCGTTTCGTAGCCATCTCCACTCAGAGGCACGCCGCTGCTCTCGACGCGGTAGTGGTAGGTGGTGTAGGGCGCAAGGCCGGTGAGGGTGACAGCGTGGCGCGTGCCCATCGTCGCATCGGCCACGCTCGCACCATACTCTGTCTCGCCATAAGCGACCGCCCCGTGGCTGGGAAGGTCGGTCTCCCAGGCGACGATGATTGTGTTGGTCGTGACCGACTGGAGGTAGGGCCCACGGACAATGGCGACGTCGGGAGTGGGAATGGGCGTGAATGTCGGCGCAGGGGTAAGAGCAAGAGTGGGCGTCGAGGTAGGCGACGACGTGGGCATGGACGTAGGGGACGGCGTGGGCGTGGATGCAGAGGGCAGTGCAGGCGTGAATGTGGGGGACGGTGTGGCGGTCGAAGGCGGGACGAGAGTCGGTGGAGCAGACGTCGCCGGCAGACAAGCGACCAGACTCACCAACAAAACGCCGACGACAACAACGTATTTCAGGTTCCAGATCTCAGATTGCACGTCCCCCCCACCATCAATTCTCCATTCTCCATCCTTCATTCTCCACTCCCTCAGTATGCCACAGATAACCCTCTCGCGCCAGTCGGCGCCACCTGCCCGCCTTGTACCCTGCGCCAACATCTGGTATGATGAATACATGGCCAAGTCACGCTACGTCATCCCCTTGATCGCGGCGCTGGTACTGCTAGGAGCCAGCCTGTTGGCCTGCCCCGCGCTCATCCGTGCACTGCCAGGCCGCTACGCCTATTATCTGCCCGAACCCCTGCAGGAACTACGCCACAACCCCCACCCGGACACTCTGCCCACCCCTCTCGCGACTATTCTCCCACCTATGCCCACACTCACTCCCCAACCAACCACTCAACTAACTATCCAACCAACCGCCCAACCTACCCCCGCGCCACCTCCCTCTCCGACGGCCATGCCCACGCCCACACCCCCGATCAGTATTCCGCTGACCGGCCTACGCCACGAGCACCAGGGCTGGAACAACTGCGGGCCGACCACGCTGGCAATGGCGCTCTCCTACTGGGAGCGCGGCGAGACACAGTACGACGTCGCGCCCGTCCTCAAACCAGACCCGGAGGACAAGAATGTCAGCCTATGGGAGATGGAGGCATACACCCGCGGCCTGGGCCTGGGCGCAATCGTACGCGCGGGCGGCACCCTCGACGGGCTCAAATCGCTGGTACGTGCGGGCTTCCCGGTCATCGTCGAGACCTGGTACGTGCGCGACGCCCGCGACCAACTGGGCCACTACCGGCTCATCATCGGCTACGATGATACCGCCCAGGAGTTCCTCACCTACGATTCGCTCCACGGTCCCGACGTGACCATCGGCTACCAGGAACTGGACGAACTGTGGCGCGTCTTTAACCGGGCCTACCTGGTCGTCTACGCACTGGAGCAGTGGGAGCCGCTGGCGGCCGTCCTCGGCCCTGATTTAGACGACGCGGCGATGTATGAGCGAGCACTGGAGACGGCCCATGTCGAGACCCTGACCCTGCCCGAGTCTTGTGTGGCCTACGCCGACTGCGCCGACTGGGTGACCTTCTCCTGGTTCAGCGCCGGTTCCAGCCTGACCGCACTGGGGCGGCATACTGAGGCGGCGGCGGCCTACGACCAGGCGCGACAGTTGGGACTGCATTATCGTTTGCTGTGGTACCAATTCGGCCCCTATGAGAGTTACCACGCCGTGGGGCGGTATGATGATGTCATCGCGCTGGCGAACGCGACGTTGATGACGGCGAACAACCTGGAAGAATCATACTACTGGCGCGGGATGGCGCGACTGGCACAGGGGGACACAGACAGAGCACGGGGCGATTTCGAGGCGGCGCTGCGCTACCATGAGAACTGGCCACCAGCGGTGATTGCGTTGGCGGGGACGAAGGACTCTCCCTGAGCCAATCGGGGATACCGTAATATCCTCCCACGGCTTCCCAAGGTATTTCCTACGCTTTTTCGGCTTGTCGAGCGATTTGGGCAAGCGTTTGCTGTGCTTAAAGAGCCTGCGGGAGGGTTCGCCTCCAATGACAAGATGTTTGACATCCGCTGCGGTTTCTGCTACACTCGAAGACAATGGCAAGAGATGACACGACGCACGCGAGAGTCCCTACCAGGAGAGTGGCCAGTAACAGAACGGGGAAAGGAACATAAGGCATCGGACAACACGCGTAACATCCTGGCAATAAGGCGATCTCTACGCCCACAAAGAAAGGAGGTGATAATGAATGGACGATGACAGATAAGCACACAGCAAGTGGCAAACGTAAAGAGGTCAGTGGCTTTGTGATAGGAGGCGCAATGTGAAAAAAAATTGGATGATACTCGGTGCATTGATCGTCATCTTACCCTTCGCCGGTGTGGCCCTGGCCAGTGGCACCCCCAGCATAGACTGGTGGGTCATCGGCAGCGGAGGCGAAAGCACAACGGTTGGTAGTACCTCCCTGAACAGCACCATCGGGCAATGGATGGTCGGCAGCGACACGGTCGGCGACATACAGTTGGGGTCTGGTTTCTGGGGCGGGGGCGGCCCAGCAGGTGCGGTTGGTGAGTACAGGATATTCTTGCCACTCGTACTGCGTGAGAAATAGATAAACCTTGATCCCAGCCCGCACTGTGGGATATCATACTAACGAAAGGAGATGTGTACGATGAACCGCAAACAATTTATCACCACTCTGCTCACTCTGCTCGCCCTGCTTCTGAGCGTAGGCGGAGCTACTGGCCAGGGGCCGGGGCCAGAGGAAGAAATCTCACCCCAAGGGAATGTCTCCACCGCCACCACGGTGAACAGCAGTATCAGTTACCAGGGCATGCTCAAAGAGGGCGGCAACCCAGTGACCGGCAGCCGGGATATGACTTTCCACCTATATTCCGATAGTTCCTGCACGACCCAGGTGGGAAGCGACATCATCAAGAACGGCGTGACGGTGACGGACGGCTTATTCAGTGTGGAACTGGACGTAACGCACAGCCACTTTGACGGCCAAGGGCTGTGGCTGGAGGTAGATGTGGACGGCACCCAAATCAGTTGCCGGGAAATCCTGCCCGTGCCCTACGCCCTCAGCTTGCGGCCTGGGGCATTCGTCATTGGAGAGCAAACAGACTGGAATGCAATCTATGCCAAGAACGCAGCCACTACAGGCTGTTCTTACGGATTGCGGGGGATTAGCTGTTCTTCCGATGGCCGAGGGATTTCCGGCGAGAACACGGCCACATCGGGCACTGCCTGTGGCGTCTATGGTAAGAGCACCTCCACCTCCGGCCGGGGCGTGCATGGCTATGCTAACGCCACCAACGGCATCACTTACGGCGTTTACGGCGAGACAAACAGTAGCACTGATCTCGCCAGCGGCGTGTACGGTAAAAGCACCCAAGGCGCTACCCACGGCATCCACGGCGAGACGAGCAGCAACGCCAACAACGCTGCTGGCGTGTTTGGAAAAGCCTCCGCCACCAGTGGACTAACCTACGGTCTCTACGGGGAGATAAATAGTAGCACCACCGACTCCTCCGCTGTGTACGGCTTCGCCAATGGCGGAGGCGACATCAAGAGCATTATGGGCCGGTTAGATTCGTGCAATGGTGGCGTCGCAGTCGCCGGTTTTAGCACTTGCAGCCGCCATGCTGGCTGGTTCGAAACAGATGACTGGGAAAGCGTCAAAATAAAAAACAACTCGTCGGAGGCCTATGCTCTTTGGGTTGACAACGCTAACTCGAATGGGTACTTGATCGGTGCCTCGAACGACACTGATACAGAGTTATGGTTGGATGGGCTTGGCAACCTGTACATTGACGGAAGCCTACACCAAAACCAAGGTGACTATGCGGACATGCTTCCCGCCGTCGCTGGTCTGGAACCGGGTGATGTGCTGGTCATCGGCCTGGACGGCAATCTGACCCGCAGCACCCAGGCCAATCAGACCGCTATCGCGGGGATTTACTCCACCGATCCAGGAATCGTGGGACGGCCATACCGCTCCTTTTACGACGAGGACGATCCCACCAACACCAGTGGCTGGGCCAGCGAACCCTTCCAAATGCTTACGTCAGAAGTCAGCAACCCGCCGAACGCTAGTGAAAACAATCCGGCTGACATGCTGGCTGAACTTGATGAAGGCTTCGTCCCATTGGCCCTCGCTGGTGTCGTGCCCGTCAAAGTCAGTGCTGAAAACGGTCCCATCCAGCCCGGCGACCTGTTGACGACTGCCTCGCTGCCAGGCCACGCAATGAAGGCCAGTCCAGTTGACCTGGGCGGTGTCACAATCTATCGCCCTGGCACCATCATCGGCAAGGCGCTAGAGCCACTCGCCGAGAGCACAGGGGTCATCCAGATTCTGGTCATACTGCAATAGATAAGGCAATTGACGGCCCTTTGCTCTAGCAAGTCGGCCTGGCATCCACATCTCCCCGCGGAGGCCATCTCGCGGGGAGATGTTCTCACCCAACCCACAGCGACGCCTTGAATACCGCCTGCCTGACCCTCACCAGACACAACACCACAACTATGACAAAAACGTAGCCAATGTGTATCTTTTCAATAAATGGGGGCGAGATAGAGGAATGCCAGCATCTTGCTGGCATCTAGCGACCAAGATGGTCGCGTTCCCCCAAGACATTGAGAAGATACGCCAAGGTCTTGTTAGCAAAGACCGGCTACCTGTACTCGTAGAACCCCCGCCCAGACTTGCGCCCCAGGTGGCCCGCCGCGACCATACGCTTTAGAAGCGGGCAGGGACGGTACTTGTCGTCGCCCAGGCCAGTGTGGAGTACCTCCATCACGTTGAGCACGATGTCCAGCCCGATCAGGTCGGCCAATGTCAGCGGGCCCATCGAGTGGTTCATCCCCAATTTCATCACCGTGTCTATTGCCTCCCGCGTGCCCACCCCCT
Organism: Chloroflexota bacterium; assembly: GCA_034189605.1. Classification (GTDB taxonomy): domain Bacteria; phylum Chloroflexota; class Anaerolineae; order B4-G1; family B4-G1; genus JAUWNP01. The sequence continues at coordinate 17,084 of JAXHUO010000068.1, forward strand.
CCATCAGCGCATAGATCGCCTCGTTGATCATCGGGCAGAGGATGCGATTGGAGATGAAACCGGGATAATCTTGGGCCTCGACCGGCGTCTTGCCCAATTCCTCTACCAGGGCGACGACGGTAGAGGTAGTCTCATCAGAGGTATCCAGCCCCCGGATAACCTCGACCAGTTTCATCAACGGCACCGGATTCATAAAGTGCATGCCAATGACCTTATCTGGCCGGCAGGTGACAGCCCCTAGTTCAGTGATGGAGATAGATGAGGTATTGCTAGCCAGGATGACCTCTGGACGAGTGCACTCGTCCAGATCGGCAAAAACCCGCTTCTTGATCCTGAGACTCTCAAGCACAGCCTCAACGACGAAATCAGCCTCGGCAGCGGCAGCGACCTCAGAGGCGGTCGTGATGTTCATCAGCCCTGCATCCCGCTGCTCGTCGTCAATGCGGCCCTTGCTGTGGAGTTTCTCCACCGACCGGGCGATGGACGCCATGGCCCGCTCCAGTTGCTCCGGCACGACGTCAATGAGCGTGACATGGTAGCCGGTCGTGGCGCAGACCTGGGCAATACCGTGGCCCATCGTACCCGCGCCAATGATAGCGATCTTTTCGATATCCATCCTACTTCCCCTCCCTACTCATCTACTCGCTACTCCAACTCAATCGCCATCGCCACCGCCTCGCCGCCGCCCAGACAGAGAGTGGCCAGGCCACGCTTTAACCCCTGCCGCCGCAGCGCGTAGATGAGCGTGACGAGAACACGGGTGCCGGAGCAGCCAATGGGGTGACCTAGCGCGATAGCCCCGCCGTTGACGTTGACCTTCTCCCAGTCAAAGCCCAGTTCCCGCCCGTCGGCCAGGCACTGGGCGGCAAAGGCCTCGTTCATCTCGACCAGGTCATAGTCATCCACGGTGGTGCCGGTTTTCGCCAGCAGTTTCCGCACGGCGAAAATGGGAGCGGTAAAAACCTTGAGCGGCTCGACCGCCGCCTGGTCATAGGCCACAACGCGGGCCAGCGGCCGGATGGACAGTTCCTCTGCCTTCTCGCGGGCCATCACCACCGTCGCAGCGGCCCCGTCGGTGATGCCTGGGGAATTGCCCGCTGTAACGATGCCATCGGATTGAAAGGCCGGCCTGAGGTGGGCCAGTTTCTCCAAACTGGTGTCCCGCCGGGGCACCTCGTCGGTGTCGAAGAGGATTGGCGGCCCCTTGCGCTGCGCCACCTCGACGGGCGCGATCTCATCCTCGAAACGGCCCCCGTCAATGGCGGCAATGGCCTTTCTATGACTGTGATAGGCGTACTCGTCCAGTTCCTCCCGCGTCAGGCCATACTCGCGGGCGATCCACTCGGCACTGTTGCCCATGTGCTGATTTTCGAAGGAGCACCACAGCCCATCGTAGACCATCCCGTCCACCAGTTTACCGTCGCCCAGCCGGTATCCGAAGCGGGCTTGGTGGAGCAGGTAGGGGCAGTTGTTCATGCTCTCCATCCCGCCAGCGACAAAGGTATCACCGTCGCCGACGGCGATCATGGCGGCCGCCAGCATCACCGTCTTGAGGCCAGAACCACAGATTTTGTTGACGGTGGTAGCGCCAACGGTAGGAGGCAAGCCGGACTTGATGGCCGCCTGGCGAGCAGGGGCCTGGCCCTGCCCGGCCAGGACCACGTTACCCATCAGCACTTCGTCAATCGAGACCGGGGCCACCCCAGCCCGCTCGACGGCGGAGCGGATGGCAATTGCCCCCAGGTCGGAGGCAGAGAGTGGCACCAGTGTGCCCTGGAACTTGCCGACCGGCGTGCGGACGGCGGAAATGATGACGGCTTCACGAGGATTATTGGACATTGTGTTTTCTCCTGTTGCTATAGTGTCTCTTGTCGCTCGTCATATGCCGGACGCGGATGCCCCGGCGCTCATCTGCTCGAACAGCGGCCGCAACCGTTCATAAGTCTGATCCAGCCACTCCGGAATGACCCGCGTCTGGCTTACGACGGTCATGTAATTGACGTCCCCTACCCAGCGGGACACGATGTGCAGATGGACGTGCTCCGCCACCCCGGCCCCTCCGGCCGCGCCAATGTTCACGCCAATGTTAAAACCCTGCGGCTCGTATGCGGTCCGCAACACCCGCAGGCTCAATTGTGTCAGTGCCATCAACTCAGCCAGTACATCAGCGTCCAGATTCTCCAACGAAGGGACATGGGCATAGGGAATAACCATCAGATGCCCATTGCTATAGGGGAAGCGGTTGAGAATCACATAGCAGAGTCGGCCACGGTGGAGGATGTGTCCCTCAGCATTGTCCTCTTGTGGCTTGATACAGAAGATGCACCCTTCAGACGCTTCTTCTTCACCGCACAAGTAGGGCATACGCCAAGGAGTCCACAGATGATCCATTACCTCCTAATTTTACAACAAATTGATATAGTAGGCAACAATGTTGACAGGGAAGAGGAGGGAGAGTAGAATGGTGGCGAGAGGTATGAGAGAATGCAAAGCGCAAATGAACTGAGCCAGGAGCGGATCAAGGAAAAATTGGGACCAACGACATTGTGGCGAAAGGTGGTCTACTTGCCCACCACGGGCTCGACCAATGACGTGGCAAAGAATCTGGCAGCACAGGGATCACCCGAGGGCACGGTGGTGATGGCCGACGAGCAGACAGCCGGGCGGGGGCGCATGGGGCGAGGCTGGTTGGCCCCGCCGGCCACTTGCCTGCTCTGCTCAATCCTCCTCCGCCCCACCCTGCCTCCCATCCAGGCCCAACGGCTGACAATGTTATGCGCGCTTGCGGCGGCCGACGCAGTGGAAGAGAGCGCTGGGCTACGGGTTTATCTCAAGTGGCCCAATGACCTCGTTGTCAAAGCCCAAAGCCCAAAGCCCAAAGCCCAAAACTGGAGAAAGCTGGCGGGGGTGCTGACGGAGACAGGGGTAACAGGTGAGCAACTGGAGTTCGTGATCGTCGGCATCGGCATCAACGTGAACGTAGAGCCGGAGAGACTATCCACTCTGGCTCCCGCTGCCACTAGCATCCTGACCGAGAGAGGACGGCCGGTGGACCGGGTAACATTGCTGATCGCACTCCTATCCGGGGTTGAGCAACGATACACGGCGCTACGGGCTGGCGAGAATCCGCACCAGGAGTGGGCCGCCCGGCTGGCGACGTTGGGTCAGCCGGTGAAGGCAACCACTTCCGCAGGCGTGCTCACCGGCGTGGCCGAATCTGTTGACGAGGATGGGGCGCTCTTGCTGCGCACCATGGATGGCGCACTACACCGCCTGGCAGCGGGGGACGTCACGCTCACTCGCTCAGGTGCAACGCACTTTTGCCGCCAATCTGCCTGTTCTACAGTGCAATCCACTGCGAGTACCACCGCGAGTACTCGTGGCGGGGCTCGTAGCAGGCTGCTGGACAAAATCGCTGAAATGGCAAGAGACAAGTGCGTTGCACCTTATGACTGAGCAATAACCTACTCGGCCGCGCGGGATTGCTGCTCCAGCACGATACGCCAGGATCCCAAGAGCGGCTCCTTACCCTTTCGGGCGGGGCAGGGCTCAATACGCAGGTCAGTGACCAGCGGCAGGCCCAGTTCACCGATGCCGAGCGCATAGTCTACAGGTTCTGACACTCCCGGTCCGGCGTCAAAATCCACGTATCCTGCTCCCTGCTGGGGCTTGAGGCCAGTCACAGCCCGATCGGCTCCACCGGGCCACATCAGCCAGACTACCACACCATCCAAGCCCAGACCACGTTCGTCCCTTACCACGACCTCAATGTGTGGCGCTTGCCCCGGATCACATATCTGCTCCTGCTGGACCAACCGGAAAGGGGACAGTGGGGTCGGCGTAGGTGTGGGTGGGCGAGGTGTGCGAGTCGGTTTGAGGGTAGGAGTAGGAGAAAGCGTGGACGTGGAGATACTGTGCGGTGTGGGAGTAGGAGTGCGAAGGGGAGTAGGAGAAAGCGTGGGAATGAGAGATGCGGTAGGGGTCGAATAAGGCTGCGACGTCGGGGTGATGTGCAGGTAGACCAACATCGCCGGGGTATGCACATCCAGCGCATCGGCCAGGGTGGACAGGCGACGCAGTGCATCGGCAGGGCGACCGGCAGCGGCGTGCTCCTCAATCAGTGCCCGCATCGCACCAGCCACGTCCTCCTGCTCTAGCCCATCCAGCCGCGCGCGAGCCCGCTCCAGGTCGCCGTCTGCCACGTAAGAGAGCGCCACCAGGCGTATCCAGTCCCAGCGATAGTCGGTGCGCAGTAACGCCGGATACGTGTTGACAAGTTCAACAGGAGCGATACCCCAGGTATACACCAGGCCCAGCACCAGGCCAACCACCAACCCGATAACAAAAGCCGCCTGGCGTGATGACAGGCGGCTCACGGCGAAACCTCCAGATAAGGAGACAGCGACGGGGTAGCCCCAAGCGCCCTGGCCAGGCGGGCCAGGCGGGCGACGTCATCAGCATTGCCATGCGCTTCAACGAGTCGTTCCGCCAGTTCGACCACAGGCGCGGCTGGATCATCTGGATCAAGCCACCCCAGTCGCTCTCGGGCCTGTTCCAAGTCTCCCTCGACCTCGTAGGCAGCGGAGATCATTATGACATAGTCGTCGCGGTAATCCTGGCGTAGGACATTTGGTGCAGTATTTGTATACTGCACCGGCCAGAGCCACCAGCCGACAGCACATCCTATCGCCAGCCCCACAACTGCGCCGATAACAGCCCACGTGATCCACTTCCGTGCCCGCTTGCTCATTTCATCTTCACATCAAAAAAGCGGCGCTTGGGGGCGCGTAACTCTGCCCATAGACGCCGCGAGGGGGCCTGTAATCCAACCCTGATTAAGCCAGATGCCGGAGGTGGGAATCGAACCCACATGGGCTAAGCCCACACGATTTTGAGTCGCGCGCGTCTGCCTGTTCCGCCACTCCGGCCTGGGAAAAGTATACCAGAAAACAAGACTCTGGTCAAATAACCAAAGGTTGTGATCGGCCACAAGTTCATTGCCACCTCACAAAATTTCTGGCAAGTTCCAAACTATGCCTCAAGGCGATCCCGCATCCCCCTCCTCCTGGCACAGCCGGATGCCCTCCAGCGCATTCGGCTCCTCGGGATTTATCTGAAGCGCCGCGTCAAAGAGAGGATACGACTTGTCGCACTCGGCCATGTAAAAATAGGCCAACCCCAGCGTGTAGAAATAATCAATCGCTGGCCTCTCGACCAACGCGGCTTCAAGTTCCACTTTCACGTTTCCATCCGCCTCCAACTGGAGCGGACCGGTGCTCAACGGATCACCTGAGAGCGTGTTTACCCCCTCAAACCAGCCCACGTACACTTGATTGTACCTCGGCCTGGGCAATTCCTCCAACTCTACCGTGCAATTCCCTGCTACCGTATCGAATGTCACCGTGCCACGGGCATTGGTCCACGTCTCATCGTCCTCCTGCGGAGTCAGAGTAGCCTGCAGCACATCCCGGTTCCCTGCCGCCGTAGACACAAAGTCGCCGCGCATCACCACGTCCACTGACGGCCTGGGGGTATCGTTGCCCCGATCCTCAATGGTAACGTAGAACATCCTGGCATCCTGCCGTGCGGCGATGAATTCCAACTCGATAGCCGACTCGAGATTCTCAATCGCCGCCTCATAGTTACGGCGTCTCCAGTAGGTAAAGGCCAGATGGCCGAACGCCGGTCCAAATCCGGGGTCTATCTCTACCGCCTGCTTGAGATACATCTCGGCTTCCTCATACTCTTCGAGGTCATAATATGCCTGCCCCAATATGTAATAAGCCTCCACGCTGCGCGGGTTAACCTGAACAGCACGCTGAAAACTGCGCATTGCCGCGTCGGAATCGCCCAGCGCGCCATAGTTCTTTCCAACCGCAATGTGAATGTAGGCCAGGTTGGGATGGATCTCCAGGGCCTGCTCGTAAGCCTCCACCGCTTCCCAATAGTTCCCCTGCATCTCCAACACGTAACCATAGTTGCGGTATACGTCCACGCTGCGGTCATCCAATTGCAAGGCAGTCTGAGCAGCCTCCGTTGCTTCTGTCCAACGCACGGCATCGGCGTAGGCCTCGGCCAGGTAGGCATATCCCTCGGCGTACGTGGGATCGAGTTCAATGGCATGCTTGCAGGCGTCAATCGCCTCCGGCACATCGCCACTCCAATCATAGGCCATTCCCAGGACAGCCCACGCCCGCACGTTCTCTGGCGCTATCTTGACCGCCCATTTGGCACGCTGCACTGCCTCAGTAGCCCGCCCCTCCAAGGCCAGCAGCCGCGCCAACGGGATGTATAAAAGCACGTCACCAGGATCAAGCATGATAGCCTGCTCGTAGGCTACGATGGCCTCTGCCAACCTGCCCTGCAGGTACAGATCCTCCGCTTCAGAAGCGTAAGAAAGCGCGGAGCGCGTGGGCGTAGGGGTGGGCACAAAGGGGCTCTCAATCTGCTGTTGCTTGATCTGAATATAGACGTAAATACTGGCACCGATCAGCAACAACAAAATCAACACGCGCCAGGGAGATGAACGGCGTTTTTTCTTCCGTCGTGGTTCGAGGTACATATATCAGTCCAGAATTTGACCTTATGAGCCGCCTTTTCACCACTGATTCCGATTCAGCAGAATAATGATAGCATTTTCGCGGCGTAAGTCAAGGTTGCCGCG
>JAXHUO010000069.1:0-23583 GCA_034189605.1 Chloroflexota bacterium
ATTCCCCCCATCAAGGTACCGATTGACGAGGCAACACTCCAAACCAGGGGCCACACGATCAGCAGGTTAGAGGTCAGGCGGAAGATGGCAGCGAAGAACAGCCCCCAGATCAGCAGCGTCACCAACCCAGCCGGCGGATAGGTGCCGACGTGGTAGGCAGCGAAACACAGCCCCGCCAGCAACACGCCCGGCACGATGCCGAAGGCGCGGTCAAAGCGTAGTTGCAGCCAACTGAAGACGAAAAAAGGTTCCCACAGGATGACCGCATTGTAAAGCAGGTGGGGCAGCCAGTCCATACCGGCCGCCTTGTGCCGCAACCCCAACGCGGAGAAGGCAGCGAGACCGATACCGGCGAGCAGGCTGGGGAGCCAGCGCTGCGTCGTGATGCCCAGTTCGCTCAGCGGCTGTTTGCGGCGGTAGGCGATCCACCACACAGGCAGCGATACGTTGACGATCAAGTTGGTTAGAACACCAAATACCACAAACGCTGCCAGGTCTGAGTGTAGCCAGTGGGTCGTGACGTAATAGGCGCCGATCATAAACAATTCAGTCATCAAAGCCAACGCGGTATCGCTGTTTGGCGCCCATTTGAACCACTCACTTCTAGCACGGTTCTCTCGTTGTAACGCAGTATCTATCTTCATTTCATCGATTCCCCTTATCTAAAATTGGCACTAGCGATTGAGCCTTGCGACGGCGGTGCAATGTCCCATCAGCATACCCCGGCCACGCTCGTAGTGGGCCAGGCGCAGGCCGTGTTCGGCCAGGCAGGCGTGTAGCGCCGTCTCCTCCAGTTGGTCCAGCCGGGGCAGCAGACGTCTCACCAGACGGCCGGCGCGCGGGGATACGACCAGGTCGGTCAACACGAACCACCCGCCCGGCCCAAGCACGCGGGCTGTCTCGGCCACCACCTGACGCCAGCCCCTCGACTGCGCTCGGGACAGGCCGCCAGGAATGTGGTGCATTACCTGAAAGGAGAAGACACCATCGAACTGTGCGTCGTCGAAGAGCATCGCCCTGGCATCCACGACGCGGAATGTGACTCGTTCGTCGAGGTCAGCCAGCCGCTCCCGGGCCAGCGCCACTTGCGCCGGGTCATAGTCGCTGGCGACGACCCGCGCGCCGTACCGTTCCACCAGCAGCCGGGTCACCGCGCCCTGCCCGCAGCCGATCTCCAGGCAGCGAGGCTCCGGCGGCAGCGTCACCCGCTTCAGCAGTGAATCGGCGACGCGGGCGATCCGCTCCGCGTTGGCAGAGGTGTTGACGAATCGCTTCTCCCAACGGGTCAGTCGCATCATCCGCCGCTTGAACCATCCATCGGAAATGCTCGTGTTCATACTCATTCGCTCTCTCCTCTATTCCCACCTGAAAGTCTTCACCGTGATGGCAAAGCAGCAAACCAGCCAGCCCAGCAGGATAAACAGGTCTTTAGCGTAATCGCCCAGGTCCCCTCCTCCGAGCATAGCCTGTCGCAGCGCATCAACGAAATAGGTGAGGGGCAGCGCCTCGGCCACGTGCTGCAACAGCCTGGGCATCACGTCTAGAGGGAAGAATGTGCCGCAGATGAAGAGCATGGGCAGGTAGACGGCGTGCGCGGCGGCCGAGGCAGTGTCGGCGTTGTTGATCAGGCTCACCAGGGCCAACCCCATAGCAGTGAAGGCAAAGATACCAACGAGCAGCGTCGCCAGGAACCAGGGAGCGCTGCCGGCGATCTCGACGCCGAAGAAGAGAATCCCCACGGTGGTCAGCAGCAGCACCTGGAACAGGATGACCGTGCCGGCCGCCAGCACCTTTGCCCCCAGCAAGGCCCACGCTCGAAGGGGCGTCCCCCTCAGCCGCTTCAGGATGCCGTCGTCGCGCTGCCGGACCAGGGAGGTGCTCAGGTTCAGGAAGGCAGCGGCCATCACCGACATCCCGATTATCCCAGGGAGCAGGAAAGCGACGTAGGAGACGTCCCCCACGCTGGTTTCCCGGTTCAGATAGCCAAAGAGCGACATCATGAGCAAGGGGAAAAGGGCGGTGAAGAACACCTCCTGCTTGTTTCTCAGGAAGAGTTTCAGTTCGACCTCCAGTTGGCGATACAGCACTTTCATTCTCGTATTCTCCTTCCGGTTAACCTGATGAAAACGTCCTCGAGAGTTGCCCCCTCGACCTGTAAATTCCGCAGGATCAGGCCCTCCCTCTCTGCCAGGGCCATCAATTCCCTGAGCACAGGCTGGGGTTCCCTGACGTAGAGAACGCACTCCCCCCCACCCGCTTGGAGGGCCTTGCCCACGCCTGGGATTCCCTCCAGCCTGGCCGCATCCGTCGAGCCGTCGGCCACGAACGCGATCCTGTGCTCGGCCTCCAGGCCAGCCACCAACCGCTCGGGCGTGTCGAGGGCGATGATCTTGCCGTTGTCAATGATGGCCACCCGGTCGCAGAGCGTTTCCGCCTCCTCAATGTAGTGGGTCGTCAGGAAGACGGCCTTACCCTCCTCGCGGCCGCGGCGGATCCACTCCCAGGTAGCGCGCCGGGACTGGGGATCGAGGCCGGCCGTGGGCTCGTCCAGGAAGAGCAACTCTGGGTCGTTGATCAGGGTCAGGATGAAAGCCAGCCGCTGCCTCTGCCCGCCGGAAAGTTCGCGGACGAAGGCCTGGCGCTTCTCCCGCAAGCCGATCATCTCCAGAAGCGCGTCGGGGTCTGCGGGGTCATGGTAGTAACTGGCGAACAGCCGCAGCAGTTCCCCCACCCGCAGGTCCGGGTACAGCGCGGTCTCCTGGAGCATGATGCCGATGCGCTCCTTCAGTTCGCAGCCGTCCCTGTGCGGGTCGAGGCCCAGCGCGGTCACGCTTCCGCTGTCGGGCTTCCTGTATCCCTCGATGATCTCGATGGTGGTGGTCTTGCCGGCACCGTTTGGCCCCAGGAAGCCAAAAATCTCGCCCTCCTGCACCTCGAAACTGATGCCGTCCACAGCTTTCACGCCCCGCCCTGAGCTTTGTCCTGAGCTTGCCGAAGGGCCTGCCGAAGGGTCGCCGTAGTGCTTGTGCAGGTTATCAATCGTGATCACGTTCATTTTCTCTCTTCCTCACCTCCAGATGCGATAGACTCTGGAACGGCGGCACCCACAGGCAACCCCAGATTCCACTCGCCAGTGCGAGCAGCACGATCCCCATCACTACTCGAACAACCTCGTGTTTTCCCTTCATTTCTTGCACGTCAGCACCTCCAAATTTGGTCACTTGGCCACGGTCATCATCATAGTAACGCAGACATGGTCGGAAGTCTACGCTTTACGGCCGAGCGGTCGGAATCGGGGGGTGGATGGCTGAAACGGGTGGCTGAACGTATCAGACGACAAACTATACAACCCCACCGATGCCACAGCCGATTTGGAGTTTTTTGCGCAGGTAGTGAACGGAGATTGTCTTGAGAAGGTTGAAGGTGGCGGATATGGAGGCATTGCGCCCTCGCGCCACGCTCTACGCCTGGGCACGAGTGCCGCCAGTGTGGATCTCGGAGCCGTTCACGCTCACGTTGCTGAAGCAGACGAGTCTCGCAGTGGCCCTCGGTTCGTTCTTCGGACCTGCAAGAGAGGGCTATGTGTGGTTCTCCGTCATCGCGCCAATGGCACGGATTCGGGAAGCGATGGAACGGCTGCGCCGGTCTGTGGTGTTACTACAGCGGGCGGGGAAAGAAACAAAGAGGGAGAGTCAGCCGATTATAATATTGAACAGGGCATGGATCACGAAACAAGGCACCAGACTGCCACTGCTCCAGCGCAGCTGTCCGGCCATCAACCCAAGGATCAGTGCGCTGACCACGACAAAGGCTGTTGTTCCAGGTGATGTCCCCATAGTGGGCAGCGCCAGGTGCACGGGTGCGAATGCCACCGCCGAGACGATGGCAGCAACTGAAAACTTGTACCGGGCGACCGGGATGAGGCCCGGGAGACCCTGTTGTAGTGTCCCTTGCAGCAACCCCCGGAAGATCACCTCTTCCTGAACCGGAGCGGCCACCCAGAAAAACAGGATTACTTGCCAGGTCGCCAACTCCGTCATAGAGGATTGTTGCACGCCCATCACCCTGGCAAGCCCCCGCAGGAGAACGGCCACCGCCACACCCAGACAAAGGCTCCACCAAAGCACCTTGGCCCCAGCGGGACGAAACCCAAAGGATTGGAACTGCCTGCCACCGACGGTCGCCATGAGGATCAAAGCGATTCCCAGGCTGACCCCCATTGTCAAAGGGAGTGCAGCCTCCAGCGAGGCTCCGGAGATGACGACAGCCGACACCACGGCAAATGTAGGCACGTACACTGCCACTAAAATTGCCAGACCACGCCCAAGAGTTAGCCAGACTTGTTTGAACATCTCGTTCCCTTTTGTGCCTTTAATCTAATCTCTCACGAGTATCATCTGGTTTCTTTCTCGCGTATGCGCCTATAGCTTACACTAAAGACGACCTCGTATGAACCTGATAAACTTGCGCAAATACAAAGTTCATTGTATCATTCCACTCGATAGAGACCTCCTTCAACCACCGCCGTTCATCGTCCAGTATATGGCAGGCCTGCAAAAACGTCAAATAGTACTGTTGCCAGACGCCCTCTGCCTGGCCAGGGGAAGCATTCGCCGCCGGATCAAGAGCCGTCTCTAACACAGCGCGGCGTCATTGCCACTGTCCTTTGCCAGGCAGACGTCGAGCAAACCTCATGAGCCCCAAAACCCGACTTTTGCCCCCTTTTCTGCGTATAAGAATTGTGGTGACTACCGCAGACTGGCTAACCTGATGATCCAAGACCTGATTGAGCGTGCACTGGCAGGCGACGAAACAGCCACTCGGAAACTATACGATGCCAATTACCCAGTCTTACTCCGGCTGGCTCTCCTGCTTTTGCAGAATCTGCAGGACGCCGAGGACGCGACGCAGGACGCCTTCATCTACGCCTTCCAACACCTGGATCAATACGACCCTGAGCGGGCCGCTTTTGCCACCTGGCTCAAGGTCATCGTCACCAGTCGCTGCCGGGATCTGCAGCGCCGCCGCCGGTTCCAGTGGCTCTCGCTCCAAGACCTGTTGGAGGCCGGACGCGAACCTGAAGACGAAACACCCAACCATCAGCCGGACCTCGTGCTTGAATTAGTGGGGACGCAGCAAGTAGTGTGGGAGGCGTTAAAACAAGTGCCGCGCAAGTCGCGCCAGGCCCTGATTCTGCGCTACTTTGGGAACCTTTCGTACCCCGAGATGGCCCAGGCCCTCGGCTGTCCGGTCAGCACCGCCAAGTCTCGCGTCGCCTATGGCCTGCGGACGCTGGCCCGCCGCCTGGGACAAGAGACACCCATCGCAATGGGTTACCATGTGGAGGACGCGCCGTGAGCAGACATCTCAACGACCGACGCTTATTGACATACCTCGAAGAAGGATTTTCACCCGATGCCGAGGCCCACTTGCGCGTCTGTCCCACTTGCCGCGCCCGTATGGAGACGCTGGCTCGGACAGCGGAAACCTTGACCGTGACGTTGCACGCCGTGGGGGCCCAAGTCCCACTATCGCCGGCCCGCTCGTGGGCAGCGGTGGCCCGCCGGCGGGCGCAGCAGCGGGTGGCGATCCCCCCGCTCCTGCGCCAACTGGCAACGATGGCCGTGTTGGTGCTTGTCGTCGCTGGTCTCGCTGGTCTGATCCACACCCTGGCGGTCACCGGTCCCACATTGACCGAAGCCACACCTACCCCCAACCCCACGTCCCCGGCCAACCCATCGCCCGTGACAGGACCGCTACCTCGTCCTTCCGCCAGCGGCCTCTCCACCCCCATCTCTATCCTCGTCCTCGGCGCTGACGGCGAGAGCGAGACGTCTGGCGAGACCGACACACTGATACTCTTTTACCTGGATGATGAAGCCAAACGCGCTTTTTTGCTCTCTATCCCGCGCAACATGTATGTGCAAGTGCCCAGCCACGGACAGGCGCGTGCTGGCAGCGTTTATGGGTTGGGTGAGCGAGACGAGGACACCAATGGGTTGGCACTGGCCCAGGAGGCGATCTCAATCACCCTGGGTCTTCCTGTACAGCATGCCGCCCTGGTGCATTTCGATGGCTTTGCCTCACTGGTTGACGTGATTGGTGGCCTGGACGTCGAGGTACCTCATCCCATTGAGGACCCCACCTTCCCGGATGTTTATGACGGCTACGACCCGCTGCTCATCCCCGCCGGGAAGCAGCACTTTGAAGGTGAGGTAGCTCTGCGCTACGCTCGCACCCGCGTCGTCCCGGCTCCGGGTTTTGACCGCACTTTCCGCCAGCAGCAACTCATCCTGGCCGCGCATGACCGGTTGACGCGGCTCGACCTGCTGCCCGACCTCATCGCCCAGGCCCCCACCCTCTGGGCAGCCATCGCGGACGGGTTCGAGACTGACCTTTCCCTGAGCGATGTGATTGATTTGGCGCTCATGGCGACCAACCTCACCACTGGTAACATCACTACTGCTGCCCTAGACGAGTGCTGCACTGTCCAGCACACCACACCTGCCGGGGAGCGCGTGCTGCTGCCCCAGCCGGAGGGGATTGAGGCACTGATGGAAAACTTACTGGAGGGAAAATGATGATTCGACGAACGACTAGAGAAACCAGGTTTTTTCCGAAAAACATGGTTTCTGTCCTGGTGCTGATCGTACTGACGGCCTGCAGCCACGTGGCACCCACCCCAGTCAGGCCGACGACTACCGTCTACTACGCACCCCCCACCCCTGCCGTTCATAAGCCCGTCATACCGTTGTCCAAACCCCGCCCCGAGGTCGGACCGACCACCGTGCTTCTCCTGGGCACCGACCGGCGTGGCCCGGAGGGCAGCACCAACAACACCGATGCGCTGATGTTCTTCAGCCTGGACCTCACTGCCCAACGCATCGTCATGTTTTCTATACCGCGCGATCTCTACGTCGAGATTCCCGGTTATGGGCAGGAGCGTGTCAACGTCGCCTACGCCTGGGGCAAGCAGGATGGAACTGGTGGCCTGGCCCTGGCCCGCCAGACCGTCTCCGCCACTCTCGGCATCCCAGTCCAACATGCCATCTGCATTGACTTTGGCGTCTTTGTCACGCTGATTGATACCATCGGCGGCGTGGAAGTGAACGTGCCTTACGACATCTCCGACCCGACCTACCCGGACAGTGGTATTGGTCACGATCCATTCTATCTGCCCGCTGGTCAGCATCACCTGGACGGTGCCACAGCCCTCAAGTACGCCCGCACCCGCGCTACTCCTGGCGGTGACTTTGACCGCACTGCCCGCCAACGACAGCTGGTGCTGGCTGTGCGCGACCGGGTCACGCAGTTCGACCTGCTGCCGGGCTTGATTACACAATCTCCGCAACTCTGGTCTGCCCTGCAGACCGCCTTTGAAACTGACTTGATGCTAGGGGAGATCGTGGATTTGGCCGTCGGCGCCAGCCGTGTCCCTGCTGATCAGATAACGACGGCCGCCATTGACGAGACCTGCACCCGGCCATGGGTCACGCCCGGTGGCGCTTCCGTCCTGGTTCCCATTCCAGATGCGATTGACGCTTTGGTCACCGACCTCTTTTCCCCTCCACCTGCCACCGCAGCGACCCATTGACCTCATTGTCCATTTGTCATTTGCTCATTTGTCACTTATAATGTCTCTCAATGACTGTTCTCTTCGTACTGCTAGGCCTCCTCGTCGGTGGCATGGTCAATCAACTTGGCTCCGACCTGCCGGCTCGGCGGGGCCTGACCCAGCCCCACTGCCCCTACTGTGGGCGGGTCCGCCCCTGGTGGCAATGGCTCTCCCTGCCTACCTACCTGATCAGGCACGCTGGCTGTCCCTATTGTGGCGCACCAATCGGTCTGCGCCATCCTCTGGCCGAAATTGGGTTAGCGGTAGCCTACGGCCATCTCTGGATCATGCTCGGTCCCTCCGTCAAACTGATTCTCTATCTGCTCTATAGCACCATCTTTGTCCTCATCCTCATCACCGACATCGAACGGCGGCTGATTCTCAACGTGGTGATGTATCCATCCATTCTCCTCGCCATCGTTGTTAGTTTTCTCCCTTTGGAGATGACGGGGATGAGGTACGAATATGCGTTGGCTGGCGGGGCGATTGGTTTTGCGTTCTTCCTCGTCGCTGCACTAGTGGGGAATTTACTCTTTGGCAGCGGGGCGTTGGGCGGCGGGGATGTCAAATTGGCTGCTTTTGTCGGGCTTATCACCGGCTTCCCACTGGTCATTGAGGCGCTGGTGTTGACCATCCTCATCGGAGGAGCCGTCAGCCTGATCTTGCTGGTCACCCGCGTGCGCAGCCTGCGCGACCCTATTCCCTATGGGCCGTTCCTCATCGCCGGCGCCATCATCACCCTGCTGTGGGGTCATCCCATCGCCGCGTGGTTCATCTATCGCTAGTTGGAATCTCGCGAGAAACTTGCTTCCTCCCACATCCCGGTGATGGTGCGAACCAGCCGTTCCCCGATCAGGGCGGCCGTTCCAAAAGATAAAGGGAACCAAAGGGGGATGCCCAGGAGGGTGGGATTCGCATAACGCCAGACTCCAAATTGCGCGAACCCGATTTCTGCTAGAGATCCCATCACGGCGATGACCAGGAAGGAATGCAGATCGTACCGGTCGTGCCAAAGACCCAACGCCGCCAGACTCTCCACCAGCATGACTATGAAGAGAAGCAGATTGTCCCTCCATAGCAGCACAATGGAGGCCGTCAGCAGGGAAAAGGCCACGAACTCCGTTACGAGTCAGTTCCATAGTTGCTTCGAATGTTTCATGCACCGGTGCTCCGCACAATTGATTGCTCTGATCGCCTTGAAACCGTAACCATTTTACCAGAAAGGACAGGGTAAGCAGCGTGAACAGCGAATCAGAGCAGCCCACCGCAAGATTGTCAAGACCCTTTGTCGCCGGGATAAAAGGCCGTTTGTGTCCGCGGTTGCCAACACCGATATGTGAAGGAGGATACCAGTGATAGGTGAAAAACTGTCCGCCTGGGTGGCCCTCTCACGCCCGCCGTTCCATTCTGTGGGAGTGCTACCGTTTATCCTGGGCGGGGTGCTGGCATGGCAGCAAGGCATGGCCTTCCGCTGGGATGTCTGCGCCTGGGGTACGCTGGGGGTGGTGCTTATCATGCTGGCCACCTACCATGCCGGAGAATACTGGGATTATGAGGAGGATTCCCTCTCCGCCCGCCTGGGTCCCAGCCGCTTTGCCGGGGGCTCCAGGGTATTGCAGCGTGGCCTTTTGCCTCGCCCCGCCGTCCTGTGGGCCTCGCTGGCCAGCCTCCTCTTGGCTGTCGGGGTGGGGTTGATCCTCCAACTGGGCTATCGGACGGGACCGTGGACCATCCCTCTTGGCGTCCTGGGCATGTTGGGTGGCTTCTTCTATTCGACGCGGCCGGTGCGTTGGGTGAGCAGGGGCTGGGGTGAGTTGTGGATCGCCTTCTGCTACGGCTGGCTGCCGGTGGCGGTGGGCTACTACCTACAAACGGGGGAGATGGCGCCGCTGATTCATTGGCTGGCGATTCCCATCGGGCTCACCATCTTCAACGTGATTCTGCTCAACGAATTTCCCGATTACCCTGCCGATCTGGAAGCTGGGAAGACCAATCTGGCGGTGCGCCTGGGGCGAGAGCGGGCTTCCCGCCTCTACGGTCTCACCAGCCTGGGGAGTTGGATAACAATGCTGCTCTCCCTGGAACGCGGCGTGCCCGCGCGGGCTCTGTGGTTCTATTTGCCCATCCTGACCACCTCGTTGATCCTGGTCATACTGGTGATGCGCGGCCGCTGGCGAGACAGAGCAATCCTGGAGAGGCTCTGCGCCGCCAATCTGGTAGTGAACCTGGGTACGACGGCAGCCTACATATTCGCCTTCGTCTTCACTACCGGACATTCTTAAGATCTCTGAGGTTTCGGTGTGGATTTCAGGTCGTCTTCAGGGGTTGAGTGTATGAATGAGTGGTTGCAGGAGTGGGGAAAGCGACCAAATCGTAAGGTGCGTACCTATTGGTGGCCACCGAGCCTGATTCTCCGACAAGCGGTGAGCGCGCTGTACGTGGGCGCGCTATCGCGCTGGCGGGAATTGCCACGCTGGTTTCTCACCTACGGTTTCAAGTGCCTCCCTGGGGCTGCCGGATCGCAGGGTATGGGCTGTATCGGTTTCCCGGCCCACTCGGTCTGGGAGGTGACGACTGCCTGTAATCTGCGTTGCATCCACTGCCACGCCTCGGGCGGCAGGCCTGCAGCCGATGAGTTGACTACCAGCGAGGCCAAGCGGCTCCTGGATCAATTGGCCGAGGTGAGCGAATTTCGTATGGTGGCCTTTACCGGTGGCGAGCCGCTGGTGCGCCACGACCTCTTCGAACTGTTGGCCTACTCCCAGGCCCTAGGCTTTACCAATACCCTGGCCACCAACGCCACGCTCATTGACGATGAGGTGGCCCAGCGCCTGCGCCACTGTGGCGTGGTGATTGGTGCCGTGAGCCTGGACGGGTTTGATGCCACCACCCACGATTATGTGCGGAACCAGCCCGGTGCCTTCGAGACTGCTCTGCGGGGGATACGTGCCCTACGCCGGGCCGGCATTCCGCTGCACATCAACATCACGGCTATGGAATATAACATGGATCAGTTAGAACCGCTGATGGCGCTCGTGGATGAGATGGGAACGGCGGTCCTCATTATGTACCAACTGGTGCCGGTAGGTCGAGGCCATGGCATCGAGGACGCGGCCTTGGACCTGGGCGCTAACGAACGGCTGATCCGTTTCATGGCCCAGGCACAGCGTACCACCCGGGCCATCATGGAGCCAGTGGCAGGCCCCCAGTATTGGCCCTTCCTGCTGCGGCGGGCCGGCATCCGCAGCGGGCCGCTCCTGCGTCTGGCAGAGACAGTTTTTCACGGCTGCTCGGCGGGGCGCGGCTTTGTCTACATTAAGCCCGACGGTCAAGTCTGGCCATGCCCCTTCATCGAGGTGAGTTGCGGCAACGTGCGCCAGACGCCCTTCCCGACCATCTGGGCCACCTCCCCTGTCTTCAAAGACCTGCGAGAGCGAGAGAAACGGTTGCAAGGAGACTGCGGCAAGTGCGAGTACAGGCGGCTATGCGGAGGCTGCCGGGGGCGGGCCTGGGCCACCACCGGCGATTATCTGGCTGATGATCCATCTTGCTTTATCCACTCACCCAGTGGAAACAGAGAAATCCAATGAAAACCCCGCTACGACTCATTCCCTTGTTGGAACCCATCCGCCCACAGATGGAGCGGGTAGAGTGCCTGTTGCATGAGACGTATGCCCAAGTCGAGGAGCCGCTGGGCTCGATGCTACGTTGCTCGTTAAGCGGCGGCAAACGGCTGCGGCCGGCATTGGTGGTCCTCGTCGGACGGATGCTCACTTCTTCCGCCCCTCCTCCAAATCCTCCTGTAGGTGAGGAGTCCTCCTCCGCACCTTTCCACATCCTGGCGGCTGCAGTGGAGATGCTGCACGCCGCCACACTGATACACGACGATCTGCTGGATGAGGCCCCCTTGCGACGGGGTCGCAAGACACTCCACACGGTCTGGCCGTCAGGCGCGACTGTGCTGGCTGGCGATTACCTCTTGGCCCAGGCAGCAGCGCTGATAGCGGAGACAAAACACCCCCGTATTCTCAAGGTCTTTGCCGAAACCCTTTGCATCATGTGCGCCGGGGAGATAAGGCAGATGTATGTCATCAGGGGAAAGCAAAGCCGCATCCGCGCCGCCGTAGAACAGACGGCGCTGGATTCGATGGGCAGGTACGGGCGAGAGGACTATTACCGCAGCATTGAAGCCAAGACAGCCTCGCTTTGCGCCGCCGCAATGGAAATGGCGGGGCTCCTCGCTGGGGCAGGGGAGTCGCAGATTGCTGCCCTGCGTCACTTTGGCCGGGAGTTGGGGATGGCCTTTCAGATCGTGGATGACGTATTGGACTTTATCAGCGACGAGACGCAGTTGGGCAAGCCAGCTGGTAGTGATCTCCGCCTGGGCCTGATCACCCTGCCAACCCTCTACTACCTGGAGAGGACCGAGGACGACATCTCTGTCAACGACGTGCTATCCGGCCAGCAGGGCGAGGAGCACGTACGAGCGGCGATAGAGGCCATTTGCTCGTCGGGAGCCATCGAGTCCGCGCTGGCGGAGGCACGCGCCCACGCCAGACAAGGACAGGAGGCATTGGCGATGTTGCCCGACAACGGTTCACGCCAAATGTTGTGCTCCCTGGCCAAATATGTAGTGGAGCGCAATCGTTGAGAAGCGGTGATGGGGAAAGAGACCGTGCAACCCAAGCCCGTAATCACTACCGCGCCAACACCCTCCGATAGATAGATAGAGTCTTGCGAGCGGTCTCCTCCCAGGTAAAGCGCGCCGCCTGCGCCAGCCCTAGTTCTCGCATCCGCGCTCGCAGTGGTTCCTCTGTCAACACGCGGGCCAGCGATCGGGCAATGTCATCCGGGTCATCAGGGTTCACCAGCAGTCCTGCCTCTCCTACCACCTCCGGCAGCGAGGCCCGCTCAGTGACAACGACCGGCGTGCCACAAGCCATGGCCTCTAACGCCGGCAGTCCAAACCCCTCGTAGAACGATGGTGTGACCAGTACGCTAGCAGCGTTGTACAGCCCCGGCAGGTCGGCATCCGGTACGCCGTGAAGGAAACGCACCCAGTCGGTCAAGTGCAGTACCTTGATGCGCTCAAATATCTCGTCGTACAGCCACCCTTTGCCACCGACCAGCACCAGCGGCCCGGTTGTCACCTTCGCGTTGAGTAGCAGGCGATAGGCTTGCAGCAAGCCCGGCAGGTTCTTGCGCGGCTCAAGCGTCCCTACAAAGAGCAGAAAGCGCGGCTCCAGGCCATACCGTGCAGCAACCTGCCTGGCCTCTGCCTCTGGCAGTGGATGGAAGGCCTGGTCGGCGGCCAGGTGCACGGCCGAGACCTTCTCTGGAGGCACATCCAGTAGCGAGATCAAGTCGGATTTGGTGGCGTGGGAATCGGCCAGAATATGATCGGCGCAACGTACCGCCCACTCGATCTGCTGGTTGTGGTAGCGGTGGCTTTCGGGGGTGAGGAACTGTGGGTAATACAAAAAGTTCACGTCGTGGATGGTGATCACCGACCGGCGGTAGCCGAAGGCTGGCGGGATGAAATCGGGACTGTGCAGCAGGTCGAGCCTTAATCGAGACACCTCTGCCCCCAGTGCCCACCGCTCCAGCTGGTGATGCGAAGGAGTCCAGCAAGCGACGGGATAAAAGTTCTGCCCTGGTCGCGGGGGGTTACGGTCCTTGCGACTGTGCAGGACGTAGTAATCTGTTTCCGCGTCGAGTGCAGCCAGTGCTCTTAGTAGATGCAGCACATAGTTGCAGACGCCATCCCGGGCATAATGAACAATACGGGTGTCAATGCCAATCCGCATACCTGACTCCAATGCTATTATAGCGGCTCACCGATGTCTGTCAACCGCGCGTTGCTTGTGAAAGGGAATGATGTTATAATCAGTACACTAAATTCACCCAGGGAGTGTGATTATGGCGACGAATGTGAATCAAGCACTGGATATGACACAGGCGATGCAGACGCTCAAGTGGCTGGATGAGGAGCGTCTCAAGGACAAGGCCACGATCGCCACGCTGGAGGAACAAATACAAGAGCAGAAACGGCAACTGGCCCAGCAGACCTTTCAGATACAGGATCTGCAAACCTCGTTGGCAGGTGTTCAGGGTGTCCTATCTCAAGTGACCGAGTTTGGGCAGATGGTCTCGACCTACAAAAAAGAATTGATCTCCCAAGTGGACCAGCGTGAGGATGTGCGGAGAAAGGAACAGGCTGAGGCAGAGCGGCTGCGCCAGATTGAGCACAAGGCGCTAACCAACAACCTGAACCGGCTGGAGAAAGAATTGCGCGTCCTGCCTCGCTACGATGAGGAGTTGAACGCCCGCCAGGCTGAGGAGCACCGATTGAGTGAAGCCCTCCAGAGCCTGGAGGTCACCGTGGCCGACCTGGGTAAACGCTCCGACGACCGTGTGCAGACCGTTACCTTCCTGGAGGAGCAACGGCGTGCCGATACCCATCGCATTGCCGGGCTGGAACAGGATACCACTGACCTGCGCAAGAAGATCGAGGCCCAGATCGCCAAGTTCCCTCTTCTTGAGGAGACGCTTCAGAAGCAAAGGGCCCGCGTTGAAGAGGCCATTCAGGAGACGAAGAATCTCGAGAAGCCCATCGAAGAACTGCGCATCTCCGACTTTCAGCGCGAACAGAAGATGAAGCAATATCTGGATCAGGGTGAGCAGGTGGCCCAGGAGATGGATCGGTTGCGGGCGCAGACGCAGGGCTTTATCGAGCAGCAGCAACTAGTCAAGCGATCTCTCAGTGCTCTGGAGAAATTCAAGGTGCGCATAGAGAAACGCCAGGACGAGATGGCCGAAAGGCAGCGTTTGGCCGAGGAGCGCGTCAAGCAACAGTGGGAAGAATGGCAGACAGCGCGGTTAAAAGCGCGGAAAAAGCAAGAGGTACTGGTCGAAGAGCGCTGGCGACAACAAGAACGGACCGACGCCGAGCAACTAAAGCGCCTGGACGCGCTCCAGTCCGCCGCCGAACTGTATCGTGCCCAACTGGACACTCTCTGGGAGGCTCGCCGCGCTGAAGCCACCAGTCTGCTCAAGGCTGTCCAGGACGTGCACGAGACACTCGTCGCACCGATTGATGAGCATCTGGCAACTTTGCGCAGTGAATAACAAAAATAGGAATAAACGACGATGCGCGTCATCGGTACCGCTGGCCACGTAGACCACGGCAAGTCCACCCTCGTTCACGCCCTCACCGGCATTGACCCCGACCGGCTCCGCGAGGAGAAGGAGCGGGAGATGACAATAGATCTGGGCTTTGCCTGGCTCACGCTCCCCAATGGCGAATCGGTCGGCATTGTGGACGTGCCTGGACACAGGGACTTTATCGAGAATATGCTGGCGGGCGTAGGGGGCATTGATGCTGCCCTCTTTGTCGTCGCCGCCGACGAGGGGGTGATGCCACAGACCAGGGAGCACCTGGCCATTCTCGACCTGCTGGGGGTCAGTACAGGGGTCGTTGCCCTGACCAAGTTAGATCTGGCCGAGAGCGAAGACGAAAGCGGAGAGTGGGTTGAGTTAGTCACTGCCGATGTGTCCGAGACACTGGAAGGGACGGTGCTGGAGAGCGCGCCTATTATCCCCGTCTCCGCCCGCACCGGGCAGGGGCTTGACGTACTGCTGGCTGCGCTGCAGCAAGTGCTTGCCCAGGCCAAGCCCCGCCCCGACCGGGGACTGCCCCGGTTGCCGGCAGATCGCATCTTTGCCATCAGCGGATTCGGCACCGTTGTCACTGGCACCCTCACCGGCGGGTGCTTTGAGGTGGGACAAGAAATCGAGGTGCTGCCCAGGGGGTTGAAGGCCCGTGTGCGAGGTCTGCAGACCCACAAGCAGAAGGTTGAACGAGCAGTGCCAGGCAGCCGCGTGGCGATGAACCTCAGTGGCGTCAGCAAGACTGACCTTGAGCGTGGTGACGTCGTCACCATCCCCGGCTGGTTGCAGCCCACAGTGCTAGTAGACGTACAGTTGCGCTACCTGCCCGACATCCTTCGGCTAGGCGCAGTACAGGTGCGGCGACCATTACGTCACAACACCCAACTCAAATTTTTCTCCGGCGCGGCAGAGACTATGGCTCGCGTACGGCTCCTGGGACAGGACATACTACCAACAGGGCAATCCGGCTGGGCACAACTGCGACTCCGGGAACCGGTACCGCTGGTCAAAGGAGACCGCTTCATCGTCCGCATCCCCTCGCCCTCCGTGACTGTTGGAGGGGGCGTCGTCGTAGACCCCCACCCAGGCCGCAAACATCGTCGCTTCCGCCCTGAGGTGCTGGCCCGCCTGGAGACGCTGGCCCAGGGCAGCCCAGCCGAGATCTTGCTGCAGGCCCTCGAACGGCATGGGCCTATCCCTACCCGTGACTTGCTCTCCACCAGTGGCTTGGGCGAGACCTCCCCTGAACCACTCGCTCAACTGCTGGATGATGGTCAGGCCATCCTTCTAGGTCCACAGGCCAGCGTCCAGCAAGCATCCAGTATCCAACAACTAGTCTCTAGCAACCAGTTGCTGGCGACGCGTGACTGGTGGTCAACTTTGGGGGAACGGTTGTCCCGCGAACTTGGCGCCTACCACCAGAGATTTCCATTGCGGGCAGGAATGGGGCGCGAAGCCCTGCGCAGCGGGCTCCGGCTGAAAGCGAAGGTGTTTAACGCGGCGCTGGTCCGCGCCGTCGCCGAAGGGTTGATCGTGGATGAAGGTGCTACCGTCCGGCTCCCGTCCCACACCATCCGCCTCAATCCTGAGCAGCAGCGACAGGTAGACGCACTCCTGACCCGCTTCCGCCGTCAGCCCTATGCCACTCCCTCGGTCAAGGAAAGCATCGCCACAGTGGGAGAAGATGTACTGGGTGTGCTGGTAGCCCGAGGCAGCCTGGTGCTAGTCTCGCCGGAGGTACTGTTCCTGCCTCAGACCTATGAAGAGATGGTGGCCCGCATTCGCGCGCACATTGAGCGGGAAGGGAGTATCACTCTGGCGCAGACGCGCGACATGCTTGGGACCAGCCGCAAGTATGCGCAAGGACTTTTGGAGCATCTGGACGAGGTAGGAGTGACGGAGCGTGTGGGAGACGTGCGGGTGCTACGGTAGGGATAACACGTGATATGTGGTGCGCGGTGTGTGTTGCATATTGTGTATCACCTGAACATGCATCACTTTTCGTGCTTCCGTCGCCACCTCTTTAGCCTCTCAATGATCTCCTGTTCGTAGCTGTGCCCCTTGGGCCGAAACCACCCACCTTCGACCCCCTCCGGCAGGTAGCGCTGCTCTACCCACCCGTCAGGGTAGGCGTGGGGATATTTGTACTCCTCGTGCTCGCCCAAAGTGCGCTTGTAGTGCTCGCGCAGCGCGCCGTGGAAGACGTCACTCTTGTCACGTAGGTGTACCGGCACCGGCCCGGCCCCGTGCTCCTCTATCTCTGCCAATGCCTGCCAGTAGGCCCCGGCAGAGTTGGACTTGGGCGCAGTAGCCAGGTAGAGCGTCGCTAGCGCCAGGTGATACTGCCCCTCCGGCATCCCCACCCACTCGAAAGCCTGAGCGCATGCGTTGACGACCACGACTCCGTTGGGGTCGGCCAGCCCGACGTCCTCCGCTGCCAGAATGTAAAGCCGGCGCAGGATGAAACGGGCGTCCTCACCCGAGGCGATCATCTTGGCCAGCCAGTAAAGCGCCGCATCGGGGTCACTGCCGCGTACGGACTTGATGAAGGCAGAGATGGTGTCGTAATGTGCGTCGCCTGCCTTGTCATAGCGCAACGCGCGCTGCTGGATCGAGTCCTCAGCCACGGCTAGCGTGATGTGGATGACATCGTGGTCGTCGGGTGGAGTGCTCTCCACAGCCAACTCTAGCGCGTTGAGCGCGGCCCGGGCGTCGCCACCTGCGACGCGTACCAGGTGGGCCAGTGCATCGTTGTCGAGGCGGGCACTGCGAGATCCGTAACCACGCTCGGAGTCGGCCAGAGCACGGCGCAATATCGCCACCACCGCCTCGTCGGTGAGCGGCTTGAACTGGAAAACGCGAGAGCGAGAGACCAGAGGTGCGATGACCTCAAAGTAGGGATTCTCAGTCGTCGCGCCGATGAGCACAACGGTGCCGTCCTCGACGTGGGGTAACAATGCATCCTGCTGAGCCCGGTTCCAACGGTGGATCTCGTCCACGAGCAGGATCGTGCGTTGGCCATACATTCCGCGCCGCTCCCTGGCCTCCTTGATGATGCGCCGCAGGTCGGCCACGCCTGCCAGCACAGCGCTGATGGTCTCAAAGTGGCGGGCGGTCGTATTGGCGATGATCATTGCCAGCGTCGTCTTGCCGGTGCCCGGCGGCCCCCAGAAGGTGAGGGAAGAGAACAGCCGATCGGCCTCAATTGTACGGCGCAGCAGCCGCCCCTGGCCGACGATATGTTCCTGGCCAACGAACTCGTCCAGGGTGCGGGGACGCATACGCGCCGCCAGCGGCGCTTCGCGACGGATTTGTTCTTGCCGGCTATGTTCAAACAGATTCATCAGGGAGCCAAGAAGGTAAAAGTCTCTGCCATGCGGGCTGCCAGCGGCGCGAGAACTTGTGGGAAGAGTCCAACCCCAACGCAAGCCAGTATTGCCACAACCGCGACTGCAGCCGTCAGCCAACCTTCGGAAGTAACGCGGGGTAATCTGTCCCCCTCTGGTGGTCGGGGGCGCACCAGAAGAGCGGATAGCCCCCGCCATATGCCAGCCATCACGCCGACACTTGCCAGGAGAAGGATCACTGCGGAGCCCGGGCTGGATAACATCAGTGCGCGATAGAGAGACCAACGCCAGGTGAAGCCAGCGCTGACCGGCAACCCTGCTGCCGAAAGCCCGCCGAAGATCATCACCGCCATGCTCCACGGCGCTTTCCAGCCTGCCCCACGCAGTGCATCGAAACTGTCATCGTCACCGCTGCGCGCCCGCAGGCCGCTCAGCCCGGTTGCCATGAGGGCCAGGCCGAAGGGGCGCACCAGCAGCGACAAGAGAACCAGCGTCAGTCCCAGTTGGCTATGCATTCCCAGGGCCACGAGCGCGCCGCCGCTATCCACTAGCGCACTGTACCCCATCATAGACCCCAGGCGACGCTGAGATGGCGCAAGCAATCCCCCCACGATGATCATCGCCAGTCCCGCAGCGGAGAAAAGAGAGCCAAAGTAAGGATGGGTGTTGAGCCAGGGGTAAGTCTCCAGGAAGTCCAGGAGCAGGAACCAGACCGCGCCATTGCCGACTGTAAGGACAAAGGTGCCTGCCAGTGGCACGCTATCGCCGGTGATGGCCGGCACCCAGGTGTGGAAAGGTACGACACCCAGTAGCAACGCAAAAGAAACAGCCAACAGGGCGGCGGCAGCGTTGAGCAGCCCCACCTCGTCCGGCGTCAGCACGTACCGCTCCACCAGCCAGTTGGTGACCAACACACCGGGCAGGGCCAGGGTGGTGAACGTCAGATAACGCAGCCCGCCCCGAGTGGCCGGCTGCCCCTCGGCCTGCAGCGCAAAGATGGAGAGGGCAGCGGCAATTTCGACGAGCAGGGCAGCGTATATGAGGGGCCGGATCAGCAGCGCCCCACTCAACAGGCTGAGCAGACCCAGTCCCATCGGAAAGAGCAGGGAGTGCGGTGTGACACGCCACGCCAGGAAAAAGATGCCAGCGGCTGTGAGGAACAGAAATGCCATGGCCATCCGATCAGCCTGCTCCAGAACCAACTCGCGTCCGAGGAAGGTCACCGCCTCGCCCATGGCAACCTGGCGTTCCCCCCAGAAGTGCACCGGCTGATCCAGCGGCAACGTGACAACAGCGATACCCAACGCCAGGGCCGTGCCAACGGCCAACAGTGCCGAGAGGGACGCCCAGCGGAGTAGGGTGTACACGATACCCGCCATCACCAGGGGGATGATCAGCAACAAGAGCGAGCCTGCAATCACGGTGTCTTCACCTCGCCACCAGCAGAGACCTGAGCAACTCTCAAATGGGCCGTTGCCAATGCGATGAGGAAACTAACAGCACCGAGTAACCCAGCCACGGCCAGGCTTGGCTCCAGAGCAACGTAAAAAAGGTCGAAACCAGACAGAAAGGTCAACAGTCCCAATCCCACCTGCATCGGCGCTTCGCTCAGTCCAATCAGCAGCAACCCCAGCCCAGCCAACAAGTAACATGCCAGCGTGACGTCGGTGGGGACTTGGGGCAGAGGAAAACGCAGCACGGCAGTGTATGCTGCTACCGAGACCAATATCCCGGCCAGCAGGCAAAACGACGCTCGAGCAGACATAACCCAGCGGCGCCAACGCTGAGACGGTGCTGCATCTTCAGCAGCCACGGCCCGTTCAAGGACACTGGCTCGTCGCTCAGTCATGTAGAACACCATGCAGATCATCCATCCAATTAATCCCTTGACGGCCGCCACTTCTGGCCGGATCAGTCGGGTCAGCAGCAGTACCACGAAAAAATACTGCAGAGTGAGAGCAATCACGTTCAGTCGCCACCCCCGGCTGACGACCAGGAGCCCGGTGGTGATCAGTATGCCGGCCACAGCAGGCATCGCGGCCAGGAATGAAACCCGTGTTAGAAGGTCTATCAACGTCGGCATTACCTACCACCCCATACCAACAGGAGAAGTAAGAACAGCAAGCACGACCATAACAACGTTCCTGCTCCCCCCACCAATTCGCCAGCCGCCCAGAGTATACTCAGCCCTCGTTCCAATGCCCCTGCCACCGCATCGTAGAACCATTCCAGACGCAACAGGTCGTGGGCTGCACTGAGGAACAATTGAATCTTTGGGCGCAGTTTCCCCTCCTGCCAGGCAAGAACTCCCCCGCCAGCAAGCGCGGCTGCCAACAATAGTCCCCCCCTCAATCCTGGCACCACGAATAATGGACTCACCAAGGGGCCCAGGACGTTGGCGCTGAGGAGCGACGGGGATAAACCAACCACAATTAGCAGCAATGCTGGCAATCCCAGTCCAACTCCACACGCTATGGACCCAATCCCCCGATCATCTTTCTTGCGAGGGAAAGAAGAGGAAGGTGGCAACAATAACCAGCGCACCAATGAGGGGACTAGGAATAAAAGCCCGACGAAAAAAGAAATTCCCCATCCCAGGCTGTCTCCCTGCGTGAGCCCCCCGATCACGACCGTATCTGCCACAAATCCTGACATGAGGAACATTCCTCCCAATGCCAGCGCCCCGACCAGCGGAGGGATATTCCACCATAATGCCTCTCGTTGCAGGCCATCACTCAGAAGGAGCACCGTCAGTCCCAACGCCCAGACCGCGCTGGCAGCGACAATGACAGTTATGGCGTTATCCCCCACCAGCCCGGCGGTCAGCAGTATCGCTCCGCTTGTCCCCATCCCGACCCACGGCAACATGCGGCGCGGAGACTCACAAGACCAGGCCAGAAAGCCACCTATAGCCAGGGTGGCTGCTGCTATGACTGGCACCCACGTGCTGTCAGGGATAGAACCGCCGTTGGCCTGGGCAAGCCGGAGCCACAACCCCCAGCCAACGATGGGGCTCAGAAGGAGCGGGGCGGCGAGAGACTGGGTAGCATCCAGGTCGTCGGGAGCGGAGAGATGAAGCGGGTACACCCACAGCCGCAGGACGCCAGCCACCAGCCACAGCGTCAACGGCGCGTCGCTGAGAGTCATCAGCGACCACAAGTCGCTGCCCATTCCGCTAATGGTCAACAAAGCCCCACTCCACAGAACCAACGTCGCCAGACAGCCAAAGATCAGGCTGTGAATAGCCGTCCTCCCTGAACCCCCTGCCGCGATGCATCCTGCGGCGTGTAACAAATCATATATGGCCCAGACGACAATCATAGTGAGAAGGTTAGCCGCCCACAAAGCAGCAAGACCTGCAGAGAGCAAAGCCAGCAACGTAGCCGCGAGCCGAGGGTGTGGTCCCTCTGTACGGCCGAGGCCAACAAGAATCGCACTGCAAGTTATCAGTGCCAGTACCAAAGCCAAAGGCTGCATAATGACGTCAGTCTCCAGCGTCAGCGCGGCGCCGAACAGCAGGGACGGTTGCCACAAGGAGAGAACGACCACCACCGGCTCCATCCGCGTGAGCATCAGGGCCAGGATGGCGGTGATGCCAGTCACTATCAGGGCAACGTGGCTGGCATAGGCGCGAGCACGAGGCACGAGGGATAAGCCAATCGTCACACCTGCACCTAGCAGCGGCAGGGTAATCGCGAGAATAGGGAGCAATGATGGCATTGGACATCAACGTGCTGGTACGCTCTCAGCACACTCTGTTATTCTAACACACAAGGGGAGAGGCCGCAAACACAGACACAAGCGTTCAGGGGGTTGAGAAAACGCTTGCTAAAACCTCCGAGGTTTACAAAACGGTGCTCTCTCAACAACTTTGAACGGCAGGCGACCCGCTTTTCAAGCCAAATTGCGGCCATAACCTCGGATGTCTGAACGCTTATGATTCCCTCTCTCACACAGAGCGAGGCCCCGAGTACATACTCCGGGCCTCGCGCCGTTATCTGGTGAGAGTGGTTGCGGCAACAGGCTGCTACTTTTCCAGAAAATCCTTTAACCTGCGGGAGTGTGTAGGGTGACGAAGACGGCTGAGCGCCTGAGCCTCTATCTGGCGTACTCGTTCACGAGTCACACCCAGTTTCTTGCCCACCTCCTCAAGAGTGTACGTCTCGCCATCCACCAGCCCGTAGCGCAGTTGCAGAATGCGCACCTCACGCGGGGGGAGGTCTTGTAGAATACTCCGGAGCAACTCCCGCAACATCGAAAAGGTTACCTCTTCATCCGGAGCCGAGATATCTTCATCCTCAATGAAATCGCCCAGTTCGCTCTCCCCCTCATCATCAGTGGGCATTTCCAGTGAGAGGGGGCGACGTGCTACTCTCAGCATCTCCTCTGCCTTGCGTGTGGGGATTTCCAGCTCAGTGGCCAACTCCTCAGTGGTGGGCTCGCGCCCCAACTCCTGCGTCAGGTGGTGAGAAGTTCGTAACAGCTTGTTGATCTGGTCCCCCATGTGGACAGGGACGCGGATGGTGCGGCTCTGATCAGCAATCGCCCGCGTGACCGCCTGCCTGATCCACCAGGTTGCATAGGTCGAGAACTTGTTCCCCAACTTGTAGTTGAACTTGTTGGCAGCGCGTATAAGCCCGATGTTACCTTCCTGGATCAGATCGAGGAAGGGCACACCACGGCCAATGTACTTTTTGGCCACGCTGATCACCAAGCGAGAGTTGGCACGGATGAGGTGCTCGCGGGCAGCCAGCCCATCTTGCACAACATTTTCCATTTCGCCTCGTTCTTCAGGATTGAGACCATCATGGTTCAACTCGCCCTGGGCAATCAGGCCAGCCTCCATGCGCTTGGCCAGCATGACCTCCTCTTCAGCCGTGAGCAACGGCACCCGGCCTACCTCCTTAAGATAAAGGCCGATCGTATCATCTATCGCGATGGTGTCAAAGTACGCCCGCTGGTCAACTGCTGTGGTAACGTGGCCAGGCTTTGCGCTCACCCTCACCACTTTCTTTTCAGTTTCTTTCGGTGCGCCTACCCTGACACCGGTCTCCATCAAATTAGCCAGGATATCCTCAAGTTCCTCCAAATTTTCTTCGGCCTGGGGAAAAGCAGACAGGACATCATCGTACGTGACAAAACCCTGCTCAGCCGCCTTGGCCAGCAAGTATTCCTCACGGCTTGTCCCTTCTTCAATTTCTACCAGTTTGTCCTCTTGTTGACCCAACTCCATCTCTCGCTCACAGTGATTAAGGAGCACAGTGCTTGACATCCATTGGCCAGGCAATGTGCTCCCGCATAAAATCGGGCAATGGCAAAAATGCTTCCTGTCAAGAGTTACTATACCACATTTCCATGCCTCTTGTCAACCCCCCAATCGTGTTATCCACGGTATTGCTTGTGCCACTTAACTGCCACAGTAAGAATACCGCAGGTCACGTGTCAAGTCAA
>JAXHUO010000007.1:0-101648 GCA_034189605.1 Chloroflexota bacterium
CATCTCAACTGCGGCGGGGCTGATCTAGCCCTGCTGCTCACATGAGAGGGGAGCAACCAGGCAGGAATCGCGGAGCACGGTTGCCTGCTTGCCCTCTTCACCAAAGTTCGAACAGTCACAATATACCTGTAACCTTAAAACCGGTCCTCCGGCAGGGGCTGGCAGCGCCGGCAGAAGCACGTGCCACGCTGGCTCACCCTGAAACGCTCAATGGTCGTACCACAGCGTGGGCATGGTTGCCCCACCCGTCCGTAAACCGCCAGCCGGTCGGAGAATTCACCCGACCGGCCATCCACCTGCTGGTAGGTCGCGTCCGGTAACGTAGTGCCACCAGCGGCGATGGCTGCTCGCAGCACAGATTGGATGGCACGATGTAGCCGTCGCACGTCAACTGGGGTGAGGCCAGCAGCCTGGCGCAGTGGATGGATGCGTGCCCGCCACAACGCCTCGTCGGTGTAGATGTTGCCCAGGCCAGCCAGGAAGCGTTGATTGAGCAGCAATGGCTTGATGCGTCCGCGCCGACGCGCCAGCATCCCCCCCAGACGCGCTGCCGTGAATTCGTCCGACAATGGCTCAGGACCTAGTTCACCTAACACGCCGGCCGGTTCATCCATCAAGTGTAGCCGCCCAAACTTGCGCTGGTCAGAAAAGCGCAGGTTTCGTCCGTCGTCGAGAGAAAATGACACGCGGGTGTGCCGGTCGCCGGTAGATTCTCCTCGCTCCAGGATTAGTTTCCCGGTCATGCGCAGGTGCACCAACAACGTGCCACCGCCGCTCAGAGTTATCACCACCCACTTCCCCCGCCGCCCCACGCCAGTGACCGTCTGGCCCATAAGGCGACGGGCAAAGACAGTCGGGCTGGGCGAGACGACGCTACGCGCCCAGCGCACCTCCACCCCAATGATGGTGCGCCCAACCAGGGATGCTCGCAGCCCTCGGGCCACCGTCTCGACCTCGGGTAACTCTGGCATATAGTCATTATAAATGCGGTCGCCCCGTCTGTCAAAGTCATTGCCATTTAACAATCTCCCATCCTATCGAGCACCGCGTCATCGTCCGCAAGATGGCCGAGCCCTGGACCACCTCCACTGGCAGGGCGGTACTGCTTGCACGCTAGGAGGCGCTCCACCCGCTGGTGGGGGAACTATTCACGCTGTAGCGCTTGACGAGAGCGGCATCGAAAGGTATAATGTAGCCACCGCGGTAGCCACAAAGCATAGCCACAGTCGGATGCTGACATCTTGATCGCTGCCACCGCCCTCACCTATGGTCTCGTGCTCGTGACTGGCAATGTCGCCCACTTTACCCGCGTTGGCAACCTGCGCATAGAGAATTGGAAAGAGCCACTTTGAAAGCTCGCGTGCCGCTCGCCGTTCTGGCCATCCTGGCCCTCTGCATCGCGTGCACTGAGCCAACCGTGTCCCCGACTCCTGTCCCAACCCCCACCCCATCCCCCACACCCAAAACCTTCGTCGTCTGCCTGCCCAATGAACCCGATAGCCTCTACATCTACGGCACCGCTAGCCTGGCCGCCCAGCATGTCTGGCAGGCCATCTACGACGGGCCGCTGGACAGTCGTGGCTATGCCTACCAACCAGTCGTCATCGCCGATATCCCCAGCCTCGCCAATGGCGAGACGGCTGTAATAGAGACAATTGCTGTCCCGGCCGGTGCCCGCGTGCTCTCCACCAGCGGAGAGGTGGTCAAATTAGCCCCAGGCATAACGGTTAAAGGTGACAGCGGACAACGTGTGACCTTCGATGGCTCGCCCATCCTGATGCAACGGATGGTCGTCACCTTCACCCTCCGCCCCGATCTCTACTGGTCCGACGGCGCACATCTCACCGCCGACGATTCGATGTTCTCCTTCGAACTCGCCGCCGACATGGTCACCCCCACCGACAAGCACATCATCGAGCGTACCGCCGATTACCGCACCGTGGATGCGCGCACCGTGGTCTGGAGTGGCGTCCCTGGATTCCTGGACTGGGCCTACTTTCTCAATTTCTGGCACCCACTGCCCCGCCACGCCTGGGGCCACCTCTCCGCCGCCGAGTTGCTCAACGCCGACGTTGCGACGCGGCAGCCCCTGGGCTGGGGACCCTTTGTTATACGCGAGTGGGTGGACGGCGATCATATCACCGCCGTACGCAACCTTACCTATTTCCGCGCTCCCGAGGGACTCCCGCGCGTGGATGAGATCACTTTTCGTTTCATCACCGACCCAGCCACGCTGGCGGGGGAACTCGTGGCCGGACGCTGCGATGTTATTACGCACGACGGCGCAGACGCGGCACGCGGTGCGCTCCCCGACCAGTCTCAGGTCACAGAAATATCCACCTACGACACCCGGTGGGAACTCTTGTCCTTTGGCATCAGCCCGGTCACCGAATATGACCGACCTGATTTCTTCGAGGACGTGCGAGTGCGGCAAGCAATCGCGCTGTGCATAGACCGGCGATCATTGGCAAACCAGGTGCTGGGGCCGGCAGGTCGTGTGTCGCACAGTTATCTTCCTCCCGAGCACCCCCTCTACGCTGGCGAGGCGCTGACCACGTGGGAACACGACCCGCCGGCGGGGCAAACGCTCCTGGCGACTGCCGGCTGGTACGACGAAGACGGCGACGGCGTGCGCGAGGCGCATGCCATCCCCGGCATCCCCGATGGCATGCCGTTCCAGGTCTCCTACCACACGACTGATGACCCGCTGCGCATCCAGACAGCCCAACTCATCCAGACCTATCTGGTCGCCTGCGGCATCCGGGTCAGCGTGGAGACTATACCTTCCGAAATGCTCTTCGCCCCCGGACCGGAGGGAGTGCTTTTTGGCCGGCGATTCGACCTGGCACAGTTCTCCTGGCACGCCACACCCGCCCCCCTGTGTGATCTGTTCCTGAGTAGCCAGATCCCCGGTGAGGATCATTGGGATAGGCCCAACGTCGCCGGTTTCCTGGACGACGAATATGACTCCGCCTGCCTGTCGGCCCTGGAGACCTTTCCCGGCAGCGAGGATCACACCGCCAGAAACATTGAGGTTCAGCGCATTTTCTCAGAGCGGTTGCCAGCGCTGCCGCTCTTTCAGCGCTCAAAAGTCACCCTCGCCCGCACGCCAGTCATCGGCCTGGCTGCCGACCCTACCCAGGCCTCCGAACTATGGAACGTCGAGCATCTTGACTTGCCTTGAGCATACCAGACCTCGCGTTCACGCCAGCGACGCTACCCACCACATACTTTGTCGCCAGTGCACAGCATACCGCTGCGCTACCGGAGAAACTTGGCAAACGTCAGATAACTGAAATCACTTCGCTGAACACGTCACCTATGACTGGGCCGAGCAATGCCAGAATAATAATCACGACTAGAGCAACTAGAGTAAGGAGTAGAGCGTACTCGACCACCCCTTGTCCGCTTTGACGTAACACGAAAAGCAACCCGGTTACCCCCCTTTCTGTCGTGAACTCTCTCGAAAAGTCAATTTGCGCAGTTTGTGGATGCCTCTATTCATTTTCACAACAAATAATGCGCCAGAGCGTACATCAAAATCGCCACGCCCAGCAGCAGCGCATCCTCATCAAAGTCAAAGCGTGGATTGTGATGGGGCGCGTCCAGTCCACGCTCCGCATTGGCCGAGCCGAGGAAAAAGTAACAACCAGGCACATCCTGCATAAAGAGAGCCGCATCCTCGCTGCCCATCGTCCGCTCGCCAAAGGAGACGTTCTCTGAGCCAACCACTGCCGCTGCCGCTGCCCGTACCACTTGGACGACTTTGGTATCGTTGATCACCGCCGGCGTTAGAGGCATAATCTCCAGTTCAGCCGTTGCGCCACAGGTCGCCGCCACACCCTCGATCACCTCGCGCATGCGGCGCAATACCATCTCGCGGGTCACCGGGTCATAAGTGCGAATAGTGCCGGACATCTCAACCTGAGCGGGGATGACGTTGAAAGCGTTGCCGCCGTGAACTGCACCCACTGTCACTACCGCCTTTTCCAGCGGGCTGACATTGCGACTGATGACGGTCTGCAGAGCGGTCACGACCTGCGCAGTGGCGACGATTGGATCCACCGCCAAGTGAGGCGACGCACCATGCCCGCCCTTCCCCCGCACGACGCAGGTCCATTTCTCGGCCGCTGCCATTATCGCGCCTGACGAGACGTCTGCCGTGCCTACCGGTTTCTCGTTCCAGACGTGAGTGGACAGAAAGACGTCGGGACGCGGATTCTCCATCACGCCATCTTTCACCATCGCCTCGGCCCCGTTGGCCCCTTCCTCGGCCGGCTGGAAGACCAGTTTGAGTGTGCCGGTCATCTCGTCACGATGCCGCGCCATCAACGTGGCCAAGCCCAGGCCCATCGCCATGTGAGCATCATGACCACAAGCATGCATCACGCCAGGGTTCTGCGATACATAGTCGGTCTCGTTCTCTTCAGCGATGGGCAGCGCGTCCATATCAAAGCGCACCATCACCACCGGGCCTGGCCGCTGCCCCTTCAGTAGCGCAACCACGCCGGTTTCGGCGACACCCGTCTGCACCTGGTAGCCCAGTTCACGCAGCCGGCTGGCGATGATACCAGCCGAGCGGTGCTCCTGAAAAGCCAATTCCGGGTGCATATGAAAGTCGCGCCGCCAGGCGACTATCTGTCCATGTAACGTTCTCGCCTCGGCCTTGAAACTGGTTTGATTTGACATCTCTTTTCTCCGTTTGTCGAAATGCTGCCCCCTATTTTACACCGTTGTCATCGCAAACGCAATCCCCCGCTACCCGATGATCAGCCTCGGCATCTTGGGCAGTGGACTAGTACGTTTTCCACGAATAGGGTATAATGAAGTAGGGTAACTCTCCAGCCTCTCCCAACACTGCTGTAGATGGTCTCCCGACCACACCTCGGGGTACAGGCCAACCCGAAGCGTGTTAGCGGGCAGGAGTAACAGGGAGTGACAAAAAAGGGCGCTTAAAGCATCGCCCGCATGGTGGCGTCCGAGCGGCCTGGACGAAAGGAGGTGTGAACTAATCAACACTGAGTATTCACCCGTGCACGACTGTATTCGCGAATTCAGAACAAGCGCACTAAAGGAGGAAAAACGATGAAAGGCCTAGCCAAGCTAACTCTCTCGTCAGTGGTACTGGTGTTACTAGCGAGCTGTGCCCAGCCAGCCTCGCCTGCCCCGGAGATCATCGAGAGGACCGTCGTGGTGGAAGTTGAAAAAGAGGTCACCGTCGTGCCGGAAGCACCAGAACCAGAGGAACCGGTCATTCTGCGGTACGCCGACAAGGCTGCCGACCTCGGCACCATGGATCCACACTTTGCCGCTTCTACCAACGACCGTAACCTGGTAGATATGATCTTCAACGCCCTGGTGCGCTACAAGCCCGGCGATGGCTCAAAAATTGAACCAGACTTGGCCGAGGCGATGCCAGAACCCGAAATCATGGGGAGCAAGCAGGTGTGGACCTTCAATCTGCGCCGGGGTGTGATGTGCCATCCCTCCGATGCAGCGCCTTCCTACGAGTTGACCGCGGAGGATGTGGTCTACTCCCTGCAAAAGTCGGCCGACCCGGATCGCTCGGCTTACGCCGGCGAGTACGATGGCATGACCGTCGAGGCGGTGGACGACTACACCGTCAAGATCACGATGGAGAAGCCGCTCTCACCGGTGCTCTTCTTCCCCAAAGTGGCCGACTATGCCGGCGGGTTCATCGTCTGCAAGCAGGCCATTGAGGCCATGGGCGACGAAGAATTCAAGACCCATCCCGTGGGCACAGGCCCCTTCATGTTCGAGAGTTACAGCCCGCAGGAAAAGGTCACGTTGGTGGCCAACGATGCCTACTTCCGTGGCCAGCCGCTGTTGGACGGCATCGAATACCGCTACATGCCCGACATCAACAGCCGTGAACTCGGCCTCAAATCAGGTGAGTTGGACGTGATCAACGGCGCAGCAGAAGGCATTTGGGTCGAGCGGATGAGCCAGGAGGAGGGTATCCGGGTGGACGTCTATGGTGTGGGGGAAGTGGCCACCATTCACTTCGACGCCACCGTCGAGCCTCTAGATGACCCTCTGGTGAGGAAAGCCATCGCCTACGCTCTAGACCGCGACGAGTTCCTGGCGCTCTTTGGCGCCCCAGTAGCCGAGAACGTCTACTCGCCCGTTCCGGCCAAGTTCCTGGCCGGCGGGCTGACCCAGGCAGAAGTCGCCGAACTGGGCCTGGAATACAAAGTTGACCGCGAGAAAGCCAAAGATTTACTGGCCGAGGCCGGCTACCCCGACGGGTTCTCGCTGGAAATGGTGTCGTCCGAGCGAGAATCCTACCTCAAGAACTATGAGAGTATGCAGGCCCAACTGGCCGAGATCGGCATTGACATCAAAATCAACGTGGTAGACCACTCCAGCATGCACACGCTGATCCGCGAGGACGTAAACCCCATCGTGATCTACGTTGCCTGGCGGCCCAACGCCGACGTCTACCTCACCCGCTTCTACCACTCTGACTCGATCGTCGTCACCGGCGCCAAGCCGGACACCAATTTCTCTCACTATGATCAGATTGACGATCTGATTGAGACAGCCCGCGTGGAACTCAACGCCGACAAGCAGGTCGAGATGTGGAAGGAAGCGCAGGTCAAGATCCTGGAAGATATGATCTCTTACCCGCTGCAATACCAGAATCAGGTCACCGCGCGTCGAGATTATGTAGACTTTGGTCACGAGTTGGTCTCTGTCCTGGCGCTCTACGCGCAGTTTACAGAAAATACCCGCATAGTCGGCAAATAGCATCTGGCAGAAATCAGTCTGGGGTCCGCAAAGCGGGCCCCAGACTGACATTTGGGAGTTCCAAAGTTTAAATCATCCCAACTGCTCCCGCCGGATCTGGCAATCCAGTCTGAGCAAAGTGAGACAATACTTTTCTAGAAACCCATCTTTCAAGGCAGGGCCTGATGCTCAAGTTAAAATACCTGGTAACCCGACTCGTGCTTGCTATCCCCACCTTCGTGGCCGTGCTGACGTTGGTATTCTTTGTCGTCCGGGTGATCCCGGGCGATCCGGCCACCGCCGCCCTGGGCGATTACGCCTCCAAAGAGGCTGTCGAAGCCATGCGCGAAAAGATGGGGTTGAACGACCCGCTGTACGTCCAGTACCTTCACTTTCTGGGAGACCTGCTTCGCGGAGACCTGGGTAAGTCTATGATCACCGGCCAACCGATCAGTGAAGCGGTGAGGCACGTGCTGCCCTATACGCTGCAACTGACCCTCTCGGCTATCCTCATCGGCGCGGTGCTCGGCATCTCCATTGGAGTGTATACTGCTGTGCACCGCAACAGCCTCATTGATTACCTGGGGCGTGTATTCTCCCTAGCCGGGCTTTCGGTCCCCGCTTTCTACCTGGGCATCCTGATCATGTTGCTCTTTGCCATCAGACTCGATTTATTCCCGGCGGTAGGAGGCGGTGACTTGCACGACTTGAAAGATAATCTCAGTCACCTGGCGCTTCCGGCGTTGAGCCTGGGATTGATCATGACCACCTCAATCGCCCGCTTGACCCGTTCGGCGATGTTGAACGTCCTCAGCGAGGACTACATGCGGACGGCTCGTGCCAAGGGATTAAAAGAGCGAGCAATCATCATTCGCCACGCGCTGCGTTCGGCACTGGTGCCCATCATCTCTATCCTTGGCATCTGGACCGCCAACCTCATCGCCGACTCGGTCTTGACCGAGACGGTCTTTGCCCGGCCGGGGTTGGGCAAGATGCTGGTGGGCGCCATCATGCAACGCGATTACACGGCCTTGCAATCGGTGATGGTCATATACAGTGCCTTTGTCATGATCGTGAACCTGCTCACCGATCTCGCCTATAGCCTGGTGGACCCACAGGTAACATATTGAGGTGCAACAGATGAGCCAAGAAGCGAAAAACGGGCCACAACCCACGAGGCAACCGCAAAGTCATAAGCGGCGATTATGGCGAACTTTCATCAGAAACAAGATCGCCGTCATTGGCCTCATTTTGGCGATGTTGGTCACGCTCGCAGCTATCTTTGCCGACGATTGGTTCATTGCTTTCTTTCAAGGGCGAGAAGCCATGCCACTGCTGGTCCCTTTTGACCCGCTCAAACAGGACACGCGCAATCGCCTTGCCGCCCCCGACTCGGAGCATATCATGGGGCTGGACACTTACGGCCGAGACACTTGGGCACGGATTGTGTATGGCGCCAGGGTTTCGCTTATGGTTGGCGTCTGTTCTGTCCTGTTAGGAGGCGCTCTCGGCACCTTCGTAGGCCTCATCGCTGGCTACCTGGGTGGCAGAGTCGAGAATACCCTCATGAGGGCGGTGGACGTACTGATGGCTTTCCCCAGCCTGATTATGGGCATGATGGTGTTGGCCATACTAGGAGCGGGCCTGCCCAAGATGATCCTGGCCATAGGGCTCGTTTCGTCGCCCGCCTTCGCCAGAGTTGCGCACGGCACGACGCTGACCATCAAGGAAAAGGAATACGTAGCAGCAGCCAAGGCCGTCGGCGCCGGTCGGTTCAGAATCATCCGCGTCCACGTCCTGCCCAACACCCTGGGCGAACTGGTGGTGCTGGCCAGCATTTGGACGGCCACGGCCATCCGCGTGGAAGCCAACCTGAGTTTCATCGGGTTGGGCGTTTCGCCTCCCACGCCAGCCTGGGGTACCATGATCCGGGAGGGCACGCGACACTTGAGCGATGCGCCCTGGGTCTCCCTTTTCCCCGGCCTGGCTATTCTCGTCACCGTCCTGGCCTTCAACTTGCTGGGCGACGGGCTGCGCGATATCCTGGACCCCAGATTGCAGCAGTAGCCGAGAAAGGATACTCATGTCTGAGAAAGTCAAAGTTCTGTGGCTAAGTCAAAACGACGTCATTGCCGCCGGTGGACTGGACATGGCGACCATCGTGAACGATGTCGAAGAGATTTTTCGCTTGTCTGCTACCGGCGATTACGTGCTACCGAGAAAAGTATCACTCCAATGGGAGTGGGAAGAGCCACCACCGGGGCAGCAGCGGAACCACCTCAATCTCATGTCGGGCTACATCGGGGGGCGATTCAATGCGGCCGGGTTCAAAGCCATCGCCAGTTTTCCCCGGAATCCATTCAAGCAGAATCTGCCACGGGCCTCTGCGCTCATCGTACTGCACGATACAGAGGTGGGGCTGCCCATGGTCGTGATGGATGGTACCCTGATCAGCGCGATGCGTACCGGCGCTGTGACCGGGGTAGGGGCAAAATACCTGGCGCGGGAGGACGTGACCAAAGTGGGACTCATCGGCGCTGGCGTGCAAAACCGTACCCAGTTGATGGCATTACGGATCACACGCCCCGGCATCCAACAGGCACTGGTCTTCGACATTCGTCCTGATCGCTCAGGGACTTTTGCTGCCGAGATGAGCGAACGCCTCGGTCTGGACATCCACGTTGCCGGTAGTGCCGAGGAGGTGGTTCGCCAGGCCGAAGTGCTGGTCACGGCCACCACCAACGTCACCCAACCTATTGTCCACGATGGCTGGCTGGCACCCGGCAGTTTCTATGCTCACGTCTCCGGCTACGAGTGTGAATACGACGTCATTCGCCATGCCGACAAGGTGCTGGTTGATGACTGGGACCTGGTCAAGAACCGGATGTACTCGACGGTGGCTCTTATGTGGCGCGATGGTGAGTTCGCTGACGACGACCTTTACGCCGAATTTGGTGAGGTGGTCGGCAGCCAGAAGCCAGGCCGAGAGAACGACCGCGAGGTAATTATTTT
This sequence comes from Chloroflexota bacterium, assembly GCA_034189605.1. Classification (GTDB taxonomy): domain Bacteria; phylum Chloroflexota; class Anaerolineae; order B4-G1; family B4-G1; genus JAUWNP01. The sequence continues at coordinate 9,763 of JAXHUO010000007.1, forward strand.
CAGTCCCATTGGCTTGGCTCTGAACGACGTTGCAGTTGCCAGTCATATCTACGAGACGGCGCGGAGCAAAGGGTTGGGGCAAAAGGTGACCCTATGGGACAACCCGCTGTGGGTGTGAGTGCCCTCCCTGTTCCGAGAGAATCAGAGGGCGACGGTATGCCCGTCGCCCCCACAATCCGTTACTGTCCTATAATCCGCCGTTCTACCCCCGCCCCGCCAGCACCTCCGCGATCACCGCTTCAGCATCCTCTGGCAACGGCGTCACCTCGTGCTCAGCCAGAATCTTCCGCGCCCGCTCGTTGGCCCGCGTGAACATATCCTGGCTACCTTTCTTCACCCAGCGGTCATAGCGTTTGCGGTCGATCAGATCCGGCCGCCACTGGGCCCACTTCCAATTGTCGAGGGTGTGGTCGTCCGCCAGGAACCCGCCGCCCGGCCTGGCACGGGCGATGGCGTCGAGGGCCAATGTAGTGGGATTGACATCCACACCACCAGCCAGGAAACGGGCCTCGCGGATGATCTCGTCGGCGATCACCAGCGCCTCCATTGAGGAGGTGGAACCGTACTCGATGTAGCCCACGTCGTGAACCAGCGTGGCTCGCGCCAGGAAGTTGGATAGGATGGAGAAGGTCATCTCCAACCCTGCCTGCACATCTACCACCTTGCTGTCGCTGGCGCCACCAGCCGACCAGGCCGGGAGGTTATAGTAGCGGGCCAGGTCCATCTGCGCCATCATCCCTAGCGGCCACTCCGGGCTGCCGTAACTGACGATGGCGCTCTTCATATCCATCGCCGCCGTGTTCATCCCGTAGAGGAACGGCGCGCCGGGACGGATCACTTGGGAGATGATCAGCCCGACCAAACACTCGGCGTTCCCCAACGCCAGAGCGCCAGCCAGCGTGATCGGCCCGCCGCCGCCGGTGTTGGGCGAGGGCGGGTAGGCAGCCGGAATGCCCTTTTCGGCGCAAAAGATCAGTTTCTGGAGCGACTCCTCGGGGAAAAGCAGCGGGGAGATGGGCTCGGCGTAGAGCAACAGGAATGGCTTTTCGCGCAATGCCTGCTCGCCGCCGGCCACGACCACGGCGATACGGTAGATGTCCTCCATGTCGGCGCGGTTTTTGGCGGTGTAGACGTTGGGCTTGACCGAGCCACGGATCATGCGGATGAACTCGTGGATGTAGAGGTCGTCGGGCGGCACGTCGGCAGGATTGGACATGGACATGATGAAATCCATATTATCCAACGCATCGCACAGCCTGGCGATGTCCTCGACGTCTTGGGCCGTAGTGCGACGACGTTCACCGGTCTCCACGTCCAACGTGAAGGTGGTATCGGAGCCGGAGCCGAAGAAGACCTGGCCCAGTTCCAGCCCCATCGTCAGGTTGCCCAACCTATCGTACATCGGGATGCGGGAGGGTGCGCTGGCGATACCGTCGCTGACCAGATTCTCCGGTATCTTGATGCGGCCGTTGGATTCCCTGGCACCAGCGTCGAGCAACAGTTCGCGTCCCTGGGGGTCTTGCATCTCCACGCCGGTCTGGGACAGTATCTCCAGCGTAGCGTTGTGGATCGCCCGCACCTGATCGTCGGAAAGGGCGCGGACGAAGGGTTGCAGTGTGGGGATTGGCAATTGTTGAGTCATTCACTTCCTCTCTGTTGATAGTAGTGATTCGAGCCCCAAATCCGGGGCTCCTAGCGCCACACCAAGAACAGCTCCCCTCGTATGCCGCCAGGCGCCCGGTCCTTCAGTTCCAGGGCAATCGTCAATATGACACCTTCCTCAAAATCTGTGATCGTCGGCTTACCGATCTCCTGCCAGCGGTTGGCAAGTGAGTGCGCCTCCAGGTTCCCGACCAATCTCTCACCCTCTGCTTGGGCTTCCTCAGCGGTTGCGTGGGTGGAGGCGAGGACTATGTACCGCTCCTGCTGCGTAATCTCCTGATACCCTATCCCTATCAACCGGCGGGTACCATCTTCTCTGGAGGACAACACGGCGTTAACCACGGGCCCAAGCGCCTGCGCCAACGCATCGTAATGCGAGGTGCTGGATAGATCATCCACTCGACCCGCCCGCGTATCCAGTGCCGCGTATAGCCGTTCGGGCGTTGCCGCGGTGATGACCGCTTCTTCCAACACCGCCACGTGTCCGGCCATCTCGGCCAACCTCCGATCCACATCATCGCCGATGTAGTTCTCCGCGTTGAAATGGTAGGTGGTGACGCCTTCGTACTCGTCAACGTCGTATCCCCGATCCTCCAGATTCGCGGCGACATGGTGCTGATCGAAGCCTTCTATCACCGTCACACCGCTCCCACCAATGCACCGCTTCACGGCCATTACATTGTAGCCCAGGTCCATCTGGAGACGGAAGGACGGGATATAAGCACCCAGGCTCACACACATTCCTGCCGATGTCACAACCTCGGAAAACTCATCCCCCCGATCCTCTGGCGCATTCTCAAGCGTCGCATCCTCTGCAAACCCATGCAACCGTTTCAGTCCCGCCGGATTGGAGAACGAGACGCTGGCCTCCACTGAGTTAGGGTGCTCCGGCAAGGGCGGCAGATAAGCGAGCATACGTTGTAGTTCGGTCTCCTCCGGTTCGCCCGCAGCGCAGGCAGCGATGGCACTTGCGATGAAGATCAGAGTTAGAGCGATTGCCAGGCTACGAACGAACTTGCTACCTATCTTCCTGAACATCGTGTCCTCCTCTCTTCGGTCTTGATACTCAAAGGCCAATTCAAACCGACGCAAGACGTGTGACTTTTGCTCGCTCACCCCCTTTCACGCGCAGGTAAGATCAAATCGAACCGTCCCCGGATCCACTCGTCCACCTGCGGGTCCAGCGGCTTCGGCTCGTGCTCCGCCAGGATGCGGCGTGCAATCTCCTTGGCTCGCGTCCAGGCGTCGGTGCTCCCGGCCTCTTCCCACATCTCCCGCCCCTGCCGGTCGAAGACGGCCGAGGGGTAGTAGAGTTCGGTGCGCATGTAGCGCAGCGTGTGCTCGTCCATCAGGTAGTGGCCGCCCGGCCCCACCCGATCAATCGCGTCGAGCGCCAGCGTGTCGTCGTCCACCTCGACGCCGCGCACGGCGCGCATCGCCATGCCCAGTATTTCGTTGTCAATCACGAACTGCTCGTAGGCGATGGTGGACATATCCTCCAGCATGCCCGCCGCGTGGTGGATAAAGTTGGCTCCGGCCAGCGCGACCTGGATGACCGACTGCGTCTTCTCGATGCCGGCCTGGATGTCAGGAATCTTGGCCTCGGTCATACCGGCGCTGTTGTAGATGGGCACGCGGTAAAAGTGGGCCAGTTGGGTAATGGCGGCGTTGCACAGCCCCAACTCCACCGAGCCGCTCAGGTACTTGCCACTGCGCATGTCGGCTGTGGCCGGGATGGGGCCGACGAGAACAGGGCAACCCGGTTGTACAAGTTGGGTCAGCGCCAGCCCGGCCAGTTGCTCGGCGTTCAACTGCGCCAGCATCCCCGCCATAGTAATCGGCGCGGTCGAGCCGGCCATCGGGGCAGCCGAAAGGACGACCGGGATGCGTTGCTGGCAGCATTCGATCAGCAGAGACGTCACGCCAGTGTCAAACTTGAGCGGGCTGACCATCCAACTGGTGATGAAGGAGACGACGGGCCGCTCGCGCAGCGACTCGGGGCCACCGGAGATGCACTCACACATCTCCACCACGTCGCGGATACCCGGCACCGTATAGACGCCAGCCTGGACGTGTTTGGTGGTGTTCGCCAACGCGACGTAATACTTGTTGATCTCCACCGCTTCCTTTGGCAGATCGGTGGGATAGATGGGCAGGAGGTAGAAATGGATGTTATCCAGCGCGTCCACGATACGGGCCATGTCGGCCACGTCCTGGAGCACAGCCTTGCGGATTCCACCCGTCTCCATGTCGAGCACTTGCAGCGCCGCGCCACCGGTGCCGATGTGCACCCGCGCTCCCTCCAGGATGAGATCGTTGTCGGGGTTGCGACCGGCCAGCACCACCCGCGAGGGCGCTCTGTCCACCGCATCCTCGACGAGGGAGCGTGACAGCCGCACCCGATTGCCGTCCACGTCCGCTCCGGCCTCCGTGAACAGTCGTAGCGCCTCGGGCTCCTTTACCTGCACGCCGGTGCGCGTCAGGATCGCCAGCGATGCTTCGTGGATTCGTCTTACCTGCTCGTCGGTGAGCGGTTTATACTGCCCTCCGATCAAGCCTTTGCTCGGTCCTCGGCGTTTTCTGGCCATACGCACTCCTTTCACTCCTTGAAGTTTACATAGAATTCACACACGTCATCACCAAAGCCTATAGCCTTGACAACTCCCACGCTGACCGGCCCCTGGCAGGCCGCAGAAAAAATGCTCTCCATCAGCCCTGCTGAACATAGGCAATGAGCCGGCTCACTGGATCACAAAGGCCTGCCGCACCAGCGCCTCGACGTCATCCTGCGCCGCAGGCCGGGGATTGGTCCTGGCATTGACGTTCGCGACCGCCCGTTCGGCCAGCAGCGGCAGATCCACCTCAGCGACCCTCACCGGTCCAATCTCGAACCGCGCGAGAATCGCTTTGGCATCCGCCCGCACCCGGCTCACCAGCGTCTCGAGACGCGTGAACTTTTGCCCCACCGTCGGGTAGTTGTACTCCAGCACCGGATTCATACAGTGCATCAGGATCAACCCATGGGGCAACTCGTGGTACAGCCCGCCGGCGACGTTGCCGATAGCGTGCATCAGCCCCAACCCGGCGTGCAGCATCGCAGCACCCGTGAGTAGGCTGCCCTGCAGCATCCCGCTGCGAGCCTCCAGGTCGTCGCCGTGTTCCACTGCCACTCGCAGGTGGGAGGCAATCAGTTCCATCCCTCCCAAGGCCAGGGCATCGGTGACCGGCGTGGCCGCGCTGGAGACGTAGGCCTCCAGGCCGTGGATGAATGCATCTATGCCGGTGAAGAGGGTGACCTTGGGCGGCAGGCTGAGCATCAGTTCCGGGTCGAGCAACGCCAAGTCGGGCCACTTGGCCACGACACTATCCTTCTCGCGGGTCTCGGTATTGCTGATGACTGCCCAGGGGGAGATTTCACCGCCGGTGCCAGCCGTGGTGGGCACAGTGCAGAGTAAGGTAGCACCACACCGCTCGGCGATGACCTTGCCGGCGTCCATGCTGCTGCCGCCGCCGACGGCGAGCACCGCGCTCGCGCCTACCGCTTTCCCTCGCTCCGCTCCCTGTGCTACCGTCTCCCACGACGGGTTAGGCTCCACCTCGGCAAAGTCCTCCACCCACTCCCATCCCCCCTTGCGCAGTTGTACGGCGAAACGCTGCATCAGCGGCCGGACCCACTCCTCCCGTGGCGCTACCAGCAGCAGACGCCCAGCAGTAGGCGGAGGGATGACGTATTCGCCAATCCGATCAATCAGCCCCACGCCGACCAGCGTCCTGGTAGGCCAGCGAAACTCGTACATCTCACCCATCCAACCAAGCAACTAACCAACCAGCGAGCGAGCCAGTTCGACCGCCGAAGCCGCGTCGGGCGCATAACCGTCGGCGCCGATCTCGTCAGCAAAGGCACGAGTCACCGGTGCTCCGCCGACCATTACCTTGACCTGCTCCCGCACGCCAGCTTCCACCAGCGCATCAACCGTGCGCTTCATCGCCGCCATGGTGGTGGTCAGCAGCGCAGACAAGCCGACCAGGTGGGGCTGCTCCGTCCTGATGGCCTCAATGAACTTATCGGGAGGGATGTCGGTACCCAGATCCACGATCTCGAAACCACCGCCCTCCAGCATCATCGCCACCAGGTTTTTGCCGATGTCGTGCAGGTCACCCTCGACGGTGCCCATCAGTACCTTGCCCGCCGATAGTACGTCCCCCTCGGCTAGCAACGGACGCAGTACATCCATGCCAGCGTGCATGGCCCGAGCGGCGATGAGCACCTCCGGAACGAATAATTCGCCATCCCGGAAATCCACGCCGACCTCGTCCATCCCAGCGAGGAGGCCTCCTTCGAGCACCTCCGCTGGCATCAGCCCCTCATCAAGCGCCTTTTGCGTCAGTTCAGCAACTGCATCGTCATCACCATCGTACAATCTCTCTGCGATTTGCTCGAGTGTGTTCGCCATTGATTTTGTGTCCTTTCTTAGCAAGTAGATACATTGGTATACCGAACGTACATTAAACGTGATAAACACCAACCGTGGGGGGATTTCTCACATTTCACATCTTACGTCTTACGCTTCATCTCCTTCCGCCTCTTGCGATAGTCCTTGATGTATCTCATCGCGAACTCGTCCCGCCCCAGGAGCACGTCTGCCGCCAAGACGGCTTGTTTGACCCGGGCTGCGTTGACGATAGGGGCATTGAGGCCCTCCCGGATGGCCATAGCCAGGAACGCCCAGTTGAGCACCTCGCGGTCCGGCAAACCGAAGGAGACGTTGCTGGCTCCCAGCGTCATGTTAACCCCCAGTTCAGCCCTGACCAGGCGTATGGCTTCCAGCGTAACCAACGCCGCCTTGGAGTCGGCGCCGACGGTCAGCGCAAGGCAGTCAATCAGGATGTCTTCTCGGGAAATGCCCAAGGCCTCGGCTCGCTCAATGATCTTGCGGGCGATCTCCAACCGCCCGTGGGGGTTGTCAGGGATGCCTCCCTCGTCCATGCACAAGCCGATGACCGCCGCCCCGTGCTCGGCCACCAATGGCAGCACCCGCACCAGGTTCTTCTCTTCACCGTTGACCGAGTTGACCAGCGGCTTGCCCTGGTAAACTTTCAGCGCGGCCGCCAACGCCTCAGGGTCGGGTGTGTCAATGCTGAGGGGGACCTTCGCCACCTCCTGAACCATCTCCACAGCGCAGGGCAGCCACGCTACCTGGTCCACCCCGGCAGCGCCCACGTTCACGTCAATCACGTCAGCACCAGCAGCGACCTGGGCCAGTGCCTCCTCCTTGACGATCTCGACGTTGCCCGCGACCAACTCAGCCGCCAGTTTTTTGCGCCCAGTGGGGTTAATACGTTCGCCGATGAGCACTGTAGGGCGATCAGGGGCAACGTAGACAACACTCTTTGTCCCTCTAAGAACTGTTTCCATAACGCTTTATTTCCTCCAGTAGTTACGTTTTACCCTAGCGGGCCCATGCCCATCGGGCGGCGGGCCTAACAGCACTACGAGTTGCCGCACGTCGTCGAGCATTGCACAGTCCCAGCAGGCCTTGCGCAGTGCGTCCACCCGATCGGTGGCAAGATGGCCTTTGGCCATACGGTTGAACTTGACCGTTAGATCGGTGTCGCTTAGCGGATCAGTCGAGTCACCACGCGCACCGCAGATCCCCGACTCAAAACACTGCCCATCCACACTATACAGGGTGACCCGCGCCAATGCTTCGGCGGGAAAACGTGCCTCGAGCGCCTCGTCCACTGTCATTGTGACTCTGTCGGCCAGGCATAGGATGGCTTTGCTAAAAATGCGCGGCGCGGTCATCTGTTCAGGATCGAGCCGGCCATCAACAAGTGCCGCCGCCACCGGGTAGGGCAGGCTGTACTGCGCTTGCTCTGTGTTTGCAGGGCGGGTCACGGTAAGACGAGTCGCCGCCTCGAAGGTATGCACCACGATCTCGGCAATATCGGTGGATGCGAGACGATGCTCGGCCGCCAGGGCACACGCCCCCTCGACGGCCGGCTGCGCCCAGCGGCAACAGGCATAGGGCTTAAAGTACAAGTCACGCATCAGCCAGGCCTGGCCGAGGTTGGCCCACCCGGAGAGCACATCGTCGCCCTCCGCCGTGAGCGCCGGTGCCCCCGTGAAGCCGGCCGCCGCCAGCCGCCCGGCCAATACGCCGCTCATACTGCCCCAACCGGAGCCGTCTTTCAGCATAGTTGGGTGATCAATACAGCGCATCATCAGCGAGCGCGGGCCGTGATACTCGGCTATGCCCAATGCGTGACGTGTCTGCGCTGCATCCAGACCTAACGCACGGGCCGTCACTGCCGCTGCGCCAAGCGCTCCCCACGCACCGGAAGTGTGGTAGTCACCGGCCGTGTGATGCAGTGCCACCCCGGCTCGCAACGCAACCTCGTAGCCGACCACCAGCGCCGTCCCAAAGTCCTCACCACGCCAGCCAACGACCTCACCCATCGCCAACGCTGCCGGGAAAACGTTCACCCCAGCATGCCCCTTGGCCAGCCGGTAGCCGTCGTGCATGTCCATTGCATCAATGGTCATGCCGTTGGCCAGCGCCGCCCCCGGCGCACTCACCCGTCGCCCATCAAGCAGCAGTGTGGCCTCGTTCCCACCGTAGGCGGCCGCTGTCACGTCCCGCACGATGCGACTCAGGTCGGTGGCCCGTCCCGCTATCAGCGTAGCGCTCAAGTCAAGCACGCAGCGGGCCGCCACGTGCTGCACAGCGGGCGGTACTCCGGCCCAGGTCAGACCGTGGATAAAGTCAAGAGTCTGATCGAGAGTTTGGATGACCAAGTCGCCACTGCACCCATGCCACAATATTATTCAAGAACGCCAGAGGCCAGGAAAAAATTGGCTAACAGCCGATGACCATCAGCCTGCTTTTCCGTGTAACCTCCAGGATAAACAAGATCTATCAGCCAACTGCGGTGCCCAACATGTCCTTCCGTGTAGGCTTCAGGGTGAAACTGGGTCCCATACACGGGTTTCCCAATCCGCTTGATAGCCTGAATCCGGCAGTCGTCCGAAAATGCCAACAACTCAAAACCAGGTGGGATTGTTTTTACCTCCCAATAGTGGGCGGCGAGAAAACGCGGCTCTTCCCCCAGCCCATCGAAAAGGGGGTCCGATTTGAGAATGTGCACCGGCACAAAGCCCCATTCCTTGACGTAACCCGGTGCATAACCCTCGCATGGATCCTCCTCCCCTTCCTCCAGCCGTCGGATGGGGCCGAGAGAAGATCCATGGGCCATAGCGATGAGTTGACAACCGCCGCAGACCCCAAGAATTGGCAATTCAGCATTCCGAATGATGCGAGACATCTTGAGTAGGTCCGCCTCGTCATACTCCGCCCACTCGGTTGTGTTGCCGCTGATGATGAGCGCCTTTACCTCCGACTCCCAAAGCCATTGTTGCGTGATACACTTGTAGTTCCGCACCAGACAAGCGTCGCCGCAGATTTCTTCCAGCCTCAGTCTGACGTCTGTGCAGTAAGCCTGATGCACTGCTCGTTTCTCCGCGCCTGGCAGTGCCTTCTGGTGCTCCATGTCCACATAGCAGATCATCCCCTCCCCCGGCTCAGCGGCAACCGCCGCAAGAGGTTGGTCTCACGAACCTTACACAGCGCTTGGGCCGACCACGGTGATCATGGCCGGCCCTCGCGTTGCGTGCTAACGGATTCCTCTACGGGCAGGTATCCACCAAGCCCTCGGACTGCAAAAAGTCACAGGCGACGTCCTCGGGATCCTCTTCGTCAATGTCCACCCGCTTGTTCAGTTCCATCATCTTCTCTGTCGTCAGCGCCTTGGCGACGGGGCCCAGAACAGTGGCGATACCGGGGAACTGATCCATGATCTCCTGACGTACCACCGGGGCTGGGTTGTAGACGGGGAAGAACTGCTTGTCGTCCTCCAGGTTGAAGAAGCCAAAGGCGGGAATGCGCCCGTCGGTGGCAAAGCCCATGCCAGTCGTGCACTGGTCATCCTGCAGTGCCTGGTAGGTCAGACCAGGATCCATCATGATCACCTGGTCTTCGTCGAACGCAAAGCCATACAGTTCCTCCACCCCCTTGAAGCCGTCGGGCCGGGCGTAGAACTCCTGGTCGGTGCACAGGCTGGCGTCGCCGCCGCCGTTGATGTACTCGGCCAGGTCAGAGATGGACGCGATGTCCAGTTCGTCCCCTACCGTCTGCTTCATCATCAGCGTGTAGGTGTTGTTGAAGGGGGCCATGTCCAGCCAGGCCAGGTCGTTTCCGGCATCCTCGGCCTTGACCTTGTCGTAACACTCCTGAGGATCGGTGATGGGGTCTTCGTGGCCCAGGTGGGCGATCCAGGCGGTGCCGGTGTACTCCCAGTATAGGTCAATCTCACCGGCTATCAATGCCTCGCGATTGACAGCGGTGCCACCCAGGTTTACCTGATCGTCCACCTCAAAGCCGGCCGCCTCCAGGGCGATGACGGTGACGTAGCCCAGGATGAACTGCTCGGTAAAGTCTTTTGAGCCTACGACGACCAGGCCCGTTTCCATCTCTTCAGACGGCGGTGGGGCAGCCCCTCCCCCAGCCAGTGAGTCCAAAAAGTCGCGGGCCACGTCCTCTGGGTCTTCCTCGTCAATGTCCACCCGCTTGTTCATCTCCATCATCACTTCGGTCGTCAGCGCCTTGGCGACGGGGGCCAGCACGTCTGCGACGCCAGGGTTCGCATCCAGCACTTCCTGGCGGATCACCGGCGCCGGGTTGTAGACGGGGAAGAACTGCTTGTCGTCCTCCAGGTTAAAGAAGCCAAAGGCGGGAATGCGCCCGTCGGTGGCAAAGCCCATGCCAGTCGTGCACTGGTCATCCTGCAGTGCCTGGTAGGTCAGACCAGGATCCATCATGATCACCTGGTCTTCGTCGAACGCAAAGCCATACAGTTCCTCCACCCCCTTGAAGCCGTCGGGCCGGGCGTAGAACTCCTGGTCGGTGCACAGGCTGGCGTCGCCGCCGCCGTTGATGTACTCGGCCAGGTCAGAGATGGACGCGATGTCCAGTTCGTCCCCTACCGTCTGCTTCATCATCAGCGTGTAGGTGTTGTTGAAGGGGGCCATGTCCAGCCAGGCCAGGTCGTTTCCGGCATCCTCGGCCTTGACCTTGTCGTAACACTCCTGAGGATCGGTGATGGGGTCTTCGTGGCCCAGGTGGGCGATCCAGGCGGTGCCGGTGTACTCCCAGTATAGGTCAATCTCACCGGCTATCAACGCCTCGCGATTGACGGCGGTGCCACCCAGGTTTACCTGATCGTCCACCTCGTAGCCAGCATCCTGTAGAGCAAGGACAGTGATGTAACCCAGGATGAACTGCTCGGTGAAATCCTTGGAGCCTACGACGATCAGCCCTTTTTCCTCGGCCGGGGGCTGAGTGTCTGCTGGAGCCTCAGTGGCTGCTGGAGCCTCGGTGGGCGCCGGTTTGGGCGCACAGGCTGCCAGCAGCAGAGAGATGACAGCAAGCACAGGCAACAATACGTTCACTATCTTCTTCACGGGAATTCCTCCTTTATCTATTGTGTGACAACCCTCTCGCCTGATTGAATCTTCTTCAAAACGCTAGATGCAGGTGTAACCACCCCCCTTCCCTATCGTTTGTCCTGGTATATATTCAGTATGTATCCAGATGACAGTTAGCAGTTGAAACCGTCTCTAGAGGGCGCATAGGCATCGGTCACCCACCTGCGCGGACGACTTTCGCAACCGCGTAGGCGGCCGCCCGGCAAAGTGCCCCCCAGGTGCGATTTCAATCGCCGTCCAACTATGCTATGCCCTTGCTGTAGGGGCGACCAGCCGGTCCTCGACCTTGCCCAGGATCCAGTCCATCAGAACGGCCAAGACCGCCGTGAGGACGGCGCCCACCAGGATCATACGGTCCCGCGCCAGGGGGATGCCCGTGATGATGAACGTCCCCAACCCGCCAGCGCCGATGAACGCGCCCAGCGCGGCAGTGCCGACGTTGATCACGGCTGCCGTGCGCATGCCAGCGAACATGACCGGGAAGGCCAACGGCAATTCGATCTGTAACAGAATCTGGCGGGGCGTCATGCCCATACCTGTGGCCGCTTCGATGATGTTGGGGTCCACCTCCTCAATCCCAGTGGCCGTGTTGCGCACGATGGGCAGCAGAGCGTACAGCCAGAGTGCAAAGATGGCCGTCGTAGCGCCCAACCCCAGGATGCCCATAAAGAGAGCCAGGATAGCGATGCTGGGCACCGACTGGCCGACGTTGGCCACGCCCAGGATAAGGCCCGAAAAGTCACGGAAACCCTGTCGAGTGATCAGGATGCCGGCCGGCACGGCCACGGCGATGGCCAACGTAGTGGAGATAAGGATGAGACGCAAATGCTCTACCGTAGCGTCCACGACGTTCTTGAACCCGATCTCCTGGCTGCCTATGATGTTCGCTTCCATGCTCCCCGGTTCGATCGTGAGCAGCATCTGGTTGTAGACGAGGATCACCACGATGACCAAAATAACCGGGATCGCCGTCCAACCCAGCACGTCATTGAGGGTGAGATGACTGAGGCGCTGCCAGAAACTCGCTTTCTCTTCCATTGGCTATACCTCCTTCTCACTCTCGATGACGGCCTGGTGGATCATCTCGGTGTTGACCAACCCGCGTACGCGATTGCGGGCGTCTACCACGCAGACGTTGGCGTAATCCACCACCAACATCTCCGACAGTGCATCCTTCAGGTTGGTGCCTAAAAGTATGGAAGTCGCGGCCGGTTCCACAAACTCGTCCACCCAGCCAGTTTCGCCTTGCAGGTCCTTGAGCCTGGCGTATCCTTTCAGCGTCCGGTCGGCGTCAATCACGTAGAGGAACTTGACTCCCTGCTCGTTCATAAAGCCTACGGCCTGCTCCACGCTCTGCGTGGCCTGAAGCAGCGGAGGATGCGCCTCCATCACTTCATCCACCCGCACCAGGTTGAGCCGCTTGAGGGCCCGATCGGCCCCGACGAAATCCTCAATGAATTCGTTGGCCGGGTGGGCCAGGATGTTGGCCGGCGAATCGAACTGCTCCAGGATGCCACCCACGTTGAGGATGCAGATCTTGTCGCCCATCTTGATCGCTTCGTCTATGTCATGGGTGACAAACAGGATCGTCTTTTTGATCTCTTGCTGCAAGCGTAGGAACTCATTCTGGAGTATGTTGCGGTTGATGGGATCAATGGCCCCGAAAGGCTCGTCCATCAGCATCACCGGCGGGTCGGTAGCCATGCCCCGGGCCACGCCGATGCGCTGTCGCTGTCCGCCCGACAGTTCGTGGGGATAACGATCTAGGAACTCGACGGGCATATTCATCATTGTGACCAATTCCTCCGCCCGACGGCGGATGCGCGGTTCGTCCCATCCCGCCATCTGAGGCACCGTGCCTATGTTATCCAGGATGGTACGATGGGGGAAAAGCCCGATCTGCTGAATGACGTAGCCAATGCTGCGCCGCAACTGGATGACGTCCATCTCAAGCACGTTCCGCGTCTCGCCCCGCTCGTCCAGCACGTATATGTCCCCACTGGTCGGTTCGTGCAACCGGTTGACCAGCTTCATCGTCGTAGTCTTGCCGCAACCGGAAGGACCCACGACGGTGCATATCTCCCCTGTCGGAATGGTCATAGACAAGTTATCTACCGCCGGGGATGACGTTCCAGGATATATCTTGGTTACATTCTCGAACTTGATCATTTTTTACCCTCCTCAACTCCTTTTCATGGTCACAGTCACAATCATGGTCACGTTGCCTCTCGCCTGCCCTTGAGACCTTCAGGCGTCAGCACGTTCTGGAGCCAACCCAGGAAATAGTCCACCGCCAAGGCCAGGATGGCCACCAGGATCGCACCGGCATAGTACCGCTTCGGCTGAGAGCGCTGGATGCCCTCAAAGATGTACGCGCCCAGCGTATCGTTGCCAATGTAGGCGCCGATGGAGGCGATTCCAACCAGCATCACGATCGCCACGCGCACCCCAGTCATGATGACCGGGACCGCCATGGGCAACTTGACTTTGAGCAACAGTTGCGACTCGGTCATGCCCATCCCGCGTCCCGCTTCAGTGATCTCCGGCGCTACCGCCTTGATGCCGGTGTAGGTGTTGCGCACGATGGGCAGTTGGGCGTACAGAATCAGGGCAAAGGCCGCGTTGAAAGGGCCGGTGCCCAGCGTCCCAATCATCGCACCGAACAGCGCCACACTGGGGATAGTCAGGATGACCCCCAGGATGTAGAGAGTGATTTCGCCAGCCGCCTCACCAGTCAGGAACAGCACATATAAGACAACCGTGCACACCGCTCCAATCATTCCCACTGCGGCCGGCTTGGAGACGATAGCGGCTACGATGTCTACCGGTGGCGCAAAAAAGCCCTCTATCCTCGTAAGCGACCGGTCCCACCCTTTCACCGTATCCATGATCGAATCACCCATCCCCTCCCCCAGCAAACCCGATGATGCGGCCCACAGCAGCAGGAAGAGAGCCAACGGAATCAGGACAACCAGGTGAGAGGCATGCGGACGCTTCGAAGGCCAGGTGATAAACACACCGATCACCACGCCCAGCACGACCGCAATGGCGACAGAGAACGCGACTAGCCAGAGATGGCCTAACAGCAATTCCTGCAAAGTCCCCTTCTCCCACTGCCCGGCGATAAAGGCCCACTCAGTGGTGATAAGGTTCTCCTCGCCAGCAGCGAACATGGAGGCGACCCGCAAGATACCCCAGACGGCCAATGGTGCGCCCACGGTGTAAAAGACCGAACTGGACTGGATCTCGTGGGTGGCCTGCAAGGCGAAAAACAGCAACAGAAGCCCATAGAAAACAAACAATAGGACAAAGATGCTCACGATTCCTATGGGGCTCAGGGGATTCAGGATGGCCGCCAGCGCCAGTCCCAGTTTATCACCCACGAAGAGAAAAGCGGTCACGACCATGCCCAGCGGCACAGTAACCAATGACAGCAAGTAACTATGCTGGACAAAGCTGCCTGTTCCACCAAACGCCGTGGCGATGAAGAACAGGACCAGGCTGAGGATGAAAAAGTCAGCCTCGGTGAAAAAGATCACCCGCAGCAGGTCAACCAGCACCGCCTCGGCCCCAGTGACCAGGGCAGATGGCTCGAGGGCCAGGGCCCACAACCCTATCACCAACCCCAGAAGACCCACTCCCAGCACGATCTTTAGCGGGTCGGCCCGGGCTTTCTGCTCACGGAAGGCATCTACGCTGGGCTGGGTCAGGATGGACATCCAGCCATTGAGCATCTCGCGCCAAAGCCCGTTCCGTCTTTGCATTTGCACTACATCCGTTGTCATAATTCCTCCTTTCTGCTTTTTCAATCACACTTTTACCACCAGGAGACACATCAAGCCTCTATGAACCACCTCCTCACTGCAGAGTCACTATGCAGTAGAATATCCGAGTTGTCGAGAGAGCCGCCCCGCCGTTTGATTGATCAACTCGGCCAATTCAGGAATTGTGTGTGGGGAGACACGAAATGAGACAGTACGAAAAGTTGATTACTCCAAAGTTCGATTGCCCAGACGCCAAAAGGCCCCCTCTTCCTGGATAACACGCTCCAGAATGGTATCGCGGGTTTCGTTGACCTCAGCGAGCATCGCCTGGCGGGCTGCCGTTACATCACGGGTGCGCAGTGCTTGGATAACAAGCATATGCCTGCGTTCCAGCGCCTCACCAACGCGGCACAGAACCATGAAACGGATCAACCGGCTGTGCAAGCGACCCAACGTCTCCGCTAATTCGTGGTTACCCGACGCCTCGGCGATCAGGTAGTGGAAACGTCGGTTCTCGGCCATGTAACGCTCATAGTCTTCATCGTCCTCACCAGTATAGCCAGCGTGGACGTGTTCGAGTTGCTCCAACTGCTCCTCGGTAATCAAGACTGCGGCTCGTTCGATGGAGGCTATTTCGAGAATCTCGCGCAGGTCGAGCATGTCGCGCAACTGCTTCAGGGTAAAGTGGGTGACAAAGTAACCGGAGCGAGGCTTGATCGTTACCAACCCTTCCTGGCTGAGCATCTGGAGCGCATCGCGCACCGGCGTGATGCTGGTACCGTAACTCTTGGCCAGTTCATCCAGGTCCAGCCTCTCGCCCGGCTTGCGATGCCCTGCGCCGATGGAACGGAGAAGGTCCTTGTAGATCAGATTCTTTGATGTACCGCTTGGTCTCGAACGAGGCATCAGCACAACTCCGTGTCAGGCCCACGAACGTGCTTTGACGGTGTACGAGGTTTCCGCCCAAAATAATTATATCACGTAATACATCAGTTGTCAAGTATAATACATTAGATAAAAAATGTGATGTATCTAACGACCACTCGGACTTTAGTTGGGGCTCTGGAATTGCCCTTCTGGGGACTGGAGGGACTGGGTACAACCGACCACAGCCTACTGAAGAAAATGCAAAGGGGGCAGCAGGACGACCATCAAGCCCGCTCCCAACAGTGAATCCACCAGGACGAACAGGACAGTGACGAACGTGATAGGTAAGAGATATCAATCTGCGCAACCTCTGAATTTGAGCTCAGCAGTCGCGCTCGCTGGCAAAGGGTGCTACTGATTTAGGTTTTTCGCTCGACCGAACGTCATACCTGAACCAGTTCCACCTCTTCAACCGGCACTTCCAGACGCTGATCTTCAACCTGGACAACGACGATGCCCTTCAACGGCAGCAGGCCCACCACCTTGCCCTCGCCATAGGCCGTTCGCACGCGCTTCTTGCGCCGAGGCATCATCTTACACGCCTCCTCGTACTGCCCATGCTCGTAGACCAGACAGCAGCGCAGTCGCCCACACATTCCCGTGATCTCCGATGGGTTAAGCGATACACCCTGCATCTTGGCCATTTTGATGGAGACAGGGTTGAACTCTGCGAGAAAGCGGGAACAACAGCGCAACCCACCACAAGCGCCATAGCCACCCATCAGTTTCGCCTGGTCGCGCGGGCCGATCCGCCGCAGGTCAACGCGGACGGATAGCGTGCGCCGCAGCCGCTGCTGCACATCGCCAAGGTTCACCTTCTTTTCTTCGCTCGCGTACAGCAGCGTCAGTCGCTGACCATCAAAGGTATACTCAGCAGTGACGATCTTTACAGGCAGGCCCAACTGCGCCACCACCTCACGAGCGGTGACTAGCGCTTCTGCCTCCTTCTGCTGCCACTGCTGGCGCAGTGCCAGGTCACGACCAGTGGCCAATCGCCGTACCGGCTTGAGACCTTCCTTATCCTCACCCTCGCGCAGAGGTCGCACACTGATCACCTCTCCCAACTGCTGACCACGTGCTGTCTCGACGAGGACAAAGTCGCCTGGTCGCAGACCCTGGAGATCGCCGACGTCAAAGTGGTAAGCCCTGCCCCTGGGTTGAAAGCGCACACTTGCAATCATTTGGCTGTTGGCTGTTGGTTTCGATTCGGACATTTGAAATATTATTCTACACCGCTTTAGGAAATCGGGCAACTTTCACGCTACGCAATCCTGGAGCAGATTTCCGAATTATGACGATGACAGTTTGACAAATTATGGTAGCCATGCTAGAATGTGCAATACTATTCACAGATATCTGGAAGGAAGCGGAAACATGCAGTCCACACGAGAGCGTATTTTGAACATTATCAAGAAACGCGATCAGGCGACGGTGGGCGAGTTGAGCCAGGAACTGGGATTGACTACCGTCACCGTGCGTCACCACCTTGACGTCTTGCGCAGCGTAGGGCTCGTCGCCTCCCCTCTCGTGCGCCGCCGTAAAACCCCTGGCCGCCCTCAATACACCTACACTCTGACTGAAGATGCTAGCACATTCTTCCCCAAGAAGTACGATCACCTGGCCAGCCTGATACTCAGTGAGGTGCATTCCCGCCTCTCGCCGGCTGAAGTGAATCAGATGATGGAGTGCATCGGCGAGCGCATCGCTGATCAGGCCACTCTCCCCGACGAGGACGATTTCGAGACCCGGCTGATCGCTGCCGTCGAATTTCTGGACAGACAGGGCTACCTGGCCCATTGGGAGCGACACGAAGATGGTGAAAACGCCGGTGAATACCTGCTCCACGTCGCCAACTGCCCTTATGAACGCGTGGCCCGCCAGTATCACGAGGTCTGTACGATAGACATGACGCTACTAACTCGCCTCCTGGGCACATCTCCCCAACGCATCGCCTGGGCAGACCAGAGCGATCATCAGTGCACCTATGCAATCCGTCCTCCCAGCGGAGGATGCACCGCCCCAGGGTTGAATGACGATTGAAATCGCATGCGCCGCTCCAGGACGGCTTCAACCACTGTTCTCAATCCATAGGTGAATATCCCAAGTTGAAACGCACCTGCCAGCGGATAACACTTCGTGGAGGAATGCATGCCCCTCAAAACGACGTTGATCTACCCCGGTATTGCCGGGCGCGGCTTTAATTCCCTCAAGCAAGGGATGGATGCAGGCTGGATCTCCCACGGGCTAGCCTCGCTCAGCGGGGCTGCCAAAGCCCAGGGGTTCGAGGTAGACATGGTTGACCTGCGGGCTTTGAGCGGCTGGGAACACTTGCAGGAAATGCTGGCAGAGCGTAACCCTGATGTCGTCGGTGTGACGATGATGAGCGTAGACTACAATCCGGCCCGCCGGGCGATAGCCATCGCCAAGCAGGTCAATCCCGATATCGTCACCATCATTGGCGGCCCCCACGTCACCATCGCGCTGGAGGACTCCCTGCGCATCCCCCACGTGGATTACTTGGTGACCCAAGAGGGAGAAGTAACCTTTCCTCGCCTGCTGCGGCTGATTGAAAACGGTGACCCGCCCCCTCAGCGCGTGCTGCGCGGTGAACCACCCGACCTCGATGCTATTCCCTTCGCCGACCGGGACCTGTTCCTCGACGAATGGCGAAAGTGGGGCTATGACCTCGACTCGCCTGAAGTGCCCTTCGTCGAGGAATTACCGCCGCCGTTCGTCACTATCATTGCCGGGCGGGGCTGCCTCTACAACTGCGCTTTCTGCAAGCCAGGGGAAGACTATCTTTTCGGCAAGCGCACCCGCCGCCGCAGCGTGGACAATGTCATCGCCGAAATCCGTATGCTAGTTGACCGACACCACATCGCATCGTTTATGTTCCACGACGACTGCCTGACGGAAGATCGCGAGTGGGTGACAGCGTTCACGGAAAAGTACGTCGCCGAGGGATTTACGATGCCTTTCTTCTGCCAGACCCGGGCCGACATTCTGGTCAAGCACGAGGATATGGTAGCGCGCATGGCCAAGGCCGGGTTGCGCGGCTACTTTATCGGCTTTGAGAGTGGCAATGACCGCGTCCTCAAGTTCATTCGCAAGGGCACGACGGCAGAGCAAAACCGCCAGGCCGCCCACATCTGCCGCCAGTATGGCATCTCCGTATGGGCCAATTATATGATGGGGCTGCCTACCGAGACCAAAGAGGAAGTGATGGATACGGTGCGGCTAATGAAGGAAATTGACCCTGACTACTACAGCCCGGCCTTCTTCACTCCTCACCCTGGCACCGACCTGTATGACTATGCAGTCGAGCACAACTTGAGCCGTATCACCGACTATGACTCCTACCGCCGCAATCCCACCGAGCCAAAGATCAAGGGACAGGACTATGAGTTTCTCAGGTGGGCGATGGCGGAGAGCCAACGCCGCAAGCCACTCAACGGTTTCAAGCGCTGGGCGCGCCACCAGTGGCAGCGCGCCCGCCGCGCAACCCCGGCGAAGGTGATGCAAAAGTTGGGGCTTGGCCACCAGCCATTGGCCGCCAGCCGCTAGTATTTTCAGGGCCTCTCCAGCCGATACCCCTGCCCTCTAATTGTCACAATGTAACAAGGGTTGAGTGGGTCAAGTTCGATCTTCTCCCGCACTCGCTTGATGAGTTGATAGATTTGGCCATCAGTGATGCCTTCCTCTGACTGATTGGGCCATACTGCCTGGGCAACCTCATCCTTCGTGCAGATCACACCTGGATGCTGGCACATAAACACAAGTAGTGCGTATTGATCCGCACTAAGTTCTCGCGTAATTTCCTTCCCATCTAGCCAGATTTGTCTTGCCTCTCTATCGTGCCACAACCCACGCAATGCAGATTGCAACTTGTTCTCCGGCTTCAGCAGGTCTTCCCCACCGAATGTTGTCTCACCGCGTGCCATCCGCACCAGTTCATTGGCCAACCACCGCAGAAGGACATGGGGACATACTCGCCAGCCACCGGAGATAGCCTCGTCCCTCACCACGAGACCATGCTTTTCCAGCGACCGCAGTTCCGGATCGAAATCGCCTATTTCATGGATCAGTCGCTCCACATTGAACTGATGCTTCTCCAACAGTTTCTCGCGCTCCTCCAGCGTATTGATGTGAACCAGCGCGACAGCAGTCAAGGCCTTACGCGTCTCCGAGGGCCAGAGCCGCCAGGCATCATCCAGAATCTGCGCGGCTTCGTCGTAGAGACTTTGCTCTGCTTGTTGTCGCCGCCAGTAAGCATCTCCTTCGCCCTCTTCGTAGGCCTCCCACAACGCAGAAGCGGCCACCTGCACCAGATGAGGATGTCCCCCGGCCAACCTCCCGATGAAACAGTGGTCCTCTGCCGTGAAGCGATCTCCGGCTCGGTGCAGCAACTCGGTTACATACTCATTCGGCAACGCCCCCAGGATGACCTCGGTGAGAAAGTTAAAGTATGGGGAACCAGTGCGGTTGAATTGTTGCGTGGCCTCGTTGAGACTCGCCAACGGACGGCGGCTGGCAATGACCAGTGCCAACGCCCCCCGGCTGCGTGAGGCCAACGAGCGCAGGCTGCCAAAGAACTCGCCGCAATTGAGGGTGGGGTGATGCAGCAGCAAATCGAACTCATCCAGCATCAACACCAGTCGCCAGCCGGTTGGCCTCATTTGGGCAAACAGACGCTCCAGCGCAAAGGCGCCAAAGTCGTTCTCCTGGCACATCTGGTAGGCCTGAGACAACGAGGAATCGGGATTGGGGACGATGACCCGTTTGTGGAGCGGGCGCAGACCATGTTCCCAGAACTGAGCCTGGCTGAACTCCCCGCTCAACGTCTGGATGTCCATATAGGAGAAAAGCAGCCGCTCCACCTTCTCGCCGTAGAGTTCCATCTGTATTTCCGGCGCGGACAGATACATAAGCAGTGATGTCTTGCCGCTGTGCGGCTCACCAACTATCGCGGTGGATTGCCCCCGGTTGACGATCCGGCTGGTAATACGGCGCAGTGCCCGCCGCCGATCCAGAAATTGATCGGGGGGGACCGGGTTGCCGTAGAAAAAGGGATTGGACATAAAAACCTCCACTGACGTAAAACGTGAATCAGCGACTGCCACGGGTATGCATATGCAGTCCATCAGAAGGGAACAAATCAGCCACTGCTCATCCCATTCCGGTCATTCCTCCCACTGCCCCCTCGACTGCTGACTTGATGAACATAGCCGCCCCTTCCTTGATCGCGCCTCCGATAGTGCGGACTGCCCTGTCCAATAATCGTTTCCTGTCTGGTCTCAGCATGTCTTCTCCGCCGAACGTTGTCTCGCTGCGTGCCATCCGCACCAGTTCATCGGCCAACCACCATAAAAAAACCTGGGGACGCACCCGCCAGCCGCCGAGGATAGCCTCGTCCTTCGCCACGAGACCGTGCCTTTCCAGTGACCGCAGTTCCGGATCGAAATCGTCTATTTCACGGACCAGTCGCTTCACATCGAACTGATGCTTCTCCAACAGTTTCTCGCGCTCCTCCAGGGTGTTGATATGAGCCATTGCGACAGCGATCAAGGCCCTGTGGGTCTCCGATGGCCAGAGCCGCCAGACATCGCCCATGACCTGCGCGGCTTCGTCGTAGAGACCTTGCCCTGCCTGTTGTCGCCGCCGGTAGGGATCGTCCTCACCCTCTTCGTAGGCCTCCCACAGCGCAAAAGCGGCCACCTGCACCAGGTAGGGATGTCCCCCGGCCACCTTTCCGATGAAACGACGATCCCCTGCCGTGAAGCGATCTCCGGCCTGGTGCAGCAACTCTGTTACGCACTCATTCGGCAGCGCTCCCAGGGTGACCTCGGAAAGAAAGTTAAAGTACGGAGAACCAGCACGACAGAGTTCTTGCGTCTTGATCGTGAGACTATTTAGCGGACGCCGGCTGGCGATAACCAGTGCCAGCGACCCACGGCTGCGCGAGGCCAACGAGCGCAGGCTGCCGAAGAACTCGGTGCTGTTGAGAACAGGATGATACAGCAGGTCATTGAATTCATCCAATAACAGCACCAGCCGCCAGCCGTCTGACCTCACCTGGGCCAGGAGACGCTCCATCACAAAGCATCCAAATTCATTCTCCATACAAGTCAGGTAAGACTGGGCCAGCGGCGAATCAGGGTTGGGGACAACGACCTGTTCCCGCAGTGGACGCAAGGCATATTCCCAGAACTGGGCCTGGTTGAACTCGCCACCTAACGCCTGGGCGTCCAGGTAGGAGAAAAGCAACCGCTCAACTCTCTCGCCGTAGAGTTTGGCCCGCACTTTAGGCGCAATCAAGTATTCGAGCAACGAGGTCTTGCCGCGGCATGGCCCGCCGACGACAGCAGTGGATTGTCCATGGTTGACAATCCGGCTGGTGATGTGGCGTAGTTCCCGCCGCCGATCCAGGAATTGATCGGGGGGGACCGGGTTGCCGTAGAAGAAGGGATTGGACATAAAAACCTCCGCCAGTGTAAAACGTGAAACACGGGAACCGCGCCTACCAGTGCCTTTGGCTATTTGACTCCCCACAGCCGCACCGTGCCGTCCGCAGACCCCGAGGCCAGTGTCGCTCCGTCGGGGGAGAAGACCACACTCCGCACCGATGCTGTGTGCCCCTCTAGAGTGTGCAGCAGAGCCCAGTCAGAAACCCGCCACAGACGCGCCGCATAGTCATCCGACCCCGAGACCAGGAGCGCCTCGTTGGGCGAAAAGGCCACACTCCTCACCGACCCTCCGTGCCCTTTGAGAGTGCGCAGCAAAGTCCCATCGGAGACCCGCCACAGCCGCACCGCATAGTCACCCGATCCCGATGCCAGCGTCGCCCCACCCGGCGAGAAGGCCACACAGGCCACGTACCTCATGTGCCCCTTCAGCGTGCGCAGCAGGGTCCCGCTGTTTACCCGCCACAGCCGCACTGTGCCGTCATTAGACCCCGAGGCCAGTATCGCTCCGTTGGGAGAAAATGCCACGCTCCACACCGCCGCTGTATGCCCCCTCAAGGTGCGCTTCAAAGTCCAGTAATCCGTACGCCATAACCGCACTCCCGACCGCGATCCCGAGGCCAGCGTCGCTCCATCTGAAGAAAAACCCACGCTCAGCACCGACTCTTTACAGCATCTCAGCGTACGCAACAGAGCCCCATCACTCACCCGCCACAACTGCACGGTGCCATCATCCACTCCCAATGCCAGCATACCCCTGTCCGGCGAAAAGACCACGCTGGACACCCGGACTCCTGTTTTGATAAAGCGCACCTGGGCCTGCGTTTCGGCTTCGTAGAGATATACTCCCAGGGAGGATGCCGCCGCCAGTAGCCCCCCATCAAGTGAGCAGGCTACATCGTTCACAATACCATCGCCCCAACGGATCAGTTGAGCCACCCTGTCTGCGTTCTCTGCGGAGATAACAGGAACCGATTTCAGCACGGGGGGTAAAACAGAAGTTGGCACCAGGGTAGATGCAACGTAGGGTTCCGCTCTTACAGCCTGATCCAGTAGTTCAGTAGCCCGCCGGCCACCCTTTTGGTAGTCCACTCGACGATGGACCACCTGCAAAAGGGCTCGCTGGGCCTGCTTCCAGTCCTCCTGCTCCAAGGCCCCAACCCCCTCGGCGAAGAAACGGGCCAGTTCTCCCTCCTCCTGACATTGCTCCAGTGCAGCCTGCCACGCTGCCCGACTCTCCTCATCGGGGGCCTGGGCCACAAGTTTCTCGTACTCAGCGATGGCATCCGCCCACCTCTGCGCTCGCGCGTGGGCCTGGGCCTGCGCCTCCACCGGCGATAGTTCCCGCCGCCGTTGCAGTGCCTCAACCTGGATAATTTTCTCGGCCAGTCCGGCCATCTCGTAGGCCGCCAGTGCGGTATCCAGATCTTCGGACTCCAGAGCATCGTCACCACGCTGCCGCCAGATGCGCTGCCGCCCAACAGTGGCCTCCTGTCGCGTGGGCGACAGTCCCAACACCCGCTCGTAGAGGGCCAGTTGCTCATCATCACCCTCGGCGACCCGGGCCTGGGCCAACAGAGCCTCAATCAGGCGAGAACGGGCGGCAGAGGGCTGGTATTCGTAGAGCCGCTCCAGCAATTGCAGGGCCTCGTCCAGTTCTCTCTGAGAAAGCAAGATGTCGGCCAGCAGTTGGTTGGCCCCCACATGGTTGGGATTCAATCCAACAGCCTGGCGCAGTGGACCAACGGCCTGATCCAGTTGCCCACCCCGGTACAATCCCAGGGCAGCCTGGTAGAGCCTTTCGGCCACCGGTTCAATGCGGTCCAGTTCCTCTTGCACGCGGAGCAACGACCTGTGATCGGCGATCCAGCGCCGTAACAACTCGACGCGGAAGCGATAGCCGCCATCAGTGGGCTCGATCAAATCCCATTCCTGCAGGAGTTGAGGTGCGTTTTGCAATTCCCGGATGACTACGCGCACGCCGCTTTCGTGCAGCAGCCGTTCCAACTCCCCTTGGGCGATAGGGCCCGGGCCGGTCGCGGCCAGCGCGGCGGCCACCACTCGCTCTGCCGGGGGCAACCCGTCCCACAGCCACTCCAGCATGTTGCGGCTAGCCTCCAGTGCCTCAGGCACAGCCGCATCTACGTCAGCCGGCATCACCATGGGCGGTTCTTCGGGATCTTTATCGTAGGCCCGTTCCCAGACGTAAGAGCAGAGTTGTTGGGTCAGGAAGGGATGACCACAGGTCAACTGCCAGACCTGTTCCACGGCCTCAGCCGGCCAGCGCAGCGTGTCATTGACCTCAGAGAGGCGCACCAATTCTGAGGTGTCCTCTCTGCCCAACAGCGAGACCCGCTGATAGGGTGTCCCCTTGAAGAAGGAGAGAGCAATAGTGTCCAGATCATCCACATTGCGACCGATGACAAAGGCAAATTGCAATCGTTCGGGGTTGCTGGCAAGCAGGCCGCGCAGATAGGGGAAAAAAGCCGCTCCTGCTTGCTCCGCTTTTGAGTCAGTTAACACGTCGAACTCGTCGAAAAGCAGCACCAGGGAGGAACCTTCAGCCAGACCGCTTAGCACGGATGGGAGCCACTCCTGGTGGAAACCGGTTTCGGGATCTGAGCCCAGGTCGGGGTCAGGCTGGCCCAAAGTATGAGCGATGGTGCAGGCCAATTCCTCCAGCGCACGCCCCAGGGGCCAGGCAGCCTTGTCCTGCAAGTCAAAGTAGACAGGGTGATATGGCCCTTCGCGAGTCAGTTGGGCTTCCAGGTGCTGCAGGATGGAGGTCTTGCCGATGCGCCGCTGGCCGTAAAGGAGTATGGCATTGCCATGGGAGCGGCGCAGCACACGCAGCACCTCACGCAGCACGTCCGCCCGCCCCACAAAGGCAGAACTGTCGCCGACGGGATTGCCAGCAACATAAGGATTGAGTGGTATCGGCATCTGCCCCCCCGCGCATCACACAATACGTTTCATTACTATTGTACTCATCCCCTGCCATTTGTCCAGCGGGCATATTCTTTGCGCCGTGCGTAACTTGACAGAGCGGCCAGGATACAGTACTATGAGGCTGGCGTTCCCCATGAAACATATCCCATACGAGGAGTGGATATCATGAACAGTGGCTTTAAGACTCAATGTATGCCTGGCTACAGACTTTTGACAGAGGAGCAGATCAAAGAGATTCACCGGGCAAGTTTAGAAATTCTGGAAACCATTGGTGTTCGGGTATCTCACGAAGAAGGCGTTTGCCTCCTGAGAGATGCTGGATGTCGGGTGAAACAAGACAACGTCGTTCAGATTCCCAACTGGCTGGTAGAAGAGTGCATCCGCAGCGCCCCCTCCCGTATCACCATATACAACCGAAAGGGAGAAGAGGCGATGCGCCTGGAGGGACGTAACATCTACTTTGGGACGGGAACAGATTTGATCAGTACGTGCGATCTGGAAACAGGTGAAACCCGGCCGTCGCGCCTGCAGGACGTGATCAATGCAGCCCGGGTCGCGGACTACTGTGATGAGGTGGACTTTATCGCCTCTTTCGCCTTACCGAGCGACGTTCCGACCAACACAATGTACGTCGAGTGCGCCAAGGCTATGATGGAGCACTCGATCAAGCCAATCTTTTTCACCGCAGCCGGGCAGGAAGACCTGGCAGCCATTATTGAGATGGCTGCGGTCATAGTCGGTGGGGAGGACGCTCTGAGAGAGAAACCTTTTCTCATTCACTATTCCGAGCCTACAGCCCCGCTGACACACTCGCGTGGCGCAGTGCACAAGGTTTTCCTCTGTGCCGAAAAGGGAATCCCAATTTGCTACACCCCCGGGGATAGCCTTGGAGCCACCACGCCGGTAACGCTGGCTGGTGGTATCGCGCAGGCGAATGCCGAAGCCCTGAGTGGCATAGTCCTGCACCAGGTCAAGAGCAAAGGGGCACCAATCATCTCTGGCTTAGTGGTCGTCCCCCTGGATATGAGAACCGGCATCTTTTCTTACGGCGCGCCCGACTTGCGATTGACCAATTCGGCCTTTGCAGACATCTTTCACTATTATGGGATTCCCATGTGGTCAACAGTCGGCAGTGATGCTCACTGTCTCGACGCACAGGCGGCCATGGAGCATGCTTTTGGGACTCTGTTGGCAGCGCTGGATGGGGCCAACTTGATCCACGACATCGGTTATCTGGGACAAGGGCTGCTCAGCAACCCCGCCGCGATCGTCATGTGCGACGAGATCATAGGCTATGTGAAACGAATCATCCGAGGCTTTGATCTCAGCCGAGAGATGATGAGCATTGACGTGATCCGTAAGGTCGGGCCGGGCGGCAGTTTCCTGACCCAGAAGCACACCGCGACCCACTTCCGGCAAGAACTCTGGCGGCCCAAGTTCTTGAACCGCGACACCCCCAAGGCGTGGATGAATAAAGGCAGCCAGAGATACGAGGAACGTGTGATACAACAGGCTCTCAAGATCCTCGAAACGCATCAGGCTGAACCGCTGCCGGAGGATGTTCGTCAGAAAACCAATGTGATCGCCAGAGAGGCCGAAAGGGCGCTGGCAGAGATACAGTTCGTGGCATAGTACAAGCAGGGTGATTTGGCGATCGGCCTTTTTCACCACGCTGGAGAGGGCCTGGAAACGATAGTTGACCAGGTGGAACAGGCGCTCAAAGAGGCCAGCGCCTCGCCCCAGGCACAGAAGACGGAGGGGAGGCGAAGAAAACCGCCGCGTTGTTTCGCGCAGCGGGCGAATAGACCTGGCAAGAGATGTGCCCCCACTTGCTTTCCACACTGAAACAGGCCGACGCTGAGTTGCGGAAGATGATTGACCGCCTGAAGCAGGAGGAAACGGCCTCGGAAGTCCCTGCCGCTGAGGTCGCGCCAGATGAGCCGGACCGCCTGGGTCTCGCCGGGCTAAATGGGCGACGACTCCAGCGCCCGAGCCACGTTCAGCGCCCGCCGGGCGTGGTCAATCTCCGGGTGATGGGCCGTCCAGCAGAGCAAGCGCAGACTCAATTCGGCTGGGACGGCTTCGACGTGCATGTTCTGCCAGGCCCATATCCGTCACCAACTGGACGCCAAGCGGTGATCGCTGGCGGTTCAGTGTTGATGAGTGCCTGGTTGGACTGGAGACGGCCCACAACCTGCTGAGCGACTCTCCATAGGCGCGGATTGTCGCTGCCCAACGTGGGCTTCACCCGCCGGGCGTTTGCGGCCCTAACGCAGATTTGCTCGGAGTCTAATGACCGCAATTCGCGCCGCTTACCACCCGGGCGCAGCCCGGCCTGGTGAAAGCGGGGTCAGATGTCGCAATAGATTGTCAATTAATCCGTCAGTATGCCTGCAGCAAGAAGCTCCTTTTCAATTTCTCCAATTTTCTTTCTAACATCATCCTGAAACTCGATTCTTGATATTCCATCAAGGTCAGAATGTAATCTTGTTCCTTCCTTGAAAAGAATGCACACCCTTTCTCGCCCCAACCGGCCATAAAACCAGCCTAATTCAAATATTACGTTGGGACGAGCCTGCGCATAAGTGCCATCGCCAACTTGAATCAAATCATCTGGAGTCATTAAAGCAAGGGCGAATGAGGATCTCTGGGCTTCGTCTTCAAATTTTTCGATGAGAGTTCTTCCTCTTCCCGGTTCTCCAAACATGACCACAGGTTCTAAACCCCAACGTTCTCTTAGAAACTCTTTCAACCTGAGAAGGTTCAATTCATCATGTCCATGAATTACAAAAACGGCATTGGTAGATTCGGGTGAGGGTGCTTCAACTTCAATAGCTGTCTTGGATGCTGGAATAGGGATTGCAATTACATCCTCAGGATGTTTCTCCAACTCTTCAGCAAGAGCAGTTAGAAATGAATCATACATTCCCGCTTCATCAACAAGATTCCGAAGAGGCTGCCCCATAATAACCGATGACTTCCTTTTATTTGATAATTTCTTTGCTTCACCTGGGTGAACTTCATCAGCAAGGAGACGTATAGTTCTACCTTTCCATCTTTTTAATCGTTCAAAACCTGCGATGGTCTCTCCTGTTTCAGCTGCCTGCTTAATGATCTCTCCGAGTTCCTGTCGTTGGTTCCCGATTATTTCAAGACCTTTGCTAACTTGCTCTTCAATAGTCACAAGTTTCCACCCAAACTTACAATGAATTTATCGGCAACGAAACACGCGGCATCTAACTGCTTATATGCAGAAATGTCTACACTCCGATTATAACCCAACAGCTGCACCTGCACAAATGTACAACCCATCAACAGGCTCAGTACAGGCTGCCTCCCGCCCCGCTTTCTTCACTTTCCCACCTTCTTGACTATCCATTTCCCACCTTCTTGACTATCCATTCGAAATATGATATTATAATACTAGACTATTATAGTACTATAGTTAAGGCACACACAATGACAAACGCGGAATTGGCAATTCTGAGTCTCATCGCCGAGCAGCCCCGCCACGGCTACGAGATTGAGCGGGTAATTGAGGAACGCGGGATGCGGGAGTGGACGGAGATCGGTTTCTCCTCCATCTACTACCTGCTCAAGAAACTGGAGCGGGAAGGGCTGATCGAGGGGCAGTCGGAGGAGGCCAAGCGCGGCCCGGCGCGCAAGGTCTACCACATCACGCCGGCAGGGATAGAAGCGCGCCATGTTGGCGTGCTCGACGCACTCTCAGTCCCGCACCGCTGCTACCCACCCTTACAATTGGGGCTGGCGAACCTGCCCGGCATCACAATCGCCGAGGCACTGGCCGCGCTACGAAAGTACCGCGACGAACTGGATGCCCGGCTGGAGCACGTGCAGGCACGCTGGGAGAGCCAACGCCCCCTGCCCTACTTTGTGGACGCCATGTTCGACCACAGCGTGACGATGACCCAGGCCGAACTGGAGTGGATCACGCAGTTCATCTCACAACTGGAGGATCAGACTGGCGAGTAGTCGCCCAGCCATTTCACCCAGGATAGATCATGCTTGACCGCATTATACAGCCGCTCGTCGGCCGTCCAGAGTTCGAGGCCAAGGATTTCTGCCAGAGCCAGGTAATGGCTATCGTAGGCCTGCGGGCGATGGAACCGCTTGGCCAGTTCCCAGGCTTTCTCGTGCAGACCATCAGGGTAAAGCAGCCTCACACCGAGGAGGTGAAAGACTTTGAACATCAGTTCGGCCTCCTCAGGCAGTACCAATCCGCGACGCATCTTGTTGCAGATCACCGATGTCCCTTCGAAGGCAAGCAGGGGTGGAGCAACGATTTCTATGTCTGCATCTACCCATGTGTTCCACAGATGTTGAGCCTTGGGGCTGTCTTCCTCGACAAGTACCAGTTTGAGAACCAGATTGACATCAATGCACACCTGCGAGTTCAATATCTCTCTCCTCTCTCAGCCTGTGCAGATCCTCAGCGACGTCGGAAAATGGGACTCCGCCACGACGAACGAGAGTCATTTCCCGCACGGCCTGAGCCATGGCCAGGGCTGCCCTCTGCTGAGCGCGGGAGGGGGGAGAGGTCGTCTTTTCCAACGACTCCAACTTCTGCAGGTCCTCGACGCTCACCAACGCGGCTTTGGGTTTACCTCTCGAGGTCAGAACGATTCGTTCCCGACCGAAGGCCACGCGGTTGACAATAGTTGAGATACTACGCTTGATCTCAGCGATACCTACTGTGTTCATATTCCTGCCTCCAGAGGTCATAATGGTGACAGTGGGAATTATACCCTTATTTCCAATGCTCGTCAAATCGCATCCTGGCATGTCAAACCGTTTTATAACGCAAAGGGAAGAGGAAAATGTCCAAGACTGATTTCAAGAAAGAGTGGAAACACCTGTATCGGCCCTCGGCCAAGGAGTTCGTGGTGGTTGACGTGCCACCGATGAACTTTCTGATGATTGATGGCCACGGCGACCCCAACACGGCGCAGGAGTATCAAGACGCCGTCGAGGCACTGTACGGGATGGCCTACAAGATCAAGTTTATGAGCAAAAAAGAGATCGGCAAGGATTACGTTATCCCGCCTATGGAAGGGCTATGGTGGGTGGAGAATATGGACGAGTTCACCACAGAGAGCAAAAGTTCGTGGGATTGGACGATGATGATCATGCAACCGGAGTGGATCACCCAGGAGATGTTTGAGGAAGCGCTCAAGCAGGTGGAAAAGAAAAAGAACCCACCTGCACTGCCCAAGATCAGGCTGGAGGTTTACCACGAGGGCCTTGCGGTGCAGATCATGCACATCGGCCCTTTTGATGCGGAAGCCCCGACGATAACCAGGATGCACACCTTTATTGATGAGAATAGCTATGAGCCGGCCGGCAAACATCACGAGATTTACTTGGGCGACCCGCGCAAGGTTGCGCCGGAAAAACTCAAGACCGTGCTCCGGCAGCCGGTCAGGAAAGTATAAGGAGAAGGAACAGAAATACGACAAGGAGCAAAAAATGACACTCGAACCATTGGAAGGATTCAAGTCACTGACGACGCATCACTGCGTCACTGGCTCAATACGCCACGTCTACGTCTACAACGACCATCCCATCAGCGAGGAAATGCTGCTCGGAATCGGAGCAGGGGTCGGGTTCATCTACTGGCATCAGAAGGGTCAGCCTCCCTTTATCGGCGGGCGTGCTAACTTTGAGCGACCAGGTGTAGAGGGATTGGAAAAGACCACCGGAAGGCGCACCGGCGTGGTGGTCGAGTCGTACACCACCTCCAGTGTGCGCAAAGCGGAGAAGACGCTACTGGAGATGCTCAACGTGGGCCAGCCGGTGATGATTCACTGCGACATGGGTTTCCTGCCCTACTTTGATTTTGGGGATAGCGACTACCACTTTGGCGGGCACGTCGTGGTGGTTTGCGGGCACGATGCGGAGACACACCAGGTGCTCATCGCCGACCGAGATGCGAAACTACACCCGGTCTCGATGGAGGATTTGGAGAAGGCGCGCGGCTCCACCTACAAACCCTTCCCGCCCAGACATATGTGGTACACTTTTGACTTCAGCGAGAAACGCCAGCCCACCGCCGACGAGATGCGCCAGGCTATCGCTGAGCAGGCACAGTGAATGTTGGAGTCGCCTATCAGCAATTTTGGGGTCAAGGGCATCCGTAAGGCAGCCAAACGCGCGCTCAAGTGGCCCGACCTGATGGACGAGGATACGCTGCGCTTTACGTTGTTCAACGCCTATATCTTCATTGACGCAGCGGGCGGTACCGGCGGCGGCATTTTTCGCTACATGTTAAGCCGCTTCCTGAGTGAGGCGGCCGAGATCATAGGAGACGCACGCCTGAACCAGAGCGCCGACGAATTCCAGCACATCGGCGACAGGTGGCAGGAGGTCGCCGAGATTTTCGAGCGGGGATGGGAAGCCAAGGATCTGGGGGCCGTGCTTGCGGAGACGACGGCTCCGCTGATGGAGATTGCCGACCTGGAGGAAGCAGCATGGGGGCGGTTACAGGAAGTGGTGGCTCTCTAAATTAGTGATAAGCGAGATCGTTACCAGGAGGTAAAAGCCGTGAATAGGATAATCAGTTCGTTAGCGCTGTCTCCCAGGCAGGCGAGGGAATGAGCAGGGTCGAGAAACTGCACCCGCCAGTGAACGGATTCAACGACCTTGAGGAACCGCCAGAGGCAGCGCTGGCCGAGTAGGAATGAAGACCGAAGAAGGCTCTACCACAAGCACTCGACCGAACGGTGCTAGCCCACTTGTTCGTGAACAGTAGCCCTGATCTGGCACCGGAGCAGGAAGCACTAGGCCAAGCAGCGGCGATTTACCCATCTCGGTGGGAAATGAGAAGAAAGAGGAAACACCCACTTTCGGGGCTGGACGTGGCTACGCCGTTCGGCCCCGTTATGGTATAATATACACTGACGCAATTCCAAGGAGCAAAGAGTTGGCTAGAACAGGAACCGTAGCGCGCGTGGCAGGCGTGGTGGTAGACGCAGAGTTTGCCTCC
The DNA here is from genome assembly GCA_034189605.1 of Chloroflexota bacterium. Lineage (GTDB taxonomy): Bacteria > Chloroflexota > Anaerolineae > B4-G1 > B4-G1 > JAUWNP01. Next base: position 42,073 of record JAXHUO010000007.1, read on the forward strand.
GGCGACCTGCCCAGCATTCACAATGGCCTGCTGGTCCAGCGGGACGATGGGCCAGAACTGGTCGTCGAAGTGCAGGAGCACATTGACCCTCACACAGTGCGAGCAATTGCTATGGGCGGCACCGCGGGCCTCCGCCGGGGACTGGCAGTGCTCGACATGGGCCACCCCATCCGCGTCCCGGTGGGCCGGGCGACGCTGGGACGTTTGTTCAACGTGCTGGGCCAGCCCATTGACGGACGGACCGCGCCCGGGGGGACGGAGTGGCGCCCGATCCACGCCACATCACCACCGCTGCACGAGCAACGGGTAGTCGTAGAGCCGTTCGTCACCGGCCTCAAGGCCATTGACCTGTTGACTCCCTACCCCCGTGGCGGTAAGATCGGCCTCTTCGGTGGCGCGGGAGTGGGCAAGACGATGCTGATGATCGAACTCATGCGTCATACCATCCGCGAGCATTCCGGCATCGTGCTCTTCGCCGGCGTGGGCGAGCGCAGCCGCGAGGGCAACGACCTGTGGCTGGAGATGCGGCGCAGCAGAGTGCTGGAGAGCACCGTCTTGGTCTTTGGGCAAATGAACGAGCCGCCGGGGGCGCGGCTGCGGGTGCCACTCACCGCGCTGACGATGGCCGAGTACTTTCGTGATTACGAACGACGCCCAATATTGATATTCATTGATAATATCTTCCGCTATATCCAGGCTGGCGCGGAGGTGTCGGCGCTGCTAGGGCGTCTGCCCAGTACCTTGGGCTACCAGCCCACGCTGGAGAGCGAGATGGGCGAACTGCAGGAGCGCATAACCACCACCAGCCATGGCAGTGTCACGTCGGTACAGGCGGTCTACGTACCAGCCGACGACCTGACCGATCCAGCCGTTGTGGCGACCTTTGCTCATCTGGACGCAGCGACGATTCTTTCACGCCGCCAGGCCAGCCTGGGCCTCTACCCGGCCATTGACCCCCTGGAATCCAACAGCGCATTACTCACACCTGCCGGCGTGGGGGAGGAACATTACGCTATCGCCACAGAAGTACGAGCACTCCTGGCCCGCTACCAGGAACTGCAAGACGTCATCGCCATCCTGGGGATGGAAGAATTGAGCAAAGAGGACCGCCTGGCAGTTAACCGGGCACGGCGCGTGCAGAGGTTCCTCACGCAGCCGTTCTTCGTCTCTGAGCCGTTCACCGGGCTTCCTGGTCGCTACGTGCCGCTGGCCGAGACGGTGCGTGGTTTCCGCGAGATTCTGGATGGTCGCCACGATGACCTGCCAGAGCAGGCGTTCTACATGATCGGCACAATAGACGAGGCCGTGGCCCAGGCGAAACAAATGAGCAACGATACAGGGACATAAGGACACAAATAGTGTTCAAGCCACTACGCCTGACAGTGTTAACGCCAGCCCAAACGCTGCTCGATGTGGAGATGGTGACCCTGGTACAGGCCCACCTGGCCGACAGCGGCAGGATCAGCATTTATCCCGGCCACATGCCGTTGCTAGCAGAGAGCGTCACCGCCTCACTGCGCTACACCGACGGATCAGGCGAACACACGCTGAACCTGGAGGGCGGTATCCTACAAGTAGACCGCGACTGCGTGACAGTTTTCACCAGCGGATTGGCCCAACCTGGCAAAAGTTGCGAATCTACGCCAGGTTCAGAAGACGCACGTTTTGACCGGCTGGCCCAGACATTGCTCACGACTATGCAGGCGCAATCCAAAGACACACTGGACACGGGTGATGAAAAAGAATAACCGGTACATCTGGAGCGACACGCTGGCGGCAACATCGCTAAGGTGGGACCTGGGGCTGACGATACTGAATGCCATCACAGGTTGGTATAACGTGGCGTGTGCCACCCAGCGAGAAACCGCCCGTGGCCAGCAATGTGTCTAACGAGAGAGACAGGGATACGAAATAGTCTGATGATCATACTGTGGCTGTTCACTGGTCTGGCAGTGGGTGCACTAAACGGATTATCTCTGCAGAGGACGGTGGCCCGCCTGCAACCCTCCGCGCCGGGCCACGGTGTGATCTGGGTTCTGGGGGGCACACTGCTGCGCTTGGGCCTAGCCACCGTCCTCCTGATTGCCGCACTGCAGCACGGCATCGTACCCGCCCTGCTGGCCTTCGCCGGGCTGTGGCTGGCCCGTTGGGGCATCGTTTGTAGTGCACAGAGAACGCGGATTTCAGGACATTGACGGATCACGAATCCAGGAGTGAAATATGGAAGATTTTTTCCCTCAAGTAGTATTCACCATCTTTGACATCCCGGTGCGTGACACAGTCATCTCAACCTGGATCATGATGGCCATCATTGTGGGAGCAGCGGCCATTATAGGCCGGCGCTGGCCAGCGGCGTTGGAAATGCTGGTGGACTTTTTAAACGACACCACCTCCAGCGTGATGGGGCGACCTGCCGGGCCGTACCTGCCGTTTCTGGGAGCGCTGGCTATCTTTATCGCCGTGGGCAATGTGATCGGCATTGTGCCCCTGGTGGTCTCTCCCACACGCGACATCAACACACCAGCGGCACTGGCGTTGGTTGTCTTCTTTTCGGTCTACTACTTTGGCATCCGCGCCAAAGGACTGTGGGGTTACATCAAAGACCTGGCCTCACCGATCTTTATGTTGCCTATGGAACTTATCAGCCACGTCAGCCGCACACTATCGCTCACCCTGCGACTCTTTGGCAACATTATCAGCACCGAATTGATCGTGGCCGTCATCTTTGCGCTGGTACCACTTTTCGCGCCATTACTACTGGTCGTCTTTAGCATGTTCACAGGCATCTTGCAGGCATATATTTTCACCGTCCTGGCCGCCGTCTACATCGGCGCAGGTATGGAGTCAATGAACAACGAGCAATAACCAATTCACGAATCTACGAACAAGGAGGGAATTAGCACATGGCAGAAATGGACCCTGGAACATTGATCACTCTGGTCACCATCCTCGTATCGGGCGTAGGCATCCTGCTGGGCACACTCACCCCAGCACTCGTCGAAGGAAAAGCGGTGCTCAAAACATTGGAGGGGATGACACGCCAGCCAGAGGCCGCCAACGACTTGCGCACGACACTGCTCATCGCAATGGCATTGTTGGAGTCGACGGCGATTTACGTATTGCTGATCTGTCTGATCCTGATCTTCGCCAACCCACTGCTCGATCGCTTCTTCTAGGGGCTAGCGAATGCTAAATCTGGATATTTGGACAATCGTTTTTCAAATCATCAACTTCCTAGCCCTGGCGGCGGCGCTCTACTACTTTCTTTTTCGGCCAGTGATGCACAACGTGGAAAAACGCGCAGCAGAGAAGGAACAGTTGGCCCGCGAGCTGGCCCAGGAACGTCAGGATGTAACCAGATTGCGCGCCGAACTCGAGGCACGGCTGGCACACGCTGACAAAGAAGCAACCGCCATCACTACCAAGGCACGGAAACAGGCAGAAGCCGAGCGAAAGACACTCTTGCAGGAAACACAGACCGAGGTCGAACGCATCCTGGTCGAGGCCCACGCCGACGCCCATCGGCTGCGGCAGCAGGCAGTGGACGAGTCTCATAATGATCTATTGGATGCCATCCTGGAGATCAGCGGCTGGGCAGTCAGCCGCACAGCGCCACCGGAAGTGCACGAAACGCTGGTTCAGCAACTCTGCGATCGTATCTGGGAACTAGGTCGCAGCGAGATGGAGCGAGTGGAGACGTTCCGGCGGGCGCTGGGCGACCGCACCCCCACGGCCTACGTGACGAGCGCGAGCCCCCTTTCGCCAGAACAGCAGGGACTATTAGCTCGCACCTTCACCGCGCTGGCCGACCGCCACGTGAACCTGGAGTTGAAAACCGATCCATCGTTGGCCGCCGGGATGCAGATACGCCTGGGAGACATGCTGGTGGACAATTCCATCGGTGGACAACTGACCGAACTGCGCGAGGCCGTCTCAATGGCACTCAAGGAGCGCATGGCTGGTGAGTGAGCATAGTGTCCAGCCCGATGTAGCGTCGCTGCTCCAGGCACTCCGCGAGCAGGCCAGCCAATCGAGTGATCAGGTGCGTTTTCACGACGTCGGCACGGTACAGCGCATCAGCGATAGCGTGGCCACGCTCCCAGATCTGCAGCGCATACAGCCTGATACTGCCTCTCTGCTCCAGGCACTCCGCCTGCAGGCCGACCAACTGGTCAGCCAGGTGCGCTTCCACGACGTAGGCACGGTACAGCGCGTCGGCGACGGCGTGGCCACGCTCTCAGGCCTGCCCCACGCCCGCACCGACGAACTGCTGACCTTCCCCACCGGAGTGCGGGGCCTCATCCTCAACCTCGACCACGACCTCATTGACGTCATCTTGCTTGGCCCCGACGAGGGCATCCAAGGCGGTGACCTGGTCACATCCACTGGCGAGCGGCTGCGCGTGCCCGTGGGGCACAAACTGCTGGGCCGGGTAGTGAACCCACTGGGTGAGCCCCTGGACGAGCGTGGGCCGGTAGACGCGACAGGGTTTCGCTACCTGGAACGCGACGCGCCAGGCATCGTCGAGCGGGCGCCAGTGAATGTACCTTTACACACTGGCCTGAAAGTTGTAGATATGCTAGTGCCCGTCGGACGCGGACAACGCGAACTGATCATCGGCGACCGGCAGACCGGCAAGACGGCCCTGGCCGTGGACACCATCCTCAATCAACGGGACAGCGGCGTGCTGTGCATCTACGTCGCCATCGGCCAAAAAAAGTCCTCCACACTGGCCGTCATTGAGACGTTGCGCCGCCACGAGGCCCTCCCGTACACCATCGTGGTCGTATCCAGCCCCGATGACCCGCCCGCCTTGCGCTACCTGGCCCCCTACGCCGGTTGCACAATGGCCGAGTTCCTGATGCACGCGGGTCGTGACGTGTTGATCGTCTACGACGACCTGAGCAAACACGCCGACGCCTATCGTGAACTGAGCCTCCTATTGCGCCGGCCTCCAGGCCGCGAAGCCTATCCCGGCGACATCTTTTACCTGCACGCGCGGCTGCTGGAGCGCGCCTGCAAGTTAGCCCCTCCTCTTTCCCCCCCAACTGTTGGAGGGGATGCAGGGGGGGCAAGTGGCGGCTCGTTGACAGCGCTGCCCATCGTGGAGATGCAACGCGGCAACATTGCCGCCTACATCCCCACCAACCTGATCTCTATCAGCGATGGGCAGATAGTATTGGATGCCGCTCTGTTCAATCGCGACATCAAACCTGCAGTGAACGTGGGGCTCTCAGTATCACGGGTGGGCGGGGCGGCGCAGGCGGTAGTGATGCGTGACGTAGCGGGAAAACTCCGGCTAGAATTGGCGCAGTTCGAAGAAGTGGCCCGTTTTGCTCGCTTCGGCGCTGAGGTAGACGAGGCCACACAGCGCCAGATTCGACGCGGCGCGCGCTTGCGAGCCATGCTGACGCAGCCCATCCACCAACCGCTCTCGCTGGCCGCGCAGATCATAACCCTGCTAGCAGCCACTGAGGGACACCTCGACGACATCGCGCTCGGAGATGTGCCTGCCTTTGAAAGTGGGTTGCTGGCCCGTTTTGAGGCCGAGCACACTGAATTTTATCATCAGATCAATCGCAGTAGCGAACTGCCCACGGAGGTACGAGAGGCATTGGTGGAGACTATGATCAACTACCACGCAGCCTGGCTCGAAGGGCTGGCCCAGAGTGCAGCCGAAGGGAGAAGAGAGCCATGAAAATGGTGATGGCAGTTGTGCCACGAGACGAAGCAGGACACACCCTGGAGGCATTAGTGGCCGCCGGTCACACGGCGACTTTCAGTGATAGCCGTGGTGGTATGTTGCGCCAAACCCAACAGATGCTCTTCATCGCCGTGGAGGAGCAAGACCTGGAACAAGTTCTAACCATCATCCGCGACAACTGCCACTCACAAGTCGTCGTGGAGCCCAGCGAGCCGAGGACGTCCTTCTCGCTTGGCCCCATACCCGTAACGGCAGAACTGGGCGGGGCAGTGGTGTTCATCTGGGACCTCGACCGCTACGAGACCTACTGAGCGTATGGAAGACCTGGAGCGCGCCGAGATTCGCCTCGATAACATCCGCACAGTTGAGCCCATCCTGAGCGCCCTACGTACCATCTCGTTAGGGAGCTGGCAGGCAACGCTGAAGCGAAAGGATAACGTGCGCCGTTACGCGGAGCGGTTAGCAGCCACGTTACCGCCATTGCTGCCCCACCTGCCAGGTAGCCGGCGACTCTCTCGTCTCCACTTTCATCTCCCCCGGCGGGAGGGGAAAAAGGAAAGCGTGCCGATCACGGCCCTGGTGGTCGGGAGCGAGCGTGGGTTGTGTGGCAGATTCAACGTGGCGGTCGTCGAGCGCGCCGAGCGGTACCTGGTCGAGCAGGAGATGGATGGCACGCAGGTAGAACTCATGGCCCTGGGAACGCAAGCACAGCGCCTCTTCCAGCAACGAGGGCGGCCACTGACATGGTCGGGCATGCTATCGGTGACCGCATTGCCACCTTATCGCCTGGCGTTCGATCTAACCCGCCGGTGGCTGGCACGCTACGAGAAACACGAACTGGACGCGGTTGACCTGGTTCACAACGCCTATCACGGCACAGGGATCTATGAACCGACAGTAACACGGCTGATCCCGCCCACACTGCTCGCACCCAGCCCTGATACCCTGCCCTGGCCACCCCCAATCATTGAGAGCAACCCCCTGAGCCTGTACACTCGTGTAGTCGAGCAGTGGGCAGCGGCCAGCCTGTATGAACTGCTGCTGGATTCGGCCGCTGCGGAGCATGCAGCGCGCTACCAACTTATGGAAGCAGCCACTCAGAACACCGAACGGCTGATCTCCGAATTGACGCTGGCGGTTCAGATGGCCCGCCAACAGGCAATCACACAGGAGATGCAAGAATTGGCTGTCGGCGCCGGACTGATTGGCCCACGGTGAAAATCTGGAAAACACAACAATGAAAGTTCAAATCAACCGCACTACCCTCGAACTGATCAAAGGTGATATCACTGGAATGGATACCGACGGTATCGTCAACGCCGCCAACGAGCGATTGGCCCACGGCGGCGGCGTGGCCGGGGTCATCTCCCGCAAAGGCGGCCCGGCCATCCAGTGGGAGAGTAACGCCTGGGTGCGTCAGCACGGCCCGGTGGCCACCGGTTCTGCAGCCATCACCTCCGGCGGCAACCTCAAGGCCCGCCACGTCATCCACGCCGTGGGACCGGTGTACGACGGCACTCCCCGGTCGGCGGAACTGTTGGCCTCGGCGGTGCGCACCGCCCTTCGGTTGGCGGACGACCACGGACTACAGTCCATCGGGCTGCCAGCCATCAGCACTGGCATCTTTGGCTACCCGATGGAGGAGGCCGCACAGGTGATGCTACAAGCAACCATCGAGTACCTGCAAGAAGAAACCGGGTTAGAGCAGGTCGTATTCTGTCTCTACAGCCAGCCCGCGTTCGATACCTTTGCAACTGCGCTGAGAAAAGAAAGCAGAATAGCCCCGTAGAGCCACCACATATATCCTGGCATCACATACGAGTAGCCAGTATAGCGTCCCTACGTCTTGACAATGCCTAATCTGAGTGCTACAATTCCTTTGCCGCCGAGCACCGCTAGCCCAGCGTTGCAGCGGCGATGTTTATATGCATACGGCGTGGAGGTAGGAATATGCCTGATAGCAAAGTACAAGCCAGCGGCCTGATTCAAAACGACCACCTGGCCATGATTGGTATAATGGACATCCCATCACACCCAGGCGTAGGTGGCGAGGTCTTCTCTGCGTTAAGCGACCAGGGGATCAACGTCGAACTCATTGTGCATCTGATTGATCTGGAGGAAAAGGATCACATCGTCTTGTGTGTGGATCGGGATGATCTGAGTCAGACATTGGAGATAGCCGAGCGCATACGTGAGAAAATCGGAGGGCAAGCCATTACCAGCGACCCTGAAGTGGCGTCGGTGAGCCTCTTTGGCCTTGATTTCCGCGAACAGCGCGGAGTCGCCAGTCAAATGTTCAAGGCACTGGGCGACTGCAACATTAACATCCGTGCTATCAGCACCTCCATCTCGACCATCTCATGCCTGATCGAAGCCCAGCATCTGGACAAAGCCATCCACGCACTACGCGACGCATTCACGTTGCTCTGACGGGAACCATACTAGCCCAGAGCAACCTCCCACTGCGACCAAATAATACTCGCGAGCAACACACATGTTGGAGAGTAATTCTATACAACTACTCAAGACTGGCAGCATCGTGCGCATCATTGGCCCTGTGATAGACATCTCTTTTGCGGGTGACGAGTTGCCAGCCTTGTTAAGTGCGTTGATCGTTCACAATGGCCAACAAAACGTCACCATCGAGGTGCTGGAACACCTCGACCGGCACACAGTGCGCGGCATTGCGATGGAAACAACGGCCGGGCTGCACCGTTATATGACAGTCGCGGACACCGGTGCCCAGATACAGGTGCCGGTGGGGAAGGAGACGTTAGGACGCGTGTTCAACGTGCTGGGACAACCTATAGACGAAGGGCCCGCCCTGGGTGAGGCACAGATACAGATGCAGAGCATCCACCAACCAGCGCCCCCTTTCGTCCAACAGCAGCCCTCGAAGGAGATCTTTGTCACCGGACTGAAGGTCATTGATCTGCTCGCCCCCTACGTGCGCGGTGGCAAAATCGGCCTGCTGGGTGGCGCCGGGGTGGGCAAGACGATGTTGATTATGGAATTGATCCACCACACCTCGGCCGAGCATCGGGGCGTCTCGGTCTTTGCTGGCGTGGGCGAACGCACCCGTGAGGGTAACGAACTCTACCTACAGATGAAGCGCACAGGTGTGCTCGATGACGCAGTGTTGGTCTTTGGGGAAATGAATGAGCCGCCAGGAGCACGCTTCCGGGCAGCGCTCACGGCCCTGACCATGGCTGAGTACTTTCGCGACGTCGAGCATCGGGATGTGTTGTTCTTCGTTGACAACATCTTTCGTTACATCCAGGCCGGCGGCGAGGTGTCGGCCTTGCTAGGGCGTCTGACCAGTGCCGTGGGTTACCAGCCCACGCTGACCACCGAAGTGGGCGCGTTGGAGGAACGTATCGTCTCTACATCCAGCGGCGCTATCACTTCTGTTCAGGCAATCTATGTACCGGCCGACGACCTGACCGACCCAGCGCCCGCCTCGACCTTTGCGCACCTCGACGCCACAGTAGTCCTGTCGCGCCAACTGGCCAGCCAGGGCTTTTATCCAGCCGTTGACCCATTGGAATCGAACTCACGCCTCCTCGACCCGCGCATCGTCGGCGACGAGCACTATTGGGTAGCAACACACGTGCGTGAGATATTGACGCGCTATAAGGAACTGCGCGATGTTATCGCCATCCTGGGCATTGAGGAACTGGCCGAGGAAGACCGGCTGCTGGTGCAGCGCGCGCGCAAGGTGCAGCGGTTTCTCACTCAACCCTTCTTCGTCTCCGAGGAATTCACCGGGCAAGAGGGGGTCTTTGTGCCCCTTGAAGAAACGGTGCGCGGCTTCAAGATGATCATTGACGGCGAGTTAGATGACATCCCAGAACGGGCCTTCTACATGACCGGCACCATAGATAACGTGCTGCGCAAGCGAGAGTGCGCGGATGGCTAGGACAATGCAGTTGCAGATCCTCACTCCCGATGAGATCATCTTGGAAACCGATGTAGAGGCAATCCGTGTGCAACTCTCCGACGGCTGGTGGGGCATCCTGCCAGGGCACGCGCCCTTTCTGGCGCACGTCGTGGCCGGCATCATGCTCTATCGCCGACAGGGAGACACCCGCTACGTGGCTCTGTACCAGGGCACAATCGAAGTGCAACGGCGCTCCGACGCTCTGCAATCAGACCTAGTGCTGGTGTTGACCGCCGCCGCCGAAAAAGGCAAAGACCTGACAGTGTTGGAGCATGCGTTGGAGCGACAACACGCCCAGCTGAGCCAGATCGCCCAGGAAGCCCACATCGAATTCACGCGGGCGCGGATGGCCCTGGAGCGGGCGCTGCGCGAGACGGCAGAACTGGCTCCGCTGGGAGCGAGCGTATTTTAGTAAGAACTCTTACGAGAAGAAAAATGAACAGCGAACGATCCGAGCCCACGCCCAAACAACCGGAGGAGCCCCCCAAAAATCCCCCCTCCAGGAGGAAAGAGAGACCCGACAATTTCTGGCGACTGGTCGCCCAGGCGACCACGTTGGGCTGGAACCTGGTGGTACCCATTGTGGGCGGAGTGTTGCTGGGGCGCTACCTCGACGACAGACTCGGCAAGGAGTTCACGTGGACCCTCTCATTGCTGCTGATGGGCGTGGCCGTGGCGTTCAACAACCTGTACGCTATGTATAGCGAGAATAGCGAATAGCGAGTGGCGAATAGTGCTTTCGTCTTCCAAAGCGAGCGAGAACTATGCAAAGAATAAATAACCCGCGTACTCTGGTGCTCCTGATCGCGCTGGTCATCAGCCTGGCCGTAGTCAGTAACCTGCTGGAGGGAGCGGCAGGAGAAGCAGAAGAACCCGACATCGCCGCAGAGATTGCGCCGCACGTGGTCTTTACTGTGGGGCCGTTAGAGGTGACCTCGACGGTCGTTTATACCTGGGCGATGATGCTCTTGCTCGGCGCAGGGGCTTACCTGATCGGCCGCAACCTGAAACTACGTCCAGGCCTGGTGCAGAATATGCTGGAGTGGATCGTCGAGGCCATCGAAAAGTTGATCCGCGAGATGGTGGGCGTCGAGGACACGGTGATCTTCCTGCCCGTCGTGGGCACGCTGGCATTCTTCATCGGCACCGCGAACCTGATTGGTCTCCTGCCCGGTCTGAAATCCCCCACGCCGGACATCAACACACCACTGGCTATGGCGCTAGTCGTCTTCTTCAGCGTGCCCTATTTCGGAATTCGTGTGCGTGGTGCGTGGGGCTACCTCAAGCATTACGTCGAACCAATCTTTTTGATGCTGCCCATCGAAATAGCCAGCGAGATCGCGCGCACCTTTTCACTCACCTTTCGACTGTTCGGCAATATCATGGGAGAGGAAATCATCATCAGCGTCCTGTTCATCGTGATGCCGCTCTTCGTACCGGTGCCGATGATGCTGTTCAGCATCTTTACTGGCTTGCTGCAGGCATACGTCTTTACGCTTCTAACCTGCGTGTACATCGGCGGAGCAGTCAAAGCACACCAATAAGCGATGAACAATTGAAAACCAGAAAACAGGTTTGTCGAAAAAAACCTGTTTTCTAAATAACCAAAAAACACAACGAGGAGGAATGAAATGGACTGGAACAACCTGCCGTGGGACAATATCTTTATCGTGTTGACAGTCTTGGTCGCTGGCCCTGGAATCATCGTAGGTATCATCGTGCCGGCCATCGGGCAGATGGTCGTCGCCGCAGCCGGGTTGAAGGCAATTTCCCGGCAGCCCGAAGCGGGCGACCGCATCAATAGCATCGTCCTGCTTTCCCTGGCCATGCTGGAATCGCTGGCCATCTACGTTCTGGCGGTCATCTTGATCCTGATCTTTGCGGACCCGATGCTCAAGTACATAGTCAGCGAATAGTGAATGGCGAATAACGGTCATCGAGATACACTGACTGCTAACTGCTGACCATTCACCGCTGACTGGAGGTGGTTATGCTAGAAATCAACCTGAGTACACTGCTTCTACAAATCGCCAATTTCCTCATCCTGGCCTTTATCCTGACACGGTTTCTCTTCAAGCCACTGAGAGAGATGCTCAATAAGCGTGCAAACCAGGTGACAAAAGCGATGGAGAAAGCAGAAAAGGCTACCCGTGGAGCAGAAGAGTTGAGGCTGGAGTACGAGAAAAAGCACGAGAACATCAACGCCGAGTTCGCGGCACTCAAGAACGAAGCTCGCATCGTCATTGACGAAACGCGGCAGCAGATGCTCCAGGAGGCCTACCAGGAAATCGAGGCTATGCGTACACACGCCCAGGAGGAAATTGAACAACAACGCGCCGATGCGCTGCTCCTGCATCGCAGCAGGATTGGCGCATTGGTGGCTACGCTCACCCAGCGTATGATAGTAGACATCCTCAACCCGCAACTACATCAGGCCTACCTGGACACATTTTTTGATCAATTGCACTCATTGCAGTTGGAAGAACGCATCTCCAATACCGATAAAGATGCCGTTTCGGTTGAGATAATCACAGCGATTCCCCTGGTCGAGGAAAACAAAGCACGAATCGCGACCACATTAGAGACGGTGGCATCCCAACCCATTGATCTAGCCTGCCGCGTGGATGGTGGCCTGATCGCTGGCGCGATGGTGCGCCTTGGCGACATGCTAATTGACGGCAGCCTGCAAGGGCAACTCCAACAACTGCGCAGCCAGTACGAGGCAGAAATTGCCTGAGCCTATGTCCGAGTCTATGCCTAAACCTATGAATGAGCCCATCACATCTTCCCCACTACACACAGCCGACCTGCTAGATCTCATTGCCCGCCTGGGCAATGAGCAGCAGTACCAACTCCGCCAGATTGAATTGGCACACAATCTCGAAACCGAGTACCATCTTTCGGCCTTGCGGGGGCTGATTGACCAATATCGCTATCGCTTGTCGGCCCAGAGCGTGGGATCGGTCAAACAGGTGGGCGATGGCGTGGCCATCGTCTCCGGTCTGAGCAGCGTGATGGTGGATGAGTTGGTACTGTTTCCCGATGGCACTTGTGGTCTGGCGTTAGACCTCGACCGCAACTATGTAGGCTGCGTGCTACTGGGGACTGACGAAAAAATCCGCGCAGGTGACATTGTGAGAGGAACGGGGCAGGTGATAGACGTGCCAGTGGGCGAATCGCTCCTGGGGCGCGTGGTCAACGCGCTGGGCCAGCCCATTGACGATCTAGGGCCGCTGGGGACCCCAGAGAAGACTATGCGGCGCCCCATAGACTGCCGGGCGCCGAGTTTCGTCCAGCGTGCGCCGGTCAGCGAACCGTTGCAAACCGGCGTCAAGGCCATTGACTCGGTCATCCCTTTGGGACGCGGGCAGCGCGAGTTAATTGTCGGTGACCGGCAGATCGGCAAGACCGCCATCGCTGTTGACACGGTCATCAACCAGCGTGACCAGTCCGTCTACTGCGTCTACGTCTGCATCGGGCAAAAGATGTCCACCGTGGCACAGATTGTAGAGACGTTTCGTGAGCACGATGCGCTGGGCTATACCACGGTCGTGGTCGCCAGCGCCGAGGAACCGCCCTCAATGGCTTACCTGGCCCCCTATGCTGGCTGTGCCATGGCCGAAGCATTTATGTACGCCGGGCGGCACGCGCTGGTCGTCTACGATGACCTGACCAAACACGCCACCGCTTACCGCCAACTCTCACTGTTATTGCAGCGACCAGCGGGACGTGAGGCCTATCCAGGCGACGTCTTTTACCTGCACTCACGCCTGCTCGAACGTTCTGCCCGTCTCTCCCCTGCATATGGCGGGGGCAGTATGACTGCTCTGCCCATCATCGAGACCCAGTCTGGCAACATCGCCGCCTACATCCCCACTAATCTCATCTCGATCACCGACGGCCAGATTTATCTAACCACACAACTTTTCAATCAGGCCGTCCACCCGGCCATAGATGTAGGGCTCTCCGTTTCCCGCGTGGGCGGCGCAGCGCAGAACGAGGCCATGCGCGCCGTGTCGCGCCACCTGGCGCTGGACATTGCCCAGTTCCTCGAACTGCAGATCTTTAGCCGCTTTGGCACCGAACTGGACAAAGAGACACGCAGACAACTAGCACGCGGTGAGCGGGTCCGCGCAATCTTGACCCAACCGCAGTACGGGCCGATGCCGGTCGCGCACCAGGTGGTCGTCATCTACGCCGCCGGACAGGGCTACCTGGACGACGTGCCAATCGAGCAGGTGCATCATTTCGAGATGCGTTTGCTCAACTTCTTGCAACAACAGCGTTCCGGCCTGCTGGCCGAGTTCTCCGCTGGCCACTGGAACACCCAGTTGGAGAATGATCTGCGGGACGCGCTGGCCCGTTTTAAGGAGCACGCATGACGCAGGCAGCGGGTGAGGTTCAGCACCGTCTCCAGAGCCTGGAGGACATTCGCCATCTTTTGCGCTCCATTCGGGCTATGTCGGCAATTCGCTGGCGGCGGGCGCGGTTACGGTTGCGATCAGCGCAACAGTACGCCAGCACTGTTGACCGGCAACTCGCCCTTGCTACAACCTTCCCCACAGCGCTGACGCGAGGTGCACATCATCCGCACGAGGAGGGCCCCTCCGGCGCCAAAAGGCCTGCTCTGAGCACGACCGAAGGGAGCCTGGGGCTGATCGCGTTGACTTCCGACCAGGGCCTGTGTGGCACATTCAACATCGGCCTGGCAGCCCACGCCCTCGACTTTATCGAACGTGAACGAGAGAGAGGAAAAAAGATCAGGGTCATCGCCCTGGGAGAATATGGGGAACGTTTTTTTCGCCGCGCTGGCTGTGAGTTGCTCTACACACAGCGTTTTCCACTCACCCATGCCATCTCCTTTGTCGAAGCGCGTGACATCGTGGACAAAGTCAAGCACTTTTACGAGGCAAAAGCATTCAACACGCTCTACCTGATCTACAATCAGTTCGTCTCATTTGGCCGTTACCAGCGGGGCGAGGTGCGCTTGCTACCACCTGACCTCGCCGCTGTCTGGCACACCCAGAAATCAGGTTTTTCGGAAAAAACCCGGTTTCGTGGAACCCTCGTGCCCGAGGACCTGATCCTGGGCACACCACCGCAGGATCTCCAGGAGTTTCTGCTCTGGGAACACCTGGCCGTGCAGGTCTACCTAGCGCTGATCGAATCGCTGGTCAGCGAACAGGGGGCACGCTTACAGACGATGGACGCTGCCATCGCCAACCTGGACGAACGCGTGGAGGAGTTACAACTTCAATATCACGCCATCCGCCAGGAGAGCATCACCAGGGAAGTGTTAGAGGTACAAAGCAACACACGTAGCAGGCGTCCGTTCCCAAACCCGCCCGTCGGGGGCCTATGACCCTCCGGCATAGGCACGCAGCGTTTTCACATTTCACGCATAATGTCGCAACCACAAGCCGAACATAGGTACCACATCCTGGTCGCCGTGGGTGATCGGGAACAACTCCGCCCACTGCTGGGTGCGGGCTGCGCGCTGGCCAGGGTGCACAACGGCGTGGTGACGCTGCTGTGCGTTACACCCGACGGGGCGCGGCCAGACTGGCTGGTCGTACCCGAGCCGCCTACGGCGAGCGCAGCCGAGTCGCGCGGCGACGTGCCGCTGAACGTGCTCGTCCGCCCCGGCCGCGATGCCAGCGCGACTATCCTGGAGACGGTGCGCGCAGGCCCGCCTGATTTGCTCCTGTTGGGCTGGCGCGGCTCACCCGGCCGGGGACGTTACCTGCTAGGCAGCACACTCGATCCGGTGATCCGCTATGCACCTTGCGATGTGGCGGTGGCGCGTGCCAATAACGACCCGGGCGAGCCTTCGGGCCAAGGTCTGGCCAAAGATCTGAACCATGTGCGGCGTGTACTGGTACCAGCGGCTGGTGGCCCCAACGCCCCGCTGGCTTTGGAGATGGCTCTGAATCTTTCACCTGACGCCCAGGTCACAGCATTATATGTCGCACGCGACACACTGGGTCAAGCCGAGGTCGCGCTAGGGTACGAACGGCTGAACACAATGCTGGCCCCGTGGGCGGCTGGTGGCCGTGTGCAGCCCAAAGTGGTGCGGGCGTCCGGCATCATTGAGGGCATCCTGGCCGAAGCCGGCGCCGGCTATGACCTGGTGTTGATCGGCGCCACCCGCGAGAGTTTCCTCGATCGGGTGCTGTTCGGCAACGTGCCACAGGCAGTGGCCGTCCGAGCCTCCGTGCCAACCCTCGTCGTCAGACATCGCGCCGGTGGAATAGAGAGGCTTTTGCGCCGTGCGTGGTGGGGGTTGTTCGACACGCTGCCCACCCTCACTGTCGCCGAGCAATCCGAGGTGTACAGGAACGTGCGGCACGGGGCGCGACCCCGCGTGGACTTTTTCGTCATGAGCGGCCTGGCGGCAGCCATCGCCGCGCTGGGCCTGCTGCTCAACAGCCCGGCCGTGATCATCGGCGCCATGCTCGTTGCCCCATTGATGCAAGCCGTTATAGGATTGGGTCTGGGCGTGGTGCAGGGCGACCTGCACCTGTTGCGGCTAGCAGTCAGCGCCACGCTGCGTGGTGCACTGCTGGCAATAGCGGTGGGCCTGCTGATGGGTCTGGCCGTGCCGGATGGTTCGCCCACGGCCGAGATGCTGAACCGCACACACCCCACCTTGCTCGACCTGGGAGTGGCGCTGGTTTCTGGCGCGGCCGGCGCCTATGCACTGTGCCGCAAAGGCGTATCGGCTGCGCTGCCGGGCGTGGCGATTGCGGCCGCGTTGATGCCACCACTGGCGACGGTGGGCCTCGGCCTGACAATGGGTAGCGGCAGTATCGCTGGCGGAGCGCTGGCGCTGTTCCTCACTAACCTGATCGCTATCAGCGCGGCCGGGGGCTTGATTTTCCTGTGGTTGGGCTTCCGGCCGGAGCCGGACAAGCAGAATCACAGGCGAGTGTTCCGCAGTGGGGTACTGGGTATGGTGGCATTACTGGTGCTTGTGTCGGTTGTGTTGGGCGCGTTGACGGTCAATGCGTTGCGCGAGGCTGCCTTTCAGCGCGCTGCGCAGACTACCCTGGCAGAAGAAGTAGCCACTATGGGCCAGGTAGAACTGGCCGACTGGCACATCACAGGCGACGACGGCCAGACGGTGTATCTGGAGGTACGTGTACGCGCGGCGCGCCCGGTGTTGCACCAGGAGACCGTGGATCTGCAGGAGCGTGTGGCACTGCGCTTACAGCGGCCAGTGGCGCTGGCGCTCACGGTGATCCCCATCACCCGGCTCGATCCGTTCGTGCCACCGACCTTCACGCCCACGCCCACGCCGGGGCCGACCTCTACCCCCACGCACACCATCACACCATCACCCATACCCACACTCAGCCCAGCACCAACCGACACGTCCATACCCACACCCACGCCCACATCTACGTCTACGCCCGCGCCGACGCTTACCCCCACGCCTGCGGTCGCCGTCGTATCGGGCACGAGCGGACGCGGCCTGTTCCTGCGCCTGACGCCGGGCGGCGCCATCGCCGGGACGCTGCGCGAGGGAGAGCGTGTGGAATTACTATACCGCCGCGAAACCATAGACGGCGTTGAATGGATGAAAGTGCGCGACGAACAAGGGCGCATCGGCTGGGTGGCAGCCGAATACGTCACGCCTCAATAGACTGCTCAGGCACTGATCATCGCTTCGGTGTATCTGCTCAACATCTTGGGGGAACGCGATCATCTTGGTCACTGGATGTCAGCAAGACGCTGGCGTTCCTCCCCATCTCACCCCCATTTATTGAAAGAATACGTTTCGGCCACCACGTGTCCCAGCCTACGTCTCGGGGGCATTTCAGGTGTGAACCCCCCGGTAAACACGCCCCCGGGTAAGAGGGAGAGCCTTGGGGAACAAGTGGCCCAAACACCGATCGTGGCCACTGCTCAATTACGTTTTGCCCTTTGCGCATTACACTAGTATAATTAACACACAACACAAAGGAGCGTACAATGAAATTCATCAATCTGCTTCTGAAGGGCATGGCCGTCGGGGTATCCAACGTGATCCCTGGCGTCAGCGCAGGCACCTTCCTGGTACTGCTCGGCATCTACGACGAACTGGTAGAGGCAGCCGGCAATTTCCTGACCAATAAGAGCCGGAGGAAAGACTACTTTTTGTTCTTGCTGCCCCTGGTGATTGGCGCCGCTGGTGCTATCCTGGCCTTTGCAAATCTGATCACCTTCTTGCTGGAACAGTACGCAGCGCCGACGCAGTTCTTGTTCATCGGCCTCATTCTCGGCTCCATCCCGACCGTGCTCAAGATGCACCACGATATGAGACCGTCCATGTCCAGGGTGGTGGCGTTTGCCCTGGGGTTGGGGCTGGTGATCCTCCTGACGGTGGGAGAGCGGCGCGGGATCAAGGGACACCTCTCTACTGGCACTACCTCTCTGCTGGCCTTTTCCATCTTCGCCATAGTCGGCTTTTTTGCCGGAGGCGCGATGGTGACTCCGGGTGTGAGTGGTTCGTACATCTTTCTGCTGACGGGAACGTATGGACCGATCATGCAGGCCGCCGCTTCTCTGACCAATCCTCCCGTTCACTGGGGTGTGATCGCCGCGGTGGCGACTGGGGCTGTAGTGGGGATACTAGTCTGCTCCAGGTTGATTGATCTGGCCTTGAAGCGGCATCCGGCAGTGACCTTTTACGCTATCCTGGGGTTGATCTGTGGTTCGTTCGTCGGCCTTTGGCCGGCGAATCTGGATCTTTCCGCATCCTCTCTCGCTAGCATACTGACCTTTGCGGCAGGCCTCGCCATCGCCCATCTGTTTGACAAACCGGTCGAGAACGGAATTAGCAACCCAGCCAGCGACTAATTGCTCATGGCCAACAATTATTCCGGGGAGCGGTGAAATGAGTCAACAGAAGCAGAAAGCAGGAGTGGTCTACCACTCGAACCGGAGTATGACACAGCGCGGCTGGTTCATACTGCTGGGCCTTTACACACTGGCTCTACTGGGGCTAGGCCTGGCATATGAGCCAGAGGAAGCAATCCTGCCCGGTTTGCTGCGCATCTTTCAGAGCCAGAGCGTGTTGCTCAGCGACTATATCGAGATCGGTGGCATCCGCGCCGCACTGGTGAACGCCGGGTTGGTGGGCATGACCGGGCTGCTGCTGGCCTATCTCAATGGAGTGCTCCTATCGGGGCCAACCATCGCAGCGGTATTCACTATGACCGGCTTCGGTCTCTTTGGCAAGAATATGTTGAATATCTGGCCCATCATCCTGGGAGTGGCCCTGTTCAGTCGGCTGGCCCGTCGCCCTTTTAAGAGCTACATCCTGGTGGCCATGTTTGGTACTGCTCTAGCGCCCCTGGTCAGCCAGATATCTTATGGCTTCGGCCTGGGACTGCTGCCCGGCATGCTCTTTGGCCTGGCAACCGGCTTCCTGCTACCCCCACTGGCAGTGTACATGCTGCGTCTGCACCAGGGGTTCAACCTCTACAACATAGGTCTGACCTGCGGTTTCCTGGGGCTTTTTGTCACCTCGCTGCTAGAGGGTGTGGGTTTGCAGGCTCCGCCCTCTCTCTACTGGTCTACACAGTACAACAGTACATTGAGGGTTTTTCTTTTGATCTACTCCATTTCTATGCTTGCTACAGGCCTCTATTTGGACCGGGGTTTCACCAGCTTGCGGAGGCTCACCCGTGAAGATGGCACGCTGCCCACCGACTTTGTAGAACTGCACGGATCGGGGGCAACTCTGATCAACATGGGCTTGGTGGGACTGATCGGTTGGGGATACATCCTGCTGGTGGGCGGGGTCTTCAATGGGCCGACGGTGGGGGGGGTGCTGACTATGATAGGCTTCGCCGCCTTCGGTAAACACATCCTGAATATTCCCCCCATTATGCTGGGGGTCTACCTGGGCAGCCGGTTGACAGTCTGGCAGCCTGCCCAAGCCGGCCCGTTGTTGGCAGCCCTCTTCGCCACCACTCTAGCTCCTCTCAGCGGCACTTTCGGCCCCCTGCTGGGAATACTGGCTGGCGGCGTGCATCTGATGCTAGTCATGCGCACCGCCGCCTGGCACGGCGGTCTCAATCTGTACAATAACGGTTTCGCCGGGGGCCTGACCGCCATGTTCCTAGTCAGCATCATCAGTTGGTGGTCAAGTCGGAACGAGGACCGCCGCTAAGGAAGGAGAACACAAGCAAAAATGATCAAGCAAAAGCGAAAGATTGTCAGCTTGCTGGACGAACTCCTCCACTATGCATTCCAGACAGACCCTCAGAAAGTGGTGGTCACCATCGAAGAACTGACCGATAAAGTCAGAATCACCGTGGAGGACAACGGGACACGGAGAAACGAGGATGAGTGTCGGCAGGCCGAATGCATCCTGAACGTCCCCTGCCGGAACGAGATGAAAGACTATTATGGCGGCTTGGCCGGAGAAGAGACTATCGGCATGTGCCGTTTGCGGATCGTGGGAATGATGGTTGATGGCGCTCACATAGAGCCCTGCGACGAAGGCACACGGGTTAGCATCTGGTGGGCACGGAAATAGACAATGGTTAGACAAAACAACCTCTCCTTGCAGCCAGAACGGAGCGACGTTCTGTTCCGAAAGGAAACCTAAATGATGATCCTGGCATACGTCACGTTAGCGGTAGTTATCCTCGCCTGCGCCCTGATCGCTGTTCTGTCACAGAACTTGCTACGCGCAGCCGTCGCGCTGGGAGTGGGCAGCGCGGCCCTGGCGACGCTGTTTTTCCTACTCAATGCGCCCTATGCGGGTGGCTTTGAGTTGAGCGTGGGGGCTGGCTTGATCAGTGTCCTGTTTATCGTCGCCATCAGCCTGACCGAGTCGATGCGGGGACAGCGCCATGAACCGTGAGCCCGCCACCTGGGTTGGCGTTGTGATCGTTCTGCTGACGGCCAGCCTGTTGATCGGCCAGCATTTCCTGGCCCCACCTGAAGACGCCCAGATCGCGCCGTTCCGGCAATGGTTCTGGGAGAGCCGCAGCCTTGACTTGGCTGCGCAGGTGGGATTGATCTTCGTTGGTGCGCTGGGCATCGCCGCGCTGTTGCCCAGGGGCAAGGAGGACAACAAATGAATGTGGAGACAACGCCTGGGCTGGACACGCTTAACATCTCTCTGATTGCATTACTATTCCTGATCGGGCTGTTCTGCCTGCTTACACGGCGCAACGTAATCAAACAGGTATTCGGCCTCAAGATTATGCTTCAGGGCGTCACGCTGAGCCTGATACACGCCGGCCATGTGCGCGGGGATGTGCGCTTTGCTGAGACTATGGTCATCTCGGCACTGGTGGTCGAGACAATCGTGATAGCCATTGCATTGGCCTTGATCGTAAACATCTTCCGCTACTACCCTTCAGGGGACATTGACCGCCTGGATCGGCTGCGGGGCTGACGTAGTGGATATGCTGTCTATGGGGCTGGTCACGCTGCCGCTCCTGGCGGGTGCGTGGGTGGCCGTAACACTACAACGCGCCCACCCGTCAACCGCGCATCGCGTGGCACTGACGGCAACCGGTTTGACGGCTCTGTGCACGCTGGCCCTGCTACCCTGTACCGGGGACGACCCAGCCATCACAGTCGAGTGGCTGCCCAACGCCGGTTCTATGGGACTAACCACCGGCGCTACGGGGCTCTATGCCGCACTTGTGACTTCATGGGCGGCATTCCTCGTCTCGCTCGACGCCACCTCGCGCAGCGCGGAGCGCCCACCCCTATCCGCGGCCGTGACGCTGCTGGCACTGGCTGCCACCAACGTCGCCTTCCTGACCGATCACTTCCTGGCTCGCTACATCGCGTTAGAGATCGTGGCGTTGTGCATCGCCCTGGTGCTGTTGGTCGAGGTGCGAAACTCGGCCGGCGTCCACCTGGCCTGGAAAAGTTACCTGCTCCTGCGCCTGGGCGACGCGGGCCTGCTCACCGCCATCCTGATATTGGAGGACGCCAGCGGGACATTGAGCATCGGCCCGGCGTTGGAAGCGGGCGGAGCGCTGGATGGATTGCGCTTGGGCTGGGTCGTAGCCGGTCTTGTCCTGGCAGTGTGGGTCAAACTGGGTATCTGGCCCTTTCACCTCTGGAGTCAGCCCGGGCGACGACTAACGCTGGCCTCGCAGGCCTGGCTCTACGCCACCGTCATGCCCAACCTGGGCTTGTATCTGCTCTATCGCGTGACGCCGCTGCTGGTGCTGGCCGGCCCGCTGCAGACGACGGCGCTCTGGCTGGGGGCCGGCGGCGCGGCGCTGGCAACGCTTATTGCGCTGACACGGGCAGACGTGCGCGGAGCGCTGGTCTACGTCGGGGCCGCGCAGGGCGGATTGGCGCTCTTTGTCGCTGCCAGCGGGGTCAAACCGGCCGTCTGGTTGGGCCTGCTGGCGCTGACGCCGCTGCGCCTATTGCTCTTCCTGGCGGCCGACGCTGCTCAGAGTTCCGATTCGGTCTCCTGGCGTAGGGCCGCTGCGGGTCTCTTTGCCCTGGGCGGGCTGGCGTTGGCGGCCTTCGGTCTGCTGACAACCTGGTGGGCACGGGAAGCGGGGGCCCCGTTGGACGCGCTGCTCGTCGCCGAGGCCGCCGTCGCGCTGACCGGTGTCTGGGCGGCGAGCGCGGCATGGCGGCCTCTGTCAGACCCCAAGGGTTTAGGAAAACCCTTAGGGTCTTCGGAGGTTCACTGGACTCAGTGGGTGGTGGTGGGGTTATTGGGCAGTGGAGTGTTGGCCGGCGGGCTGGCCTTTGGGCCATTGACTCACCACCTGGCGACAGCCAGCCGCATGGCGCTGCCGACTGTGCCTACGTTGTTGGCGCTGTTGCGTTATGCGGCGACTACTCCGGCACTATTGGTGGTGCTGGCTTTGGTATTGGCGGTGTGGTGGTTCCAACGGTACTCTGGATTGAGCCCTCTTGTTTCGGCGCAGCCGGCGGAGAAAGTGTACGACCTGGAAGAGGGATTGGCCCAGGCAGCCCAGGTGCTGCACGCCGTGGTCGAGGTCGGCATTTTGGAACAGATCGTCGCCCTGACCGTGCGGGCTGTGGTGGGTGGAGCGCGTCTCACCTATCGCATCGTGGAACGTGAGGGCTTGGAGGGGTTCCTGCGCGCTTCCGTGCGGGTTGTGATGGATGGGGCACGTCTCACTTATCGCGTCGTGGAACGTGAGGGCTTGGAGGGGTTCCTGCGCGGTTCCGTGCGGGTTGTGGTGGATGAGGCGCGTCTAACCTATCGTGTCGTGGAACACGAAGAACTAGAGGGCTTCCCGCGCCGTTCTGTGCAGACTGTTCTGGCGCTGGGCCGGGGATTGCAGCGTTGGCACACGGGGCGGCTGCGGCGCAACCTGTTGTGGGTAGCCGTCAGCCTGGCGCTGATGGTGCTGACGCTGGTGTTGCATGGTTAAAAATAGGGAGGAGACATGAATATAGAGACAATGTGGCTGGTGACCATCCTGGGTGCGCCGCTGGCGGCGGCACTGTTACTCCCTCTACTACGCGGCCGTGGCGCGCGTTTGGCGGGTTGGATCGCGGGTCTGGCTGCGGCTCTCTCACTGACCGGGACCTTTGCCCTGCTGCCGGCGCTCCAACGCGGCGAGGTCCCCGCGCTCGGCTTTGAATGGATCCCGGCAGCGCACATCCGCCTGGCGCTGCACCTGGACTGGCTGACTTTTCCCTTCCTGATCACCGAGGCAGCCGTGACGTTGGTAGCCGTAGTATACACCTGGGGCTACCACCGCCCGGACGAGAGGACGCCTGTCTTTTACGCCTTGCTGATGCTTTTCGCCGTTGGGATGTCCGGCACCACCCTGGCCGACGATACGTTCCTGTTCTACATCTTCTGGGAACTAATGCTGGTGGCCTCCTGCGCGCTGATCGCCGTCTGGGGCGAGGGCGAGCGCCGGGGCGCGGTGGCGCTCAAGTACTTTATTTTCACCCACATGGGTTCGCTGATGGTGCTGGTAGGGCTGATGGTGCTCTATAACGCCACCGGGGGTGACAGTTTCTCGGCCCTGCAGGCAGGCGTGACCCTGGCCCCTGGTCTGACGACGACCGTGATCGCGTTCTTTATCATCGGCTTTTGCGTCAAGATGGCCATCTTCCCGCTGCATCTCTGGCTGCCCGATGCCCACGCCGTGGCCCCGATGCCGGTCACCATCATGCTCGCGGCGGCAATGCTCAGCATGGGCACCTACGGCATACTGCGCTTCCCCCTGAGCATCTTTTCGCCGGCTCAGATGATCCCATTCGCCGTGCCGATGATGGTGGCAGGCATCACCTCCGAAATCTACGGCGCGCTGATGGCCCTGGCCGAGCAGGACGTCAAGCGCATCATCGCCTACTCCAGCGTCAGCCAGATGGGATACATCCTGTTCGGACTGGGCACACTGACCTACGATGGGATCGCCGGGGCGACATTGCACGTCATCTACCACGCCATCGTCAAGGCGCTGCTCTTTATGTGCGTGGGGTTGGTGATACGAGCCACGGGGCGACGGCGCATCGCGGAACTGGGCGGCCTGGGGCGCGCGATGCCCCTGGTGGCGATTTGTACCGCCGCGGGCGCGCTGGCCATCGCCGGGACGCCGCCCTTTTGCATCTTTACCAGCGAGTGGATGATCTTTTCCGGTGGCTTTCACACCGCCCACCTCGGCCTCTCTATCCTGACGCTGTTTGGGTCGCTACTGACGGTGGCCTACGCCCTCTGGTTCGTAGGGCGTATCTTTTTCGGCACTCGCCCGGAGGGGCTGACGGTGGACCGGCCGCCCTGGGCGATGGTGGTGCCGACTGTCTTGCTGGCTGCGCTGGCCCTCATTGAGGGACTCTTCCCAGCGCCGGTCTTTGACTGGGTGGCCCACGAGTTGCCGTTGATCCTGGGAGGCACCTGGTGACGGGTGACGTGTGGGTGGTGTTGCCGCTGGCCTGCCTGGTCGGCGGCGCGTTCACCGTCTACCTGGTGGCGCGCCTGCTGACCAGCCGCAACGACCTGCTGGCGCTGCTCACGGCGCTCGTATTTGCGGCGGCGCTGGTGGCGCTGGTGCCCTTGCAGATCACGACAGGCGTGGAGCATCTGCCGGCGTGGGGGCACTTTGGAGAGGGAGGGGCTTTCCTGCGCGCCGACCCTGGCGCATTGATAGTGGCAGGCGTAACACTAGGCCTGGGGCTGCTAGTGACGCTCTACTCCGGTCGTTACCTGGCGCTCGACCAGCGCTACGAGACCTACTACCCGCTGCTCCTATTGCTGGTGACCGGCCTGGTGGGCATGGTGCTGGCAGCAGACCTGTTCAATCTCTACATGTTCTGCGAATTGATGAGCATCGCCGCCTACGTACTGGTCGCCTTCCGCCGCCACACCGACACAGCCATTGAGGCTGGCTTCAAGTACCTGGTGATGGGCAGTGTAGGCACTGTCACCATCCTGCTGGGCATCTCCTTCGTCTATCGGGAGATGGGGACACTGGCGCTGCCCCCCCCTTCATCCCCCCCATGGGAAGGGAGCAGATGGGGGATAGGCATGCCAGGGCTGTGGATGCGCGCCGGGGTGGCCTGTTTCCTGGTGGGCATGGGCATCAAGAGTGCCATCGTTCCCCTCCACACCTGGCTGCCCGACGCCCACGGGCGGGCGCCCAGCAGCATCAGCGCCATGCTCTCCGGCATCATCGTTCAGAGCGCCTTCTACGCACTGCTCAAAATCAGCCTGGGGCTGGGCTTCCCGGCGCGCGACCTGGGGACATTGCTGATCATGCTTTCGTTGCTCAACATGACTCTGGGCAACGGGCTGGCGCTGGTGCAGACCCACACCAAGCGGCTCCTGGCCTACTCGACAATCGCGCAGATGGGGTATATCATGTTGAGCATCGGGGTTGGGTTGCGCTACGGCGTGCCAGGGGCCATCCAGGCCGGCTTTCTCCTGATACTAGCCCACGCCGCGATGAAGGGATTGGCCTTTCTGTGCCAGGGAGTCTGCCACTTTTACTGCGATGCCACCCTGATTGTGGATCTGCGCGAGATGGCTGCGCGCCTGCCATTGGTAGCGGTGGCCTTTAGTCTCGCGCTGGCGGGATTGGCCGGCGTGCCGCCATTGGCTGGCTTCACCGCCAAATGGTTCATTTTGATGGGGATCCTGCGCTCGTCGGGCACACTGGGCTATGTGGGACTGGCAGTCTTTTTACTGAACAGCCTGCTCGCGCTGGGTTACTATCTGCCGCTGATCGGCACGCTGTTCACTCCGCAGACTTCCAAAGTTTCTGAGACTCTGGAAGTCTTACCCCAGATCCGGATCTCGCCCTGGATGGCGTTGCCCATCGTCGCGCTGGGTGCGCTGGTGCTGGCCATCGGTCTCTACCCGGGGCCATGGCTGGAATGGACGGCGGATGTGGGCGTTTACTTGCTGGCGGCAAGCGTATCACGCTAATGTACCAATCTACCAACTCTCCCATCCGCAGCATTCACTGGTACAGGAGAGTGGCACGGAGAGCGCCTCCGGGCCGGATGTTTAGAACGATGTGAGATGAGGAATGATTGAGAGCATATTACAAAGCCCCCCAGTCGCGCTGTGCATCTTTCTGGTGCTGGCCTACGGCCTCTACCGGCTGGGCGGGGCGCTGGCCGCGCCGGGTGAGGAACATCCCGGCAAGCATCAGCCCTACGCCTGCGGCGAGGACCTGTTGCCGCCGCAAGCACAACTGTCCTATCACGCCTTTTTCCGGCTGGCGCTGATGTTTGCTATCTTGCACCTGGCGACGTTGGTCATCTCGACGCTGCCGCCGGGAGGTATATCACACCGCATCGCAGTGGCCTACCTGGCGGGCATCGCCATCAGTGTGTTCGTATTGACAAAGGGAGAGTTATAGATGCTTGACCGTATCGTGCGCTGGGCGCGGCGCAAGTCACCCTGGGTACTGCATTTTAACAGCGGCGGCTGCAACGGCTGCGACATCGAGATTCTGGACTTGCTCACGCCACGCTACGACGTCGAGCGGCTGGGCATCCTGAAGGAAGCCTCGCCGCGCCACGCCGACATCCTGCTCTGCACCGGCCCGGTGACGCGCCAATCGCGCGACAGGCTGCGTCGCATCTACGAGCAGATGCCCGCCCCCAGGTGGGTGGTGGCCGTGGGCAGTTGCAGTTGCTCCGGCGGTGTCTTCCGCGATGGCTACAACGTGATGGGCGGCATTGACCAGGTACTGCCGGTGGATATGTACATACCGGGCTGCCCCTGCCGGCCAGACGCCATGATTGACGGGTTGGTGCGGCTGCTAGGAACAATAAACAATGGGACAATGAACAATGAATAATGAACGATTGGAAGGGCCAATGCTTGTGGAGGCAATCTTGCAGGCACTGAGAGAGACTTGCCCAGCCGAGACAATCGAGGCACAGACAGTGCCAATAAGCGAAACCTTCGTCGCGCTGCCGGCGGGCTGCATCCACCCTGCCGCGCAGGCTCTTGTCGAACGCTTCGATTTGCGCCACCTTTCGACCATCACCGGACAGGATACCGGTAGCGAGATAGAGTTGCTCTACCATTTCTGGGACGGCCATGGTCTGACGCTGCGCACATCACTGCCGCGAGAGGAGCCGCACATCGCCACGTTGACCGACCTGGTCCCCGGCGCTGGCTTCTACGAGCGCGAGGTAAGCGAGATGCTGGGCGTCACCTTCGACGGTCACTCCAACCTGCGCTCGCTGCTGCTGCCGGATGACTGGGACAAGGAACAATTACCAATGAGAATGGTCAGCGAGCAAAATGGGTTGACTAACCAGCCAGATGACCAGGTGACCAAATGACCAAAATGACCATTCCCATCGGCCCGCAGCACCCGGCGCTCAAGGAACCACTCTCGTTCCTATTGACCGTAGATGGGGAGAGGATCGTGGACAGCGCCCTGCGCATCGGCTACGTCCACCGGGGCATTGAGCGCATCTGCCAGGACCGCAATTACGTGCAGAACGTGCACGTGGTGGAGCGCGTCTGCGGCATCTGCTCGCACATCCACACTACCACCTATTGTCAGGGGGTCGAGGCGCTGTTGGGGCTACAAGTCCCTCCGCGGGCGCTCTACCTGCGCACACTGCTGTGCGAACTGGAGCGCATTCACAGCCACCTGCTCTGGTTAGGCGTGTTGGCTGAGAACGTGGGCTTTACCACCATATTTATGTACGCCTGGCGCGACCGCGAGATCGTGCTTGACATTGTAGAGGAACTCTCCGGCGGGCGCGTGGCCCACGCTGTCAACGTCATCGGCGGCGTGCGCATTGACGTAGATGAGGCGCAAGTGGATTCGATCCTGGAGCGACTCGATGAGTTGGAACAGCGGATTGAGACCCTGCTGGGCGTGATCCAGCACGAGCGCACTTTCCAGGTGCGCACGCGCAACGTGGGCCATCTCTCGGCCGAGCAAGTGCGCCGTTACTGCGTAGTCGGCCCCATAGCGCGTGCATCGGGTGTGGATGTGGACCTGCGGCGCGACGCGCCCTACGCCGCCTACGACCGGCTCGACTTCCGGGTCATTACCGCCGAGGAGGGAGACGTGTGGGCACGCACGATGGTGCGCGTGCCGGAAACCATTGAGAGCCTGCACATGTGCCGGCAACTGCTGGCTGGACTGCCAGATGGCTCGACTACGGTGCGCGCTCGCCGGCGCGTGCCGCCCGGCGAGGTAGTCAGCCGCGCCGAAGCGCCGCGCGGCGAGGTGATTTACTACATTCGCAGCGACGGCAGCGACAGGCCGGCGCGGGTCAAGATACGCACACCCACGCTGCCGGCGCTGAGCACTCTGCCCGACCAACTGCGCGACGTCAACACCGCCGATGTGCCCACCGTGCTGGCTGGGGTGGACCTGTGCATTGCCTGTGCTGACCGGTAAGAGAGATAAAAATATGACTGACTGGTTATCTGCCTTGTTCGCGCTGTTTATCTTCCCCGGCTTTGGATTTCTCTTTGTCTGCGCATTGACCTTCCAGTGGATTGATCGGCGGGTGGCAGCCCGCTTGCAGGGACGCATCGGGCCGCCCTGGTTCCAGCCGCTGGCCGATTTCATCAAGTTAATGGCCAAAGAAGATGTATTGCCCACCGGGGCCCACGAGGGGGCTTGCGCGGCGCTGCCGCTGGTGTCACTGGCAACGGTGCTGACCGCTGTGCTGTATATCCCCGTCGGTGGACGGACGACCAGCGCCTTTGAGGGTGATTTGATCGTGGTGCTCTTCCTGCTCAGCATCCCGGCGCTGGCCTACTTTCTGGCTGGCTGGCTCTCCGTTAGCGTGTTCAGCGTCGTCGGCGGCAGCCGCTCGCTGCTACAATACTTTGCCTACGAGGTGCCTTTCCTGATGGCACTCAGCGGTCCGGCCATCCTCAGTGGCTCATGGTCTATCTCGCGCATCGCCGCGCAGCAGTCGCAGACAGCCTGGATGGTGCTTGTGCAGCCCCTGGGCTTCCTGCTGGCGCTCGTCGGGCTGATCGGCAAACTAAAGCGATCTCCCTTTGACATTCCCAAGGCCAAATCAGAGATTGGTGCCGGCCCGCTGACAGAGTTCAGTGGGCGCAAACTGGCCCTGTGGCACCTCACGCTGCATATGCAGATGGTGGTCGGCATTTTCCTGCTGGTCAATCTCTTCCTCGGCGGCTGCAGCATCGGGTTGGCCCTCCCGGGCGTGTTGGTCTTCACCATCAAGGCAGTGCTTATCCTGCTGGCGCTCTCAGTCGCGAGCGTGCTCTACGCCCGCCTGCGCATTGACCAACTGGCGCGGCTCGGCTGGCTGGTGTTAGCGCCGCTGGCATTACTACAAATGTTGGTCATAATTTGGGTCGGAGTTGGATAAAGATGTCTCGTCTTCATTCACTAGTCTATCTGCTACCGGAACTGTGGCGTACCCTGTTCACCCAGCCGATCACGGTGCGCTTTCCCTTTGCGCCACTGGAATCACCTCCCTACTTCCGGGGCAAGGTGACCGTCGAGCCAGCATTGTGCACGGGGTGTGGAGCATGCGTGCGCGATTGCCCGGCCTTTGCACTAGAACTGGAGCGCGAGAGCCGTGAAAAGTTCCAACTGATCCACTACCACGACCGCTGTGCCTATTGCGGGCAGTGTCAGGACGTCTGCCGCCAGGGGGCCATCCGCCTGATGAGCAAATACGTGCCCGCCGCGGCCGACCGTGACGCGCTGTGCGAAAAGTTCGGTCAGGATGTTGGCGCTTGACCGGCACGGATGATCAACTCCTATCGGCCAACTGGCGTTGGCGCAAATACTGGCTATAATCTGGATCGGAATTGGATAAAAACAGCAGCGACGACCCTATAGTAAGGAGCAAACCAACGTGAACGGTATCACCACTCTACTCATCGTCCCCAGCGTGGGCCTCCTGGGGCTACTCTTTAGCCTCTACCTGGCCTACAGCACCCTGAAAAACAACCCAGGCCCGCCGGAAATCACCACCATCTCCCGCGCTATCCAGGCCGGGGCGACGACCTTTATGCAGCGCGAGTATCGTGTCATGGGGCTGACCGCCCTGGTCTTTGCCGTTTTCCTGACCCTGGTATTGAACGTGTACATCGCATCCACCTTCATCATCGGGGTGGTTTGTGCTGCCCTCTCTGGCTTCATCGGTATGAGCATCGCCACCCGGGCCAATGGGCGCGTCACGTTTGCCGCCAGTGGCGGCCTGAGCCAAGCCCTGCACGTGGCTTTTTCTGGAGGGGCAGTGATGGGCATGGCGGTAGTCAGCCTGGGGATGTTGGGCGTTTCGGGGGTATATCTGCTCTTCGATCTCCTGCCCTCCACCCCCGACCCCCTGACGGTCATCACTGGCTACTCGATGGGGGCCAGTTTCGTGGCCATTTTCATCCGCATTGGGGGCGGCATCTTTACCAAGGCGGCGGATATGGGAGCCGACCTGGTAGGCAAAGTAGAGGTTGGCATCCCAGAGGATGACCCACGTAACGCCGCCGTGATCGCCGACCTGGTGGGTGACAACGTGGGCGACGTGGCCGGGTTAGGATCGGATCTGAACCAGTCATACACCGATACAATTGTGACCTCTCTCATTATCGGGGCTACAGCACAGAGCGCCGGTGGACTGTACCTGGGTGAAAAAGGTTTTGTTTTCCCCCTGTTGCTGGTGGCCATGGGCAGCCTGGCGTCGGCACTGGGTGTCCTGGTGGTAAAGACGCTGGCCCGCAAAGACGTAATCCGGCCGGAGTCACTCTTGAAAGTAGGACTGCTGACCAGCGGGCTCCTCTCGCTGCTCGGCATCCTGCTCCTCTCCCGCTTTTATCTGGGAGATATGGCCCCCTTTTATGCAGCCACGTCCGGTCTGGTGGTGGGGGTACTCATCGGTCTGAACACTGAATACTATACATACGGGAAACCGCTTCGCTCCATCGTCGTCTCCAGCGAGGCCGGGGCAGCGAACAACATCATCGCTGGCTTGGCCGTAGGCATGGAAAGTACCGTGCTCTCTATGATCCTACTGGGCCTGGGTTTGGTCGTGGCCCATCACTTCGCCGGGCTATACGGCATCGCCCTCTCTGGATTAGGGATGCTCTCCATTCTGGGGATCAACCTGTCACTGGATGCATACGGTCCCATCGCCGACAACGCGGGCGGCATCGCTCAGATGAGCAGTCAGCCCCCAAAAACGCGGGATATCACCGACCGCCTGGACGCGGTAGGCAATACCACAGCCGCCATCGGCAAATCCTTCGCCGCCAGTGCCACCGCCGCCGCGGCCCTTTCCCTGCTTACCGCCTACTCGGAAGCAGCCCACATCACGCACCTCGACATCCGGGATCCCAAAGTGATGGCCGGGTTGTTGATCGGCGGGGTGCTACCGGCGCTCTTTTCGGCATTGGTGATCAAGTCAGTGGACCGAACGGCCCAGTTGATCGTCGTCGAGGTGCGGCGACAGTTTCGGGAGATTCGCGGTTTGATGGCAGGGAAGAACCCACCAGACTATAGCCGCTGTGTGGACATTGCCACCCAGGGTGCCCTGGGCCGGTTGGCGTTACCCTGCCTGCTGGCCATCAGTGTCCCCTTTATCACCGTCTTGGTCCTGGGCCGGGAAGCATTGGCCGGACTCCTGGCCGGGTGTATTGTCTGTGGCATCTTCCTAGCCCTCTTTATGGCCAACGCTGGCGGTGCCTGGGATAACGCCAAGAAGATGATCGAGGCAGGAGAATTGGGCGGCAAAGGCTCGTTGGCACACCAGGCCAGCGTCATTGGCGATACGGTGGGCGACCCGCTCAAAGACACCGCTGGCCCCACCCTTGACATCCTGGTGCAGTTGATGGCTACAGTATCGTTGGCCTTTACCCCACTGTTTCTAAGGATTCTGGAGTGAGCCTGGAACGGCCAAGCCGCCCACGCCACTAACAACTGGTGCGGGCCCTTTATGGTAGCCAGCCAAGACACGGATTTATGGAACCAGCCTGCTTTCGACCAGGTTATTTATGCGCCCTACGGCCCATAATTGTCGGAAACCAGGCCGTTGAGGTCATCCTCCCAGCACTCGTAGGCAGTGCGTACCTCGTCGCCCCGGGTCAGCGTGCCATCATAGGGCATCACATCCTCGTTGGCCGTCCAGCCCGAAAGCACCATCGGCACTGACCCGCTGCCGGCAGGGATCCACTCGCCGTTGTAGCGGCGGGCAAAGTGGAGGTGCGTCGCGTCGGAGGCCCCCCCTTCACAGGAAGGATGTCCAATGCGCTGCCCGCGCTGCAGGTAGGTGCCCGGTTCGACGCGGTCTTTAGCGTGAATGTGCAGGTAGAGCAGCACCCACCCACTCTGCTCAAAGCCATCGCCGTCCAGGTCCACCCACACCTCGCCATTCTCGCTGCGCAGCACCAGTCCAGGCGCGGAGGCCGTGACCCACTCAGTCGCGGGCGCGCAGCCCAGCGCCTCGTCGCCCGGCACAAAGTCGAGCGCAGCGCGGCCACTGCCACTTCCCCAACCCCCATGTGGGCCACCGGTAAAGTACCATGTGTGTCCAGACTCCCACGGCAGCCGCAACTCGGGCTGCACTAGGTCGGGCGGCAACAGCGGGTGCACCGCGTAGGCAAAGGGATTACCGAAAAGAGACTCGTAGACAGCCAGAAAACCATCAGGGCCGGTCAGCGCCAGCCACTCGTCCCAGGTGATGGAGAGTTCGGCTAGGCAGTTCTGCACACCAGCAGTACCTGGGTTGAGCCCCGGCGCAATGGCGGCACGGCTCCCATCGGTCAAACGCACCGTCACACTGTCGCCCCGCTTCCAGCCGTAGTAACCCTCGTTGAGCCACACTGCCGCCCCACCCAGTTGCTGGAACAGCCCCTCGTGGTATTCCTGGACGTGGCCCAATGGATAGACGAGCGTCCCGGCAGCGGGCTGTGGATCGGTGACCCACCCGGCCTGCAGTTCCAAAAGCGCCAGTAACACCCGTGGTCCCACGCCAAAGCGCCACGACACGAGTTGCACAATCTCTGCCCCTGTGAGCAGGTGGCCCTCCACCTCCTCGGCATAGTCCGTCAGGTAACCCCCCTGCCCAGCCACAAAACCCTCCAGGTCAAAGTGGATATAGGCCGGACCGTAGACCAGTTCGCTATCGGGGACCAATTTGAGGGCCGGGCCAGTCTCGGTGGCGGCGATGGGGATGATGAGCGTCTGGCCGATGCTGATGCTGTCCTCGTCGAGCAGACCGCTAGCGGCGACGATCTCCTCGACAGTGCAACCGAACACGGCGGCGATCAGGCCCAGCGTCTCGCCGGGCTGCACGATATAAGATTCCACGCCCGTATCAAAGTGGCTGGCTAACGTCGGGTTGGGTGTGGGCGTACCTGTGTAGGTACCAGGATAGGCAGGCGAGGGAGAGGAGGCTAAAGTGGAAATGGCCACACGAGCAGCCGGTGCAGAAGCCACCACCTGTCCGGCGGCTCCACCCTCCTCGTGCAATTGCCCCGGCGCAGGGCGCGCGCAAGCAGTCGCAATGCACAGCACACACAAGCACATCAGAAGCAGACAACGCCACAAGCGTCCCATCCCCGCCCCATCCCTCCATTCCAAAATCGCCGCCTGGTGGGCGGCGGAATGAGAGTCTACCAGAGATGTGAAAAAAAGCAAGCGCGCCTGCGCACAGATCCTAACACCGCCGTTTTCTCATTACTCTTTGTCCGCCTCCCCCGAATGGGCAGCCCGGGCTGCCAACTCGCCAGCCCAGGTCAGGTCGGCGGGAGCAGCGTCTCCCTGGGCCAGCAACCAGGTGACATGGTGCGGACGGGCGGCTTCCAAAAGCGCTTCCCACTCAGCCCGATTGCCGACCGGCTTGCCGTCCCTGGTCTGCCAGCCGCGAGCCTGCCAACCCTTTACCCAGCGTGAAGCGCCATTGACCAGGTAGTTGGCGTCGGAGTAGAGAGTCACGCGGCACGGCTTGGTCAACGCCCGCAGCGCTTCGGCCGCGCCACGGATGAGCATGGCGTTGGCCGTGGTCGCGGGCTCGCCACCACTGAGGGATTTGGCGTGCTCGTCCAAACGTAACACGGCCCCCCAGCCACCCTGCCGCTGAGCGCCACGGCAGGAGGCCTTGACACAGATTTCAACGCTGGGCCGGTCATCGGCAGGGGGTTGATGCGCGTCGGGCGCGCCCGGCCCACGGTGGAGCGCCCGCAATGCCTCGGCTGCCAGCCGGTCGGCCCGCTCGTTGAGGGGGTGCCCGGCGTGCCCCTTGAGCCAGTGCCAGGTCACGTCGTGCGCCTGGGCCAGCCGGTGGAGCACACGCCACAGGTCCTGGTTCTTGACCGGTTGTTTATCGCTGGTACGCCAGCCACGGCTCACCCAGCCATCTATCCACTCGGTAATGCCCTGACGCAGGTACTGGGAATCGGTATGGAGATTCACCTGGCAGCGACCGAGTAGACCCTCTAGCAGTACCAGCGCTGCCGCTGCTGCGCAAAGTTCCATGCGGTTGTTGGTAGTGTCAGGGTCGTTGCCGCTGAGCACCCACTCCCGGTCAGACCAGCGGATGATAACGCCCCAACCGCCGGGGCCGGGGTTGGGGTCGCAGCCGCCGTCGGTATAGACATCTACCTGGGGTATAGAGCCATCGCCCAGGATGTCTGGACTGAATAGAGATTGGGACATGTTCAACCCGCTGTTCAAAACATCCTGGCGTGAGGCCCTTCGGCCCCACAATGCTGACACGGAAAAGTGACACCATACGTACACTTGTTGCAGCGCTCGCAGTGCCATTCCCGCCAATCTCTACATTCACCGCATATCTCACAGTGCCAGGTGCAGTTATTCTGAACGACACCCTCCCAGCAGAAAGAGTACCAGTACACCTCGCCACATTCCTGGCACGCATAATCATTGAGAAGTTGCCTGAGTGGGACTGTTTCACATCCACAAGGTAGTTCGTACTCTTTCGCTAGATCTTTTTCCGAAAGGGCTTTGTACTTCTCAATGTTCTGGATGGCGCAGACGGATAGAGCATCCACGTCCACGCCGTTCAGTGGGTTGTGGCAATCCGTACAAGTACAGTTTTCGTCACAAGGCTCGTTGTTCCCGAGACAAGGACAGCGCCCGTCTCGACAGCCGGACTTGCAGTTGCAGTGTGCTTCTTTTTCCACTGTTTGCTCCTTTCGATCAACCCCATGTTTTGACTGCTGATTCAAAGGATACAAAAGGGTGCAAAACGCACGAAAACCTTTCGTCTCTCTCGTCCATCTTGTGGCTTTCGCATCGTGGAGAGTGTATCACACCATACACAAAAGTGCAATCAGCACCAAAGAATGGTACAAAAAGCCTATTGAGAGAACAGCCAGATAATGATAATATGAAGGTGGCCTGTACGCCGCATAGAGCCTACCAGTCATTATCTTCGCCAACGCGCAAGGAGAAGAAAAAATGCTGCACCCAGACACCAGTCCTCTCGGATCTATCCAACCCTTGGCCCGCGTTCTTCCGGCCACTGCACTTGTGGTAGTTGGTCTCTCGTTAGTCATACTACTGTTCAGGTAACTTGTTGATCGGATAGTCTACACATTCTCACCATTAACATCTCAGACATCGCATATTCGGCCGAGTGGCGTGATCCTGCGGATTACGCTTGCTCGTTCCCGCGCCGGCCTGGATAAGAGGCCGGCGCGGCCGCGTCCCACACTTGACAGGAAAAGCGGTTATGGGATAATCTATCCCAAATACGACCAGGGAGGTGTATGATGACCAGATTGTTCAAAATACTTTTTCCGTTGAGTTTGGTGCTCGGCTTGACGCTGGCTTGTGGGCTGGGTGGAGGCGGCGAGGAAGCACCACCACCAACTGACGCGCCATCCGGCGGTGCGGAAGCACTACCGCCAACCGAAGCGCCATCCGGCGGTGCGGAAGCACTACCGCCGACCGAGGCACCCGCTGGCAGTGAGGAAACCGAGGAGGAGTTTAGCCTGTCATCTGTCACCAGCGGCCTGGAAAGCCTGGATAGTTACCGGGGCTACTTTAAGATGACTTTCGATGGTACCACAGGTGGCGAGGCAGA
Source organism: Chloroflexota bacterium (assembly GCA_034189605.1). Classification (GTDB taxonomy): domain Bacteria; phylum Chloroflexota; class Anaerolineae; order B4-G1; family B4-G1; genus JAUWNP01. The sequence goes on from JAXHUO010000007.1 coordinate 78,198, forward strand.
GCACGCGACTTATGAAATGAACACAGAGTATGTGCGCGACCCGTTTGCCCAGCGCATCGTGATGCAAGTCGCCGACACAGAGGAAGATTTTGAAATCGTATACATTGGCGACAAGCAATACATCCTCTTTGGAGAAGGCCAGTGTATGTCCACGTCAGCCGAAGAAAGCGATGCGATGGACATGGAAATCTTTGCACCTGAGGATGTCATCGGCGGTCTGGAGAACGCCCGCCGTGTCTGGCCTGACGAGCAGGTCAACGGCATCCTATGCAGCCACTATACTTTTGATGAAACTGGGGTGGCCTGGGCTGGCTTTGCTCACGCCGAGGGTGAGGTATGGGTGGCGGTGGACGGGGACTATGTCGTCAGGTACATACTGGAGGCTGACGGCAAAGACCCCGCCACAGAAGACGAGGGACACATTGAATGGGAATACGAGATAAGCGACGTCAACGTGCCCATCACTATCGAACCGCCACCCGGCTGCGAGATCACAGAAAGCGAGTTCCCCATCATGTCGGATGCGACTGATATGACCACGATGGGCGGTATGACGATGTACACCTCGGCCAGCCCCCTTGACGATGTGCTGGCTTTTTATCAGGAGCAGATGGAGGCCAATGGCTGGAGTGATACGGGCGATACCTTTATCACTTCGGACACCGCGATGTTGAGTTACACCAAGGACGAGCGTGTGGTCACCATTGCGCTGAGTACCGAGGATGGAGCCGTTTCGGTTATCATCATGAGCGAATAACATCAGGTATCTGACCACGTAGACGGGTCGTTCCCTGCACGGGGACGGCCCGTTCTTGTCTTGCCACTATTGCCTTTGTGAGTACAATAGGGGAGCCCCCCATGACTGGATGATAACACGACGAAAGGAACCGAGATGAGCACCGAACTTGATCAACTGTGCATCAACACCATCCGCACATTGGTGATGGACGGCGTGCAGAAAGCCAAATCCGGTCACCCGGGTATGCCAATGGGAGTGGCAGACATAGCCTACGTCCTTTGGACGCGCCTCCTCAAGCACAATCCAGCCAACCCCACCTGGCCCGACCGCGACCGGTTCGTCCTTTCAGCCGGGCACGGCTCAATGCTGCTCTATAGCATGCTCCACCTAACCGGCTACGACCTGCCTTTGGAGGAAATCAAGAATTTCCGCCAGTGGAACAGCCGCACCCCGGGTCATCCTGAGTATGATCTGACCCCCGGCGTCGAAATGACCACCGGTCCCCTGGGGCAGGGCTTTGCCACCGGAGTAGGAATGGCGATTGCCGAGTCTTTCCTGGCCGCCACTTTCAACCGGCCTGGCTTCCCCATCTTTGACCATTTTACCTACGCCATTGTCTCCGACGGTGACCTGATGGAGGGGGTGAGCCACGAGGCGGCATCCCTGGCCGGCCACCTGGGACTGGGCAAACTCATCTACCTTTACGACGACAACGAGATCTCCATCGAGGGCCCCACCGACCTGACCTTTACCGAAGACGTTCCATCTCGTTTCCGTGCCTACGGCTGGCACGCGCAGGAAGTAGATGGATACGACTCGGATGGCATTGAGACGGCTATCCGCGCTGCGCAGGAGGAGACAGAGCGCCCTTCGCTCATCGTCTGTCATACCCACATCGCCTATGGCAGCCCCAACAAGCAAGATACAGCCGGCGCCCACGGCGCGCCGCTTGGTGAGGAAGAGGTGCGGCTGACAAAAGATGCACTGGGCTGGCCGCCCGACGCCCACTTTTTCATCCCCGAGAAAGCGTTAGCGGCGTTCCGGCAGGCAGTCGAGCACGGGCGGCAGGCAGAGGCCCAATGGCGTGAAACCTTTGAGCGTTATCGTACGATATACCCCAAAGAGGCGGCACTTTTGGACACGCTGTGGGCAGGCAAGTTACCTGATGGATGGGAGAACGCGCTGCCCACATTCGCCCCCGCCGACGGGCCGCTGGCCACACGCAAAGCCTCGGGCGCAGTGCTGAACGCGCTCGCCCAGACCCTGCCCACGCTCATTGGCGGTTCGGCCGACCTGGCCCCCTCCAACGTCACACTTCTCAAGGACTTGGGCGACTTTCAGCGTGAAACCCCTGCCGGACGCAATCTCCGCTTTGGCGTGCGCGAGCATGCAATGGGGTCTATCCTCAATGGGCTGGCGCTGCACGGCGGTGTGTTCCCCTACGGCGGCACCTTCCTGGTCTTTTCGGACTATATGCGCCCACCGGTGCGATTGGCGGCAATGATGGGCCTGTCGGTCGTCTACGTCTGGACTCACGACTCGGCCTGGATCGGCGAGGATGGACCGACCCACCAGCCGATCGAACAATTGGCAGCGTTGCGGGCCATTCCCAACCTGGTTCTCATTCGCCCGGCCGACAGTAACGAGACCGCCGCGGCCTGGCGCGTGGCACTGGAGCGCCGGGATGGCCCCACCGCCTTGGCCCTCACCCGCCAAAAGTTGCCTGTGCTGTTCGAGACTATGCATAACCCGGCCAAGAAGGTCGCCCGTGGGGCCTACGTCCTGGCCGATAGTTCTGGCATTCCCAGCGTGCTGCTCATTGCCAGTGGCTCTGAGGTGCACCTGGCGCTGGAAGCACGAGACTTGCTGGCACAAAAGGGGATAGCAGTGCGAGTAGTGAGTATGCCCAGTTGGGAACTCTTTGAGACACAACCAGCCTCGTATCGGGAGTCGGTGTTGCCACCACAAGTGACGGCCCGGTTGGCGATTGAGGCCGGCATAACGTCGGGGTGGGAAAAATACGTCGGTCCGGCCGGCGACACAATGGGTTTGGATCGTTTCGGGGCCTCGGCTCCCCACACAGTACTGGTGGAGCAGTTCGGCTTTACCGCTGAAGCAGTGGCCGAGCGAGTGCTGCGGATGTTGAACAGGGCATAGAATGACCGAAGCAGGTGCATATACCGTCACGTACACCGGCTACTATGATGCCGAGTGGAGGCCAGTGCGCGGCGTTGTGCCTGTGGAGGAGGTGATCACCCTCCACGTGAACGGCCGGCCATTGGTCAGCCTGATGTGCACACCAACCCAGTTGGAGGAACTGGCACTGGGCTTTCTGTTCAACGAAGGGCTGATCAAAGGGCTGGACGAGGTGGCGGTGATCGAGTTGTGTGGCGGAGACCAGTGTGTGGACGTCTGGCTCGAGCACGATATTGAGACCCCCCGACTGCGGGTCATCACCTCCGGCTGCTCTGGCGGCACCACCTTTGAAAATATGACCAGTGCGCAGCACCATGTCGAATCGGACTTGCGTCTCACTCCGCAGCAAGTGACACAGTTGATGCAAGAGTTCTCACAGGTGGCCGCGCTCTATCGCCGGGCGGGAGGGATTCACGGGGCAGCATTGGCCAATGGGGAGCAACTATTGTGCGTGGCGGAGGACATAGGCCGCCACAATACGCTGGACAAAATCTCGGGCTTATGCCTGCGGCAGGGCTGGCCGACACACGACCACATTCTGCTCACCACTGGGCGTCTCACTTCCGAGATGGTGAACAAGGCGACGCGGATGGGAATCCCCATCATCATCTCGCAAACCTCTCCAACCTCGCTCTCGATCCAACTGGCGCAGGCCTGGTCCATCACGCTGATCGGTTACACGCGACGGCGCAGTTTCCGCGTCTACGCTGGCGCAGAGCGGGTGATTGCAAACGAAGAACGATGAAACCACATCAGCATATCCCAGAGAGAGTCTCTGGCTACGTCCGGGATGTGAGGGGGTTTTCACGCCCGGCCAAACTGTTGTTGCTCAGTTGCCTCCTCATCAGCCCGGGGTTTGCGCCCTTCGTCGTACTGTTCAATCTCTACCTCAAGCGGTTGGGATACGGCGAGGTCTTCATCGGCGACCTGGCTTCGGTGACGGCGCTGGCGACCATGTTGACGGCGCTGGCGCTGGGGCTCCTAGGCGACCGCGTGTCACGGCGCTGGCTGCTCCGCATCGGCGTAGCGATGAGCGGATTGGGGCTGGCGGCCCGCTCGCTGCTGACCGGTTACGCCGGACTGCTGGTATCCACCGTGGTCGCTGGCATCGGTTTCCCCCTCTGGCACGTGGCCTACAATCCTCTCCTGGCCGACTATAGCCGGGAAGAGAAGCGTACACATCTTTTTAGCATCGTTGCCGCCACCTGGCTGGCAACCGGTACGTTGGGAAACGCCATAGCAGGGATGCTGCCAGGCTTCTACGCTACGCTAACGGGGGCACAGCCAGAGGGTATACCGGCCTACCGCTTCGCGCTGCTGGCCGGCGCCGGTTGCTACGGCCTGGGGCTCCTGCCACTGCTGTTCCTCCCCCCGGAGAAGAAGCAGCGGCAGGGTGAGAGCATAGAACAACCTCTCACTTCCTCGCGAGTCGTGAGTGGCCAAATCGCTGTCTTCACAGCAGTGGCCGTCCTGCTTGCACTCGGCGAGGGGACGATTCTGCCTTTTCTCAACCTCTTCTTCAAAGAACGGCTGGGAGCCGAGACAGGCACGATCGGCCTGATCTTCGCGGGCTCCAAGATGATCGCTTTCGCCGTCACGTTCCTGGTGCCGGGACTGACGCAGCGCTGGGGGCAGGTGCGCACAGTGACCGGCTTGCGACTGGCCTTCTTGCCTTTCCTGGCTGGCCTGGCCCTGTCTCCCTCCCTCGGGCTGGCGGTGCCTTTCTACTACGCATGGGGTGCACTGTGGAATATGACCATTCCCGCAACGCGGGCCTTCCAGATGGTGCTCATCCCCGAAAACCAACGCGTACGCGTGACTAGTCTGGCCGGCCGGGGCTCGGGCGTGGCGCAGAGCCTGGCGGGGGCTGCAGCCGGAGCACTGGCCGGCCGGTTGATCCTCCGTTGGGGCTACTCTACCGTTTACCTGCTAACCATCCCGTTCTTCTTCGTAGGGACGCTGGTATATTACGCCATCTTCCGGCGGTATGAGCGAAAGGGGACAACGGCTGCACGTTAGTGGCTGTAGCCTGGTTACTGACCTATGCGATCCATAACACGCTCCTGTCAGGTCTGGCCTGGCTAATCACACAGCATGTGTGTTCACATCACCTGAAAGACCTGCTTATAGTTACGTCTGACCTAATGCGCTGACTTGACTAATCGCGCAAGTTGCGCTATCCTTGTCATACAACACACGCAACACGTTCATGGGGGTGGTTGGGGCCCGGTGGCTTCCCCGGTCTTCAAAACCGGTGGCGGGCCGCGCAGAGCGGGCCGCGGTGGGTTCGACTCCCATCCACTCCCGTCAACAAAAAACCAGGGTCGCCGGACAAGGCCGGAACCCTGGTTTTTTCTATGTCACTGTCTTGGTGTATGAAACGTAACGTATGACAGATATTCACGCTTGGGTTATTTGTCGTTGGTCATTTGCCATTTCTCGCACCTGTCGTCGCAACTGCGCGACACGTGCCCGCGTGTCCTTCTCCCCAGCGAAACGGGTCAGACGGTACTTGCTGAAGGCCAGTTCTGTCGCCAGGCGATAGTAATGCCCCAGGCCCCACCAGCGCCCAAAGTCACCACCGAACAAAGCGTTCGCCCGCACCGCCACCCGCCTGGCGTAGGAGCACACCACGGCATAGTCCCCCTGGCTCAGTGTGCCCTGTTCCACCTCGTCGGCCAGGAATGTGGCAATCCAACGCTGCTCCTGCACCGATGCCCATACGACGATAACGAGCAATATCAGCACACCACCCCAGTCGGAGACGAAAGTGAATAAGCAAGGCCAATACAACTCGGCGCCCAACATCACGCTGCTGTTGTGAATAGTGTGAGCCATCATCCCCGACAACAAGCCTGCGCTGGGCGCTCCGACCTTTACCAGAATGTTGGGTGATGTGCGTGCCAGAGCCAGCCCTAACCCGGCCAAGCCGGTGAACATGGCATGGTTGAGGCCAAAGAGAAAAGCGCGAAACACTGCCAGCAGAGCAAGGCTGTACAGACCGGATTCCAGAAAAGTCGAAACAAAGTAAAACACGTTCTCCACAGCAGCAAAGCCGAAACCCACCAGTCCGCCGTAGATGATGCCATCGAGGGGGCTGTCAATCTCTTTGCGGAAAAAGATCAGCAGCAGTAGCAGCGCCACCCCTTTGAAGATCTCCTCGGCGATAGGGGCGATCACAGTTGCTCCAACCAGGTTGGCGGTCACCGGTTCGACGAGATAGGAAATGGGGATATCCAGGGCCAGTTCGGCAATGAGGGAGAAGATGACAGCGGGAATCGCGCCCCACAGGAAGGCAGTGATCAGCAGCCCCAGCGGCTCCTTCTCGTAGCGGTCGAACCACCACAAAATGAGCGCATAGACGACCATCGGCAGGAGGCCGACGATGAGAGAAATGAGAATACCGATCAGGATTGCCATAGTTCGTTGATCCGGGGCACGTTTACTCTCCCCGCCTGGGTCAAAACCAACAGATGGTCGGAAGCACGAGGTTACGGCAGTAACGGTCGAACGTTCCAGGCATCGGCAGCCTCGTCATAGGTCAGGACAAAACAGCGACCGCCGGCGATGCGGACGCGGAAGACCAGGCCTGCCGGTGTGCGCCAACTGCGCTCGACTGCTTTCACCGTCACTCGTTCTCCCTCCCAGAGAAAAGTGTGCGGGCGCTCGGGGTAGCGGGTGGATGCGTAGCACTCGACGACAGCACCCGACATCGTCACAACTCGAGTGCCCGCAGGTAGGCGACCAGGCCGTCCCGCATATCCTCGCGCCGCAGGCTCATCTCGATGCTGGCCTTCAGTTGACGCAACGGGTCTCCAGCGGCCATCCACAAACCCTCGATGGGCTGCACGATGACAGACGCGCGCGCTGCCAGCCGATCCACCGCGTCAGCCAGCCACAGTTCGCCTCCGTGCCCCGGCTTCAGGTTATCCAGTACGTCGAACACTTGCGGCGTAAAGATAAAGTGGCCAATCTGCACCCAGTTGGAGGGGGCGGTGCCAGGCGCAGGCTTTTCCTTGATGCGCGCCATCTCGTTCCTGGAGCCAGGCTTGAACTCGATGCAGCCGTACAGGTGGGTCTCCTCGTCCGGCACGCTCTGCGTGGCGAGGACGGCTGCCGGCCGGAACTTGTTGAACGGTTCTAACATCTGCTGCGGCACTGGCACGTCGCCGACGATAATGTCATCGCCGAACATATAGTAAAACGGTTCGCCGGGGGTCAGCCAGGAGCGGGCGGCCAGAGCAGGAGAGGCGTTGCCGTAGGGCAGCGTCTCGGGCTGGCGCACAAAGACGATCTCGGCCATACGCGAGATGCGCCGCATATCCTCCAGCAGCGTCTGTTTGCCCGACGCCTCCAGGTGTCGCTCCAGGTCAGGACTGGGTGCAAAGTGGTGCTGGACCACCTCGCTCCCCCCGCGCACGACGACGATGATCTGGGTGATGCCCGCCGCGACCAGCCCCTCGACGTGGTACTGGATCAGTGGGATGCCAGCGATGGGTAGCATCTCTTTGGGAACCGCTTTGGATGCCGGCAGGAAACGGGTGCCGTATCCGGCGATGGTGATGATGCCTTTCATAGTTGCTCCTGGATTGGTAAATTGGTAGTCAGTTTCTGGCCCAACCTATCCTCGTATTGGCTTCAAGAGTCACTCATGATTTACCTCCTCAGCGGTGGCCTCCATGTGTGCCACTCCGTCGCCTGCTCATAAGCGTAGGCCACGCGCAGGGCAGCCTCTTCCCCGAAAGCAGGCCCTATCACCTGCACGCCGATGGGCAGGCCGTCAGTGTCAAAGCCACAGGGTAGGCTCAGCCCACAGATACCCGCCAGGTTCATCGAAAGGGTAAAGACATCAGAGAGATACATCTGCAGCGGGTCGTCGGCTTTCTCGCCGATGCGGAAGGCGGTGGTGGGGCTGGTGGGAGCGACGATGACATCCACCTGCTCAAAGGCGGCGTCAAAGTCAGCCTTGATGAGGGTACGCACCTTCTGCGCCTTGAGGTAATAGGCATCATAGTAACCAGCGGAGAGAGTATAGGTGCCCAGCATAATACGCCGCTTGACCTCCGACCCAAAACCCCGCCCGCGGCTGGCCTTGTACATCTCGATCAGACTGTCGTCGCCCACCCGCAAGCCGTAGCGCACGCCGTCGTAGCGGGCCAGGTTGGCGCTAGCCTCGGCCTGCGCGATGATATAGTAGACCGGCAGGGCATAGTCGGTATGAGGCAGGCTCACCTTGATAATCTCGGCCCCCAGGCTGGCAAGTTGATCTACCGCAGCCCGTACTGCCGTCTCCACCTCCGGCTGCATCCCCTCAATAAAATATTCCTTCGGCACACCGACACGCACCCCCTGCAATCCGTTGTTTTCCTGCAATCCGTTGTTATAATCCGGCACCGGCACGCCCATCGAGGTGGAGTCGCGAGAGTCGTGGCCAGCGATGATACCCAGCAGCAGCGCCGCGTCAGTCACATCCCTGGTCAACACGCCGATCTGATCAAGCGACGAGGCAAAAGCCACCAGTCCATACCGGCTCACCCGCCCATAGGTTGGCTTGAGGCCGACGACACCGCAGAGGGCCGCTGGCTGGCGCACGCTGCCACCGGTATCGGTGCCCAGCGCGCCCAGGCACTCACCGGCGGCGACAGCCGCCCCACTCCCGCCACTGCTGCCACCCGGCACCCGGCTCAGATCCCAGGGGTTATGCGTGGTAAAGAAGGCCGAATTTTCGGTGGACGACCCCATAGCGAACTCATCGGTGTTGGTCTTGCCCACAATGATCGCCCCAGCGGCCTTTAGGCGGGCTACGGCAGTACTGTCATAGGGCGGGACAAAGTTCTCCAGTATACGGGAGCCACAGGTGGTGGGAATACCCTTCGTGCAGAGCACGTCCTTGATCGCCAGGGGGATACCCAGCAGCGGGACATCTTCGCCAGCGGCGCGGCGCTCGTCGGCAGCGCGAGCCTGCGCCAGCGCTTCTTCCGGCATCAGTGTCAAGTACGCCTGGACGTCGTTGTCCACCGCCAGAATACGGTCAATCACAGCCTGTACCAGTTCGACTGCCGTAAATTTCCCAGAGGCCAGATATTTGTTCGCTTCGTGGATGGTCAATTGGTCTAGTTTCACGCGTCGCCCCTATTCCAGCACCGCTGGCACCTTGAAACATCCCTCCTCATCAGCGGGAGCATTGGCCAGGATATCCTCGCGGGGAAAGGGAGATTGTGGCTCGTCGGCACACATCACGCTGCGCAGCGGCAGGACAGTCGCCGTAGGAGGGATAGCATCGGTATCCAGTTCCTGCAGCCGCTCAAAATAGTCCAGAATGGCCGAAAGTTGCTCTTGGTACAGGTCCACTTCTTCGTCGCTCAGGGCCAGCCTGGCCAGTTCGGCAATATGTTCAACTTCTCTTCGGCTTAATTCCATCGCATCCTCCAGAATAATTATATCATCATCGGGGGAGAGGAGCAACTATCCGTTCGCTCCTTTCTGGCAACCATGTTATAATGGCTGCCACTTGCGACGACCGAGGAGGTAAAGACATTGGAATTGCTTAATATGTTCAACCCAGACAGGCTCATCACACTGGCGATCTTGTTCTTCACCAGCATGCCAGTCCATGAGTACGCCCATGCCTGGATGGCCTACCGACTGGGGGATGATACGGCCGCCTTGCGCGGGCGTCTAACCCTCAACCCACTGGCCCACCTGGACCCCATCGGTACGCTGGCCTTGGCGTTCTTTGGCTTCGGTTGGGGGAAACCGGTGCCTGTGAGTCCCTACCGTCTGCGCGGGAATATGCGCGCCAGTTGGGCTCTGGTGAGCATAGCCGGCCCGCTTTCCAACCTGATAATAGCCATGCTAGCCGCGATTCCTTTCCGGATGGGCTGGCTGAACCTCTACACAGGCGGCGCTTCTGTCATCAGTCTACAGAGCATCCTGCTCGAGTTCATTTACATTAACTTGACCTTGATGGTCTTCAACTTGATCCCCATCCCACCGCTTGATGGCTCGCGCGTCCTGGCCTGGTTACTGCCATCTACGTGGGCTGATGCGATGGATAGGATGGAGCGGTTCGGGGGAGCAGGACTGATGTTGATCTTATACCTCCTGTCCAGATTGGGTTTGTTCGGGTTGCTCATCAGTCCAATCATGAATTTTATGATCCGGGCTCTGCTGATATGGTAGATACAGCCCGCTACCGCGTGAAACAGTTCCTGTGGACATTGACCGCTCGGATATCAGAGGAGGAGGTAGAACAGGCAATACGCATCTTGACGCCAGAAGCACAGGCGCTTTTCCTCCGTCAGGCTGTACAGGACCAACGCCACGCCCTGGTAGTATACCATGCGTTGCGCCAGGCCAACCACACGAATCCGCAACTTTTGGCAGCGGCACTATTGCACGACGTGGGCAAGGCCGCCGCTCGACTACCCGCGTGGCAGCGAGCAGCCCTTGTGCTCCTGGAGCACTTGTCACCGCGCTTGTTGGCCCGCTTGAGCCAGGGGGAGGCGAGAGGCTGGCGTCGTCCCTTTGTCATCCACACCCGGCACCCGGAGTTGGGATCGCGTTGGGCCCAGGATGCGGGCTGTTCGGTTCTCACAGTTGCTCTCATCCGCCGACACCAGGACAGACTAACCGATTGTCAGACCGAGGAAGATCAATTGCTGGCCGCACTGCAGGCGGCCGATAATCTGAATTAAGTGAGGGGAATACCACAATGGATTTCAAACAAGTCGCGATCGTAGGTACCAACTGCATCAGCGTCTCCATCGCTCTGGGGTTAAAGGCCCAGAAAGATTCGCCCCAGATCGTTGGCTATGACGCCAAAGCCGTAGCAGCCGACCTGGCACGTGCCCGGGGAGCCTTCGACCGGGTGGAACGGCGGCCAGGCCAGGCATGTCAGGACGCCGATCTGGTCATCGTTGCCGTGCCGCTCGCTGCCATGCGCGAGACTTTTACCGCCATAGCGCCGCATCTCCAACCCGGTTGCCTCGTCACTGACACAGCACGCCTCAAGGCCCCGGTGATGCGCTGGGCTGATGAACTCCTGCCGGAGGGCGTCTTCTTCATCGGCGGCCATCCTGTTCTCAACCAGGCCGTCGCCGGTTTGGAACCCCTGGATGGGCTTGACGCAGCCAGCGTTGATCTGCTGAGAGAAGCGCTCTACTGCCTCATCACGCCAGCCGGGATTTCCCGCGTTGCGGTTGATACATTCGCCAGACTGGTCAAGTCACTCAAGGCCCATCCCTTCTTCATTGATACCACCGAGCATGATGGGCTACAGGCGGGCGTCGAGGGGCTGCCCAACATGCTGGCTATCGCATTGCTGCGAGCCACTGTGGATACCCCTGGATGGCATGAGATGCGCAAGTTCGCCGACCACCGTTTCGCAGCCGCCACCGATCCCACCGACGACGTCCACGAGCGTTACGCTTCCGTCTTTCTCAACTGTGAGAACGTTCTGCTGCGGCTCAACGTCCTCCTGAGAGAACTGGTGCACCTGCGCGACCTGCTGACTCGCAACGATGCAGAGAGATTGGAAAAAGTCTTCATCGCAGCCACCGAGGGGCGGGAACGCTGGATCGCAGAACTGGAGCAAGGTACGTGGGGTAGAGAGGACACTACCAGTACGGAACACGTGGCCACGGCAGGCGAGCAAATGGGGCGGCTGTTCTTCGGCGAGCGTTTGATCACCCGGTTGAAGAAAGAGCCAGACCACCCTGGCAGGAAGTAGCACTACAATCTCTATATTCCCCGCAGGTCAGGCACATTGACCAATACGTATCGTATCTTGATGATCGCCCCCACCTCCTTCTTCTCCGACTATGGCGGCCACGTGCGCATTTTGGAGGAGGCGCGGGTGCTTCAAAAACTGGGCCATCAGGTAACCGTCATTACCTACTATTTGGGGCGGGATCTGCCTGATCTGGAGATCGTGCGCACCCGGCCCACGCCCTGGCGCGCCGATTACGAGGTCGGTTCCTCGCTGCACAAACTCGCCTTTGACATTTTCCTGGCCTGGACCGGGTTGAAGGTCATACTGCGCCGCCGCTTTGACATTATCCACGCTCACACGCACGAGGGTGCCTTTATCGGTTACTTTCTGAGCCGGATTCAGCGCGTGCCACTCCTGCTTGACTTTCAGGGCAGTATGACCAGTGAGATGGTAGACCACCATTTTCTCGACCCTGAAGGGCCGTGGTACCGCTGGGTACGACTGTTGGAACTGCGCATTGACCAGTTAGCCGACGTCATCATCACCAGTAGTCAACTAGGCACTCTATTACTGGAACGCGACTTCAACTGCAGCGCCCGTCGCATCCACCCGCTGCCAGATTGCGTAGACCTGGACTTTCTCCAGCCCGACGTGCTTGATTCTGGGGAGGTTGCAGTTCGCAAGGCAGCCCTGGGCATCCCGCTCGACCGTCCTGTCGTCGCCTATCTGGGGCTCCTCACCGACTACCAGGGCGCGCCGCTTCTCGTCAAGACGGCACAGATCCTCAAGCAGCGCGAGGTAAAAACGCATTTTCTGATCATGGGCTTCCCTAACGTCTCCCACTACCAACAAATGGCAACCGACCTGGGAGTGGCCGACATGGTCACCCTCACCGGCAAGGTGCCTTACGAGGAAATCCCGACCTACCTGGCTTTGGGTGACATCGCCGTGGCCCCGAAACTTTCCGCCACCGAGGGCTGCGGCAAGATTCTTAACTATATGGCGATGGCGCTGCCCACCGTTGTATTCGACACCCCCGTCAGCCGGGAGTACCTGGGCTCACTGGGTGTGTACGCCGGGAAGACCGGTGATCCAGCCGCCATGGCCGACGCCATCACTGGCCTGCTGAATGACCCGCAGCGGCGTATCGAATTGGGACATAGATTGCGAGAGCGGGCTGCTCGCCACTTTTCCTGGGACCGCGCCGGGCGGCATCTGCTCGCCATTTACCGCACCATCATCACGCCAAAGACTTGATGGAGGTCATATGAAAATCCTGCGCCACCTGCGCGAACTATGGCAATATCGGGGGTTGATCCATAATCTAGTCGTGCGTGACTTGAAGATACGCTACAAGAGTTCTACTCTGGGCATCGTCTGGTCATGGCTCAATCCCCTGTTAATGATGATAGTCTACACCATCCTCTTCACCATTATCCTGCGCAGGGACGACGACATCCCTTACTACCACATATTTCTGTTGTGTGGACTTTTGTCCTGGAATTTCTTCAACGACTCGGTTTTCCAGGCCACTGGCAGCATCGTCAGTAATGGTCACCTGATCAAAAAAGTCTACTTCCCTCGTGAGGTGCTTCCTATCTCCAGTGTATTGTCCAACCTGGTCAATTTCCTCATCGCCCTGCCCGTCTTTTTCATTCTGGCGCTTTTCTCCGGCTCACCGCTGACCTGGTGGGTGCTACTCCTGCCGATCACCATCCTGATCCAGGTGATATTTACCATCGGGCTGACGCTACTCCTCACTACCCTCAACGTCTTCTTCCGGGACACACAGATCGTCCTGGGCGTGATCATGCTGGCCTGCTTTTTTCTGACGCCGGTGTTCTACCAAATCCAAGATGTTCCACAGCAAGTCACCGTGCTGAATGTCATCACCTTTGATGCCCAACTCTGGCTGCGCCGCCTGAACCCGATGGCTTCTATCATCGCCTCCTACCGTGACTTGCTCTACTACGGTGCGCCAACAGGCCTCGATTTTCTGCTGCGCACCGCCATCACCGCGTTGCTCGTGCTCATCGGCGGCTACCTGGTATTTTTGCGCTACAGTCCCCGCTTCGGCGAGGAAGTCTAGGTTGAAACCCGAGACCCGAGACCTGAAACAATGTTTGCTGATATAGTTGTCTTCTCTCCGGTCAAGACACCGGGACCAGACGCGGCTGCCCCCACCTTTACCTATCACCTGCCGCACGAACTGCAAGGCCGCCTGGCGGTGGGCTCCCTAGTCGTCGTCCCTTTCGGCCCACGGCGGCTCTACGGCGTCGTCGTCGCCTTCAGCGAGGTATCGCCCGTCCCCGAGACCCGCCCTGTCGAATCGCTGGTGGACCCCGACCCCGTCCTCACGCCGGCCCAGATTTCGTTGGCCCGCTGGATGAGTCGCGAGTACCTGGCGCCGCTCCACGAGTGCCTGGAGTTGATACTTCCGCCGGGCGTGGCTGGCTACGCCAACGTGTTGATCACCCTCAACCCCGAGCCCCCAGCCGATGCTGCCAAAACCGACGCCCAGGCTGCACTGCTGGCGCTACTCCGTCGCCGTGGCCCACTGCGCGGCACTCAGGTCAACGCCGCTCTGCGTGGCGTTAACTGGCGCGCAGCCACTGAGCAACTCGCGCGTAGGGGCGTCGTCACCCGCCAGTCCTTCCTGGCCCCGCCTCGTGCCCGTCCCCACCAGGTGCGCACCGCCCGGCTGATACCCACCACCAACGTAGACATACCACTGCCTGGCCTGCGCAGCGAGGTCTACCCAGTCATCATCAAGTTCCTGCACGCTGAGGGCGGCCCGGTGGACATCAGTTGGGTCTACGCCGAGACCGGCTGCACCCACTACCATCTCGACAAACTGGCTCAGAGAGGCTTGGTCGCCCTCGAAGCCAAACAAGTCTGGCGCGATCCCCTGGCCGGCCAGGTCTTTGTCCCGACAGAGCCACCACCGCTCACGCCCGACCAGGCTGCCGTGTGGGAGAAAATCAGGGTAGGAATAAATAAACGAGTAAATGAGGAACGAGACCCCTCGTATGCCCTTTGTCCATCTACTCATTTGCTCCATGGCGTAACTGGCTCCGGCAAAACCGAAATCTACCTGCGAGCCGTCGCCGAGGTGCTGCCGCAAGGCCGCCGTGCCACTATCCTCGTCCCAGAAATATCACTCACTCCCCAGACAGTAGCCCGCTTCGCGGCGCGATTCCCCGGCCGCGTCGCTGTTCTGCACAGCGCGCTCACCAAAGGCGAACGGTACGACACCTGGCGTCGTGCCCGCGCTGGCCTGGTGGACATCGTCATCGGCCCGCGCTCGGCCCTCTTTGCACCACTCTCACCCCTGGGGCTGATTGTCCTGGACGAGGAGCACGACGACAGTTACAAACAAGACGGACCACGCCCGCGCTACCACACCCGCGCTGCGGCGCTCGAATTGGGCCGCCTGACTGGCGCGACGGTCATACTCGGCTCCGCCACCCCCAGCCTGGAATCCTACCAGCGTGCGCGGCGGGGAGAGTTCACACTACTGGAGATGGGTCGTCGCATCATGGGTCACACCCGCCGTCTGAGTGACCTTCAGGCTCGCCACCACATCCCCCACATCCGTTATCATGCCCTACGCGACGGCCCCGTCGAGGCATGTTACATGGACCTGCCTCCGGTGCAGGTCGTGGACCTGCGGGCTGAACTACGCGCTGGCAATCGCTCCATCTTCAGTCGCGCTCTCCAGCAGGCGATGGGCCAGGCTTTGGGCCAGGGAGAGCAGGTCATCCTATTCCTCAACCGGCGAGGGACAGCCACCTTCATCCTCTGCCGCGACTGTGGCTATGTCGTGAAATGTCCCCACTGTGACACCCCGCTGACTTATCACGGCCCCCGTGCGCGCCTGATCTGTCACCACTGCAACCACCGTGAGTCTCAGCCCAACCATTGCCCTCAATGCGGAAGAAAGCGCATTCGCTACTTTGGCCTGGGCACCGAGCGGGTGGAGACAGCCGTGCAGGAGCGCTGGCCCGACGCCCGCCTCCTGCGCTGGGACCGCGACACCGCCCGCTCCCACGCCGCCCACACCAATATCCTGCAGCGTTTCGTGGACGGCGCAGCCGACGTCCTCATCGGCACGCAGATGATCGCCAAGGGCCTTGATTTGCCGAGGGTGACTGTCGTCGGTATCATCTCGGCCGACACCGCCCTCAACCTGCCTGACTTTCGCTCCGGCGAGCGCACCTTCCAGTTGCTGACCCAGGTGGCCGGAAGAGCCGGACGGGGGCTTCTCGGCGGGCGGGTCATTCTCCAGACTTATAACCCCAACCACTATGCTGTTCTCGCCGCGGCCGCTCACAATTACGCCGGGTTCGCCACTCGCGAATTGGCCTTCCGTCGTGAACAGGGCTACCCGCCCTACCGTCGCCTGGCGAAACTGGTCTACGAAAATACCAGCCCCTCCCGCGCCCAGGCCGAGGCCAAAGCGTTGGCCGAGTCTCTATGTGAAACGTTAGCCCGGCGTGGCCTTCCCGCAACTGATCTGATCGGCCCCGCGCCCCCCTTCTTTGCCCGCTTGCGCGGTCGCTACCGCTGGCAGATCATCCTCCGCCACTCCGACCCTGCCGAATTCCTTCGCTCTGTTCAAATTCCTCCCGGCTGGCGCGTGGACGTGGACCCGGTGAGTGTGTTGTAGAAAGCGACCACAGGCAAAAAAGTGCCCGGACCATATGACGCCCGGGCATCGTTGTATCGCTTTTCCGACACCGCTAGCGCCTACCGCCAGAGTGTGACGACCATCGTGTGCGTCGCGCACACATCGGACCCATACCCCGTATTCGGGCTGGGCTGTCCTTCGCCGACAATTATATCCTCCACACACAGTTCGAGCGAATGAGTAGATGTGTGCATATCCTCGATCGTTACTCCCGCGAAACCGACGACGTGGTAGTAGGACTCTCCCTGCATTCCTGTGCACGCGTCCTTCGGCGCATTTGGAGGAGAGGGCCAGGGCCACTCAAGATCCGGATTCTCCCCATCACAGTCCGGAAATGCATCAAAGACTGGGACGTAGACGAGCTCGCCAACCGGGGCCACGTTAAGAGCATCCTGTTCGGTACCTGGTTTGGCGTGGATGAAATCCCCCCAGCGGCAACCCTCACTCCACAAACAATCGGCATACAGTGTGCCGTCCCAGCCAGTTTGCATCCAGGTTTGCAAGCCACCACTGGGGTTCTGGTGAACAGCGCGAGGCCAGTCAGGGTCCTCTCCCTGATTCCAGACATAGTTCATGTTCATCCATCCTCGGTGTGACGACGTTTGCCCATCCAGGTATTCTATAGTGCAATCCTGGTGAGCATCGTCACAGTGCTGCCCAAAGGATATCTCGAAGCAATCTCCCGAGGACAGTTCCTGGACGACATCAAGGGGCACCCCAAACGGCCTCAAGCCACCCACGAGGAACGGCGGCCCCGTCACAGCGGTGGCGGATCCGCCGGTCGCCCCGGTTGGCTGGCCGACCAGTCCCAGGAAGTAGGTTGGACGGATGATGGTGGTGGTGACAACAACACCGGATGCACCCTGCGGGACCGTTCCACCTCCGACCGACACGGGAGGGCTAAACTGGACCACCGCGTCGTCCTCGAACTTTACATAGGAGGCACTAACCATATCAGTGTCCTCCACACCATTAGCCTCGGCGTAATTGATGATCTCCGCAAGGACAGCGGCGTCGGTAGTATCGGGCATCTCCTCGGCACAAATCGCATCAGCCAGTTGCCGCGCCCCGGCGAGCGAAGCCGCGTCAGCGGCGTTCTGCATGCGCCGGCGCTCAAGAAACAGCACGCCGCCGTCAATCGCCAACCCCAGCATAGCCAACAGTCCGATCAGCGCAAACATCATGATGATCACTGCCTGCCCGCGCTCTTCCCATAGACATCTCACCATATCATACCTCCTCCTGGCTCATATCCCCCCGGCCAGAATCACTTCGGTAGCGACGGCGCGTAGCATCAGCACACCATCTGGCACCATAGAGCTGATAAAAGGTGTCGCCACAGTGAAAGTGTAATTGACGGTCACGGTAATAGGCGCACCCGACGCCACAGCCGGGGGAGGGGAAACCTCCACCAGGTTCTCATCAATCTCAACCATGCCGCCGCTGGCGTCCTGAGCACGATCAACGATACCTGCGGTCTCGTTGGGGTGGATGGCGGCGTAGGACGCTCCCTCCGCTGCAGCATCAGCAATCGCCACGTGAGCATAGTAGAGCCGCCCCAGGTCAAGCACCCCTGCCAGGACGATGAGCAAGACAGGCAGAATCAACACGAATTCAACTATGCTTTGTCCTCTCTCTTTCCGCTTGTACTCCATAACTCTCCCTTTACTTCGGTCAAGGCGCGACGGACAACACCTGCCCTGTGCCAGCGTCCACCAATAGTGAAAGCATGCTCCGATCGCCCACATCCAGCGCGACAATGGTCCACACAGGAATCCCGCTGTCGCTCTCGGCCAGGTGCAAGTCAAGTACCGCCTGTGGATGTTCGTCGAGAAACGCGCGGCCACCGTAGGCCAGGAAGACCAGCAATGCATCCCTGGGACCCGCCTGCCATGCGCCCTTGGCCATGATCTTTGGAGCGACCCATACCTGCGTCTGATCCACCACCTGTGCCTTCTCGGCAGCCACGACGATGTCGAGGACGTTGTCGCTCGCTGCCGAGTAGAACAGGAACGACCAGTTGCTCGCTCCGGCCAACAATGTTTGTTCACTCGCCGCCTGCCACTGTGTGGAAGCCGATACTAGTTGCACGTCTTCTGCCCGTGCCTGTGCCGCCGTGCGCGCTTGCTCGTAGGCATCCCACAGGGTGATCAATACCTGCGTCGGGGTGGGCAGCGCGGTCGTCGTCGCCGACGATGCCAGGCCAGGCACGTCACCCCATAGCAAGTATCCGAGCAAAAGCAAACCTGCCATCCCCAGACCGATTCCTAAAAGCCTCAGTAGCCGGTCATTCCTGTTATTGTCCGCCATAAGGGTCAACTCCTCACCACGAGTGGTAGAAACACCTTGTTATCCAGAGCGCGGGTGTAGTAGACCTCATAATTGTGAACTATGCTGTTGCCAACATGTTCCTCCCACACACTGTGTAACCGCCCCCTCGCATCAAAGGCGATAGATGGTGCAATGGAGATTGCCTCTGCAGCAGGGCTGCGTGATACGTTCCGTGGTGGCGACCAGGACTGCCCCCCATCCCAGGAGCAACTCAGCAACACTTCCTCCGCAAATGTATCCTCGCGAAACCCATGCCAGGCAACGCAAACCTCTGTCTCATTGTCTCTCTCCACCAGGGCCAGACCGGGAGCGATGTCAGTTGGGCGGAGTTGATTGACTCTTACAGGGCTGTCATCAATCCGTCGAAAAACGGGCGGCTCTGACCACGCGTCTCCGGCTGCATCGTAGCGGGTGTAGCGCGCATACTGCTCCCGCTCCTGCACAGTCCCCGTTCCAACCTGCTCCCCCCAGACAACATGCAGGTTCCCACCGGCATCGGCTGCAATGGCGGGCCAGAGCGACAATGTGATCCCCGTAGAGAGTGTGATGGGGGAGGCCCAGTCCACGCCGGCACCACTTGCCGTCCCACGCATATACATGATCGCCCGTTGTGATGCGGAGGTACGTTCTTCCCAGACCACGTGCAATGTCTCTCCATCCGGACCAACAGCGAGCACCGGATACCACGAGCCCAATGCGGCTGTGTGGGTATATATGACGGTCGCCGTTGGCCACACTGTCGTCGCCAGTGAACGCGCGGCGTAAAGAATGTCGGGTATGTTCTTCCCAGCATTGAACACGACGTGTAATCTGTCCGCGTCGGCAGCCAGGCGCGGCCGCGTATTACTCAACGGGACAGGGCTGGGAATGTAATGTGCTTCCCAGGTTCCAGCCTCCGTCTTCTCCGCTTCGTAGACCGCAGTAGGTGGGTCACCGTCAACCCAGGCGACAAAGACCCGGTCTCCAACGACGAGCGCATCGGGCAACAGCGAGTCATCCGCGCCCCCGGATATCGCCTCTGGCACAGCGGACCACGTGTCTCCATTGTTATCCGAACTGACGGCGTATACGTTCCGCAGCGTCCCTTCTGACCGCTGATCGCTCCACGCGACGACCATCCGCCCTGACGTACCGGACGCTATGGCCGGCTGCCGGGCCAGATCCAGCTCGCTTTCGGAGATATTCCTCGGCTCCGTGCCGTCCCAGTCAGGGTCAGTTGCGGCGAAAACCACGCCGACCACCAGCCCTGCTACCAACAGCGCAGTGGGCCACGACAGCCACCAGTAGGCTGGCCGTGCCCTGTTGTTCACCCCAGTCGGGGGGGGCACCGCGAGTACTCGTGGCGGGGCTTGCGGCTGTGAGCCGCGCTCATCCAGATACATAGCGCCTCTCTTGGTCAGTTCTCATACATGATAATGATGGTCACAGTGATCTCGCCTTCAACGACTGTACTAGCCACTGTGCCCGAATACCGAGCACCATCAATCCAGGTCTCGCTGATCACGGTGTAGGTACCAGGATCCAAGCCGGGGAGTATGTATCTACCCTCATCGTCGGAGACGGTGGAGGCGACCACATCGCCGTCCTCGTCTCGGCACCACACGTTGGCGCGGCCGTGCGGCACAGGAATGCCGGTCAGCGAGACCCACGTTTCGCCTGCAATGGACCCAGTCCCGGTGGGTGGAGGCGGCGGCGGGGTGCCTTCTCCGGACACCTCTACTACGACCGGGCCGTAGTCGTTGTCTTCCTCATCGAGCTCGCTTACCTGACTCCAGGAATCGGCCAAAGCCCACATCTGGTAGGCACCTATGGTATCAAAACCACTCTGGAGAGTAATGGTGAGCGGGATGCTGTCGCCAGCGTCCAGACCGCTCACGGCGGCCCAGGCGGCACCTGTCGTCTGTGAAGTCGGATCGGTGGAATAGATGTCCACCCAGAATAGATTGTTGACCGGCCGGGTGCCGATGTTGACCACCGTCACGCCAAAGTCAAGCGGCTGGTAGGTTGATATGGTACCGCTGGTGAGCAGCCGCAAGTCGGTAACAACCAGATTAGGTGCTGGGCAAGGGGAGACGAATGAGACTGTGACCTCGGGAGTTTTGCTATTTACGGCACTCACTTCCCGCACCCCTGCCGTCACGTTGACGGTGATCTGTGTTTCCCATTGTGAAGGCTGGGCATCAGCCTCAAAAACACCCGCGTTGTTACCGTCCCACTTGATCGTAACGTCATCGTTCTTGTTCTGGTACTCCCAGTTGTATCCCTTGACAGTGATGACCATTGAGCCGGAGGGGCCACACTGCGGTGAGATGACGACATAGGCATCGGTAGTGCATGCCTGGACCACAGCCGAAACGCTTTCTCCATATCCACTGACCCTGACGGTTTGGCCAGCCTGTAGAGGTTGGGTACCGGGCAGGTTAAAGGTGAACTGGCCATCGGCAGCCACCGTCCTGCTATCATGGTAGCCAGTATCCACGACGGCCAGTGTGACTGTCTGTTCAGGCTCGGCCGTGCCGCCGATCAGACTACTGCCGTGACAGAGAGGCTCGCTTATCACAATGGGATCGAGGTTACCACCGACGACGACCGAATCCCACTTGCCGTACCCCTCCACTGCGATCACGTGGCCGGCCACCAAGGGCGGGAGGTCCGCAAACTCGAACGTCCCATCTGGCTGAACCACGACGCTGAGAGATGGAAAGGCATCGTCCATCAGGTCGCGGACGGAGACAGTTCGCCCAGCCTCGGCCGTACCGTTGACCACGGTGTCACCCTCGTAGAGAGGTTCTTGGATGACAACGGGCTGGAGTTCCACGAATACCGTGGCACTCTCGCTGTCGCTCACCGTCCCACCCAGCGGATCAGTGCCAGTAGCAGTAACACTGTTCGCCGTCGTCTCATAAATGCGACAAGAAACCTGCCAGAACACGGACGCGCCCACCGCCAGATTTACGGGGGTAATGGAGGTACCCAAACTGTCCACGACAGTTACGCTGGTCAAGTCTACATCCCCGGTGTTCTGGACAGTGTAGGTGAAGGTCACCACCTCACCGCTAGAGACCACCGCTGGATCTACCTCCACGGTCAGGTCCAGGGCTGGGCCGATGACTGTCACTGTGGTGCTGTCGCTGTCGTTCACTGTCCCATCCGTATGAGTGCCGGTCGCCGTGACATTGTTAGTCGTCGTCGTGCTGATGCTTTCGCTGACGGTCTCGAAGCCCATAGCGCCCGCCGCCAGCGGGCCAACGTTGATGACGTTTCCGAGGCCATCCGCAATAGTCACATCAGTCAAGTCCACATCGCCGGTGTTTGTGACAGTGTAGGTGAAAAGCACGACGTCGCCACTGCACACTGTCTGCGGATCGGCTTCCACGCTCAAAGTGATGGCTGGGCCGCTGCCGTCGCAGGCATCGCCAATGCCATCGCTATCGGTATCAGTCTGGTCCAGATTGACGACACCAGGACAGTTGTCGCAGCCGTCGGGCACGCCATCTCCATCGGTGTCAATAGTGTCATCAAAACCCGGACAGATGTCATCACCATCGGGCACACCATCCCCATCGCCATCGGGTCCGCCACCGCCACCGCCGCCAGGAGGCGGACCCAACACTCCCAATGAGGTAACAGTCCGTGCCGCCTCTGTCTCCACGTGCAATGTGGATACGATGGGCTGGATCATGGGGGTGATCATGGGGAGATCATAAGTGAGATGCACCACCACCCGATCCCCGATTTGGACTTGCGCTGTGTCGGTAAACACCACAGTATCTGGCCCACTGTCGTATGCCACAGCGATATCCACTGCATCAGGATTTACCAGAAAAATCTTGGTCCTTGCGTGAGAGACGATACCCGCTCCATCCCTGGGTTGGATGATGCCATACCGGCTCCCTTCACGGGCAGCGTTGAACATTCCGCTATAGGCAGTGAAGACGTAGCCGAACTCAACGATGCCCATCATAAGTAACAGCAGGAACGGAATGGTCAGCGCAAACTCCACCAATCCTTGCCCCTGGCTGCACCAGTCAGGACTGCGGGACAGGCACGATCGGAGCCGCTGGGAGCAGCGGTGCAGTCGCATTAGTACCGGGTGGCTAGATAGTAGGCTATGTTTCATTGTCACCTCACTTAACTACACCCATCCTTGGGCTAGATCTTTCAATTGCTTAACGTGAGGCCCCCGAGAGAGGATATGCTTTCCCGACAAATATAGTACCAAGATACTATACCATAGTCGTTAGAGTCCATAGGGGCTTGGGAAGGGAACCATGACGAAGGTTTGTGGGCAGATTTCAAGCCCAAACAGCCCTCTTGCAGCCAATCCAAGAAACAACCCCCAGGCAGTGTGCCTGGGGGCAGGGTTGGGCCCAACGCGTTGACGGTGGCGAGGTAATTTCATTGGCCAGCCGTCATCATCGTTATCCCGGCCTGTCAGTCGTGACGACGGGGAAGGTTCGCTGCCCCGGTCAGTTCCTCCACCTACAGCGCCTTGGTTGACTTTGGTGTTTTGGTCGGCTTGGGTGTATGGGGTGGCTGTGGCGTGTTGGTCTGACCGGGCGGCTGTGGTGTGTTGGTCTGACCAGGTGGCTGTGGCGTTTTGGTCTGACCAGGTGGCTGTGGCGTGTTGGTCTGACCGGGTGGCTGTGGCGTGTTGGTCTGACCGGGTGGCTGTGGCGTGTTGGTTTGGCCGGGTGGCTGTGGCGTATTGGTCTGACCGGGTGGCTGTGGCGTGTTGGTCTGGCCAGGAGGCTGAGGCGTGAGGGTTTGGCAGGGTGGCTC
>JAXHUO010000070.1:0-22909 GCA_034189605.1 Chloroflexota bacterium
TCGCCGTGGGCGCGGATCCCCTTTGCCAGCGCCGCCGCCACCCGGGCTACCTCCCGTGCCTCCCCCTCGACGTAGGTGCTCAGCAGTAGCGCGTTGAACCCCAATTGACGGGCCCGCTCCACCGCCGCCAGCGCCGCCAGCCGGTTGGAGCCGACGATGACGTTTTGCACCCGCTCAAAGATCGGATCGCCGGGCTTGGGGGTCTCCCTGAAAACTTGCTTATAAAACCCTTGGGGTTTTCCGAAACCCCAAGGGTTTTCGTACCGCTCCAGCACCGCCCGCGCGTCCGCCACCGTCGTCGGGTCGGGCACGGTGGGGCCGGAGGCGATGACGTCGAGCGGGTCGCCGACCACGTCGGAGAGCACGAGGGTGACCAGCCGGGCCGGGGCAACCAGGCGGGCCAGGTGACCGCCCTTGATGCGCGACCAATGCTTGCGCACGGTGTTCAACTCGTTGATCGTCGCGCCGGAGCGGAGGAGCGCATCGGTGAGGGACTGCAGGCCGGCCAGGTCCAGGCCCGGCCCGGGCAGCGTCAGCAGCGCCGATCCCCCGCCGGAGATGAGGCCCAAGACCAGGTCGCGCTCCGCCGCCGGGGCAACACAGTCGGCGATGGCCTGCGCCCCGCGCACAGAGTTCTCGTCGGGCACTGGATGTCCCGCCTCTATGATTTGGAGATTGGGGACTTCGCGAGCGCTCAGTCGAGCGATTGGGGATTGTAAGATTGTGTGGCCGTACTTGGTGACG
Source organism: Chloroflexota bacterium (assembly GCA_034189605.1). Classification (GTDB taxonomy): domain Bacteria; phylum Chloroflexota; class Anaerolineae; order B4-G1; family B4-G1; genus JAUWNP01. Next base: position 745 of record JAXHUO010000070.1, read on the forward strand.
ATTACCCCCTCGGCCAACCGCCCGCCGAGAATGTCTGCCATGGCAGCGGCCATCGGCACGGCGGCCTTGCCACCTCCGACGACAAACACACGCTCATAGGCGCGCAGGTCGTAACGCTGGCCGGCGACGATGAGCGCATCCTTCTCGCGGCGAACGTGCCGGCGCACGGCGGCCGCTGGCTCGACGGCAGCCAGCGCGGCCTGTTGTAACTCGGTGGCGACGGCGTGCAGAGCCGGTTCAGACATAACATCACCCTCCTACTCTCTATTCGTCGTGCGTATCACCTGCCACTGGTCGCCCGTCAGGCCCAAGGCGGGGAGTTGTACTTTACGAGTTACTACTCACCCTCCCGCAGGTTTTGACGGGTTTTCAACGCAAAAGCACATCCCAACGGCTATGCAAGCCTGCGAGTACAACAAATCACAACCTGCGGGAGGGTAGCCTGAGTAGTAACCTTTACGAACCCTAACCGCTAACTGCTAACTGCTAACGGCTGATGGTTACTCCTCCAGACCCTTGACAGCAGCGGCGGCCGCTTCTTCGGGGGTGGCCCGTCCCCGCAACACCGCCTCCAGCGCCTCCTGCATCGCTGGCCCGACGATGGTCGTCGCCACCACCGGCCGGGGCGGGGGTACGGCGGCCTCCATCACTCTGCGCAACATGGCCCGGTCCACACTCGATATGTCCCACAGGCGTAATGCGCCGCTAGTACTCGGCAGGTAGCCGGTCTCCTGCGTCCACGACGCGCTGTGGTCGGGCGCGATGAGCCAATCGAGCAGCAGCATTGCCAGCGCCTGGCGCGCCGGGTCGGCGGTGGCCATGGCTACTGCCCAGCCCCGGGCGACGCTAAAGGGCTGCCCGTCGCGGGTGGGTATCGGCGCAGCGGAGACGGTCTCGCCGGCCTCGAGCCAGTACCGGCTGGCCCGCACCACCGCCATCCCATCCTCCCCGCCCTGGAACCGCTCCCACGCCTGGTCGGCGTCCGCAATGCCCAGAACTGCCGTTGGTGAGATCACACCGGTGCCGACACAGTCGCTGTAAAAGCCGAGCACGCTTATCAGCACCTTCTCATCCAGCCACGGGTTGCCGTCCCGGTCGGTCAGTTTACCACCCGCGGCCATGTACTGGATCAGCGTCGCGTCGTTGACCTGGCGGTCCTGTCCCCTGGCTGGGAACAAGAAGGGGGCTGGGGCGGAGAAAACCTGCGTCCAGGAGACCGGTGGTGTCTCGAACAAGGCGGGGCGGTAGGCCAGGTGTTGCATGTCGGCGCCGATAACAAAGCCCATCGTCTGCTCCTCCACTTCGCCCAGCGCTGTGGCAAAGGGGAACCGGCCGGCGATTATGGATGGCGACAGGAAATCGTCGAGCGGCTGGATGAGATCAGAGCCAGCGGCAGTCTCCAGGTCGGCTGTATCCAGCACCACCAGATCGGGCATGACCGAGGGGGCTGCGTCCCGCGCGGTGCGGAGAAAATCGAGCAGCCCGCCCCGCCCGTGTGCCTTTTTCACGATCACCTCGACCTGGATATCAGGGTAGGCTGCGCCAAAGTCGTCCAACTGTTGCGCCAGGACGTCCGCGCCCGGTCTGCCACCATAGGGGCTGAACTGCTCCGGCACCCAGAGGGTCAGCGCGATGACCAGCGGCTGGGGCTGGGGCACAGGGGTTGACGTCGGGGTGGGGGGAGGGGATGTGGGCGCTGGGAGTGGGGAACTCGGGGTGACGGTCGCCGTCGGTGACAGGAAACCACAGCCAGTTATGGTCAAAAGCAGCAAGGCGGAAAGCGCGTTTTCAAGTCGCATAACACCTCCTGGGTTTGTGATTCGTAAACTAGAATTCGCGATTTGGTATACCCATTATAACACAACCTGTCTCCAAACCCCACTTGTCAACCATGCCAGGTTGGGGTATGATTGGCCCGCTCCCCTGGGAGATCGGATCGTAATGACCAAATCCCAAATCCCAAATCCCAAACCGACCACTATTCACCGGTCATCGCTCATTGCCCGTTGGTCACTGGTCATCCTTATCCTCTTCCTGGCTGCCGGGCTGCGATTGTGGCGATTGGATAGCGTGCCGCCTGGACTGACGCACGATGAGGCTGGCCATGGCCACGACGCAGTCGCCATATTGCACGGGGCGCGGCCTATTTATGAGACGGTCGGGTACGGCCGCGAGCCGCTGTACGATTACCTGGTTGCCGGTTTGATGGCGCTGGCCGGCCCCACCGGCCGCGCGCTGCGTTTCTCTCCCGTACCCCTCGGTTTGGTCACCCTGCTCGCCACCTTTGCCTGGGCGCGGCGGGCCTTTGACTATCCCACGGCGCTGGTCGTCATGACCCTTCAGGCCGCCTCGTTCTGGTCGTTGTCCACCAGCCGGCAGGCCCTGCGCTCCGGCCTCCTGCCCGCACTGTTCACCACCGCCGTCTACCTCTACTGGCGCTCGGTCTATCACCCCGCCGATCACCCAACCGACCACCCGACCAATTGGCGCATGGTACTGTTCGCCCTGCTCATCGGCGCTACGCTCTATACGTATATCCCGGCGCGGGTGTTGTGGGTCGTCTTTCCTGTCTTTCTGGTCTATCTGGCATTTTTCCACCGGCCGGCTTTCCGCCGTATGTGGCTTTCTACGTTGATCGCTGTCCTGGCCGGCCTGCTCCTGGCCGCGCCGCTTTTCGTTTACCTGCGGGCACACCCGGAGGCGGAGCAGCGCCTGGCCATGCTGGACGCCCCCTTGCAGGCGCTGATGGCCGGGGACTTTACCGCTATCCTGAAAGGGGCCTGGAGTGGCATGGCCGGGTTCTTTATTCCTGGACAGGGGGATGATTTCCTCGCTTATACCATCCCCGGTCGCCCGATCTTTGACCCGCTGACCGGCGTACTGTTCCTGGTCGGCTTGGGGCTGTGCCTGGTGCGCTGGCGCAAACCGGCCTATGCTTTCTCATTGATCTGGTTTCTCGCCGGTATCTCTCCCTCGCTCGTCACCGGCGCAACCGCCAGCACCACGCGGAGTATAGCGGCGTTGCCGGTCACATTCCTCTTCCCGGCGCTGGCCATTGTGGCGGGTGCGCGGTGGGCGGCAGCGCGCTGGGGCCCGCGGGCTGGTTGGCTGGCCTGGCTGGGATGTGCCGGGTTGATCGCCGTCACTGGCGCAATCTCTGCCCGCGATTACTTTGTCACGTGGGGCGAGTCTCCGGACGTGCGGGCTGCCTACCAGCACACGCTCGTCGAAACCGCCAGGTATCTGGACGTCCAACCGGAGGGTGGGGTCGTGGCGGTTTCGACTGTCTACCCGAGCGCACCGCACGACCCTTATGTCTTTCAGATGAGCCTGCGCAGGCACGCTCGTCCGACCGGGCGCGCCCCGGCTGAGCCAGGTGCAGTTGCACAACAGAACCTTTCATTACGCTGGTTCGATGCCCGCCGGGCGCTGCTTCTCCCACCGCAGCCAGCCGCTCGCCTGATCGCCACCTCCAGCGCATCCCTCGCCCCGTACTTTGCCGACCTGCCCGGTCTCTATCTCCGGGAGCGCGTGATGCTGCGGCCTGACGATCTGGACCCATTTTTTGCCGTCTACGACTGGGAGCCGCAGGTCACGCTGGCGGCCCTGCAGGAACGGGCGCATGGCTGGCCGTTGGACCTGGCGCTGCCGGCGGACTTTGACGCTTTGCAATTCATCGGCTATGACCTGCGCACCCCGGCGGTCGCGCCGGGCGGGACCGTCGAACTGGTCACCCTCTGGCGAGTGACCGATCCACAACAGTTACGGCTTCAGAATCTGCCTGACGCCAACGCAGAACTGGTGCTGTTCACCCACGCGCTGGACGCGGCGGCCACCATCGTCGCTCAGGAGGATCGGCTCGACGCGCCGGCCTGGGACTGGCAGGCAGGGGACGTGATCGCGCAACTGCACCGTTTTACGTTGCCGCCCGATATTTCTCCAGGACCGGTCGCGCTCAAAGTGGGCGCCTACCGGCGCGCCGATCTGACCCGTTTGCCCGTCCTGGTGGATGGTATCGTCGTGAGTGACCACGTTCTCCTGCAGCCGGTGGAGGTCACGCGCCAATGACCAAACCCCAAAATCCCAAATCCCAAATTGGTCGTTGGTCATTGGTCATTATCCTCCTGCTGGCCGTTTTTCTGCGTCTCTACCGCCTGGACTCTATCCCGCCCGGCTTGACGCACGATGAGGCGGACTTGAGCCACGATGCCATCGCGGTGTATCACGGTGCGCGGCCATTATACATAGCCACGCATGGTTATCAGGATGAGCCATTTATGCACTATGCCAGCGCGATAACGATGTCACTGTTAGGCCCCAGTTACCTGGCGGTGCGCGTTACGTCGGCATTGTTTGGTATACTCCTGGTATTCCTTACCTTCCTGTGGGCCCGTTTGGCCCTCGGGACAAAGGTTGCGCTCGGTGCGGCGGCGTGGGTGGCTGTCTCATATTGGCCCGTCTCGACGAGTCGTTTCGCCGTGCAGGTCGAGCCCATCGCCAGCCTGGCCACGCTGGCGAATATCTTCTTCTGGCTGGGATTGGGGCTGGGGCGGCGGGAGTCCGGTGGTACACCGGATAGTAAATGGCGTGAAGCGGTATACTGGATCTCTTTTACCTTGTGTGTGGCCGCGTCCATCTATGCTTACGAGGCCGCGCGTGTCACCTGGGTCTTGTTTCCGCTATTCAGCCTCTATCTGGCTCTGGTGCGGGCAGACCTGTTCAAGCGGAACTGGTGGAAGGTCACGCTCACGCTGGCCACTGCCGCTCTGCTCTCCTTACCGTTGCTCACCCACCCCGCTGCCTGGGACCGCGCCGGCAGTCTCTCCGCGCCGCTGGAAGCGCTGATGAGAGGCTCGTTTGGCCCAATTCTCGTGAGCATACGGGACGTGCTCGCCATGTTCACCTTCAAAGGGGATCCCTTTGTCACCTATAATCTGCCCGGACGCCCAATTCTTGATCCGGTCACAGGGCTGCTGTTCTACGGCGGGATTCTGGTGTGCCTGTGGCGTTGGCGCGAGCCTGCCTATGCCTTTACGTTGCTCTGGCTGGTCACCGGGATTGCGCCTTCGATGCTGACCGGTGTCCACAGTGCTACGTTGCGCAGTATCGTTGCTCAGCCGGCTACGTACCTTGCCCCGGCCCTCTTATTCGTCGAGGGTGCCGGTTGGTTGGCCCGTCGCTTCAGGTTGCCGGCCACGCCTGTCATACTCGTGGGGCTCGTGCTTGTGCTGGCCAGCGGCGGACTGATCACCGGTTACGACTACTTTGTGCGCTGGGCGAGTGCCCCGGAGACACAGGCGGCATATTTTAGCGACCTGTTTCAGGCGATCCGCTACCTTGATGCCGATTATTCAGATCGCCCCATTCTGCTTTCCTCCCCTTTTCCCACCCTGCCCCACGACCCATACGTCGCCGCAGTTATGCCCACCCGGCATGACCTGGACATCCGTTGGTTTGACGGGCGGAGAGCCCTTTTGTTTCCAGCCTCTCCCTCCGTGCGGCTCGCCGTGCTTTCACGCGCGCCTCTTGACCGCTCCTTGAGCGGTGAATTGCGCGCCTATCCCAGGGGCCACGTGCAAATCGAGAGCACCGAGTATGCCTTTGACATCTTTGATTGGGAACCCGGGGGGGCGTTGGAAGCAGCCCGCCGGGACTATGGACGTACAACGGTCAGGGCGGGCGAACGTCTGATGTTGCCCGTGGACTTGGGACACAGTGTGCAATTGGACGGCTATAGCCTGGAGCCTCCCACCATCGTCGCCGGCGGTACGTTACGCCTGGTGACGTTATGGCGTGTTCTCAGCCCAGAGGCGCTTGGGCCTGTCCCCCCAGGGTTTTACGGGTACGACGCGGCCATTTTTGTCCACGTTTTGAACAGCGCCGGCCAGGTCGTGGCACAGGAGGACAGGCTTGACGTGCCGGCGTGGAACTGGAGGGCGGGTGATACTTTTGTGCAGATACACCATCTGACGACAGAGCCAGACCTTCCCCCTGGCCGTTATGACGTCGAGATCGGTCTATACACCCGGCCCGACCTGCGACGCTTGCCGGTGTATGCCGGCGGTGAAACAAAAGGCGATCACATTCTGCTTGATCCGGTAGAGGTCACAAGTCAATGACCAAGTCCCAAACCCCAAATCCCAAACTGGCCATTGGCCATTGGTCATTGGTCATTACCTTGCTTCTGCTAGCCTGGGGTCTGCGTCTCTGTTGCCTGGAGACCGTCCCTCCCGGCTGGCGCGACGATGAACTGATCAATATCCACGCTCTCTCTGGCGAACTGCTGGCTGGGCACTTTCCCCTGTATTTCACCGGGGCTTCTGGCCACGAACCACTCTATCACCATCTGCACGCTGGTCTGCACGCCGTACTGGGCTTTAACGTGCTGAGCGGGCACCTGCTTTCCGTCGCCTGCGGCACCCTCACCGTCGCCCTGACCTATGTTCTGACCCGCCGTCTCTTTGGACGCGCGACCGCTGTCATCACCTCACTGATGCTGAGCACCTCCTTCTGGTCACTGATGTACAGCCGCACGGCGATCCGCCACACCAGCCTGCCCCCGCTCGCTTTGGCGACCTTTTACCTGCTCTGGCGCGAGAAACCAGGTTTTTTCCGAAAAACCTGGTTTCTGGTTGGCCTCGTCGTAGGCATATCTCTCTACACCTACCCCGCCGCCCGTCTGCTCCCGGTGCTGCTCGTCCTGTTCGCCGCCTACCTGGCGTTATTTCACCACGACCGTCCCAGCACCGGCTCTTCAGGCCGCTTTCACTGGCGCGGCCTGCTCCTGGCGCTGGCGATTATGGCTGTGCTGGCAGCACCGCTGGGTGCCGCTATCGCCCAGGGGCGCAGCGATGCTGCGACGCAGGGCATCGGGGCCGACGCCCGCCTGGCCGAACTGGCTGTCCCACTGCGGGAACTGCGGGCTGGTAACCCCCGCCCGCTGCTGGAGGGCATCTGGAAAACGGTGGGAATGTTCCACGCCACCGGCGACCCTGAATGGCTGTACAACATCCCCAATCGCCCGGTGTTTAATCTACTCGGCGGAGCGCTGCTGTGGGCCGGCGTCGTGCTCTGCCTGTACCGCTGGCGGCAACCGCGTTACTTTTTCCTGCTCCTGTGGTTGGGATTGGGGCTGCTCCCCGCTTTTGTCAGCACCCCGCCCGCCAGCCTGAGCCACACCATTCTGGCCCAGCCCGTCGCTTACATTCTCCCTGCCCTGGCCCTCACGGAAGCCTACCGCTGGCTCGCCACCCGCAATTCGTTATTCGTTATTCGCAATTCGCTCTTGGTCATTTGTCATTTGTCATTTGTCATTCTTTTCCTGACCACCAACGCTGTCCGCGACCTGCGCGACTACTTCATCGTCTGGCCGCAGCAGGATATGGTGCGCTTCCTCTACCGCGCCGATTATCGTGAGGCCGCTCGTTACCTGGGCGGTCGCCAGGAAATCACCGACATCGCTGTTGCCAGCACTCTCCTGGGACCCTGGGACCGCCTGGCGTTGGAGGTAGATGTCCAGCGCGATGACATCGCCGTGCGTCTGTTCACTCCCGAGCGCGCCCTGATCTGGGCTGCCGGTTCACAGGCCACAACGCGCGATTCGTTGGCCCTGCTCACCTCCTGGCCCCATCCGGCCCCGCCTATTGACGACCTCCTGAGATCAAACGCCGGTCCGCCGGAGATCATCTCACCCCACCTCACGCTTTATACAATTCGCGATTCGTCATTCGCCATTCGTAATCTGGTTGCCCGCTTCGCCAACGGCCTGGAACTGCTTGAAGCCCGCTGGCTGGACGGGGAATCCCTGGCCCCTGGTCAGGAAGCGGTTCTGCTTGTTACCTGGCTCGTCGCCGCGCCGCTTGACCTGCCACCTATGCCCATCGTCGCCAACCCGCCCCCGCCGGGTGTCTACTCCGGGCCACGCCTGGCCGTCTTTACCCATCTTCTGGCCGCTGACGGGACGTTTCTCGCTGGGGATGATGGGTTATGGGTAGATCCGCTCACGCTCTGGCCTGGCGACCACTTTGTCCAGGCCCACCGTCTCACCCTCCCGCGCGATGCGCCCGCCGGCCCCTACGTCCTCGAACTTGGGCTTTACGATCCGCTGACCGGCGAGCGTTGGGCCGTCCTGGATTCAGCAGGCCAACCTGTCGCCGACCGGATTTTACTTCCGGCTGTGGAGAGCAGACCGTAAAAAGGGTGCCTTTCAATTTGGGGGGCGAACCCTCTCGCAGGCTCCGCAAGCAGAGCAAACGTTTGCCCCAGCCACTCGACAGACCGAAAAGGCGTGGGAAACACCTCCGCAAGTCTGCGGGAGGGTCAACTTTTGGCACGTTACTTGCCCAAAACGTCGAAGGTCTGAGGTGTCGGCGAGATTGGGGGTAATCACCAATAAAAACATGGCGTTGACAAAAGCCATGCCTCGTAGTAGAATCCATCTTGTTCCAGTCACCCTCGTTTGACCCGGGGCGTATTTTCCACAGTCAGGTGCTGCCTTTGGCGCATCGTGACCTAGCGAAAGGGGGAGGATATTATGAAGGCCAACAAAATTCGGCTGCGACGTATGGTGTGGGTATTGCTAGCAGGAACGTCGGCGCTGCTGTTAGCGACCGGTCTATCGTTGCTGCTTTCCCATTTTCAGGTACTGGCCCAGCCAGCGGCGGAGATAGCGGCGGATGACCTGGTAGTGAATAAAGAGGTAAACACTACTTTGGCAGAGCCGGGTGATACGCTGGTATACACAATCACCATCGAAAACAAACTAGTTACACCAGTAGAGGCCTGGATGACGGATACGTTGCCTGCTGAATTGACCCTCACCTCTGGCCCGAATGCCGTCTTCGGCGAAGCAGGCTTTGAAAGCGGCGTCATCACGTGGTCCTACACGCTGGCAGGATGGCAGATAGACCAGATCACCTTTAGCGCCCAAGTTTCCTCAGAGATCACCTACGCCAATGTTGTCAACACGGCCCAGGTCACCGGCACCGGTGAATTGGTGGAGGATTCAGCGGAAACGATGGTGGTGTCTGAGGTGGGCAACCTGGACAATACCCTGACCTACAAGACTGTCACCCTGGACGAGGCCAACCCAGATGATGTATTGACCTACACCATCCAGATTTACAATGATAGCGATTCCGCTGTACCTGGAACCTGGCTTACGGATGATCTTCCGGGAGAGTTGATCTACCTTGACGATCTGGACATTGTTCCTCCTTTGGGTAGCGCTGGTTTTGCGAACGGGGTAATCACCTGGACCCACGACATAGGAGCCTATCAACTTGTCCAATTGCGCTTCAGCGCCCGGATATCTCCTGATCTTTCCTACGCTGGCTGGGTCACCAACACCGTCGAGATCGCCGCCCCCTATCAGTCATTCACGCGGTCGGATGGGACCTACGTTCACCCCGGTGCTTACTACAAGTACCTTCCAATCATTTTCAAGCGCTGGCCCCCTATTCCCTACGCGCCGACCTTGAATGACATAGATAATCCTGACCAGGAGGATAACTATACTGTCAGTTGGTCGTACGACGATGGCAATCCAGATGTTCCGGATCCGGATACATACACGCTGCAAGAAGCAACGAATACAGACTTTACCGGTGCGGTCAATATCTACGAAGGGGCCAATACATCGTATGATGTCGCCGACCAAGACGCAGGGACGTATTACTACCGCGTGCAGGGTCACAACGAGCATGGGCCAGGGGAGTGGAGCAACGTTGAATCAACCACCGTCGTCTCTCCCGACTTTTTTGATGACTTTAACTCAAGTAGTGGCTGGACTGTCCACACAGCAGGTTGCTGTCTGAGTGGCTGTGACAATGCCCGGGAGCACCTCGGTTACAAATACAATCTGTATTATGGAGGAGGGCGATACCACGTCAACATTCCTCTGGATTGCCGGGCTGGTGGCAACCATGGTGACACGCGCCACGTCTACCCTGTTTCGTTCGCCCCAGGGGTCGAACGTTCCACCGTCGAGACGTGCATTGAATTACAGGGACGGTTTGAGGAGTGGGATCCGTATTGGTCCTTCTGGGGCATCGTGTTTGCAGCGAGCGACGATATGAGCACCGTTTACTCCCTCGAGGTCAACAACCTCGGTGACTGGGGTGTGGTCAAGCGGACAGGATATGAACACCCGGGGCCCAACCATCCCTGGCAGAATGAAACGCGCGAGTACATAGTGAATTATACCGGCACGCAGCGGTGGCCTGCCAAAGCGGGCTTTACTCCAAATACGCTGATGGCAAGAGTCACAAACAAAAAAGTCAAACTGTACATAAACGGTGAGGAGGTATACAGTTTTTACGGCACAGATATCCCGTCCCTAAAACGAGTTGGTATCATCGGAGGGGACTGGGAAATAGCGCCCACACAGATTGGCTACGACTATTTCCTCGTGGATGAAGGCTGCGACGATTACTAACCCACCGAGGATAAAATGGGAAATACGGGGCTCTGCTGGGTTGGGCCCCGTTTTTCCTTTGGGCAGGTATAGGTTGAGCCGCTTCAGGTGGAGAAGCGAGATAAGCCAGAATGACCCGAGAGCGTCGTACTGAACTGGCGCAGGTGGTCGCGCTGCTCCTGCTGGCCGCCTGGTTCCGCTGGCGGGTGGTGCTGGAGGTGCCCCCTGGCCTGGAGATGGACCCACTCATTGAGGCGCAGATCGCCGAGCAGGTGTTGGATGGTGACTGGCGTCCCTTTTACGAGGCTGGCCAGGGGCGGGAGGCTCTCTATCACTACTGGTTGGCTATCTGGCTGGCGACGCTGGACAAGCAGGTGTTCACACTGCGGATGGCCTCGACCTTCCTCAGTCTGCTGGGACTGGCGGCTGGCTACGTTCTGACCCGCCGTCTCCTTGGACCAGCCGTGGCTCTGGTCGGCCTGGCCGGTGGTGCAATCTCCTTCTGGACCGTCTTCGCCGCCAGGTCTGGCCTGCGCTCTACCATTTTGCCGCCCCTCGCGGCACTGGCCGGGTACTTTTTCTGGCGTGGTATCAGCGGGTCTACGTCCCACTGTTCTGCCGCTTCCCATCCACAACTCGCAACTCGCAGTTCGCAATCTGCAATCCGCAGCCCACAATTTTTTTTGATCTACTCCGGCCTCTGCCTGGGGCTCTCTTTCTACGCTTACACGGCGGCCCGTGTCCTGCCGGCCGTCTTTGGTTTTTTCGTCCTTTACCTGCTGGCCTTCCATCGCCACTGGCTGCGGGACCGATGGAAGGGGCTGGCTCTCGGCGCAGGCATAGCAGTGCTCGTGACATTACCGCTGCTGACCTACCTGCACGCTCACCCAGAGGCCGACGAGTTCGAGTTCATGGACTTTGACCGCCCCCTGGCTGCATTGGAGGCTGGCGACCCGGAACCTGCGCTGCGGACCAGCTTGGCGACGCTGGGGATGTTCACCTTCCAGGGCGACCCGCTCATCTTTGACAACATCCCCGGCCGGCCGGTCTTTGAGCCGCTGGGCGGGATGCTCTTTCTGATCGGTGTGGCCATCGCAGTACGGCGTTTCCGCCAGCCCGCCTATGCTTTCACCCTGCTCTGGTTGCTGGTGGGCTTGGTGCCGGGGATGCTCAGCCAGCCAGCCCCCAACTTTTACCGCACTGTCGTGACCCAGGTCGTCGCCTTTGCCTTTCCTGGTATCGCTGCCGTGGAAGCCTGGCACTGGCTCCGCCGGCGTTGGCCGCAGAGAAGCGCCCGGCTGGCCCTGTTTGGCGGCGCGATCCTGTTGCTTGGTCTCAATCTGGCCTGGAGCTTGGGCTACTTTACCATCTGGCCGACAGTGGAGGGGGTGCCGTTCTTCTGGCAGACCACGTTGACCGAGATGGCTCGTTACCTGGATCGCTCGCCGGACACATCTCCCGTGGCCCTATGCACCGGCCTGACGTACGAGCACGATCCATGGTGGCGACCAGCCTGGCAGAGTATGGACTACCTGCTACACCGCTCTGATCTCTCGCTGCGTTATTACGACTGTGCCGATACGATGGTCTTCCTCGACGGTCCGGCCCGGTATGCCTTTCCCGATGCAACCGGCGTGGATGCACTCGCCCAGTTTCCAGCGTACCGTCATTTTCTGGCTACGGCCAATATAGGCCTGGAGTTCTTGCCTGGCGGGCCGGGCATCATCGTTCACAGCGAGCGGACACCTGCGTTATCTCATCTGGCTCAAGTTGCCGCCGACGCTGCGGTCGCGTGGGCCCCGGAGACCGGCGCGGCGGATCGGCCGGCCAGGGTGCCGATCAATTTTGGGGATCAGGTCGAGTTCCTGGGATACGACTTGGCGGCCTCATCCCTCAACCCAGGCGCGTCGTTCGATCTGGTGACTTACTGGCGCGTCACCGCTGGCCTACCGCCACAATTATCACAATTTACGCACGTGCTGAACGCCGGCGGCGCAATTATCACCCAGCAGGATCGCCTCGCGCTCACTTCGGCCAGCCTGCGTGCCAGAGATGTTTTCGCCCAGGCTCATCACCTGACACTGCCGGGAGACCTGGCAGAGGGAGAATATCCGCTGACGATAGGGTTGTACACGCCAGATGGAACCCGGTTGCCGATCACACAAGCCGGCCAGCCGCGCGGAGACCGGTTGTGGTTGAGGCCAATCGTGGTGGAAAAGTAAAGTCACACAGATTCTGGTCTCGCAGGGGAATTGCGGGATGTACCAATCGTGATATACTCATTCTAACTAAACGGAGTTATGAACGTGGTCGAGGGACATAGGCATCGGAGAGAATGGATCAGCAGGGTCTGGCACACAGTCTGGCCGGGGGTAGTATTGGCGCTGTTGTGCGCGGCGTTCTTCTGGGATGCGCTGTGGCTCCCCGCTGATCGCACCATTATGGGCGACGACCTAACCAATATGTTCCTCCATTGGCTCCGTTTTGCCATTTCCTCAATACGCCAGGGCCAGATCCCTTTGTGGAACCCCTATCTCTTTTCGGGTCTGCCCTTTATCGCCAATCCCCAACCAGCCTTGTTTTATCCCCCAATGTGGCTGGCGTTACTTGTGCCCGCCATCAAGGCGCTGGACGTGATCGCTGTGTTACACCTGTGGCTTGCTGGCGTGGGGATGTACGCCTGGCTGCGTTCGGAGAAAGCGTCGGCTGCGGGCGCGCTGTTCGGCGCCATTGTCTTTGCCTTTAGCGGCTACTTTTTCGTGCGGGTGCGCGGGGGGCACATAGGCGTTGTCACCACCGGGGCCTGGCTGCCGCTCCTGTTGTGGGCCTACCGGCGTATCGTGGAGTCTCGCTCGTGGAAACTTGCCGTTGTGGGGGGGCTGCCGGTCGGGCTTTCGATCCTGGCAGGGCACACAGCCTCGTTCATCTACGTAGCGCTGGCATTGGTCGCCTACGCCGTCTTTTGCACCTGGGAGCGCTGGCGAGAGCAGCGGCCGACACTCCATTCTCCATCCTCTATTCTCCATTCTCCATTCTCCATTCTCCATTCTCTATCGCTTCCCCTCATCTGGGTGGGGGTGATGCTGCTCGTCGGGTTGGCCCTGGCAGCGGTACAACTTTTGCCGATGGCCGAGTTGGCAATGCGCTCGACTCGACAGGCTGTGCCTGGTTACGATTTTGCCGCCCGCTTCTCCTGGCCGCCGGGATACCTGCTGACCCTGCTGGTGCCCAACTTTTTCGGCGAGCCGACGCACACGGGGTACTGGGGTGACGGCATCTATGACGAGTTCATCTTTTACATCGGCATCCTGCCGCTTCTTCTGGCGCTCCTGGGGTTGAGATTGCGGCACCGGCTGACTCCGTTCCTGGTCGCGCTGGGGTTGGGCGCGCTCCTCCTGGCCTTTGGGCAGTATGCCATCCTGCACCGTTTGTTCTACCGTTTCGTGCCGTTGTTTCGGATGGCGCGCGCGCCGGCCAGGGCCGGATTTCTGTTCACGCTGGCTGGCGCTGCGCTTTCTGGCTTGACGGTGACGGCGCTCCAATCCTCCGCCCGCGAGGAGCGGACGCGATTGCTGGCTCCGCTAAGGTGGCCGCCAGTGCTGACCCTGGCAGGTGGCGCGCTGGCGCTGGTTGTGACCAGTTTCGTGGCCTTTGCCTGGGGGCGCGAAGCGCACCCCGCTGCCGGGCGGCTGTGGCACATCGCCAATCAGGCGGCGCTGTTCCTGTTCTTTTTCCTCCTGGCGACCAGCCTCCTGGCGGCATGGCGTGATGTTTCACGTCCTCGTGCCGGGCTTTGGCTCCTGGCGTTGGGGCTGGCCGTGCTGGACTTGTGGACTTTGGGCGGCGGTCTGATAGAGATACGAGATGTGGAGGAGAACGCCTATTGGCGCATCGTGGCCCAGGCCGTGCCCGATCCCCAGGCTGCACGGGTGCTCCCTTGGGGATTGAGCGACTTCGAGCAGAACGGGGGGATACCATTCGGATTGCGCAGCGTCTTTGGGTATGATCCGCTAACCCTCCAGCGCTACGAGGAGTTTATCACCTCCCGGCCCGACCCGCGCGCGCGGACCTACGACCTGCTGAACGCGGGCTACCTGGTGACCACGGTTCCACAAGAGTTCCCCGATGGGCCTGATGCCCCCCATCTGTTGCTCGAACAATCCGGCGTATACGTCTACGAGCGGCCCACCGCACTTCCACAGGCGTGGGTGGTGCAGCAAATCGAGGTGCTGGACGATGCTCAGGTCCTGGCTCGCATCCACGACTCGGATTTTGACCCACGCACGACGGCGCTGGCGGGATCGGCACTCGAATGTGAGGGCACAGTCGTAGGGGAGGCCGGCGAGGTGGAGATCGTGCGTTATGAGGGAAGTCGGATCGAGGCGCGGGTGCGAGGTGGGGGCGGCCTGTTGGTCTTTAGCGAAGTGGAGTATCCGGGCTGGCAGGCCACGGTGGATGGCATTCCCGCCCATCTGGTGCGTGCCAACTACCTGCTGCGCGCTCTCTGCGTGCCAGCGGGCGCGCACCGGGTTGTGCTGGTGTACGACCCGCCACTGTTGAAACTTGGGCTGGCCGTCACAGCCCTGACGCTACTGTTCATCATCGGCGTAGCCATCTGGACCGCACGACGAAACAGAGGTCCCGTGTGAACACCAGGACGAGACGCACCCCCATCGCCGCCGTAATTGTCCATTGTTCATTGTATTCATTGTTCATTGCTCTGGCCGTTGCCTACAGCCTGGCCTCCCCTCTCTACGAGCCCACCGACGAACTGCGTCACTTTCGCTACGTGCGGCACCTCATCGTCTACCGCAGCCTGCCCGTGCAGCGGGCCGATGTCCCCCGCGCCCAGAGCCACCACCCGCCACTCTACTACGCCCTGGGCGCGCTGGCCAGTGGGTGGGTGCCCGTCGAGCAGGAGGTCTACTATGAGCCACCCATCAACCCCTATTGGGCCTATCGCTATTGGGAGGTGAGCGATGACAACAAGAATCAATACCTCCACAGTGGCGACGTGGGACAACTTGGCCAATTGCCCCACCTTCACGGCGTCGTTCTGGCGGCCTACGTGGTGCGCTGGATGACGGTGCTCATCGGCGCGGGTGTGGTCTGGCTGACCTACCGCATCGGGCGCGAGATTCTCCCGGATCAGCCTGCGCTGGCCATAGGTGGGGCAGCGCTGGTCGCGTTCAACCCGCAGTTCGTCTATTTGAGCGGCGCGGTCAACAACGACATCCCGGCGGCGTTGTGCAGCGCAGCGGTGTTACTGGTATGCATCCGGCTGGTGCGAGATGGCCCCAGCGTGCGCACCGACGTGACGCTGGGCATCCTCTATGGCCTGGCGCTCCTCACCAAGTTTCACCTGCTGGCCCTGCTGGTGCCTATCGCACTGGCTTATTTGATCGCTGCACGGCCCCCCCGTACCCATACTCCCATACTCCCACACCCCCACACTCCTGACTGGCGCGCCTTTCTGCGGGGCATCCTCACCATCCTGGGCCTGGCGGCTCTTATCTCTGGCTGGTGGTTCTGGCGCAACCAAGTGCTCTATGGCGACCCCACGGGTATGAGCAAGGTCAATGAACTCTGGGCCGGCCGGCCGGCGGGTGGCAACTGGTGGGCCATTTTGCAGAACCTGCCCTACCTCTGGAGCAGCCTGTGGGGGCGCTTTGGCTACGGTCAGGTTCCCCTGCCCCAGATCATCTACCAGGGGGCATTGGTCTTTTGTCTATTGGCCCTGGCTGGCTACCTGCTTCCCCGGCGAGACCCGCTTCCCCGCGCTCCGATGTTGCTTCTAGCAACTGTGTCCCTCATATTCGCTGCGGTGGTATCCTACTATATCCTGATTCAACCTGCCGGCGCGATGGGTCGCTTTCTCTTCCCTGGCCTGCCGGCCTTTGCCTTTCTACTTTGCCTGGGATTGAGCCGCTTCCTTCCCCGACGCCTGACCTGGGTGGCGGGCCTGATCGTGACGGTTGGGATGGCGGCGCTGGCCCTCTATGCCCTGGTCGGCGTGCTGGCCCCGGCCTTTGCCCGCCCCCACCCGCTGACCGAGACTGAAATCGAGGCCGTGCCCAACCCCACGAGTGTCGAGTTCGGCGATGCCGGTTTTCCCTCCTATGGGGAGGATCAGAGGGGGGTAGCCAGGCTTCTTGGTTACCGGGTCACGCCAACCACCGTCGAGCCCGGCGATGTGGTGAACGTCACGCTCTACTGGCAAACGCTGGCCCGGCCCAACCAGAATTATGCTGTCTTTGTCCATCTGCTGAGTGAGGTGGGCACTATGGTGGCTCAGCGCGACACCTATCATGGCCTGGGGAGTTATCCCACCACTGCCTGGGAGCCCGGCGTCGCCTTCGCCGACACTTATCGCTTGCATATCCCGGAGACAGCCTATGCGCCAGATAGAGGCCACATTCAAATCGGTATGTACCAGCCTGACGGCCCGCGTCTCACCATACCCGATGGACGTGATGCCCTGCGCCTGGCGACAGTTGATATTAGCCCCCGTTCTTCTCCCCTGGAGGGGGGACTGAGGGGGGTCAATCCGTTGAACGTCAATTTCGGCGATCAGGCCGCGCTGGCCGGTTACACGTTGGACCGGCGAGTGGTGCAGCCTGGTGAGACGATCCGCCTCACGCTCTACTGGCGGGCGCTAGCCCCGATGGAGACAAATTATAGTGTCTTTGCCCACGTCCTGGGTGTCAAAGATCAGGTCTGGGCTGGCAACGATGGCTGGCCCGCTGGCGGAAATGCCCCAACTGGTCTGTGGAAGCCTGGCCAGGTCATCGAGGACGTGCGCGACCTGGCAGTGGGCTTGACGACCCCGCCGGATTTTTACGATATCGAGGTTGGTCTGTATGGTTCCGGCGGGAACCGTCTGCCGGTCGTTGCAGAAGACGGTCGCTGGCTGGACAGTCGGGTGTTATTGAGTAAAATCCGGGTGGTGGACGAATGAAGAAACGTGGGATGAACGTGCTGCGGGTGCTGGTCAGCGTCGGAGCGTTATCCTTTCTGTTCTGGAAGATTGGCCTGGGCGAGACGCTGGCTGTGCTACGCCAATCCGATCTACGTTACCTCCTGGCCGCTTTTCTGCTCTACGTCCTCAGCCTGGCTATCCGCGCCGTCCGCTGGTTCGTCCTCCTGCGCGGCCTTGATCCGACGGTGCCTTTTGGTCGCTTGCTGCGCCTCTATTTTGTCGGGGCTTTTTTCAACACTTTCCTGCCCACCGTTTTCGGCGGCGACGTGGTGCGGGCGCTGGAACTGACCCAGGATACGGACTCTGCGGCTGCCATTGGCACAGTCCTGCTGGACCGCATGACTGGCCTCTTGATGCTCTTTGTGATGGGATTGGCGGTGTTGCCCTTTCACGCCGCTCGTATGGAGCCCTGGCTAGTATGGCTACTGCTCGCCGTAGCAGGTGGGGGGCTGGTCGTGGGGGGACTGGTGCTGGAGGGCCGCTTTCTGCGGCGGCTCACCAGGCGACTGCCTGCCGCCCTGTCGCTGGCGGGCCAGGGCCAATTAGCCGGGGTCTACGCAGCAGTGACTGGCTGCGGCGGGCGGGCGGTGTTGAGCGCCTTTGGCATCTCAGTGGTGTTCAACGTTGTCAACGTCGTCATCAACTGGCTGTGTGGGCAGGCCCTGGGAGCCGGAATAGGGCTGGGGTACTTTTTCGCCGTCACGCCACTTCTCTCTGTTTCGGGCCTCATCCCTTCTATCGGTGGGTGGGGTGTGCGGGAGGCGGTGAGCACAGCGGTCTTTGCACCCGCAGGCGCGGGAGCGAGTGTATCGTTGGCACTGGGAATGTCGCTGAATGGCGTCGCCCTGGCGGCGGGGCTCATTGGTGGGGTGGTGTATGGAATCGAGGGCTTGCGAGGCCTGCGAAAGCAAGAACCGGTGTAGGGGGGAGAATGTGTCCAAAGTCATGTTGCGAGGTATGCAGGCGGAAGTTGATCAGTGGGTACAGAGTTACGGAGGTGGTTATTGGCACCCACTGGCGATGCTGGCGCGTATGACCGAGGAATTGGGCGAAGTCGCTCGACTGGTCAATCACCTCTATGGGCAAAAACCCAAGCGGGCCGACGAGGCGAAGCAAGACCTGGGGATCGAGTTATGTGATCTCGTCTATGCACTCGTCTGCTTGGCCAACGTCGCCGACGTTGATCTGGAACAGAGTTGGCAGGCAATGATGGAGAAATACCACACCCGCGACCGCCACCGCTACGCCGGGCAAGATGTTACGCCAATGGAGGCCCCGTGATGCTATCCGTACATTCCTACCACGACGCCAATGGCTTCAAAGCCCTGGCAGGGGAGTGGAATGAACTGCTGCACCACTCTGCCGCCAACACTGTCTTCCTCACGCTGGAGTACCAACGTACCTGGTGGCATCACCTGGGCGAGGGCGAGTTGCTGATCCTGGAAGTGCGTGATGATGGGGAACTGGTCGGTATCGCTTCGCTTTTAATGACCTACAATCAGCAAGGACAGCGAGTGTTGAAAACCACAGGCTGTGTGGATGTCTCCGATTACCTTGATCTCATCGTGGCGCAGGGACGAGAGGAGGCGGTCTATGCTGCGTTTCTGGACTGCCTGGCGAGTCCTGGCACGTTGGCCTGGGACCTGCTCGATTTGTGCAACATCCACCAGGATTCACCCACGCTGACGGTGTTACCCGCTCTGGCCGAGAAGCGCGGCTGGGCTGTCTCGACGGCGAAGCAGGATGTCTGCCCGGTCGTGAGGTTGCCCGGCACTTGGGAGGAGTACCTGCAAATGCTGGAGGGAAAGTATCGGCGGGAGATACGGCGTAAACTACGCCGTGCCGAGGATGCGGCTACGTTGTTTTGGTACATCACTGGCCCAGAGCACGACCTGGAGGCTGAGGTCGAGGACTTTTTGAGATTGATGGCCGCCAGCACCCAGGAGAAAGCGACCTTCCTCACCCCGCGCATGCGTGGTTTCTTCCATCAACTGGCACGTGTGGCTTACAATGCAGGCTGGTTGCAACTGGCGTTTCTCGAGGTCGAGGGCCGAAAGGCGGCGGCTTACCTTAATTTCATCTACAACAACCACGTGCTGGTCTACAATTCCGGACTCGACTGGCGTTCGTTCCCCCGCCTCGGCGCGGGTTTTGTCCTCACCGCCTACTGCATCCGCCACGCTATAGAGCAAGGCCGCGAGAATTTCGACTTTATGCGTGGCAGCGAGCACTACAAGTACCGGTTTGGTGGTCAGGACGTGGAGGTGCGGCAACTTGCCATCCACAGGGTGTGATTATGCACTGGGAGTGGACGGTGGCGGGACCAAGACCATTGCCATCGTTGTAGATGGCGCTGGTCGCGAGTTAGGCCTGGGGAGGGCCGGGCCTTCCAATTACCATACGGTGGGCGAACCGGCGGCGGCAGCGAACCTGGGTTTGGCCATTGGCACAGCCCTGGCTCAGGCTGGCATCACGCGCGTGAACGCAGCCTGCCTGGGTATAGCAGGGAGCGGCCGGCCGGAGGATGCGTGTATTATGGAGCGCCTGGCGCGGCCGGCCATCGGTGGTACTGCGATCTCCGTCGTCAACGATGCACTCATCGCGCTGGTAGCGGGTACAGGCGGGCGACGTTATGGCGTGGTTATCATCTCCGGCACCGGTTCCATCGCCTACGGAGTGGATGCGAGCGGGCGAGAGTGGCGCGCTGACGGTTGGGGTTACATCCTGGGGGACGAGGGCAGCGCCTACGACATCGCCCGGCAGGGACTAATCGCCGCCCTGCGCGCCCAGGATGGGCGTGGACCGGCCACAACGCTGGCCGAGCGTTTCACGGCGCGGCTAGAATTGGCGGAGATAGAAGGCGTGCCGTTCCTAATCCACGATTTGGGTGTGCCTGAGGTGGCGACCTTGGCCCCACTGGTGGTTGCCGTCGCCGATGAGGGGGACGCCGTCGCGCAGGGGATTCTGGCTGGTGCAGGGGAGAAACTGGCACTGGCAGCCCAGGCTGTGATCGCGGGACTTTATTGGGCAGGCCAGCCTTTTCCGGTGATTCTCTCTGGTGGAGTATTCCAGCCAGGCGGAGTGGTGGTTCAGACGGTGCGGGAACGGCTGGCCGCCAGCGCTCCCCAGGCGCAGGTCATACTGCGGGGGCGGGAGCCGGCCTGGGGAGCGGCGCTGTTGGCTTTACAAATGTAAGGGGGCGATTTTGCCCACACCCTGCTCCGCGCCGGTGAGTGACCCTTGTCACTTGTCGGGAGTGTCATTCGGCACTTGGGACGTTTGCATTCTCTGCTAAAATAAGTATACTACGGCGCGTATCCGTGCCGGGTGTGTGGTGCATGCCTGGTATCTTTTACTCACTTCACCCTAGAAGGAGATGTCAATGGGCACTAAAGTTCTCGACCTGACGACCCTCGATCGTACGCTGGCCAGACAGGTAACGCCAGAGTGGGAGCAATTGCTTTCCTGCATTCAATGTGGTACCTGCAGCGCCTCTTGCCCCACTGCTTTTGCGATGGACTATACCCCCCGCCAACTGTGGCAAATGGTGCGGTTGGGGATGAAAGAGGATGTCCTGTCCAGTCGCACCTTTTGGCTTTGTACCACCTGCAAATCCTGTCAGGTGCGTTGTCCGCGCGGTATCCCAATCACAGACACGATGATCGCTCTCAAGGAATATGCTATGCGGGTGGACATCAACGTCCCCGAGGGGATGAAGATGTTCGGAGAGACGGTTGCCACCGGCTATAACATCTCCGGCGACGATAACGAAAATCGCCAGATTTGGAGCCAGAATCTCGACCATCTTCCGCGTGGTGTCGAGCCCCGCCGTAAAAAGGCCGAGGTTCTTTACTTTATCGGCTGTGTCAGTTCATTCTATCCCCGTGCCTACAGCATCCCTCAGGCATTGGTGCAGATTATGGAGCAGGCCGATGTAGAGTTCACCACGCTGGGCGGCGATGAGTGGTGCTGTGGTTACCCCCTCCACATCGCGGGGATGGGCGACCGCATGCGTGAGTTGGCGCAACACAATGTCCAAAAGGCGCGGGAGGTGGGCGTCAAAAAGGTTGTCTTTACTTGCCCCTCTTGCTACTATGCCTGGGAACATCTCTATCCCGAGGTCGTGAACACATCCGGCATCCAGTTACAGCACGCCAGCGAGTTCATGGCCGAACTCCTCGCCGGTGAGTACGGGCGCGGTTACCGCACCCCTGTCCTCGGGCCGGTGGAAGAGGTGGTCACCTATCACGACCCGTGCGACCTGGGGCGCAAGAGCGGGGTCTACGACGCGCCGCGTGAGGTGCTGGCTCGCATCCCGGGGCTGGAATTCCGCGAGATGTCAGCCAGCCGCGAGAACGCGCTTTGCTGTGGCGGCGGCGGCGACGTCGAAGTGGCCGACCGCTCCGTTCCTGCCGGTGTCGCAGCACGGCGTTTGACACAGGTGCAGGCTACCGGGTCCAAGTACGTCCTTTCCGCCTGTCAGCAGTGCAAGCGCACCCTGCAAGAGGGGGCACGCCAGAACAAAATCCGCGTGCGGGCGATGGATCTTACCGAACTGGTGTGGAAGTCCATGCGGGCTGCTCCCTGAAATGAGAAACCGGAAACCTATCAGGAGGTGTGCATAAAAGCCTGCTGTCGCCAGTGAATGAACAAATTCTATTATCACAGATGAGAGGTGTGAATTATGGATCAACCCAAGATCGGCGTATACATCTGCGAATGTGGCATCAACATTGCCGCCACGGTCAACGTGTCAGAGGTGGTCACCTTTG
>JAXHUO010000071.1:0-22268 GCA_034189605.1 Chloroflexota bacterium
TCCCACCCATACACCCACCCTCACACCCACGTCCACATCCATCTCTACTCACACACCCTCTCCCACTCCCACCCATGCTCCTACTCTCACTCCTACCCTCACATCCTCTCCCACTTTCACCTCTACGGTTACGCCGCACCCTGCCCTGCCCACTGCGCTGCCAATCCCGCTGCCCGCAACGCTGTCCCCCTCCTCCGTCCACGGCGACGTGCGCTGGATAGACGTGAATCTGACTAGCCAGACCCTCACTGCCTACGTGGGACAGACGCCGGTACGCACGACGCTCATATCTACAGGGTTACCGCGCACGCCCACGCCCGCCGGTCTGTATCGCATCTATCTCAAACTGCGCTATGACGACATGAGCGGCCCCGGTTACTACCTGCCCAATGTGCCCTATACGATGTATTTTTACCGGGGCTATGGCCTGCATGGCACATACTGGCACTCAAACTTTGGTCATCCGATGAGCCACGGCTGTGTCAACCTGCCCACATCGGAGGCGGAATGGCTTTTCACATGGGCTGAGGTAGGGACAATGGTCAACGTTCACCACTGACCTCACACGGACACCGCCAACACCTCGAACGCTGGCTCAGGTTGCGAGTGACCTTTGATCTCCACCACTCCCACTGACCGGGCCTCGACGTAGCCCTGCACCATCCCGTAGACCTGCTGACAGATGAGGATTTGTCCACCGCGTGCGCGTTCTTGCAGGCGACGGCTCACGTTCACCGCATCGCCAATGACAGTGAAATTCATCATTTGCGGCGCGCCGATATTGCCGACCAACACCTCGCCCGTGCTAATCCCCACCCCAAACTGGAGTTGAGATGCTGGGGGGAGCTGAAAGTGGGACTCCTTAACTGCCTGGCAGATCTGCCAGGCAGCCCGCACCGCCCGCAGCGCGTGATCTGGCTGCGGAAGATGGGCGTTAAAGTAGGCCATCACTGCGTCACCCAGGAACTTGTCCAACGTCCCCTCCTCAGATAGAATGGCTTCTACAGCCACTGCGATGTGGCGATTGAGGACGTCCACCAACACCTCGGGTGCAGCGTGGGTACTAAAATCACTAAAGCCACGGATGTCGGCGAAGAGGATAGTTACTCTCTGACGTACGCCGCCCAGCGCGATGGCATCAGGCTGGGCTACGAGTTTTTCCACCACGCTGGGGGACACGTAACGCTCAAACAACCCGCGTATCTGTTTTTTCTCCTGCTCTTTGGTCCGTTCGACTTGTTGCAGCAGACGTGCATTCTCAATTGCGATGGCAGCATAGTCAGCCAGTGCCATAAGCAGACGCCGGTCATGATCGCTGAAGAAGCGGGCCGTGACTTTATTGCTCACCCCCAGCGCGCCAATGGACTTGGCGCCAAACTTGAGTGGCGCGTAGAGTATCGCACCAGTCATTGTGGCATTCCCCTTGCGTATAGCGTCGGCTGCTAGTTCGCCTTCCGTACGCCGCGACACCCGTTGCTCCTCCCCCTTGGTGCGGCGAATGCGCACGTACTCCTGGAGTCTGCCCGCACTCTTGCCTTCCAAAAAGATCGCGCCCTCCTCAGCGCCAGTGATGTAGAGCGCAGCGTCCACCACCCGCTCCAGCAATTTGTCGCGTTCCATCAACGCCGTGATAGATTTCCCGATTTGGGAGAGTATGTCAAGTTCGCGCAACCGCCGCTCCAGTTGCCGGTTGGCTTGCACCAGTCGGCTGGTAAGGGCTTCTTTCTCGCGCTGGAGTCGCACCTCGGTTAGTGCCTGTTCAATGGTTGCCAGCATATCATCGGCCGTGAAAGGCTTGATGACATAGTCGCGTACACCCTTGCGGAACACCTCGATAGCTATGGCTTCGGACCCGTGGGATGTCATCAAGATGACCGGGACTTGGGAATGCTGGGTGCGCAAGGCGTCAAGTACCTCTAAGCCATTCATCCTGGGCATCTCGAGATCAAGCAGCATCAGGTCAACGCTGCTCGCGGTAACCTGTAATAGTGCCTCAGCCCCGTCTGCGGCCTCCAATGCTTCGAAGCCATGAGGTTCCAAAACACATTGGATGACAAAGTCACGTATCTCGCGGCTGTCGTCCACAACGAGCACCCGAATATTAGACAACGATGCCCCCTTATCTCCCAGGTTTTATGCTATGGCCTCTCACCCTCAATGAAACAGACAATGCCATCCACAATACCCTGAGCCACCAAGTCGGCCCGTTGGGTAAGCATATGGCGATCTTTCAGCATAAAGCCGGTCTCAATGATGGCACCCGGCGTCTGGTCGTCAATCTCGTAAAAGTTGTGGTAGTAGAGCATGTCATAAGTGATGCTGTTGGCGTGAAAATACATCCCAGTGCGAGCAGTGTAACACTGCGCCAGGCAAGAGACCAGCCGATCCTCTGCCTCCGGCACCAGGCTGTCCTCGACGCTGGCGACCTTAAACCCGCTGGCCGGCGGGGTGGCGTCGGGATAGGCCACACATGAGTCGGCGTGGATAGAGACGAGCGCATCAGCCTGGTAGCCCTCCAAGCGCGGATCGTACTCAGCCAACAGATCGGCCTGGTAGCCGAGGGCTCGCAGGGTGTAGACGACCCGTTGGGCAACGTCGAGGTTGATCTCAACCTCAGTCAGACCATCGGGGCATATAGCGCCCGTATCGTTTTCCAAGTGGCCGGCGACGATGCCGACGTGTGGAGTAGTAGAGGATTGGCTAGCGGATGGGGTGGCGGATGGAGTAGCGGACAGGAGCGGATTAGCAGGTGGAGTGGCGGGTATAACAGCGGACAGTAGGGGATTATCAAGTGACGTGGGGGGCGGAGCAGTAGATAGAAGCGGCGTGGCTTTTGGCGGGATCCAAGTCGGCAGCCTCAGTCCCCACATCCCGTAGGCCATCGCGCCGATTGCAGCCATGCAGGAGACGATGACGACCAGGCGCGAGGCGTTGGGAGCCGCACCCGAGGCTTCTTGGTATGCGGTTGATGCATGACTACTTTTCCGGCGGGCCATATCTCTCTCCTGGTATATATCTTACCCTGTAATGGGAGAGAAGTCAATCGTCTCACCCAATATCCTGCTTTTGGCACCCTGCAACTTGTCAGGTCTGGGTACATAGTGTAGAATGATAAAAAACCCTGGGGAGGAAACTGCGATGGAAACACTCAAACGCCGTATCATGGCCGAAGGCAAGAATCTGGGCCGTGGCATTCTGAAGACAGATAGTTTTATCAACCACCAGATTGATACTCATCTGATGTTCGAGGTCGGACAGGAACTAGCCCGTCACTTTGCCGCCACCGACGTGACCAAGGTTATCACGGCCGAAATATCCGGCATCGCCCCGGCGCTGGCGACGGCGCATGCTCTGAATGTACCACTCATTTACGCTCGCAAGACTCGGCCTGTCACGATGACGGGTCCGGTCTTTGTCGAGGTTGCTCCCTCGCACACAAAGGGGAGCGACGTATTCCTGATGGTCTCGGCGGAATTCCTGGGGCCGGATGATCGGGTACTGGTGGTGGATGACTTTCTGGCCTCAGGTGCGACGATTGAAGCATTAGTGCGGCTGGTCAAGCACGCCGGGGCGACGTTGGTCGGCATCGGCGCGGCCATCGAGAAGCGGTTCGAGGGCGGGCGGGAGGATCTGGCCCGTCTCAACGTGCCCATCATCTCTTTGGCTGTCATCACCGATATGAGCGCTGGACAAATCGTGTTGGAGTGACGATGGGCAATGGTATCGCTATCCTCGACTTTGGCTCGCAGTATACGCAACTGATCGCTCGATGCGTGCGGGAAGCGCATGTTTACTGTGAACTCTTTCCCTGGAATGCCCCACCTGAAGAGGTGCTGGCATTAGAGCCACAGGGTTTCATCCTCTCGGGCGGCCCTGCCAGTGTCTATGCTTCCGGCGCCCCCCAATTGCCCGATTATGTGCTGGCACAGGACGTGCCGGTGCTGGGCATCTGCTACGGGATGCAACTCTTGGCCCATCGTCTGGGTGGTCAAGTGGCTCCCGCCGCCAGGAAGGAATACGGCTCGGCGGAGGTCACACTCACTTCCGACGTTCCCCTTCTCTCCTCTCTCTCCTCTGACCCGCGCGTATGGATGTCCCACGGCGACCGCATTGAGGTGGTGCCGCCAGGCTTTGAGGTGCTGGCTTACAGTGCCAACTCCCCCGTGGCAGCGATGGGTGACCTGGCGCGAGGGCTCCACGGCCTCCAGTTCCACCCTGAGGTCGTGCACACGGCCCGGGGACAGGATATTCTGCGCTGCTTCGCTGTCGAGGTCTGCGGCTGCGTGCCTGACTGGACTCCGGCGGCCTTTATTGAGCAGGCGGTGGCAGCGATCCGTGCTCAGGTGGGGACGGGCCGGATAGTGTGCGGGCTCAGCGGCGGGGTCGACTCCGCAGTGGTGGCGACCCTGGTGTACCACGCCGTGGGCAACCAACTGACCTGTATCTTTGTCAACACAGGCCTTCTGCGACAGGGGGAACCTGAACAGGTGGTGCGCACGTTCCAAGACAAGTTAGGCATGCGGTTGGTGCCGGTGGACGCGACCGAGGAGTTCCTAAGCGCGCTGGGCGGGGTGACCGACCCGGAACAAAAGCGCCGTATCATCGGTGAGCGTTTCATCCGGGTGTTTGAGCAGGAAGCGACGAGATTGGGGCAGGCGTGTTTTCTGGCCCAGGGCACGCTCTACACAGACGTGATCGAGAGCCGTGGGCCGGAGCGACTGGCGGCAGCACGCATCAAGACACATCACAACGTAGGTGGTTTGCCGGCCGATATGTCGTTCGAGATGGTCGAGCCCTTGCGCTATCTCTTCAAGGACGAGACGCGGGCGGTCGGGGAGGCGCTGGGGCTGCCGGATGAGATCGTGTGGCGGCAACCTTTCCCTGGGCCGGGGCTGGCGGTACGCATACTCGGCGAGGTTACGTGGGAGCGGCTGGAGACGCTGAGGGCAGCGGACGCCATTCTACTGGAGGAGTTGGGCGCAGCAGGCCTGCTGCGCGGGGCGACGCAGCAGGCGTTTGCCGTGCTGCTGCCGGTACGGAGTGTAGGAGTGATGGGGGACAAGCGGACGTACCAGCACATCGTCGCCATCCGCGCCGTCACGACCAAAGATTTTATGACCGCCGACTGGGCGCGACTGGACCACAGACTCCTGGCTCGCATCAGCAGCCGCATCGTCAACGAGGTACCGGAGGTCAATCGAGTGGTGTACGATGTTACCTCCAAGCCCCCGGCGACGATTGAGTGGGAGTAGGACAGCGGACTGGAGGCTGGACGAGCATCAAGCGTTGTGTTGTTGCGTTGGTGCAAGGGTGGCGGTATAATGTCAGAAGCAAGCGGCTTGTGGGGGGTGAGGTGATGTCTACGGTACAGACCATTTCCCAGACGGCGGCTACGCTGAGCGTAGCCGAGTTAGAGACGCTCATCCGGCGTGTAAGGATCTGCGTGGATGTCGCAGCATCCGCATCACGCGCAACTTCCGTATCATCTTCGTGGTCTGCGAGGAGTGCCGTCGCGTCCCCGCATGCAAGTTCTGCTTCCGCGAAGGGCTGCCTGATGAGGCCATCGTCTTCCTAACCGTCGGTCTCCACGAGCGTGCCTACGCAGTCTGGGAGGAACTGGTTGAGTACGGAGCAAGGGGAGAATAGTGAGATGAACTCAGTTAATCCTGCCACCCTCCCGATTGAGCCTGTGATCGGCACGCTGCGCGTGGCAGGTGGCACACGCCTGGAAGATGCCACTCCTCGTGCTGCGGTTTTTACCTCACCATCGCGGGCTGCCCGTGGCCGGGCAGACGAGTATCTTTTCATCTTGCTGGACCTGACCGGTCCGGCGTTGACACACCTATACCGGGAACTGCGCGAGGTAGTGGCGCAGACTTATTGGTCAACCAGTGGCAGTATCACAGCCGCGCTGCGCCGGGCAAACGCCGCCGCCAGTAACCACCTGTTCCAGGCCAATCTACACACCGCCCCCTCTGAACGGTGCTACGGCGGTCTCACTTGCGCCGTTCTATCCCATTCCTCTACCCCGATCAGGGACGCTGAGATATTCATCCTCCAGGCTGGTCCCACCTGTGCATGTGTCCTTCACACAAAGTACCTGGAGTGTTTTCCCCGTGGTGAGGAACAGCCGCCTCCTCTGGGGATAGGGCCAGTAGCCGACGTGCATCTCTACCACACCGTCGTCACCACCGGTGATACACTGTTGCTGGCGTCGCCGGCCTTGATGCGAGAGGCCGGCGGCGAGGCCATCGCCCGCGTGCTGCCCCGCGCCGGAGTACAGGAGGTACTGGAGGGATTGGAGCAGGTCGGGGCCGGAGCCGATTTTGTCGCGCTAGTCGTGCGCTGGGCTCATCCAGAGGAAAAACCCCTGATCTCTGAGACCCAGGTTCCACAGCCTGTCCGACGCCCCAAGCGCGAACCGCCCAGGCCCAAGCCACGCGCGCGCCCAAAACCAGCCCGTAGATCAGGGCCCAGCCTGGGCGAGCGAATGGAAGGGAGTATCCGTTCTGTGGGGCGCGGGATCGCCGCGGGTCTTTGCTCTATAGGGCGCAGGATTGTCGCCAGTTTTCGATCTATAGGACGTGGGATTGCTGTTGCTGGTGCGTGGCTGGTCGGCGGAGTGGGTACATTGTTTAGGCGTATGCTTCCGGGTCTCGAGCAGGAGACACACCAACGATCACGCCCTCCCCGTCCGCTTCCCAGGGAAAACCGGACCGTGATGATGGCTATTGCTATCGGTATCCCGGTCGTACTGACCATCGTCGTGGCACTGGCCTACCTGTGGTTTGGGGCAGAGGCGCGCTTCCACAGTCTCATCAACCAGGCAGAAGGTGAGGTTGTGTTGGCTCAAGCCGCTGGGAGCACATCGGAGGAGGCACGGCCCCATTGGAATGCTGTACTGGAATACACCAACGCCGCCGCCACGCTGCGGCCCGACGACTCTACCACTGTAGTGCTGCAGGCTCAAGCCCAGGCTGCCCTGGACCATCTCGACGACGTCATCCGCCTGATGCCTATCCAACTATGGGATTTTGGAGCGGGATCCGTGCCGCGCCAACTGGTCGTCCACGGGCGGATGATCTTCGTCCTCGACCCGGCAGGGGGATGGGTGGCCCAACTGACTCTGAACCCGGCGAGCGACGGCGTAGGCGAGGAGCAAGTCCTTGTCCAGAAAAGGCAGCAGATCGGGGAGGGAAGTGTGGGGGACCTGGTGGACTTTGCCTGGGTCGATTCTGGAGGCGAGCAGCAGACAGGTAGCCTCGTTATTCTCGAAGAGGGTGGAGTGCTGGTGAGTTACGACCCAGCCTGGGGAGATGAAGGGGGAACCCCTCAGTTGAAACGTTCTCTCCTGGGCACGCCTCCGGCCGGAAAGTCCAAGGCCGCATCCTCCTTTGAAGACCGCTTCTACATTCTGGACACCGTTGCTGACCAGATATGGCGTTACGAGCCTCGAGGTGATGTCTATCCCGAACAGCCCGATCGTTATTTTGTTATCCCTCCACCTAAGGATATGGCAACCGCGCTGGACATGGCAATAGACGGCAACATCTATATCCTTTACGATGATGGGACGATTCTCAAATTCCTGGGAGGCGAACTCCAGTCCTTTGACGTGCGCGGGTTGCCAGGCGATATCAGCCAAGCCGTAGCATTGGCGGTTGACCCAAACGACAGCAGCGATGCCGTCTACGTGGCCGATGAGGGAAACGAGCGGGTAGTCGCATTGGGGCCTGATGGAATGTTCCAGGGGCAGTTCCGCGCTGGGGAAGCCTTCACTGGGTTGGAAGCGCTGGCAGTGGACAAGGCAGCCGGGCAGCTGTACGTGGTCAGTCAAGGACGGCTCTACACGGCGTCGCTGCCCTGATTGCTCCCAAGTATCAATCGTGTTATAATCCGCCCAGACTGAAGAGCGAGGGGCAGGCCATCATTGCCTGCTGTTTATGAAAACTGTGTTTTTGTTGGGAGGTTAACAGTGGGGCGCAGTGAAAAGGGCGTACGGCGCCCGAGCAGTACAGCTCAGGAAATCCTCGCGGTTGGCCTGGTCGTACTTTTTTTGATGGTCGCCGGTGCAGCCGGGCTATTTGTCTTCGGCCAGGTACGGCAGTTCATCGCCGCTTCCGACATATTGCCGGATTTTACCATAGAGCACGACGAGCCCAGCGCTGTGTCCTACGAACCGGGACAGCCACTGCCACGCTGGGAGGGCACCGAGCGGGTCAACATCTTAATGCTGGGCATTGACCAACGCGAGCACGAACAAGGCCCCTGGCGCACCGACACGATGCTGGTGCTGACAATTGACCCGGTCACAATGAGCGGCGGTATGCTCTCCATCCCACGTGACTTGTGGGTACCAATCCCCGGTTACGAGGAAGGGCGTATCAACACTGCTCACTACATAGGCGAGATCTACGACTACCCCGGCGGTGGTTCGGCGCTCGCGGTCAAGACTGTGCAGTACAATCTCGGTGTTCCCATCCATCACTATGTGCGGGTCAACTTTGATGCCTTTGAGCAAGTGGTGGACCTGATTGGTGGGGTTGACGTCTACGTGGAGGAGGAAATCGCAGACCCCACTTACCCTGACGAGGCGTATGGTTATGATCCACTGTACATCTCGGCCGGCTGGCAGCACCTCAACGGCGAGATGGCGCTCAAGTACGCCCGTACCCGCCATACCACCGGAGGTGACTTTGACCGCGCCAAGCGCCAGCAACAGGTTATCCTGGCGGTGTTTGAGCAGGTCACACGGCCTGATGTGATGCCGCAACTAGTACCCCGTGCTGCCGAACTGTGGCGGACGTTGGAGGGCTCGGTAAAGACCGAGATGGAATTGGATGAGGTGATCGCGTTAGCTCAACTGGCGAGTGAAGTAGACCCCGACGACATCCGCTACGGTGTGATTGATGAACACTATACCCAGTTCTGGAAAACGCCCGACGAGCAAGAGGTGTTGATCCCATTGCGCGACCAAATGCGGGAACTGCGAGACTATATCTTCACCACCGCAGCGCCCCTGCCCCAGGCGGACGACCCAGATACGCGCCTGGAGGCCGAGGGTGCCACCATCGAAGTGTTAAACGGGACAACGACGGCGGGGCTGGCCGCACTCGTGGCCGAGCACCTCCAGAAACAGGGTTTTCAGATCACCCGCACAGACAACGCGGATCGCTCTGACTACGCTGACACGCTGATCATCGTACATACAGGCAAGACCTACACCGCCGAGCACATTGTCCACCTTCTCGACCTGCCACCGACGGCGGTGGTGCATGGAGGTGACGATCCTACTGCCGAGTACGACATCTCCATCATCCTAGGTGCCGGCTATCGGCTGCCGGAGCAGCAGTAGAAGCAGGAGCGGCCATCGGTTGATCATATCCCGGTCTCTAGCGGCGGCCGGGATTCTCTTTGCAGGACTGGCATCGGGGGGCAAGAGTACATTTACTGTGAGGAAATTGCGATGAGTATCATCCTACATATCACAAAACGGGAACAATGGGAACAGGCAAAACTAACCAGAGTCTATCGCGGTGATACTCTGGACTCTGAGGGTTTTATACACTGCTCAACCCCACAGCAAGTAATCAAAGTGGCCAACGCCTTCTATCACAATCAAAAAGGATTGGTGCTCCTCTGTATCGAAACTGCCCAAGTTCAGGCTGAAATCCGGTACGAGGGCCTCGAAGGAGGGGAACGTTTCCCCCACATTTACGGCTCTTTGAACACCGATGCCGTCGTCACGGCACTGGATTTTGAGCCGGATGAAGATGCCAGTTTTCGGTTGCCGAGGGAGATTGCCAGAGACACTATGGGCACGTCCATCCACCACATCGCCATCGCCGTGCGCGACTTGGACGCGGCGCTAGAGTTCTACAGTGAGACCCTGGGGTTGGAGATAACCGGGCGACGGGAAGAGCCCAACGAGGGGGTCGAGATCGCCTTCCTGCCCGCCGGCGACGCAGAGATCGAGCTGCTACGCCCCCTGGACGAGGAAAGCGGCGTCGCCCGCTTCCTCGATAAACGTGGGGAGGGACTGCACCACATCTGCCTGGAGGTCGAGGACATTGAGATGGCGATGGAGCGGTTGCAGGCAAGCGGGGCGCAACTGCTGAGTGAGAAGCCTCAGGTCGGCGTACACGGCACCCGTTACGTCTTCGTCCATCCCAAATCCGCCCACGGCGTGCTTCTCGAGTTATACGAAGGGACCAAATTATGAGCCGCCCTATAGCCGAGGTAAGCGTTCAGACCTCCGAGGTTTTGGCCGCAATTTGGCTTGAAGAGTAGGTCGTCTGCCGTTCAAAGCCGTCGAGAGAGCACCAGTTTGTAAACCTCGGAGGTCTTGGCGAGCGTTTTCTTCACCCCCCTGAACGCTCGCTAGCCGATAGACAGGTTATATGGGCGTCTTATAAGAGTTCCCTCGCCCCCACATAGCCAGGCCCCACACGGCAAAGGCCAGAAGAGTCACGAGTGTGACTCCCGCGAGCACTAACCCCCAGGTCACAGCGCCACTCATGGTCAATCGCTGTATCAGCAGCAACATCTCCAGCCGCAGCATCCCCAGTCGCAGAACCACCTGTGCGCGGTACAGGCGGGCCAGGCTGGTCGAGGCCAGATAGCGCCAGGCTAGCATAATAGCAAAGGTCAGGCCAGCTCCTGCCAGGCTTATCGCCAGGTCGCTCCAGCGGAGCCGGAAGGCAGGCAGCGCCGATGGTTCAATCCCTCGATGGGACTCGGTACGGGCGACGCCTGTCCTGAGCGCAGCCGAAGGGCTCATCACAGGGCGCGGTCTCACTCGGGCCATCACGCGAGCCGTGAGTTGGTCCGGCTCGTCCACGAGTGGCCATGTCTCCAGCGCCACTACCACCGCCTGCAGGCGGGCCAGTTCCGCCCGGCAACCGTCGCAGCCGGCCAGGTGCTGCTCCAACAGCGTGACCCGCTTCGGGCTCAGTTCTCCATCCACATAAGCCTGTAACTGCATCTGCACGTCAAGGCAGCGCATAGGTCAATCTCCTGTTTTCTGAAGACATGGCACGGTATGCTCCGAAAAGGCATCCGCGACGTTTTCGTCTCTGGCGGTGTGTTCCTCCCATTGGCGCAACTGCTCCGTCAACAATCGGCGGGCGCGGTGGAGGTGGGTTTTCACCGTCCCCATCGGCACGTCCAGCGCGGCGGCGATCTCGGCGTAGGAAAGGTCCTGGAGATAGCGCAGCGTCAGCACCAGCCGGTATTTCTCCGGCAGATGGTCCAACTGGGCGTGCAGGAAAGCCGACCTCTCCCGTGTCTCGAACAGGTCAGGCGGGCAGGGGTCAGGGTTGATCAACACTTCCTCCAGCGGCTCGCTCTGGAGCAGTTCCCGTCGCAGCCGTGGCAGCCGGTTCATGCACAGATTGTAGACGATGCGGTAGAGCCAGGTAGTGAACCTGGCCTGGCCTCGGAAGCCGGACAGTCCCCTCCATGTGCGCACGAACGCCTCCTGGGTCACGTCCTCCGCCTCGGCGTAATCGTCCAGCACGCGGTAGGCCAGGTTGAAGGCGTACCGCTGGTGCCTGCGCACCAGGTGCTCGAAGGCGGCCTCGTCGCCCTGTCGCGCCCGCACCACCAGTTTCTCGTCGCTCTCCTTCACCCATTGGCTCCCGTTGATGACAATCGAGCCTGGCCAGAATTTGTGGCAGCCAGTGATCTGGCCAAGCCCTCACCCTGCGTGCTCATAAGACATCGCGGCGCGTGACATCCCAGCAGCCCACCACGCCTACGACGATGCCCCCGATGATCCCCAGCGCCACCGCAAGCGGAAGCCTTTCTCCTTCCCCAAACACAACATCCATCGGCAGCGACCAGGGATAGACTCTCCCCACTTCCGTGCTCGACGCGAGCAGTCCGATGAAGGTTGCAGCGATACCAACACCTATGGCCAGCGTGAAACTATGCCAGCGCATGCTGATCCAGGTGTGTATGGACAAGACCAGCCAGGATGCCAGATAGGCCAGCAGCGTCAAACCCAGTATCCACAGCCAGGGAATCGGCCCGGTAAAGCCCAATTCACGGTTAAAGAATTGCAGGCCGATCCCTGCCAACAGGATGCCCGCCCACAACACCAGCGTGCTCAACCCGACCATGCCAGCACTCACCAGCAGTTTCGCCACGTAAATCGCCCAACGAGGAACGGGGAGAGCGAATAGATATTTCCACTGTTTTCCGGCATGCTCGAGCCCGCCGAGCAGGGCCGTCTCCAAAGTGACGAACAGCGGCAACATCAACATACCCCACAAGACGATAATGCTCTGCGCCAATCGCACCCACGGATTGACACCCGGGTAGAGGTAAAACTCACCACGCTGAGTCCAATCAATAAGCCGCAAGCAGACGACGATCAGCGGGGCGATGATCACCAGCCACAGCGCCAGGGTGCGCTTTAATTTGAGAATCTCCGCACTGAGGGCGCGTACCAGGGCCATCATAGGGTGCTCCTTTCAGCATCCTGTTCGTTGGTCAGTTTCAAAAAGATATCCTCTAGCGATGGCTGCTCCAGGCTGAGATGGAACACGTCCAGTCCCTGACGAAAGAGCAGCGCATTGATCCTGGCTGCATCGGAGTGACCGTTCGCAGCGACCGCGAGCCGGTGGTTTCCCATGCGCTGCACTATCCAGCCAGCCTCCGTCAAAACTCGCATCCCCACTTTAGGCCGATCCACGCTCAACATCACGTGTGCCTGTCGCTGCACCTGCAACTCGTCCAACGTGCCTTGAAAGAGCAATCGGCCTTTGTGGATGATTCCGATGTGGGTCGCCACCTGCTCAACCTCGCTCAGGAGATGGCTGGAGAGGAACACTGTGATCCCGTGCTCCTCGGGCAGGCGGCGAATGAGAGCACGCATCTCGTGAATGCCGGCCGGGTCCAGCCCGTTGGTCGGCTCGTCAAGGATCAGCATCTCTGGCTCGTTGAGCAAAGCGAGTGCCAGGCCCAGACGCTGGCGCATCCCCTGCGAATATCCACGCACCAGGCGGTGGGCATCCGGCTGCAGTCTCACGATGGCCAGGGCGTGGTCAATCTGTCCGTGCCGCGCGCCCAGCAGTCGCCGCGTCACCTCCAGGTTCTCGTAGCCGGTCAGATGGGGGTACAGGGACGGCGTCTCTACCAATGATCCTATGCGCTGCAAAAGACCAACACATCGTCGTCCAGGAGAGGTGTTGAACAACCATATCTGACCCTCATCAGGACAAATAAGTCCCAGCAGCATGCGGATTGTGGTGGTTTTGCCCGCGCCGTTAGGTCCCAGGAAGCCGTACACGCTTTCCCGTGGCACGCCTAGGTTCAACTGGTCAACGGCAATGAGACCTCCATAACGACGCGTTAGACCCAAAGTCTCAATTGCAAGTTCTTGCATACATCCTCACTTCAGATCTCGCCAGCGGTTGTTAAACGCCCGCATCCCGAAGCGCCTCAAAGATGCCCGAGTCTTTGGTGACATAGATGGCACCGTATAGAGTCAGTTCTCGCTCCACGTGTTTGACGAATTCCGCCAGTCTGTCACCGACGAGAGTAGATTTGGCAGTCGTGGATAGCACGTAGGCGACCAGAGGATCGGCCTCTGTGATTACCAGAGCATCTTTGTATCGGCGCAGTGTGACCCTTGAGAACCATAATGAAATCTGATCGAGACCATTCTCGAGAAGAAACGACTCAGGGGGACGTCCGCCCCAGGTCCCTGCACCGGGATCGAATTTGCTCAACAATTCGTGTAATTCTCGCATGTGAGTTTGGCCTATGGTTGAGGCATAAAAGCGCCCACCGAATCTCAAGACCCGACGTATCTCGGAAAACGCCCGTGCCCTGTCTGGCACGTGGTAGAGCATGTGGTTCGCAATGACGGCATCGAAACTTTCATCCTCAAACGGGATTGACTGGGCATCAATTACCTCGAACCGGAAGCATCCTTGGCTGTCACAAAGGCTTTGTCGAGTCTCCTGTAGCATCCCCGCCGACAAGTCCGACAGTGTGATCTCCCAGTTCTCAGGAATACGATGCAGATTCTCGAGCCACAAGTGACCAGGGCCGCAGCCTAGTTCAAGGATACGGCTCTCTGGAGAAAGATCGAACTGATCAAAGACCCACTGATGCCAGCCATACTTGTTGGTGCTGAAGAGGACATGAATCTGAATCCGCGCGCTCAGATTCGACGCATCCTGGTACTGATCTGTCAAGAGATACTCTTGGTCTGATATCTTTGACATGGCTCTCTCCTTCATTAGACCGCGCTGGATGCCCCAATGTTTCAATTATAAGCGCAAAACGTGAAACGTAAAACTTGCGCATTACGTATTAGGCCAATGAAACATTTCGTGCCAACGGCGGTCAAAAAGGGTGAAGAGGGGGCAGATATGAAGAAAAAATGGTGGATCGTGATAGTTCTGATACTCCTGGAACTGGTGGTCTGTGGTGGCATCCTCCTGAGCCTCTGGGCCGGGCGAACCGCCTTCGAAGGAGTTCACTTTTTCTACCACGCCGACGCCCAAGTCGAGGAGACAGTGGAGGAGACTTTCGTCGTGGACGGTCCAACGATCCTGGATCTGGAGACTGCGGCCGGCAACGTGACGGTGACGGGAGGCGGCACGGGGAATGAGGTACAGGTGATCGCCCGGTTGAGCCTGTGGGGCGAAGACGAAGAGGATGCCCGCCGCCAGTTGGAAGTGAAGACGACCCAGGAGGGAAACAGGATCACTGTCCGTGTGGTGCGACCAGAATGGAATTACGCCTTCCCCTACACCAGGGCCTCCCGGGTGGATTTCGAGGTCCGCGTGCCCACTGAAACATCGCTGCGGTTGGTGTCCGCCAGCGGCGACCTGGTGGCGAGCAGAGTCACCGGCACGGTGGAACTTGAGACCAACAGCGGCGATGTCTGGGCGGAGGGGTTGGATGGCCTGGTGAGCGCCCAATCCAGCAGCGGCGATATCACCCTGACCAGCCTGAACAACGCCGGCGACCTGGAGGTCAAAACCGTCTCCGGCGACCTGATGCTGCGGGATGTGATAGCAGACAGCCTCACAGCCCGCTCCTCAAGCGGCCGAGTCCAGGTGGAGGGAGTAGCGCTGGATGGAGGACTCGACCTGGAGAACACCTCCGGGGACGTGACAGCGGTAATCGTGCGTGCCACCTCCTGCCGGCTCGCCTCTGTCTCCGGCGATCTGACGCTGGACGGGGGCAGCGGTCCGCTGAACTTGCGGACGTACGCTGGAGCCATTGAGGTGAGAAACGGTACAGAGGCAGAACTGATGCTTGGAACCACCAGCGGGGAGATCCGCTTCTCTGGAAGCCTGGACACTCAGGAGGGGCACCGGGTGGAGAGCACTTCCGGGGACGTGCGCCTGGTTCTCCCTGCCGACACTGCTTTCGATCTAGACATCAAGACCGACTCCGGCGATATTCAAACCGACTTTGCCGTGACGATGACCGATTTCGACAGAAAGCACGTGACGGGTGAGGTCAACGGCGGGGGCCCACTGTTGCAGATCAATACCAGCAGTGGGGACATCGCGCTGGAGCGTATGACGAGTGAGAGTGACTAAACGTTGAGTTAGCAAGAGGCAAACAATAGGTTAAGGAGGAAAAAATGGCCGACCTTGCTGTATGTGCGGTTCCTATCACCTCTGTGATCGTGATCTTTGGCACCATTGTCTTGATACGGTGGTTCAAGCACCGTGAGGTTATGGCGATGGTAGAAAAAGGAGTGCTGCCGGAGCATTACGCGCAGTACGTGGGTGCATCCCATGGCCGGAGTAACCGGGGGCTGCTGGGCTGGGGCATCACGCTGGCGATGTTAGGATTGGCCCTGATGATCGGCCTGTACCCCATCGGCTTCACCAGATTGATCGCGACGCCGGGGGGTACTGGCGGGAGCGCGTACCCGCTGCGCTTTGGCCCCTGGATGCTGATCGGCCTGATCCCGCTCTTCATCGGGCTGGCGCTGCTGATCACCTACTTCCTGACGCGCAAGGAGGAGGAAGCGCCAGCGCCGGAAGCAGGGTCGGTGGATAAAGTGCAGGCCCCCGGCGACTGACTCTGTATGGGCGTGGTAACCGCGCCCATACAGGGTGCACCCCGAAATCCGAACGCCTGGCACAGGAGCAGACCAGTCGCAAACTGGGGGCACCTCAGGCGCATGGGAAAATAAACCGGGGCTCAAAGACGCCTCCCACGTGGGAGGCGTCTCCACGTGAGACATATCCCCAAGCACCAATTGCGGGAAACCGGCCTGTTGGTACAGACGAATTCATCAGCGTCTTGGGACCTTGACAATTCAGCCAATTAGTTGTATGATATAATTATTGGGTATCAAAACTAATCTCACAGCGAGGGACAGATGCCGCTTTCGGACCAGGAGTACCTGCAGATCAACCAATCTCTGTTCAGCCTGGCGCACGCCTATGAATCGCGCATGGCCGAGGACGAACGGCGACAGTCCACCGGCCTGTTGCTCTCCGACCGGGCAGTGCTGATGGTGCTGGGCCAGTGCGCACCACTCAATTCGCGCCAGTTGTCACATCTCATG
Source organism: Chloroflexota bacterium (assembly GCA_034189605.1). Classification (GTDB taxonomy): domain Bacteria; phylum Chloroflexota; class Anaerolineae; order B4-G1; family B4-G1; genus JAUWNP01. The sequence continues at coordinate 16,553 of JAXHUO010000071.1, forward strand.
GACATTAACCCAGGCACGATTTCCGTGTACGTCCACAGACTGGTCAGCAAGGGGCTGATCCAAAAGATGCAGGACGAGGATGACCGGCGCAACTGGTGGCTGAGCCTCACCGAGGCCGGTCAGACCGCTTACCGGGAGACGATCGTCGGCACAGTCATCTACACTCGTGATTTTCTGTCGGCCCTTGACGAGGCGGAACAGCGAACGCTGCACCTGTTGTTATTGAAGGCTTCTCACAGCCTGGGGTTCGGCTGGCAGTAGTCACCACACGAATCATTGTGAGGAATTCCACTTTGAGACAATGTCTGTTCATATAACGGCGGTATGCGAGACGGGGGGGGCAGGTGCCATCTGAGAGTTCTCTCGGAAAGTGGCTGCTGTGGGACACTACAACGAATGGAGAATAAAACAAATGGCCGGGCGGAGCGAGAATTTGTTTGTTTCCCAATCCGCTGTAGTGTTGTGGGAGCAAAACAGACTTTCCGGGAACTGTCACGAAAAAGCGGAGGTAAAGGCCATAAAACGTAGATTAGTCTTGATCAATCCAGTGAACCCAGCGCGCACGGGGCTGACGGTGAATCGCAGTTCCCGCTTTCCTCCAATTGGCCTGGGCATCGTTGCCGCCCTGACGCCCGAATCCTGGGATATAGAACTGGTGGACGAGAACTGGGAGTCTTTCACCTACCGAGAGGCCGATCTGGTGGGCATCACCGCTTTTACCGCTTCGGCCCGGCGAGCCTACGAGATAGCCGCGCTCTACCGGGAGCGGTCCGTTCCCGTGGTGATGGGCGGCATCCACGCTTCGATGCACCCCAGGGAGGCCCTCCGGTTTGTGGACGGTGTGGTCATCGGCGAAGCGGAGCCGGTCTGGCCGCAGGTGCTGGCGGACGCGGAGGCAGGGCGGATTCGGCAGGTCTACCAGGGCGAGTGGCTGGATCTCGAGGGCCTGCCTCACCCTCGCCGCGACCTCTTCCACCCTAACTATATGTTTGCCTCGGTCCAGACCTCCCGCGGCTGCCCGATGGACTGCGAGTTCTGCTCGGTCACGGCCTTCAACGGGCGGCGCTACCGTCGCCGTCCGCCGGAGGAGGTGCTCGATGAACTGGAGACCATTCCCCAGAAAATGATCTTTTTTGTAGATGACAACATCATCGGCTACGGCAAAGAGTCCCAAAAGCAAGCCCTGGCGATTTTCCACGGTATGGTGGAGCGCGGGCTGGACAAGTGGTGGTTCTGCCAGGCGTCGCTCAACTTTGCCGATGACAAAGAGGTGCTCCATTGGGCCGGCCGGGCGGGATGCAAGATGGTCTTCCTGGGACTGGAGGCGGAGGAGGTGGATGGGCTGGCGGAGGTGAACAAGCGACTCAACCTCCAACGCGGTGTGGAGAGTTACGCCGATATCTTCCGTCGTATCCACCAGGCGGGAATTGCCGTCCTGGGAGCATTCATCTTTGGGATGGATGGCGACACACCGGAGAAACTGCGCCAACGCACCAACTATATGATACGCAGTGGGGTGGACGTGATGCAGACAACTTTCCTGACCCCCCTCCCAGGGACGCGGCTCTTTAGCCAACTCCAGAACGAGGGCCGCCTGCTCTATACCGGCTTTCCCCAGGACTGGGATCACTACGACATGACCAAAGTGGTCCACCAGCCTCAGAAAATGAAGCCCGAAACCCTTTCGCAGACGATGCGCGAATGTAACAACCGTATGTACGCCTGGCCTGTACTGATTCGCAAGGCGATGCATACCTTCTGTGAGACCCGGAATCCAACGGCGACGATGTTCGCCTGGCAATCGAACATCAACTACCGCAACGTGGCCTTAGCGGCATAGTGGCTTGGTCTGACAGTTTTTCCCCTCACCTCACCAGCCATCCACATCCACCTCGATAACGCCCACAATTGCTTGACAATTGGAACATTTGTTCGTATAATAATAGTTAGCCGCTTCGCAGGGCATCGCTTTTGAGGCTGGGGTTTTTTGCATAGTGACAGATGGAGGCTGCAATGGATCCACTGGAGAAACTCAAATTGCTGGGACCAGCAACCTGCTTCGAGCCAGCCGAGGAGGTCCGCGCGGCTGGGTTCCGCTCTCCGCCCCTGCGCGATGACCTCTCTGGTGCTATTCATAACGCCGTGATGCCCGGCGGCAAGCGCATCGCGCTGCTCAAGACACTGCTCACCTCCGCCTGCGAGCGGGACTGTCGCTATTGTGCTTTCCGGCAAGGGCGTGATTTCCGCCGCGCTACCTTCACCCCCGACGAATTGGCCCGCCTGTTCATGCAATTGTACCAGAAAGGGGCCGCTGAGGGCATCTTTCTTAGTTCCAGCGTTGCCGGGGGTGGTCCCCGCACCGAAGACCGCCTCATCGCCACGGCAGAACTCTTACGCCAGTGCTACGACTTTCGGGGCTATATCCACCTCAAGATCATGCCCGGCGCGGAGCGGGATCAGGTGGTGGCGGCGATGCGGTTGGCCGACCGCGTCTCAGTCAACCTGGAGGCGCCCAATACTGAACGCCTGGCCCATCTGGCCCCGCATAAAGTCTTTGCAGAGGAGTTGTTGCAGCGACTACGTTGGGTCGAGGAGATCCGACGGGAGATGCCCGGGCGCTGGCCCAGTTCTACCACTCAGTTCGTCGTCGGCGCAGTTGATGAGAGCGACGTAGAACTCCTGACCACGACCGAGTTCCTCCACCAGCAGGTTGGCCTGGCGCGGGCCTACTTTATGGCTTTCACGCCGGTGCCCGATACACCCTTGGAGGCTCACCCCCCCACGCCTCCTATGCGCGAGCACCGGCTCTACCAGTCATCTTTTCTCTTGCGTGACTATGGTTTCAGTGTCGAGGAACTCCCCTTCGACGCTGGCGGTTACCTGCCATTGGGAAGCGATCCCAAACTGGCCTGGGCGCGCCGCCACCTGGCCCACGCCCCCATCGAATTGAACACCGCCGACCAGCGCGCTCTCTTGCGCGTGCCGGGCATCGGCCCCAAGGGGGCCGAGAAACTGCTGCGTGCCCGCCGCCAGGGTACTCTGCGTGGCCTGACCGACTTGCGCAAACTGGGGATCGTCGCCCGGCGGGCCGCTCCTTTTGTCCTGCTCGACGGTCGCCGTCCGGCCCATCAACTTCACCTCTGGCACACCTCACCATGAATGAGATGAACGCATCCCCCACCCGCTTCATCGGCGCACCCATCGAGGTGTACCACAATCAAACACCAACGCTGGAGAAACGGCCTGGCCCACCTGATGGTTTCACCTGGCAGGGGTTGACCCATCGCGTCGTGGAGGTGCTCAGCGAATGGCACGACTATCGCCAGCGAGGCAAAACGGCACTATTTTACCGTAAGGAACGCGGTTCCTACCGGGCAAAGGCAGCCAAGCAGCGGGGCTCATGGGGTGTGGGGCGCGACTACTACCGCGTGCGTACCGACGTGGGGAGCGTGTTCGATCTGTACTACGACCGCGCTCCCCACGGGGCCGGACACCGCAAGGGAAAATGGTTCCTGTACCGCCAGATTCTCGGACAAGAGTCCAAACCGTGACCACTCTTACTCTCGACGAGATCAAGCACTACCGCGCGTTCAACTACCGCCGCACCCCCGAGCGGCGGATCCGCACCCCCGAGGAAGCCCGCGCCTTTGTTGAGCAAGTTGGTTTCTGCCACTTCTGGCCCATCAAAGGAATTGAACTACCCAATCTGTTTCACGCCATCGCCGGGCGCGTGCGGCCGGTCCCTAATGAGCACAGCGACCCAGATGGCAGCAGGTGTTGGGGTTGGAAGGATCAAGCACTGGATAAGAGGTGGTGGTACTATGGCAAACTGCTCAGGCGAAGGGCGACTCTCGTCTCCCTGACCGAACTGCCGTACTTTTACGCCCTCAGCGAGAATTACGGTGACCTGGACGACTATCGCCAGGAGTACGCTGACGGACTGATAACCGCCGAGGCGAGGGCGATCTACGAGGCGTTGCTAGAACACGGGCCTCTGGACACGGTCCGGCTGCGCCGGGAGGCACGCATGAGCGCCGAGAGCGCCAAGTCTCGCTTCGAGCGGGCGCTGGTGGAATTACAGATAGGGCTCAAGGTGCTGCCCATCGGTGTGGCCGAGGCCGGTGCATGGAGGTATGCGTTCATCTACGAGATAGTGCAGCGGCACTTTCCAGATCTGCCGGAGCAAGCGCGCCACATCAGCCGCTCTCGGGCGCGGCAAACATTAGTGTTGCGTTACCTCGACACCGTGGTCGCCGCGGACCGAAAGATGATCGGCAAGATATTCCACATTCTGAAATGGACAGCAACAGAACTGGATCGCACAATAGGTGCGCTCCTCCAAGAGGGCGTGGTTCGGGAGATGCAAGTCAAGGGGTCCGAGTCTCTGCAACTGGTTTCGACTCGTGCCCTGGGCCGTGACCTGTAAACTTGCGGTTGTTGTCAAAGTTTCCTTGATTTTGTCCCACCTCACATCCTACGTGTGGTGACCTCACTGACGACCGGTGTATACCTCCAGGTCTACCGTTCTTTGGGCTTGGTGCACATTGACCTTGTACGTGAAAGGGCTATAATATTCATTCATGCAGGCCAGTCCTTGCAGAAACTGAAATGTCGTGGCGGTGACCCTGGCACCGCGCGATTCCTGTTCGGGTAGGGCGCCCCCGGGGACGGGGGCTGGAGCAGGGGGAGATTGAGCAGAGAGTGGCGCATGGAGGTGCTACGGAGCCAGCGGGTGGTCGCTGCCGCGACCAGGGTGGGGAACTAGCAGCAGGAGGAGGCATGATGGGAAGCAAGATCACACGGGCACTGGTGCTTTCAGGAGGTGGGGGGCGCGGGGCCTATGAGTGTGGCGTCTACAAGCGCCTGGAAGAAACCAATCTCCTGCCCGACATTCTGGTCGGCACCTCTATCGGGGCTATTAACGCGGCCGCGATCGCCTCGGGTCGCAGCGCGGCTGAACTAGAGGCGATCTGGCTGACGACGCATACGAGGGATATACAGCGATTCTGGAGATTACGTCCCTGGCGGGCAATCTACGATACTTCTCCCTGGCGCAAGACACTGCACCGCTTTATTGATTTTGACGCGCTGGCCCGCACCGATAAGCGGCTGCTCATCACAGCCACCGAAATTGAGACAGGCCAATTGCGCATCTTTGATAACCAGGAGATGTCCTTGACTCCCGATCACATCCTCGCCAGTTGTTCCATCCCGCTGATCTACCCCTGGACGCCGGTGGGGAACTACCACTATTGGGATGGGGCTGTGATGGCAAATACGCCGTTGGTGGGGGCCATTGACGCGGGAGCCGATGATATTCTGGTCGTGCTGCTTTCGCCTGTTGGCGAACAACACATCAAGCCACCCCGTTGGCCCTGGCATGCCCTCGCCGTGATGCTCGACCTGGCCCTGAGCGCCACTTTCGAGAACGATTTTAAGCAATTGGAGAACATCAATCGGCTGGTGATAGCCCAATTGGACGAGAGACACCGGCACGTGCATTGCCAGGTAGTCACCCCTAGCCAGGAGACGGGCCTGTTGCGCATCATCCGCTACGAACCGGAGGCCAGCCGGCAGTTGATTGACCTGGGATACGCTGACACCCTGCGCGTATTGGCGGGATAGTATCAATGCTGCTGAAAAATAACAGGACGGCTCCGGGTGCGGAGCCGTCCTTGTCGCATGGCCAGCGCTACTTTGGGGAGGCGCCCCCGGG
>JAXHUO010000072.1:0-22127 GCA_034189605.1 Chloroflexota bacterium
TCGGTTACCGGCGTGGTAGGTTTGTAGATTTGTCAATTCGTGCATTCGTAGATGCGAGGAGTCAAAATGAGTGAAACCCTGAAACAACTGCAAGAAGCCGTCATCCTCGGTGATCCCGACCAGGCGCGGGAACTGGCCGCGCAGGTGTTGGAGGCGGGCATTGTGCCGCTGATTGCCATTGAGGAGGCGCTGAATCCTGGGATGCAGATCGTCGGCGACCGGTTCGAGTGCGGCGAGTGTTTTATCCCTGACCTGGTGATGTCCGCCGAGGCGATGAAGGGCGCGATGGCGGTCTTTGAACCGGCGTTGATGGCGCGCCAGGAGCAGCGCCATGTGCTTGGTACTGTCGTCATTGGCACAGTCGAAGGTGACATCCACGAGATCGGCAAGAGCCTGGTGGCGACGATGCTCAGCGCTGCCGGTTTTCAGGTGTACGACCTGGGAGTGGACGTACCTGTGGGCGAGTTCGTCGAACAGGTGCGGGAGACCGGGGCGAACGTCGTGGGCCTCTCGGCGCTTCTCACGACGACGATGCGCAACCAGGAGATGGTCATTGATGCGCTGAAGGAAGCCGGTCTGCGCGAGCAGGTTTTGGTCATCATCGGCGGCGCGCCAACTGGCCCCGAATGGGCACAGATCATCGGCGCGGACGCTCACGCCGAGAACGCGAACGAGGCAGTGGGGGTGGTGAAGCAGTTGTTGGGGGTGTAGCAATGGAGGACATCCTCGCGAGACTGAAAAGTGGCCCCGTCATCGTCTCCGATGGCGCGATGGGTACGATGCTTCAGGATGCGGGGTTGCCCACCGGCATGTCCCCCGAATGTTGGCTGCTGGAGAGTCCTGATCCCGTCCGTGCCGTGCACCGTGCCTACGTCGAGGCCGGATCCGACCTGATCTTGACCTGCACCTTTGGTGGGACGCGGGTGCGGCTGAAGCGGGCTGGACTTGCGGAGCGCGTGGCCGAAGTCAACCGGCGGGCGGTCGAGATTGCCCGTAAAGCCGCCGAGGACAGGGCCTACGTGGCTGGCGACATTGGCCCGCTGGGGGAGTTCCTGGCTCCCCTGGGCAAGATCACCTACGAGCAGGCGGTGGAGGTCTTCGCCGAACAGGCCGCAGCGCTGGCAGAGTCTGAGGTGGACGTGCTCTACATTGAAACTATGTCCGACCTGAACGAGGTGCGGGCTGCCGTCGAAGGGGTGCAACAGGCCAGGTCGGGCATCCCTATCTTTGTCACCCTCTCTTTCGACACTCACGGACGCACAAATATGGGTGTGCGGCCGGAGCAGGCGGCGGAGACGTTGCTGGCATTGGGGGTGGCTGCCTGCGGCGCTAACTGCGGCGCGACGCTGGAGATGACCGAGGGGGCGGTGGCGAAGATGCACGAGCGCGCACCTCAGATCCCCCTCATCGCCAAACCGAACGCGGGCAAGCCGCGCACGGTGGGGCGAGACGTGGTGTACGACGCTACGCCGGAGGATATGGCGGAGTACGCCCGCAGGTTTGTCGCGCTAGGGGCGCGAGTGGTGGGGGGTTGCTGCGGCTCCACCCCGGCCCACATTGCCGCCATCGCCAGGGCTGTCAGGGGTTAGAACCCATTCGATAATCTACCCCACGGTTGAAATGTATCTGCCTCGAAAATAGTTTCTGCTCGCGACGGATCGCCAGATCCGGCGCACGCGGATCTGACGATCCGCTTCGAGCGTATGGGCATTTTCGTTCTTGGTGGTGAGCCAAGGATCATGACAACTGCTCAGTATCTTGGAACGCGACCATCTTGGTCGCTAGATGCCAGCAAGATGCTGGCGTTCCTCTGTCTCTTCCCGGTCACCCATGTGAACCCCCTCACAGGCTGATCTCGATCTTTCCCTTCTTAAAGCCCTTGAGCGGCGACAGCATCCCCAGGATGGTGTTCCTCACTATGCTGGAGATGAACGAGTTCATAGGCAGCGGCCGTCCATCTATTTTGACCTCTGTGGCTGGTTGCAAGGAGAGACAATCCTCCACACTGCCGGTTCCGGCAACGATCTCGCGTGCCATGTCGTAGCACCGCTCGTGGCCGCAGTCGCCACAGTTGAGGTTGGGCAACTTGAAGGCTCTCTGTTCCACTATGTCGGCGATTTGGCCCACCTCATCCCGGTCGAGAAGCGGTATCCTGAGCGCCTCGACTGAGCCAGTCCTGTTGAAGGAAGGGATGCTCATCTCTTCCACCTGGTTGGCCGGCCCGACGGCGCAGATAGCCAGGCCGTCGAAGAGATCCTGATCGTCTGACTCCCCCCGCAGGCATACGATCTTGGGGAAGGTTTTCTCCGCCTTAAAGCCCTCGACGATGATGATATCCGCCTCCAGGTGAGAGATGATATTCTCCAGGCCCAGCGGCTTTTTCCAAGAGAGTCCAGACCCCTGGGGCGAGATGAACCCCACCTTACTGACGGCTTCTCCCAATATGGTAGTATCCTTTTCCGGGAGGTCCACGTGATGGGATAGATGCTTGACCACGGATACCTCGTACCCTCTCCTGGTCAACTCGCGGGCCAGCGCGCGGGTCAGCATAGTCTTGCCGCTGTTTTTGTATCCGATGATGCCTACGACTTTCACGACAACCCGTCCAGGCGCTCTGTCACTTCGGCCAACTGTTGCTGTAGCATCTCGGCCTCTTCTCGCAGGCGGCCCACGTCGTCTTTCTCGTACTCACTCCCGGTCTGGGCCTCTCCGTGGCTGTGCTCGATACTCTCGCGACACGGCTTGGCATCCTGCAACTCGCCGCCCAGGTACTGTTCCAGAGTGTGACGCACCGTGCCGGAGGCCCCGGTCACCGCCTGGATGTCATACTGCTGGAAGAAAGCGATGGCCCTTCTACCCATGCCACCAGTGAGCATCACGTTGGCTCCCTGGCTATGGATGAAGCCAGGCACCTGCCCGGGCTGATGATGGCTGTAGTAGGGGTTGGGAATATCCTGCACCGCCTGCACCTCGTGCCCCTCCAGGTCCACCAGTACAAAGTAGGGGCAGCGCCCGAAATGAGGGCTTACCACACTGTCCAGTCCTTTGTTATCGTCTGCCGAAACTGAGATACGCATTGCTCAATTCTCCTTTTCTAGCCGGTTGAGTCGCTCTATCACCTCATCCAACTGTTTGCGCAGGCCACTGGCCATATCCTTCTTGTATGCCTCGACCGCTTCTCGCACTGTCCCGCCCTCGAAGAGGTAAACGGGCACATTGTTTACATTTCTTTCTTGCTCTAGTTCCACGATGCGCTGGCCGATGGCGTTCAGTCACCTTGAACACCACGTTTCTTCTGGCGTCAATCGTATGCCAGGCGCATATCTTTGTCTGTTGAGACGTGCTGGATGCGTTCTTGCCACCTGGCCGACTGCCAGGTACCCAGTTCCTGGTGGGTCAGGTAGTATTTCTGCGGGATGGGATGGGTGCCGATAATTACCTCCAGTCCGTACTTGGCCGGGATGAATTCGCAAAAGGCTTGCAAACGTGAACAGGGTGGGTAGCCGACCACCAGGCCTGTAGCGAGGTGGATGACATTTGCGCCGTTCTTTTTCATCTCCGCCGGAGCGTACTCGACATTGCCGCCAGGGCAGCCTCCACAGGTGGTATAGCCTACCAACTCTACTTCTTGGCCCTCGTACAGGGCAAAGGCTCCCTCCCGATTTCGCAGAGCCCGCAGGCACTTTCCGCCTGCACAGGTATGGTAGCGGTTGCAGATGATGATCCCGATTTTTTTCACGTTAGTTGTCCCTTTTTCCGTTTTCTTAAGGTGCAACGCACTTGTCTCTTGCCATTTCAGCGATTTCGTCCAGCAGCCTGCCACGAGTACTCGCAGTGGATTGCACCGTAGAACAGGCAGATTTGTAGCAAAAGTGCGTTGCACCTGAGCAATTACAAGTTATCTATGTATATCCCTGCTTGAGCACAATGCTCCCTACCGGTACACCCACGTCGCGGGCGATGAGCGGGCACTTGGCTTGTAGCAGGAAAAACACCTTTGGCCCCTCTTCGCTCAACGTCTCATAGTTGGCCTGGCCTTTAGCGATGACCAATTCGGTCTCGTCGTACAGCCGCCGGAATTCCTCCGAGCAGCGATCCAGAATTGTGCCCGGCGCATCCGAACCTGTGCTGATGATCTCTGCCACTCGATCTATCCCGGCGGCTAGCGCGTCCTCCCGCGTCGCATCGTTCAAGATTGGGCCTCCCTTCACCGCATAGATGACCGGCACATCAAGCGTCTCGATCAGCAGCCGATCAAAGACCGTCTCGCCAGCATTATCGGCCAGGTAGAGTAGGGGCACGATTGCCGCGTTCCTGCTGGTCTCGGAAAGCGCTTCCCGGAGAGCCGTCACATCGTTTATGGCAAAGGGCTGGGCCAGCACACGTTCTACCGTACCCCAGAGATCATATTCCCTGAAAGCAGCCAGATCAATGATGTTGCCAGCGATGCTCAATCGCACGCCCACTTCCAACGGGTCGTTCGCCTCCGCCAGCAGCGATCTTAACCGGGGGTAGAGATCCAGCGCCTGGCGGGTGCTAGCCTCCTTGGCTGCCCGGTATGGGTCGTCGTTGCCCACCTCCCGGCGCACGAAACGGTGAACCTGGTCGCCAATCTCCGGCGGTGTGCTCGACGGCTCAATCCGCCCGAGCACATCGAGCACGCGGTCGAGCACCGCCTTTTGTTGCTGTTCATTGGCCCCGGCCATACGTGCCGCCTCCAATGCCTGGCGCAGGAAGCAAGGGTAGCAATCCAGATAAGTTTTCATCTACGGAAAGATCGGCACGCTCCCCGTCGTTGGCAGCCGTTCCACCATCTGCTCAGCGATAGGCTCGAACGCTTCCGCTGTATACTCCTCAATCTCCCCCGCGTCGCAGCGGTGGGCCAGTTCTGGGTCAAGCGGGATCTGTCCCAGTAGCGGCACCCCCAGTTGCATCGCCGTGTGCATCGCCCTGTTGGGGCCAAAGACCTCGATTCGCTCCTCACACTTGGGGCAGATGACGTAACTCATGTTCTCCACCAGCCCCAGGATAGATACTCCCATGTGCTGGGCCATGCGGGCTGCTTTGCGCACCACCATCCCTGCCAGATTTTGTGGCGAGGTCACCAGCACCACGCCATTGAGTGGGATGGATTGCATCACCGTCAGCGAGGCGTCAGAAGTGCCCGGTGGCAGGTCTACCACCAATACGTCCAGGTCACCCCAAATCACGTCTCCCCAGAACTGCTTGATGGCTCCGCTGATGAGAGGCCCGCGCCAGATGACCGCCTCGTCCTCGCTGGGCAGAAGCAGATTGATGGACATTACCCTGATGCCTGTTCCTGTCTCCGCTGGAATGATACCAACCGGTCCCATAGGTGGTGGTTTGTGAAGGCCGAACATCTTGGGAATGCTGGGACCGGTGATGTCAGCGTCCAACACGCCAACCTGTTTCCCCTGTCTTCGCAGTGCCACTGCCAGCAATGCTGCTACAGATGACTTGCCTACACCGCCTTTGCCGCTCATCACCGCCACCACGCGCTTAATGTTATTGAGGTGCGCCGCCACTCCAGGCTCTTGCTGCTGCGGCTGCTTGGGCCAGATGCGCTCCTTTTCTTCCGGCGTCATCTCTCGCAGGTCAACCTGGACCTCCTGGACGCCGTCCAGAGCCAGCACTGCCTGGCGTGCATCGGCCACAATGCGTTCCTTGAGTGGGCAGGCCAGTGTGGTCAAGGCCAGCGTAAGGTGCACACGGCCATCCTCCATGGTCACATCGTGCACCATCCCTAACTCAACGAGACTCTTGCCCAGTTCAGGGTCATTTACCCCCTTCAGGGCTTCCAAGATCTGTGTTTCGCCAACCATGTTTCTCCTTATGTTATTTATTTTGCTTGCAACGTGAGCAGGCGCAGCCCGCCCGCGCGCTTGATCTGTCGAAATGTAGCTCCCTGAGAGACCGATCGCAATACTCGTTCCGGATCGGTGACCAGGGTGCCGCTCACCGCGTCTACTCCCGCCTTGAAGGGTACCGGCGAGAGCGGGGCGCTGGGTCCCAGAAGGAGGACAAAGGCGTCGGACCGGCAGAGGCCGATCAGGTCGTCGAAAGTGTGGTTGATGAGCGACGTGCCGGTCAGGGCGATCACGTCTGCCTGGGGCAGCACCTCGGTCGCCCGCTCGGCGGGCAGGTCGCCAGGGTGGGGGTGGAGTTCCACCACCCAACAGGTCGCCGCCGCCAGCCGCACCCGCTCGACGAATGGAAAGTGCCCCACGATAGCCACACGTCGCCCTGCCCCTCGCTCCAGGATGATCTCCTCGGCATTGACCTCGGTGTAGGCCATCTCGTCCACTTTCAAGAGGGCATTGAACGCCGCCATCCCGATGCTGGCCTCCAGAGTACTGGGAGAGTAAAGCCATGCTGCCAGTTCCCGCCCGCTGTGTTCCAGCAGGCGTCCAGCGCGAGGCACCGGCGGACCGCTGGAGTGAGCGGTTGGGCGCAAGGTTGAAGCCAGGCCACAGCGGGGAGGGTCGGTATCCAGCACCACTGCTGTCCAGAATGCCCCCACCAATACCTGTGTCACCGGCGCGTCGTCCCGCAGGTTTCTCAACAGCGCCTCAATGATGTTCACCCTCCCCCTCCTCTATGTGCTTGCGATAGGTGTTCAGGAGATGGTCAATCAACCTGCGTGTCTCTTGCAAATCCTGGGTCCATAGGCTTAGCGCCTCGTCCCCTGGGGCGGTGAGACGATAGACCCGGCGGGGTGGCCCATGGGTCTGCTCCTCATCCCAAGTGGAGGTGACCCATTCCCGGTCCTCCATATCTCGCAATGCCCGGTAGACCACGCTAGGATTGAGCCCGCCCAGTCCGAACTCGCCCATCTGTTCCAAGAGTGTGTAGCCGTGGGCCGGGCCATGATGCAGGAGCAGAAGTAGCGTCGGTTCCAGGAACCGTACCGCCCGGCGGGAACAGCCCCGCCACCGCCACCCCTTACCTCGTCTTTGCATCTTGACCCCTCCACCAATTATCCCTTTGCGGAGCCGTAGTATATCATACTATGTGTAAACTGTCAATAGATGAATTGCACAGAGATGGGGCAAATAGAATACCCGCAAGGTTGACGAAGTGACGATGTAATGTATACTTGGATCAGAAGCCCAATGTCGTTTGGAGGGATGGCTGATGTCTCCTCATCTAGAGCAAATTCCAAAGGTATTAGAACTCTACCTTCAGATTTCCCAGTACCCAATCCTGGGCCACCTCATCCGGGAGCGCATGCGCCAGGAACTATTCACCCGTGGCATCATCACCCCGGAGCAGTTTGAGCAGGAGGTGAAGGAGAAAGCCGTGCTCTCACAGCAGCGGGAGGGTATTGCGGACCCATTTGCCCAGGAGACGGCGGAGGTGTGGCAGAGGAGGTTGGTGCAGATTCGGGATCACATGACAGACTTTTACTTTGCCTACAATCTGCCGCACACGCTTTTCGAAGAAATCGTGCGCGCGGTTCTGGCCAAACGAGCGCCTGGTCAGGAAGTCACTCTTCCGTTTAACCCGGAATTGGCTCCCTGGCACATTCTGCTTACCCAGGCGAAAGAATACGCGGGGCTTTCTCCCGGGCAACGGAAGCGGGCCAGCCATCACCTGCAAGAGATCACTGTCGTGTTGATCAAGAGCATGATCAGCGACCAGATGGCTTTCGTGAGGTTGGCTAAAGAGTTCCTTGACACAGATGATTTCGAGACAATTGGCAGTCGCCGTATCGGAGAGGGAAAGATCGGTGGCAAGGCAGCGGGGATGATGTTGGCCTGGAAGATTCTCCAACAGGAGGATCCGACCGACGAGATAGACTTGCGTAGGCGTGTGGCGATTCCCACTTCTTATTTTATTGGCGCCGACGTTTTCTATGACTTTCACGCTATCAATGGGCTTGAGGAGTTCATCAACCAAAAGTACAAGACGCAGGAGGAGATCGAGGCTGATTATCCCCACATCCAGGAGGCCTGTGCTGCCGGGAGATTCCCAGAGGATGTGGTGAGTGAACTGCGCGAGTTGTTGGTTGAGGTGGGGAGTGTACCGCTTATCGTGCGCTCTTCCAGTCTTTTGGAAGATAACTTTGGGTTCTCCTTCGCCGGTAAATATGATAGTTTCTTTTGTCCCAACCAGGGTACTTTGGAAGAGAACCTGGCTGCGCTGACCAATGCCATCGCCCGGGTGTACGCCAGCGTCTTGAGCCCGGATGCCTTGCTTTATCGCCAGCAGGTGGGGCTCGAGGACTATGATGAGCGAATGGGGATATTGATCCAGGAGGTGCAGGGACAGCGTTACCGCGATTTTTTCTTTCCCACCCTGGCCGGGGTGGGGTTCAGTTACAACCCCTTTCGTTGGAACCGCAAGATTCGCCCGCAGGATGGCCTGCTGCGGCTGGTGTGTGGATTGGGCACTCGCGCCGTGGATCGGGTGGCCAACGACTACCCGCGTATGATCTCGCTCAGTCACCCACAACTGAGGCCAGAGGCGGGAGCAGACAAGATCCGCAAGTATTCTCAGCGGTTTGTGGACCTGATTGATCTGCAGGCCAATGCCTTCAGGATGCTGCCCGTATGCGATGTGCTAGGACCGGGCTATCCCGGCATCGCGCTCCTGGCCTCGCAGGATAAAGGAGACTATTTGCAGCCCATCTATGCTCCCGGTGCCCTGGATCAGAGTGCGCTGGTGCTGACCTTTGGCGAACTGGTAAAAAACCACGAATTTGTGGCGCTGATGCGCACCGTCCTGGGGAAACTGGAGCGATACTATGGCCGGCCGGTGGATATCGAATTCACGGTGGAGGTCACAGCAGATCGCCCGCCTCACTTTATCCTGCACCTGCTCCAATGCCGCCCTCTGAGCAGTCAGGAGTGGGGCGAGGGTCTGCGCATTCCCGACGACGTGCCACCAGAGGATGTGGTATTCCTGGCGCGGCGAATGGTGCCCCATGGCCGGGTCGAACGCATCCGCTACGTGGCCTACATTGACCCGGCACAGTACGCCCGCGTGCCCGACTATGCGACCAGATTCGAATTGGCGCGGGTGATTGGCCGGCTCAACAAGCGGCTGGAGAATGAGTGTTTTATCCTGATGGGTCCAGGGCGCTGGGGCACATTGAACGTCGAACTGGGGCTCAAGGTCACTTATGCCGATATCTACAATGCCCGCGCTTTGATCGAAATCGCCCAGTCCCAGGCCGACGACACGCTGGAGGTCTCATACGGTACACATTTCTTCCAGGATCTGGTGGAGGCACGCATCTACCCCTTGCCGCTGTACCCGGGTGCACCTGATACGGTCTTTAACCGCGCCTTCTTCGACCAGGCGGTCAATGTGCTGGAAAAGTTACTCCCGGCCGATGCCCAATATGCCCCTTTCATAAAGGTGATAGACGTCCTATCATTGACCGGCGAGCGTTATCTGGAACTGGTGATGGATAGCGAGCAGGACGAGGCGCTGGCGTATCTCAAACGCTATTCCCCGAGTGAGTGATGATCTTGTTCTAGTGCAGCGCGTATCCGACCCTGCGCGCGCTCCAGCCGACGCCGGGCCTCATCAGGCGTCAAGCCAGCCAGGCTGGCTACGATGGCGGTCTTGGTCTCGCCGTTGCAACTGGTCAGTAAAGCCACTGTCTCATCCATTGGGAGACCACAGGCCGAGGCGATGATGCGCTGCGCTCGCTGACGCAGTTTGGCATTAGTCGGCTGCACGTCCACCATCAGGTTACCGTAAGTCTTGCCCAGACGGATCATCGCTGCCGTGGAGAGCGCATTCAACACCATCTTCTGGGCCGTGCCGGCCTTCATACGGGTCGAGCCAGCGATGACCTCCGGGCCGACGAGTGGGGCGATGGTGACATCGCTCAGTTCCTCCAGCGGCGTGGGCTGGTTGCAGGTCAGACCGATGGTGAATGCCCCCCGGCGACGGGCCTCGCGTAAGGCCCCTAGCACATAGGGGGTGCGGCCGCTAGCGGTGATGCCGACGACGACGTCGTCCGGCCCGACGGCCAGCGTTGTTATATCATCGCTCCCTGTCTCGGTGTCGTCCTCGGCTCCTTCGACTGCCTCTTGCAGTGCGCGCTTGCCGCCAGCGATGCAGGCGACGACCTGGCTGGATCGAGTGTTGAAGGTGGGCGGGCACTCGGATGCATCCAACACGCCCAGGCGACCGGAGGTGCCCGCCCCGACGTAGATTAGCCGCCCGCTACGCGCCATACGAGCGACGATGCCATCCACGGCTGCGGCAATCTTCTCCAGTTCCAGCGCCACTGCCTCGGCAACGTGGCGATCCTCCTGGTTGATAAGGCGGACGACGCCCAGGCTATCGAGACTGTCTATCTTGGCTGTGGCTGGGTTGAGTTCTTCAGTGAGGAGTGGTGGCATATCCGCGAACGGCTTACTATGTGCTGATGGCTTGATTTGTTCACCCGAGTTAGTCACAGTTTGGTTATGCTCCTATCCTCCCCGAGCCACAGCGCAGTGGGGGGAGAGACCAGGTTGTAAAGCGAGGCCATACTCAACTGGTAGGCGCCCGCGACCGGAATAGCGAGCAGGTCGCCAGGGCGCGGTTGCGGCAGGCGTACGTCACGTGCCAGAACGTCGCTTGATTCACAAAAGCGACCAACGACGGTGACAGGTGCGCCGCTGGGTGGCTCCGTGGCGCGGTTGGCGAGAAATGCGGTGTAGCGAGCGCCATAGAGCGCCGGGCGGGGGTTGTCGGCCAGACCGCCATCCACGGCGACGTAGAGAGTGCCATCGGCGGCGGTCTTGCGGGTGCCGACGCGGTAGAGTGCCACCGCTGCCGGCGCGATGAGCCACCTGCCTGGTTCGACGATCAGGTGGGGCAAGGGCCAACCTTGCGCCCGACAGCCCTCGATCACGGCCTGGCTTACTGCCGCGATCCACTCGTCCACCGGCGGCGCAGGGTCCTCTGGCACGTAGGGGGTACCCCATCCCCCTCCAGGACTCAACTCGGCCGGAATGAGATGGTGGGAGGCAAAGTCCAGCAGATGCTCGACAGCCGCTGCATAGGGGGTCGGATCGAATATCTGCGAGCCAAGGTGAGTGTGCAGCCCGACTGTGTTTAACCAGGCGCTCTCCTGCACCCGTGCCAGCGCCTGGGTTGCTGGACAGTTCGGCTCCAGCATATGCAGGCCGAACTTGCTGGCGGCATGGCCAGTCTTGCGGTAGGGGTGGGTGTCCACGTCCAGTGCCGGGGTCAAGCGCAGCCACACGGAGACGCGCTGACCTAGCTCGGCAGCCAGCGCGTCCAGTCGTCCCAGTTCATCCAGGTTGTCCACGACGATGCGCCCTATGCCCCAGTCGAGGGCTGCGCAGAGTTCGGCCCGGCTCTTGTTGTTGCCGTGAAGATGGACACGGGCAGGATCAAAGCCGGCCTCACGGGCGACTGCCATCTCCCCGCCGGAGACAACGTCGAGTCCGACGTTGGCCGCGCGCAGACGGCGGGCCAGGCCGGGAGTGAAGCCGGCTTTAGCGGCGTAGGCGACCTGAGCGGAGCCGGGGTAGTGGCGGGCCAGCGTTTCCCGCAGTTCGGCCAGCCGGTGCCAGAGGGTCGCCCCGTCGTAGAGGTACAGGGGGGTGCCGTGCCTTTCTGCCAGAGCGACGGTGTCGTGACCCGCGAGCCGCAAGTGGCCATCAGGAGTGACGTGGCTGGTGAGAGGGAGGAGGGAAGCGAGGGAGCGGGAAGGTGGGGGGACGTGGGAGTGAGGTGTGAGGGTGGGGCGGTGGTGGGGGGCAGGGGTGACGTGGCCCAGGATGACGGGATGGGATGCGCCGGTGACCTGGGGCAGATTGCCCGGCCTGCTGTGCCAGGTCTCGTAGGCCAGGATCGCAAAGGCGACGGCCTCCTTGGCCGCGCTGGAGTAGCCGGTCTCGTCGTAGTGACGCACTATGGGGACAGGATCATCAAAAACGCGGGCCAGGTGCTCGCGGAGCATCCGCACCAGCGTGGGGTTGTCCGCGCCACCACCGCAGAGGAACACCTCGTCGGGCGGAGCGGGCAGCCAGCGGCGGTAGGCGTCGGCGATGGAAGCAGCGGTGAAAGCGGTGACGGTGGCGACCAGGTCGGCCAGGGGCAGTCCACGTGCCTGGGCCTGCTCCCGCAGGTCGGCGGCGAAGGTAGCCCCGAAGGTCTCCCGGCCGGTGGATTTGGGTGGTATCCGGCGCAGGTAGGGATGATCAAGCAGGTGTGCCAGGAGCGCCTCGTCCACTCGCCCCTGGGAGGCCAGTGTGCCATCCTGGTCGTAGCGCCATGCCCCTCCGGTGGCGCAGGTGACCACGCTGTCTATGATGACGTTGCCGGGGCCGGTGTCAAAGGCTATGGCAGTCTCCGGCCCGCCGCCGGCCGGGAGGTATGTGACGTTGGCGATGCCGCCGATGTTCTGCAATGCGCGCGTGTGGTTGGGATGGTGGTACATCAGCCAGTCGGGGTAGGGGACGAGGGGCGCTCCCTGGCCACCGGTCGCCACATCGGCGGCGCGAAAGTCGGCGACGGTGGCGATGCCTGTGCGGGTGGCGATGATGGCCGGGTCGCCGATTTGCAGTGTGAAGGGCGGGTCACCATCCGGCGCGTGGTAGATGGTCTGGCCGTGAGAACCGATGAGCGTTATATCGGCCGGGGTGAGGCCTGCCCGGGCGATGACGGCCAGCGCAGCCTCGGCGAAGCGATGGCCCAGGAGGACGTGAGCGCGGCCCATGGTCAAAAGGGGGGCATCAGAGCGGCAAAGGTCAAGGATAGCGGCCTGAGTGGCGTTGTCGTAGGGTTGGGTGAGGAATGCAATTTCGCGCACCTTCAGGTCGGGTGGCGTGCCGCTGATCTTTACCAGAGCGGCGTCCACGCCGTCGGCGGAGGTGCCGGACATCAAGCCAATGAGATTCATAACACAGGTTGTCGGGCGGTGACGGATAGTGCCTCGACGACGGTGTCGTGGAGGCAGGGGCGAAAGTCATGTATGGGCTGCGGATCGCGCCCATAGTAGACGCGGTTGGTAAGCAGCACCACTATCAGTTCCTGGCCGGGGTCCACCCACAGCGATGTGCCGGTGAACCCGGTGTGCCCGAAACTGCGAGGGCCGAATCTGTGGCCGGAACTGGAATAACCCGACGAGCGTTGCAGCCAGCCCAGACCCCGAGGGTTGTCGTCACCGCCTGCCTGGACGCGCACCATCTCCGCGACGGTCTCTGGCCGCAGGATGTGTGCTTCAGTGTGGACGCCGCCGTTGAGGTACAACTGCCCCAGAGTGGCTACCTCTGCCGCCGTGGAGAAGAGCCCAGCGTGGCCGGCCACTCCGCCCAGGCTGGTGCTGTTCTCGTCGTGTACCTCGCCAGCGCAGCGCCGGCGCCGCCAGGCGCAGAATTCCGTCGGCACAATCTGCTCCCGCGAGAAACCATTGGCCAGCGGGTTGTAGGTCGTCGCCCGCAGCCCCAGTGGCTCCAGCACAGCCTGGCGCATATAGACCTCCAGTGGAACCCCGGCCAGACGGGCCACTGCCTCCCCCAGCAGGATGAATCCCAGATCACTGTAGACTATGCGAGCACCAGGCGGGTAGGCGAAGCCGTACTGTTCGTAGATGGCCTCGATGCGGTGTGCCCGCAGCGCTGGTGGGATCTGGTGAGGCAGCGGAACCGTTGTCTCTGGCTTCTTGTTTCCGGCTTCCTGCTCCCCGTCCTCGCGGTAGAGGCTGCGCCAGGCAGATAGCCCGGAGGTGTGGGTCAGCAGGTGCCAGAAAGTGATAGCGCTGGCATCCACCTTCTGCCCAGCGAATAACGGATCGGGTGGGATGACAGTTTTGGTCAGGGGGTCTTCGGTAGGACCGATGGGGTGTGTGCCGGTGAATTCCGCCAGCACCTCTGCCACCGGCGTTCCCAGGCCCACGCGCCCGGCCTCGACCAGCGTCATAAAAGCGGTGACGGTAAAGAGTTTGGTGAGCGAGGCCAGGTCGAAGAGGCTGTCGGAGTGGGTGGGGCGGTGGCGTGTCTCTGGATCCAGGTAGCCGCAGGCGCGGTGAAAGACGACGTCGTCGCGCCGGGTCACCAGCAGCACTGCTGCTGGGAAGACGGTTTCCAGGCCGCTGTGCAAGCAGGCATCCAGGCGACCCCGGCCAACTGGATCAACGCCCGCTTCTCGTAGGATAACAGGATGAAGTGAGGGTGTTTTGTTCACCTTACCAGACCGATGTGACTGCGACGTTATACCCCACATCGTGTTATATGTCAAGAACCGGTCAGATTTCTTTCACGATTCCCGCATCGTTTCTTCATCAAGTCTTCACACACGCCGGCTATACTGTGTGCAAATCAAACCAAGGAGGTATTGGAGATGAACAAAGCAAAGTTGAACTATCTGTTGGACGCGGTGATTGGCCTGGCCTTTCTGCTCTCCGGTGTGACCGGCGTGGCCTTTTTGCTGATGGGCTCTGGCGGTTACCAGGGCGGGCGCAATCCGGGCTTTGCGACGGCGCTGCTGGGCTTGAGCCGGGAGACGTGGAGCGACCTGCACACCTGGGCTAGTCTGGTGATGATCGCTGGTATCGCGGTGCACATTGTGTTCCACTGGAAGTGGATCGTCTGCATGACCAGGAACATGATGCCTTCCCTGCCGCGCCGGACTAAAGAGCAGGCATGCGAAGTGGTGGCATAAGTCGTTCGAAACAGTAGAGGAATCTCGTCAGGATCAAACAAACTAGGGAGATATAAAAATGACCAAGAGAGTTCTGAGTTACGGTGTAATCGGGTTGCTGGCTGTAGCGTTGCTGGCAGGAGTGGGGTACATCTTGCTGAATCCCGAGCAAGTCCAGGCTGAGCAAGGTTCCCCCGGTGGCCGGGGGCAGGGACGCGGGGCGGCGGTTGAGTCTGGCGGCAGCGAGCCGGAAGTGCTCAATCGGAACGCTGGTAGGCGTAGTGAGACAGCGCAGGGCCGCAGGGTGCTTGGAGATGGAGCCTTTGGCACCGAGCCCGCTTTCGACGGGCGCGGCCAGAGTTCCGGCACGGGGCAAGGCCGGAATGAGACGGTGAGAACCGTCGAATGGGAAACCCTGACCGGAGAGGTGGCTGTCGTGGACAGCGAAATCACCGTCCAGACCGCCGAGGGCGATGTGCTGGTCGGTATGGGGCAGGCTTTGTACCGGGAAGGTTTCGCCCTGGAGGTCGGGAATGAGGTGTCGGTGACCGGCTTTCACGAAGACGGTGAGTTCAAAGCGGGAACCATCGAGAATCTCACCACCGGTGAGACCCTCGTCCTACGCGACGAAACCGGGCGCCCGATGTGGGCCGGACGCGGGCGGCTCAAGAATCAAAGACAGTCGTAATGGACTAGAGTAAGCGTGGCCCGGAGATTGCAGGTGAGTCTCCGGGCCACTTTTTTGGGGTGGGGGGCGAACGGCATCTGCGATCTTTCGGAACCAGGCTCCGGAGAGTGAGACTGTCCGTACGGTTCGTCGCCCTTGCTTCCCTAATTTCTTCATTCCAGGTATACTTTACAAGCGTATAGGTGCGGATTCTGTTCCGCGCGACGGCCCACGCGCTGTACAAGTGCGGCTGTATCAACAGGCAGAGCGCTCCCTGAAGCCAGGAGGCGAAGGTTAATGGCCCAAACCATCTTGGTTGTTGACGACGAACCCCAGATTGTGCGCTTTGTGCGGGCTTACCTGGAGGACGCAGGTTATCGTGTCGTGACCGCGAGCGATGGACAGGAGGCCCTCTTTGTCGCCCGCCACGATAAGCCCGATCTGGTCATCCTCGACCTGATGATGCCGGGGATGGATGGCTGGGACTTTATCCGCCGCTACCGCCGGGAGCGCGACACCCCGGTCATCATACTCACGGCCCGCGTCGAGGAAACCGACCAGGTGCTGGGGTTGGAATTAGGGGCCGACGATTACGTCACCAAGCCTTTTAGCCCGCGCGCGCTCGTCGCCCGCGTGCGTGCCGTGTTGCGCCGGGCGCAGGCTGGGCTGGCCCCGCCGGCCATCCTGCGCGGCGGCGACGTCGTGCTCGACCGCGAGGCGCACACTGTCACCGTTGGCGGGCGGGAGGTGAGCCTGACCCCCACCGAGTTCAACCTGCTGGAGGTGTTGATGACCACGCCGGGGCGCGCCTTTACGCGGGCCGAACTGCTCGACCGGGTGCTGGGCGACGAAACTTTTGTGTTCGACCGCACGATTGACGCCCACGTCAAGAACCTGCGCCGCAAGATTGAGCCTGGCCCGACCCACCCGCGTTACGTCGTCACTGTGCGCGGCGTGGGATACAAGTTCGACTATACGTTTGATGAGGAGCCCGATGCGCGGTAGTCTGTTCTGGAAACTGGTGGCCACCTTCGCGGTGGTCATCCTGGTTGGTATCGGCGGGGCGTTGCTGCTGGCCGGGCGTACTACTGAGGTCGAGTTCCGGCGGTATGCCCGTGGCAGCGACGCCGCGGGCCGCTGGGAGGAAATGGTCACCGACCTGGCCGGTTACTATGCGGTACACACCGGTTGGGATGGCGTCGAATCGCTGCTCCGGCGCGGGTATGGCCGCGGACGGGCCGAGGGTGGCGGCCCCCCGCTGCGCCTGGCCGACGCCAATGGCCGCATTGTCGCTGATCAGTCCGGGGCTGGCGTGGGCAAGATGACCAGCGCCAGCGAACTGGAGGCCGGCCAGCCCATCCTGGTGGACGGCCGGCAGGTCGGCACGCTGTTGAGCCCCGGCGGCGAGTGGCTGACCGTGGACCAACAGGCGTTTCTGGAACGAATGAGGGACACGCTGATAATCTCCGGCGGAGCGGCATTGGTGGTCGCGCTGGCGCTGGGCGCGCTACTCGTGCGGTCCATCACTCACCCGCTGCGGCAACTCGCCGACGCCAGCAGGGCCATCGCTGCGGGTGACCTGAGTGCTCGTGTCTCCGTTCGCTCGCAGGACGAGATCGGGCAACTGGCGACCGCCTTTAACGATATGGCGGCCGATTTGTCCCATTCCGAGGAGGCCCGCCGCCAGATGACAGCCGACATCGCCCATGAACTGCGCACCCCGCTGACAGTCATCCAGGGCCACCTGGAGGCGCTTGCCGACGGCATTTTCCCGGCCGACCTCGAGCACCTGGGGCCGGTGCTGGAGCAGGCGCGATTGCTGGCCCGGCTGGTGGAGGACTTGCGCACGCTCAGCCTGGCCGACGCCGGACGGCTGGCGTTGATGCTCGTGCCCACCGACGTAGGCGTTTGGGCGGCCGGCGTCGTGGCCGGCTTTGGGCCCGTCGCCGCCGAGCGGGAGATCACGCTGAACCTGGAAATCGCCGACGATTTGTCCAGTGTGAGGATGGACCCAGGGCGGTTGGCCCAGGTGTTGGGCAACCTGTTGGATAATGGCTTGCGCCACACCCCGGCGGGTGAGCGCGTGGTGGTTTACGTGGCGCACCAGGACGACAGCCTTGTGGTCTCGGTCACTGATAGCGGCCCGGGTGTGCCGCCGGAGGATCTCCTCCACCTGTTCGAGCGGTTCTGGCGGGGCGATTCATCTCGCTCGCGGCGGACGGGTGGCAGCGGTCTGGGTTTGGCTATCGCGCGGCGGATCGTGGAGGCGCATGGTGGTCGCATCTGGGCCATAAATGTTCCCAAGGGGGGGCTGCGGGTCAGTTTCTCCCTGCCCATGACCTAGTTCCATCCTTCCAGGATGTTGCTCTTAACGAGGAAGTGGAGTACAATAAGAATGTCATAGGCAATCCCCGTCAATTTCGAAAGGAGGAGCGAAAATGTTAAAAGAGTTCAAAGAGTTCACTATGCGCGGGAATGTGCTCGACATGGCTATTGGTATCATCATCGGCGCGGCCTTTGGTAAGATTATAACCTCGTTTGTTAATGATATCTTGATGCCCCCCATCGGGCTGCTGCTGGGCAGAGTAAATTTTTCCAACCTGTTCATCAACCTGTCCGGACAGCCTTACGCCACGCTGGAAGCGGCGCAAGCCGCTGGTGCAGCCACGATCAATTACGGCCTGTTTCTCAACACGGTGTTGGATTTTATCATCGTGGCTTTTGTGGTCTTTCTGCTTATCCGCCAGGTTAACCGTATGAAGCGTGAGCCAGAGGCTCCGCCGGCAGAGCCCACGACCAAAGAGTGTCCATATTGTCTGTCTACTATCCCACTCAAAGCCACCCGTTGCCCACAATGCACTTCTGAACTAGAGCCGGCGTAAAGCCACCTGGTATTCGTTCGGGGGACATGCCAGAAACCGGGTTTTTAATGCTCCACGGGCGAAGCAGTATTGCTTAGAGGCGCTTTTCCGCTACCAGGGAGGTTCTCCCGTACGAAAAACCCGGTTTCTTGACCCTTACCATGCCGGCTGCAGGTGTTACTCTGGAGGAAGCCATGTCCCAGGATCATATTCTTGCCATTGACTATGGCACTCAATCGGTGCGCGCGCTGATTTTTGACTTGCGTGGCAACCTGGTCCACAAGGTGCGCGTGCCGGTTGAGCCTTACTTTTCCGAAAAACCTGGCTGGGCCGAGCAGCATCTGCCCTATTTCTGGGAGAACCTCTGCACTGCCTGCCAGCAACTCTGGCAGGAGAGCCCTGTTCCCAAAGAGGCGATAGCGGGTCTGGCCCTCACCACCCAGCGGGCGACGATGGTCAACGTGGACGAGCGCGGAGAGCCGCTCCGCCCGGCCATCGTCTGGCTGGACCAACGCCGCACCGAAGGACTGCCGCCAGTGGGTGGTTTGTGGGGGTTGGCCTTTCGTCTGAGTGGGATGACAGAGACCTCCGCCTATCTCCAGGCGGAGGCGGAAGCGAACTGGCTCCGCACCGCTCAGCCGGAAATCTGGGAACGTACGCACAAGTATCTGTTCCTCTCCGGCTATCTGACTTACAGGCTGGTGGGCCGCTTCGTGGACAGTGTGGGTTGCCAGGTGGGATATGTGCCCTTTGACTACAAGCGACTGACGTGGTCGAAAAAGTCGGACTGGAAGTGGCAGGCGCTGCCGATGGAGGAGCGGCTGCTCCCTGAGTTGGCCCCCCCCACCGAGATTCTGGGTGAGATCACCCCCCAGGCCGCCGCAGAGACCGGTGTTCCGGCCGGACTGCCCCTCATCGCCGCCGCCGCCGACAAGGCGTGCGAGGTGATAGGCGCAGGGTGCCTGGAGCCAAACGTCGCCTGTCTTTCCTATGGTACCACGGCCACCGTCAATACCACCAGCCGTCGTTACGTCGAAGTCATTCCTCTCATCCCCCCTTATCCCAGCGCCGTCCCCGGAGCCTATAATCTGGAGATTCAGATTTACCGGGGTTACTGGATGGTCAGTTGGTTCAAGCAAGAGTTCGGTTTGCGGGAGGAGCAACTGGCCTGCGAGCAGGGCTGCGAACCGGAGGAGTTGTTCGACGAACTGGTCGCGGCGGTGCCGCCGGGTTCGATGGGACTGACGCTGCAGCCCTATTGGTCGCCGGGACTCAAGTCGCCAGGACCAGAGGCTAAGGGGGCCATCATCGGCTTTGGCGACGTGCACACCCGCGCTCACATCTACCGCGCTATCCTGGAGGGGCTGGCCTACGCGCTGCGGGAGGGGTTGGAGCGGACGCAGAAGCGGCTGAAGGTGCACACAGACGAGGTGCGGGTCTCGGGTGGTGGTTCACAATCGGACTCTGCGATGCAGATCACTGCCGACATCTTTAACCTGCCCGCCAGCCGCCCGCATATTTATGAGACCTCCGGGTTGGGTGCGGCGATGGACGCGGCGGTCGGCCTGGGATTGCACTCCGATTTCGATGCCGCCGTGGCGGAGATGACGCGGGTGAGCCGCACATTCTTGCCCCGTCCCGATGTGCGCGACGTCTACGAGGGGCTGTACCAGCAGGTCTACCGGCGGATGTACCGGCGGCTGCGGCCGCTTTACGAGGAGATTCGCCGGATTACGGGGTATCCGCCGAGGTAGGAGCAGATTCAGCATTGGGCTGGTAGACAAAGGGCCGGCTCCCAACGGTAGCACGGCCGCTGGGAGCCGGTTTCTGTGCCAAAGGGTCTGTTCGGTCAACTTGCGAGTTACATCTTCCCTGAACTCTGAATCCGACACATCTCGAATACCGTATGGCCCGAACTCGCTGTACAGAGCCCCCGTGCAGATTCTTACCGTCTTCTGGGCGATTGTTGGCGTCGGGGCAGGTGCCGGCGTGGGTGGTTCGGTCGGCGTAGGTTCCAGGCGTAGGGAGGCCAGTTGGACGTATTGTCAACTTTTCCATTGCTGATAACCATATAGCACACGGATACACACAGATGAAGCGGATTCTCACGAATTCTTTCTGTCTTGATCTGTGTACATCCGTGTGATCCGTGTCCCATTGTAGGGCGTAACAAGCAAATCATCCTCTACTACCCCAGACGGGAAACCCTGCTATAATAGAGCGCGTTCTGGCAACGGTACACTCGACAACCACGGAGGTTTCACACATGAGATTCCCGCGCCGCAGCGGCATCCTGCTGCACCCCACGTCGCTTCCCGGTCGGTTCGGCATCGGCGACCTGGGTCACGCTGCCTACCGGTTTATAGACTTTCTGGCGGCAGCCGGCCAATCCTACTGGCAGATGCTTCCCCTTAGCCCTACCGGCTATGCCGATTCTCCCTACCAGACCCTCTCTGCCTTTGCCGGTAACCCGATGCTCATCAGCCCCGAAAAACTTGTGGAGGCCGGACACCTCTCGGAAACGGACCTGGAGGATGGGCCTTCCTTGCCCGACGACCGGGTGGATTTCGGGCCAGCCATTCGCTACAAGATGGATTTGCTGAACCGAGCCTTTGCCAACTTCAGGGATCGCTCCCCTGCAGGCCAGCGAGCGTCCCTGTCCCGCTTTTGCGACGAGCAGGCTTTCTGGCTGGACGATTTTGCCCTGTTCATGGCCCTGAAAGAGGCTCACAATCTCCGCCCCTGGCACGAGTGGGAGCCGGAAGTCGCCACCCGACAGCCGGAACCGCTGGCCCACTGGCGAGCGTCGCTGGCCGACGAGATCGAAAACCAAAAGTACCGGCAATGGTTGTTCTTTGAGCAATGGCTGGCCGTCAAACGGTACGCCAACGAGCGGAACGTCCGTTTAATTGGTGACATTCCCATCTTTGTCTCCCTGGACAGCGCCGACGTCTGGGCCAATCCTCACCTCTTTCACTTTGACGACGATCTCCGGCCAACGGTCGTCTCCGGCGTGCCGCCCGATTATTTCAGCCAGACAGGGCAACTGTGGGGCCATCCGCTCTACCGTTGGGATGTGGTGGCCGAGGACGGGTACGCCTGGTGGGTCGCCCGTTTTCGCATGGCCTTTACCCAGGCCGACGTGGTGCGCATTGATCACTTTCGGGGCTTTTACAACTATTGGCAAGTACCGGCGGAGGAAAAAACAGCGATCAACGGACACTGGTTGTACGGCCCCGGCGCCGACCTGTTCCGTGCCGTCACCGCTGCGCTGGGCGAGATGGCGATCATTGCCGAGGACCTGGGCGATTTTGATGACGAATCGCGTGCTGGCGTGGACGCTTTGCAGACCGAGTTCGGCTACCCTGGCATGAAGGTGCTCCAGTTCGCTTTCAGTGGTGGCCCGACCGATCCCTTCTTGCCCCACAACTTTATCCGTGACTGTGTGGTGTACACTGGCACCCACGACAACGACACGACCGTTGGCTGGTACCAGGTCACCTCCACAGAGGCGGAGCGGGATTATGCCCGCAAGTATCTGGGTAGCGACGGTTCGGACATCGCCTGGGATATGATCCGGCTGGCATGGGCAACGGTGGCCGGTACAGCCATTACCACTGTTCAGGATCTGCTGAGCCTGGGACACAACGCGCGGATGAACACGCCTGGCACCATCGGTGCACCTAACTGGTGCTGGCGTCTCTTGCCCGGCGCACTTACAGATGGGATCGCGGCCCGACTCCTGGAATTGACTGCGGTATACGGGCGGAGGGGTTGAGTGGTGCACATGTCCAGAGGCAGCGATTGCAGTTCTCGCAGGTTACTACTTGACAAGACTTGGAACATCTCAGACGGTCACAGAATTGGATGTTTGAGGCTCTCAGCCATCGTCCCCGAGGGCGGTTCTGGCGGGAGCATTCCATTTTGAGCAGTTATTTGCCGCACAAGCCGCCCCCGGGACG
>JAXHUO010000073.1:0-21424 GCA_034189605.1 Chloroflexota bacterium
GGGGGCAGGCGGCTCTTGACGCCTTGGCTTCGAGAGTGTATAATAAAAAACAGCCGTGGTTCAAGTCGTGCTACCCTTCGCCGCGCCCCATCAATAACCCCGGCCCGATTCGTTCAGTGGGAGCCTCCCATGAAGCCGCTTCTCGAGGTTAGGAACCTACGAGTATACTACCACACACCGCGAGGCCCGGTGAAGGCAGTCGCCGGCGTCAACTTCTGTCTCAAGGCCAGAGAGAGGTTCGGTCTGATCGGAGAGTCCGGGTCAGGCAAGTCAACCACAGCCCTCTCAATTCTGCGACTCATCAAGCCGCCTGGCCACATCGAATCGGGAGAGGTTCTGTTGGACGGTGTCAACGTGATGACTCTGTCCGAAGAGCAAATGCGGGAACTACGTCTGGCAGGGATCGCGCTGATCAGTCAGGGGGCTATGAACTCTCTCAACCCGGTGATGCGTATCAGGCATCAGGTCGTTGACGGCATGCGGAGTCACGGTAAGCAGATGTCCAAGCAGGAGGAGGGGGACCGTGTGGGTGATCTTCTAGAGTGGGTCGGCCTGCGGCGTGAAGTCGCTGAAATGTTCCCCCACGAGTTGAGCGGTGGTATGAAACAGCGGGTCTGTATCGCCATCGCCATCAGTCTGCGCCCAAAGGTGATTATCGCCGACGAACCCACCAGTGCCCTCGACGTGGTGGTACAACGCCAGGTGATGGAGACCCTGCGCAGGGTGCAGGAAGATCTGAAGGCATCTGTGATCCTGATAGGTCACGACATGGGGCTCATGGCCCAGTTTGCTGATCGCGTGGGAATCATGTATGCGGGGAGGCTGGTGGAGAAAGGCTCCGTGAGGGACATTTTCTCAAATCCTCAACACCCTTACAGCCAGTTGCTCATAGCCAGCCTTCCGTCCTTGGAGAAAAAAGGGGGTTTCCAAGGGATAGCGGGCTTTCCGCCTTTGCTGCTCGATCTTCCGCCAGGATGCGTCTTCCATCCCAGATGCCCCTACGCAATGGACCGGTGCGCAGTGGAGGAACCGGTGCTGAGGCCCGTGGCGCTCAACCATCAGGTGGCCTGTCACCTGCTCGAGGGACATCAAGAGGCGACGTCATGACTGCTCTACTTGAGGCCCGCCACGTCACCAAGATATTCGGGGGAGGACTGATCAAAAGGAACCGCACCCTGGCCTTGGAGGATTTTTCGCTCTCTATCGGCAGTGGACAGCCATCCATTACCGGTGTGGTCGGGGAGAGTGGAAGTGGTAAGACCACTATGGCTCGCCTCCTCCTTGGCTTGGAGTCACCGACTCAAGGAAAAGTGCTTTACAAGGGGAAGGGCCTCAGCCGATTGTCACGCACAGAATGGCGCGCCTTCCTGCAAGATGTACAGATCATCTTCCAGGACCCCTTTGAAGTATATAACTCCTTCTACACGGTGGATCACGTCCTGACGACCCCCATAGCCAAGTTTCGGCTTGCGAGTTCGGAGCGCGAGAGCCGGGCGCTGATCGAGAAGGTCCTGCAAGCCGTAGGACTGCGCCCTGACGAGACCCTGGGGCGCTACCCTCACCAATTGAGTGGAGGGCAGCGCCAGCGAATTATGGTGGCACGGGCACTCCTTTTGATGCCCAAGTTGATCGTCGCCGATGAGCCTGTCTCTATGATTGACGCCTCCCTCCGGGCCACCGTCCTGGATAACCTGCGCCAACTCAATGAGGAGTTCAGTATCTCCCTGATCTACATCACCCATGACCTGACGACGGCCTATCAAATCAGCCACAACATCATTGTGCTCTACCGTGGCTCCGTCGCGGAGGCGGGTGACGTCGAACTGGTGGTTGGGCAGCCACAACATCCGTATACACAATTGCTGGTTAGTTCAATCCCCCTGCCGGACCCAAACCGGCGGTGGAGTGGCGAATCTCCAGCATCCGCCCTCGGGAAACAGGCCAGCGGTGACGTGGGCTGTAAGTTTGCAGACCGCTGCCCGCATGCCTTTTCTTTGTGCCTGGAAAACGCGCCCCCCCTGTTTCAGACGAGTCAGCGTCGGGCAGCAGCCTGCTACCTGCATCAAGAGCACCCTTCGATTCGACCTGAGGAAATGGACAAGGTGTTTGTCCGGAAGACCGCGCCACCGGGCACACGAACGTAGAGACCAGGCAGCCGCCACTGCTGGCCTGGCAGATGCCGGGTGGCGGTTTGCACACCGATGCCGACACTGAAAGGAGGTGAAGAAAAAGAACAAATGAGGTGGGACGAGACAATCATCACAACCTGTACATAACTCAGTACAACTGTGAAAGGAGAGGAAAATGTCTTCCAACAAAAAATGGACAACGGTCATCATTTTGGTGGCGATGGTCGCCGCTGTACTCTCGGCCTGCGCACAACCGGCCCCGGAGACGGTAGTGGTCACCCAGGAGGTACCGGTCGAGGTCACCACAGTGGTGGAAGTCGAGAAGCCGGTAGAGGTAGAAGTGGAGGTCACCGCCGTCCCCGAGCCCCCTGGGCCTGAGGATCTGGCCCGGGCGCAGACCCTCAACATCGCCATAAGCGGAGGGTTCGACGATCCCACCAACATGAACCTCTACGCGCCGGGGAGTGTCAGCCGATCGAGGTCGGGCATCCACCAGGTGATATACGAATACTTCTTCTACGAGAACCTGCAGACCGGGGAATACATTCCCTGGCTGGCGGAGGGGTACGAGTACAACGACGACTTTACCGCCATCACCGTCAGCCTGCGGGATGGGGTTGAGTGGAGCGACAGTGAGCCTTTCACCGCCGACGACGTCGTCTTCACCTACGACCTCTTGCTGGCAAACCCAGGCATGACCTGGGCTGCGGAGGTGAGCAAGTGGGTGGAGTCGGTGGAGGCATTGGATGACCTCACTGTACGGTTTAATCTGACCCAGGCCAACCCCCGTTACCATGTGAACCGGGAGGCCTTCCCTGCCGTAGGGATCTGGGGTGGAATCACCATCCTGCCCCAGCACGTCTGGGAAGGAGAGGATCCCATGACCTTCAAGAACTCTGATCCCGTGGCGACAGGGCCTTACAGGCTGGTGAATGCTTCGCAAAACTCTATGACCTACGAGCGCAGAGACGATTGGTGGGGGACGAAAGTATTCGGGGTGACGCCAGCACCGAAGACTATGACCTTCCAGTACGTCGGTCCCGAGACCAACGTCGCCCTCGCCCTAGCAGCCAACGAGATAGACACTCCCCAGATCGGGATTCTGTCGCTAGGCTCCTTCCTGGAGGTGGCCAGGAGAAATCCGAACGTCAGCGCCTGGCACAAGGACGCTCCCTACACCTGGCTGGATCCGTGCCCGCGAGCTCTAATGGTTCAGAATGCCACACCCCCGTGGGACCAGAAAGAAATGAGATGGGCCCTCTCCTACTTGATCAACTGGGAGTCCGTCATTGACCTGGCTTTCGAGGGGGCGACCGTGCCTGCTTGGAGTATCTGGCCTGATTACGATGGCCTGCAGCCCTACTTTGACGCTGTCCAGGACTTGAGAGAGCAGTATCCGACGGCGACCTACGATCCAGCCAAGGCGGAGGAGATCCTGAGCGACGCGGGGTACCAGAAAGGGTCGGATGGTTACTGGGCTTCAACTGCTGGGGAGAGGCTACAGATTGACTTTTTGGTGAACGCCGACAACAACGAGGACATGAAGGTCACAGCAGTCGTGGCCGATCAGCTCGAGGCCGGGGGGATTGAGGTCGAGATTCAACCCTTGAGCGGTTCCACTCAATCCAACGCGCGACTGATGGGCGACTATGGGCTCGCGTACCAGCCCTTCTGTCCTGGTTACATCTTTGACAACCTGGAGTTGTTCCACAGCAAGTACTACGTGCCGCCCGGGGAAATGGCGCCCTGGTATGAGCGGAACTCGTTCCGCTTCCAGAACGAGGCCTTCGACGCTATTGTGGACGAGATGGCGGTGACACCTCCTTATGAGGTAGAGAAGATCGAGGATCAGTTCCGGCGGGCCATGGAGATCTGGCTCGATGAACTGCCCGTCATCCCAGGCGTTCAAGCGCCTGCCCTGGTGCCCTTCAACAGCACTTACTGGGAAGGGTGGCCCTCAGCCGACGACCCGTGGAACATGCCGGTGAGCTGGTGGGCGACCTGGAACCTGGTGGTCAACGGATATCCCTCGCCCGAGACGGGAGAGTGGATCGGCGGAATCCGGCCTGCGCAGTAAACGGATGGACAGTTAGTTTGCAGCCTGCCCAGAGCGCTGCCCTGAGCGTAGTCGAAGGGACAGTCGAAGGAATGGGGAGCGGTCCCTGTTGGGGCCGCTCCCCCAACAACCACGCACGCACCAGGATGGGCTTTCATCCGGAGGGTACGCGATGCGAAAAGCCAAGTTCGGTTATGGTTGTTGAAAGGAATGGGACAAATGGCTTCTTACTTGAGGTATCTCTCGGAACGGTTCGTTATCTTTGTGGTGACAATCTTTATTTCCATCACCATCGTCTTCTTCGTGCCCCGTCTCGTTCCTGGTCATCCTCTCCTCGCCGTCTTCAGCAGGCTCGCGGCTGCCGGGGGAAGCCTGAATGCACCGGAGCTCATTGAGGAGTACAACCAGATCTTCGGTCTGGACAAGAGTATGGGGATACAGTACGTTAGTTTTCTGCGGGAATTGGCCCGGGGAAATCTGGGCTACTCCATCAGCAGTTTCCCCTCCCACGTGTCCGACCTGCTGAGGCCTGCGCTCCCCTGGACCATCGGCCTCCTGACGCTGACGACGCTGATCAGTTGGGTGCTGGGTTCGCTGATCGGCGCCGTGGTGGGATGGAAAGGTGGGAAATCACCGTTCTTTCAGGCCCTCGTCCCAATAGCCCTGGTGTTGTACACCATTCCCTATTACATCCTAGCCATCATCCTTGTCTTCCTCTTCGCCTTCCGCTGGCCGATCTTCCCTCTCTCAGGAGCGTACTCGGTGGGGCTCAGGCCAGAACTCTCCCTCGACTTTGTCTTGGACGTGCTCCGCCACGCTGTGTTGCCGGCCTTGAGCATCGTCCTTGTCTCCCTGGGCTGGTGGTTCCTCTCCATGCGGAGTCTGATCACCTCTTTGAAGGGCGAGGACTATATCCTGCAGGCCGAGGCCAAGGGGCTCCCTGGCCGGCGCATCCTCTGGAGTTACGCCTTCCGAAACGCCCTGCTGCCCCAGGCGACCGGCCTGGCCATCTCTCTGGGCCACATCGTAGGGGGGGCGCTCGTCACCGAGGTAATCTTTGCCTACCCTGGCCTTGGGTGGTTGATCTACAATTCCATCAAGAGTCTCGACTTCCCGGTGATCCAGGGTGGTGTCCTCCTCATCGTCTTCTCGGTAGCCCTGGCCAATTTCGTCATTGACATGATCTACCCCCTGATTGACCCGCGGATACGCTACCAGCAAGCAGGGAGGGGATAGACCATGGCAGAAGTTCAAGTTGAAACACAGCGGAGATACGCGGGGAATCTCCTACGCAACAGCAAGTTCCTCATTGGAATGATCATCTTATTGGCGTTACTGGCAGTGGCTGTGGCAGGGAACCTCTTTGTGGACCCCGCACAACGTCGCACCGGTAGCTTCCCCGCCCGACTTCCCCCGGGGCCGGGGGGACCGCTTGGCACCGACTCTCTAGGGCGAAGCATCGCCATCCAGATGAGCGAAGCCGTGCCCAATTCCCTGCAAGTCGGCCTGATTGCGGCCTTCCTTGGTACCCTGATAGGGGCGCTCATCGGTTTTGCAAGCGGTTACTTCGGCGGTGTAGTTGACGCCGTGCTAAGGATCCTAATTGACGTCTTTCTCTCAGTACCCTCCCTCCTGTTCTTGATCCTGATCGCCTCCTTGGTGAGGGGGGTAGGGGTGCAGGTCATGGCTCTGATCATCGGGGCCTTTGCCTGGCCCTCGCCGGCCCGCCAGGTCCGGGCTCAGGTGCTGAGTCTGAAGGAGCGGGCCTTCGTCCAGATCGCTCGCCTCTCGGGTATGTCCAGCCTGGAGATCATCTTCCGCGAGTTGATGCCCCACATGTTGCAATGGCTGGGGGCCAACTTTGTCAACGCCTTCCTCGCCGCTGTCCTGGCCGAGTCGGGGCTATCCATCCTGGGGTTGGGCCCCCAGAGAGAGATGACCCTGGGGATGATGATCTACTGGGCCCTCAGTTATGCCGCCATCTTGCAGAACCTCTGGTGGTGGTGGTTATCTCCGATCCTTACCCTCATGTGCATCTTTCTCTCCCTGTACCTGATCCACCTGGGCTTCGACGAGGTGAGCAATCCCCGGCTCCGCTTGCAGGTGTGAGGTTTCATAGCCTACCTTTCGAGTTGTTCGAAATCAAACACCCCTTGTAACTACTCAGCCTATGTCATTGCGAGGGCGTTTTTTTGCCCGAAGCAATCCCCAAGTAGCATCATAGGAGATTGCTTCGTCGCTACGCTCCTCGCAATGACAAATGCGGCGTTGTTGTGCTGTATGTCTGAGTAATTACCACCCCTTCATATCGAAATTCAAGCGCGTAGAGACCGGCAAACCACCTCTATGTCAACACTCGATAGCACGTTTTCGGTGCAGCACGTGTCAGGCTCACTACGTTTACGTGGTTTCTTCCCCATACACGAACAAATCGCCAATAGACTGCCGCAGATAGTTGCGGCGAATCGCCTCTCCAAAAATGTGCGCGACAGAAAGCACACGCAGTTTGGAATGTCGCTTCTCTGGAGGAATGTTAACCGTATCCGTCGTCACAATCTCGGTTATTTGGGGGACTGCTGCTAACCTTTCTAGCCCGCCCCTCACAAATACTCCGTGCGTACACACCAGCCACATCTCTTGGACACCTTCCTCTATCAAGACCCTCGTCAGTTCTACGATTGTGCCACCTGTTGCAATCTCATCGTCATACACCAATGCCCTTTTGCATCCACGCACCTGCTCACCTACTATGCCGCTAATATGCACTTTCGTATCCGATATCCGTTCCTTATTGCCTGCCGCAACTGGCAGTCCCAAATCCTTGGAGAATCGAGATGCTGACCTCGCCTGCCCCATATCTGCCGCTACCACTATCGTACTCGACAAGTCCCGCTGCCGAAAGTAACGCTCAAAAACGGGTCTACTGCTCAGTGGATCCGCTGGTACGCCAAAAAAGCCGTGTACCTGTGGAGAGTGGAGCGTCATCGTCATTACGTGCGTCGCCCCTGCTGTTTGCAGTAAATCAGCAACCAGCCGCGCGGTGATGGAGATTCGAGGCGCATCCTTCTTGTCAGAACGCGCAAAGGAGAAGTAAGGAATGATCGCGTGGATCTCTCTGGCTGATGCTGCACGAGCAATGTCCAGCATCATCAGCAGTTCCATCAGATGGTCGTTAACCGGAGGAGAGAGCGACTGGACAATGAACACCGTACGTGAACGTACACTAGCGCCGAGTTGGATATACAGGTTATCATTACTAAAACGATTGACTTGCGTTTCCTCGATCGGCACACCCAAGTAGCCGGCAATATCAGCAGCGATTCTCGGGTGAGAACTGCCGCTAAAGAAGCGAACTTCGCTTGGATCAATCATATTTGTAGTCACTTTTTACCCCTCCATAACTTTGCCAAGCACAGGTAAGCCCAACAGGCGATATCGGAATACACTTGTCACGCCCCGCGCCAGGGGGATAAAGAGGGGAGCCCAGAGCAGCCGCACGAACTACTCCAATTCTTGAGCGATTCCCCGTGCTTTCACGCTATTTGCGCCCACCACCCCCCCGCAGGATCCACCAGATTTCCCGCAACGTGGGCCGCTTGTCGTACATGAGCAGCCCCACGCGGAATAACTTTGCCCCTACCCACAACGCCGCCGGGATGGAGAGCAGCAGGGCGACGATGCTGCCCACCACATCCACCCAACCCACCTCCGCCAGCGGGAGGCGCAGCATCATCATCGTGGGCGCGGTGAGGGGGAAAAAACTCAGTATCCGGGCCAGGAGAACATTGGGGTTAGCGAAGAGAAAGCCGCTGAGCATGTACGGCACAGCGGCGAAGAAGGAAAAGATGCCAGCCAACTGCTGGCTCTCCCGCATCGTCGCGCCCAACGCACCCACCCCGGCCATCAGGATAGCGTACAGCATGTAGCCAAGCAGGTAGTAAACTACTCCCAGACCGAGCACCCGTATCGGGATGGAGACCGCTCCGGCGACTGCCAGGAGAGCCACCGCCCCGCCGCTGAATCCCCACACGCTCAGCAGCCAGACGAGAATCTGCGTCAGCCCCAGCGCCCCCAGCCCAACTACCTTCCCCGTCATCAACTCCACCGGTCGGACGGAGGAGACGACGATTTCGACCACCCGACTCTCCTTCTCCTCACCCACGCTCTGCAAGAGGTAGCCCGACGAGGTGAAGATGGTCATCACCAGGAAGATGGCCAGGAAATAAGGGATGATGAAAGTAAAGGCAAAACCCCATGGCCCCTCACCTTGTGTCTCTCCGCCGGACGAGATCACCCGAGGCTCCACGTTCATCGGGTCGGCGGCTCGCTTCTGCAAGGCCGGGTCTACCTGGCCAGCCAGCAAGTGATCCACGAAGAAAGCATCCATCGTCTCCGAGTCACTGACCATAGCCGCGTCGAAGCCGCTCCCCATAGTCACCGCCACCACTTGACCTGTCTCCATGTAGTCCTCCCCCACTACCAATACCGAGGAGACCTCCTCGGCTATAAGCGCAGCCTCCGCCTCCGCCTCGCCTGGGTAGAGGACAAAGTTTTCCCGGTACTCCTGCAAGATGGGAGAAAAGTAGCCCGAACGATCCACCACACCAGTGCGCTTACTGGCAGCATCGAATTGCTCCTCGAAGAAAGTGCCCAGTTGATCGGCCAATCCACTGAAGAATGCACCGAACAGGAGAACGGCGATACCCAACACAGGCACGATGGCCGTCATAATGATGAACCCGGCACGCCGCACGTTGGTCAGATACTCGTGGCGGGTGATCACCCAAACTTTGCGCCAGTCCATCATCTCACTCCTCCTCGCCGCTCACCGCGGCCACAAAGATATCCTCCAGTGGTACCGGGGCTACCTCGAATGCCACGACCTCCACATCACGGTCCAGAAGAGCACGCAACACCTCCCGCGGCCGGGCTCCTTCTGCCAGAGCCAGGTTAAACGCCCCATCTTCCGGCACCACCTCCACCACGCCGGGCAGGTCCGGCGGAACGCCAGGGGCGCACACACGGATGGCGTGGGGGGCGTGCCGCCGCTTGATCTCTGCCAGGGAGCCATAGAGCACCGCTCGTCCCCGGTGGATGAGCAAGATACGGTCGCACAGCACCTCCACCATGTTCATCTGGTGCGTGCTCAGGACAATGGTCTTGCCTTCCCGATGCAGGTCGGCGACGAAATCCTTGATCCGCTCCACGTTGACCGGGTCCAACCCCTGGAATGGCTCATCTAAAAAAAGCATCTCCGGGTCGTGGATCAGGCTAGCGATGAACTGGAGTCGCTGTTGCATGCCCCGGCTCAGATCTCTAACCTTGCGAGCAGCCCACTCCTCCAGTTCAACCCGCTCCAGCAGGTCCAGTGCTCGCTTCCGGGCTGCTGGTCGTGGGGTCCCCTTTAGTTCGGCCAGGTAGACCAGCGTGTCCAACACCTTCAAGTTGCGGTAGAGCCCTCGCTCCTCTGGCAGGTAGCCCACGCGGTCCTTGGCCTGACCCGGAGACTGGCCCAGGGCCATCACACTTCCCTCGTCAGGTTGGAGAATATCCATAATGACGCGGATAGTGGTCGTCTTCCCAGCCCCGTTGGGCCCCAGGAGGCCAAATATCTCTCCCCGCTCTACCTCAAATGAGAGATGATCCACCGCCACCACGTCTCCATACCGTTTCACCAAATCCTGTACCTGGATAGTCATGCTCTTTCCTCCTCCAACCAAACTTGATCCCCGGCCTGGCTGAGACCGTACAGCCGCAGCGGTTTAAAGTCTCCCCCGGGTCCCCGCCAGCGAAACTTTCCCACCGTGCCCTGCCCGATCTGGACAGCCTCCTGGGGACACTGGTGGATACACCGCATGCACAGATAACAGCGGTCCGCGAAGCAAATCTTTCCATCTCTGCCGGAACCTGCTCAATGGAGCGCACCACAATCTCAATCGGAAGGTGACCCAGTTTTCGGGCTAGATAACCGGCCACGTAATGAGTGTTGCCGGTACCGCTGAAAAAGAGGATTAACAATCGCATACGCTATCAGGCTTCCGGCCGATATTTTCTCTGCATATCTACACAATTGTACCGCTTTTTGCTTCTCCCGACAATACAGCCACGAGGCCATAAAGCCCCAGGCCATCCCAGTTGCCTTACTGAGCCTTCTGTGCTAAACTCTTAACCAGTCATGATAAACGCAGTATCAGCCCGAGTGCGGCAACGCGCTCTGGTTGGCTCTACCCATTGCCAGGGGGAAAAAGTGCCATGAAGTGGTCGCTCAAACGGGGTGAACTGCTAATGCTGTCCGGCGGAATGCTGACCGGGGTGATCATCACACTCCTTGCCCTTTACAAAGAGCCCCTGGGGCGAGGAGCGTGGTGGGGGATGCCGGTGTTCGCTGTGCTGATCGCAGTGACAATGGCCCTCGGGTTGCCATCGTCGTCCGGTATCATCAGTATTGCTCATACGGTGACCGTGTCCGGCTTCCTGGCGCTGGGCCTGGTACCAGGGCTGATCGCTTCCGCAGGAGGAGCCATCCTCGCCGACATTATCAAAATGGCATTGGCGCGACCGTTGGGGTACAAGCCTCCTCCGCTGCGTCGCGTCCTGCTCACTATGTCCGGCAACGTTGGTGTGCAAACCTGCGGCCTGTTGGCCGGTGCGGGCGTCTTCCGCCTGCTCGGCGGCTCTGCCCCGCTGTATAGCCTGCGTGTGCCAGCCTTGCCACTGCTGGCACTGTTTGTGGTTTATTTTATCACCAACCTGTCATGCTTAGCCATACTGCTGTGGGCTCAGCAGCACCCATTGCCCCTTTGGAAACGGGCCGATCGGTGGCACGTGATTGTTCTGGAACTCGTGCCCTTGCCTCTGTCTGTCATCATCGCCAATGCTTACAATAGTGTGAGGATAGAGATATTCTTGCTTCCTTCGGCTGCGCTCGTGGGCAGTGCATTTACTATCTGGCAGGCTGGACGGGCACGGATGCGACTCCAGCAACAAGTTCGGGAACTGTCCACGTTGAATACAATCAGCCAGGCGCTCAGCAATCTTGATTTACTCGAGTTGCTCGGCGTCATTCATGCCCAGGTTGCCCGTCTGATGCCAAGCGACAACTTTTACATCGCGCTCTGCGATCTGGAACACAAGTTCATTGACTTTGCATTCGTCATCGAAAATGGTGCACGCATTTTCCGCCCCGGGCGGCCATTCAGCAATGGCTTGGCCGAGTACGTCATCCGCCACCATGCCCCACTTCTCATTCAATCAAACGTGGCAGAGATGGCACATCGTCTGGGGGTGGAATCTATTGAGAGGGAAGCACAGTCGTGGCTCGGCGTGCCGATGATCGCTGAGAATCGGGTACTGGGTGTCATTGGCATACAGAGTTATGAACAAGCCAACGTTTACGACGAGCGCCAAATGGAGATACTCTCGAATATCGCGGCGCAGGCTGCGATGGCTGTGCGCAGTGCCCAGCTCTATGGTCAGGCCCGCCAGCGGGCTGCGGAATTGGCGATGCTGAACACCATCTCCGCGGCCGTCAGTTCGACTCTCGACCTGGATCGTGTGCTGGAACTGATTGTCTCCTCCATGATGTCGTTGATGGGCAGCCAAAAGTCAGCCATTTTCTTGCTGGACGAGACACAGGGAGTTTTGAGACTAGAGGCCTCCAAAGGGCTGAGCGACGAGTATGTGCTGGCTTGCGAAAGGCTGCCGCTGACAGAAAATGGATTAGCCAGGGTCTTGCAGGAGAAGAAGCCGATACTGGTCGCCGACATCCATGCCGACCCGCGCCTTGCCCATTTCCAGGAATTGGTGACCCGAGAGAACTTGCGGGCTTTTGCTGGTGTGCCATTGATCGTAGAGGGCGAGGTAATCGGCGTGTTAGCGACTTTTTTCCCCGACGTGCACTACTTTAGCCTGGCCGAGGCAGACCTGTTGACCACATTTGCCAACCAGGGCGCGGCGACCGTGGCAAATGCCCGCCTGTACGCAAGCACCCAGCGCGCACTGGTGCGTCACGTAGAGGAACTCTCGGCGCTGGAGGCAATTGGCCGCGAACTATCCATAACACTAAACCTGGACCTGATTATCAACCTGGTGCTGGATTGCGCGATGCAGGCAACTGGCGCTACGTTGGGGACCGTTGCGATGATCGAATCGAAAAAGGAATTTATGCACATTGTCTCGTGCCGAGGCTGTACGCCGTCACTGGCGGAAACCGGCACGACGGGTGAATGGCCGATAGATGTAGGGCTCATTGGACGGGCCATATCTACACAACGATCCGTGCTGGTGGAGGACGTGGATCAGGACTCTGACTACATACCGACATTGGGTGCAAAGAGCAACAACCGACATGACGTGCTCTCCCAATTAGTTGTGCCCATCGTGCGCAAAGAAAAAGTGATGGGAGTGATCAACCTGGAGAGCACTCATCTGGCTGCTTTTGACAGTCAACATGCGGCTTTCGTCGGGCAACTGGCCACCCAGTCGGCCATTGCGATTCAGAATGCCCAACTCTTCCAGCAAGTCGCCGAGGGACACGACCGGCTGCAGGCGGTTATGAACTCTACGCGCGAGGGCATCCTGATGTTAGATGTCACCGGGCGTGTGGTGCTGGCGAACCCGATGATCGAAGAGTTGTGGGGCATGAGCCGGGCAAAACTGGAAGGGCACGACCTGCGAGATCTGCTGCGTGGCCCTGGTGGGCGACTAGCGGCGCAACTTGGCTACAGCCGAGAGGAACTATTACGCCTCCTGGCTCAACTGCCGACCGGCCCTACCGAATTAGGGAAAGAAACTTGTGTACTTGCTGCCCCACGTCATCGGGTCATTGAGCGAGTGGGAGCACCGGTGATGGACGAAGACGGGCACGTGTGGGGCTGGATGCTGGTACTGCGCGACGTGACGGAAGAGAAAGAATTGGAGCGGATGCGGGAGGACGTGACCCACATGATCGTGCATGATCTGCGCAGCCCGTTGGCCGCGATTTTGGGCAGCCTGGAGTTGATAGAGAACGTTACAAAGAAACAACCTCAGGACAACCTGCTGGTTCAGGCGCTGGACATAGCCGCCCAAAGCACACAGCGCCTGCGCAATATGGTGGATTCGCTGCTCGATATCAGTCGCCTGGAAGCAGGTCAAACCAGACTCGACCAGCAACCCCATACACTGGCTGCATTGGTGCACTCGGCGACCTCCCTGGTATCACCGCTGGTGGATGAGGCCGGTTTGATGCTGGAGATAAAAGTTCCTGATAATCTGCCGCCCGTGGAGGTGGATGAGAACCTGATTGAAAGGGTATTGATTAACCTGCTCGACAATGCGATCAAATTCACGCCACTGGGCGGACGCATAACCGTCATGGCGCAGCCGGAGAATGGAGCCTTTGTGCGCTGCTCAATACATGATACCGGGCCAGGCATCCCTCACGACTACCTGGACCGCATATTCAAGCGCTTTGTGCAAATACCAGGGCAGAACGGACGACGGCAAGGCACTGGGCTGGGCCTGGCGTTCTGCAGACTGGCAGTGGAAGCACACGGAGGACGCATCTGGGTCGAAAGTGAGGAGAGGCGAGGTAGCCACTTTCACTTTACGTTGCCAACAGCACAATCTGGAGTAAAGAGTTAGGCAAGCGTTCAGGGGGGTGAAGAAAACGCTCGCCAAAACCTCAGAGGTCTGAACGTTTAGAGTTAGGAGGTGAAAAAGCGGTTGTCATAGCCTATCTTGTCACAATCTATCATAACGAACAAAGACTTTGTATTGGAAACCTTGATCTATTGATAGGAGGGAACGATGGAAGCAATCTGGCAGTGGGGAATTGATCTCATCCACACCATCCAATTGGTGCATGGACCGACGCTCGATGCGATTTTTAAGGCTGTTACCTTCCTGGGTGAGGAAGAGTTCTTCCTTATCCTACTCCCGTTGCTGTTCTGGTGTGTAGACTTTATAATAGGGGCGCGCCTGGCCTTCGCCTATCTTCTCTCGGTGTACGTCAATGCCGGGCTCAAGAATCTGTTCGCTCATCCACGCCCGTTTGAACTCGACCCAACGGTGAAATTACACGACATCGGGGGATATGGGCTGCCCAGCGGTCACGCCCAATCAGCGGTCGTTGTATGGGGCATCATCGCAGCCGGGTTCCGCAAGACCTGGTTGTGGGTCCTTGCCATCCTGATGATGATGCTGATCGGCTTCTCCCGTGTTTATCTGGGGGTGCACTTTCCCACCGACGTGCTGGGCGGATGGGCGGTTGGCGCCGCCTTCCTGGCAGCTTACCTGGCGCTAGAGCCACACTTTGTAGCCTGGCTAAAACGGGCCGGCCTGGCCATACAACTGGCACTGGCCGTGGTCGTGCCGCTGGCGCTGATGCTGCTCTATCCTACCAAAGACACGGGTAGTTCGATGGCAGTATTGATGGGAATGGGCGTAGGGATTGCACTGTCCAGGCGTCTAGTCCCCTTCAGCGTTGATGGTCCAGTGTGGCAGCGCGTCGTTCGCCTCCTGACCGGCTTGATTGTGCTGCTTATCCTCTACGTCGGTCTCAAACTTGTCTTTCCCGCCGAGGGCGAACCACTCTACTTTGCCATGCGCGTTGTGCGCTACACGCTGGTGGCGTTGTGGGCCACGCTGGGCGCGCCGTGGATGTTTTGCAGACTACGGCTGGCATCGAACGAATAGAGCAGCCTACCAGCCCTGGGGCAGGTATCAAGCGGGAGGGTGACTGTTCCTGTCTCCAGCCTAATCGTCGTACATCCCTCTCAGACGCAAGAACGAGCAGCCGATCTGGATCAGGCTCTTGATCTTGAGGAACCATCTGCCTCCCGCGCCGACGAAATAGTCGGCGCGGATTTTACGCAACCGAAGTTGCCAAAACATCTGATGAATGATCAGGAAATTCCTGCGGAACCGGTAGTCAGCAATGTGCATAGCCCCCCAGGCCAGCACGTCGTCCAACGCGGCCTGGGTTTCGTCGAAACGTTGCTGGACATCAGGCGCGACCGGCGTAGAAGCAACGGCCTCGTACAGACGCACCCGGTTCAGGTCAAAACGCAGCCAGGCTCGGGCTAAATCGAAGGCTATTCGTTCGGTACTCCACACATCGGGAATGGCTGTTGGCTGAACTGTCTCCAGATGGCGGGCAGCATCTTCCACCAGGTCAGAAATAGCAGCGTTTGCCCGGCTCTTGTGACGCAATACCTCTGGCGGAGCAAAAGCCGGGTCGCCCATGTCGGCGGGCGGATTGTTCAAGAGTTGCCCCAGGCCAAGATCAAACTCGATCCGAATCTGCTCCGGGACCACGTCTAGCGCCAAAGAGAAAGCCGCTTCCAGTGAGCGATAGTAACCTGGCAAGTCGGGACTGTCCGTACCATAAGTAGATCGGCAAAAGTCGGCCAGCAGGGCATCCAGGTCTTGATCCGGGTTCCAAGCCAGTCGGGCAAAAAGCCAGGCATTGACCTGCGGCGTCAACCAGGGACAATCACCAGTCATCAGTGCCTGCACAGTGTGAGCACCAGCGCCATGGTAAAAACGAATGTCACGCTGCATAACTGTCGGCAGTGGCGGCAAAAGTGACTTGAACAGGAGACCATCCAGGTAGTATTCGAAAACGCGAGGCGACTGCGCGCCAGCAGCGTGAAAATGCTCGACCTGGGCACGAAATGTCTCAGCATAGTGAGGTGCATTGACAGAGCACGTCTCATCATCAGTAGCGTGGGCGTAGCACCGGTTGCGCGGTGCCCAGGAGAGGCAGACGTTGTGGTGAGGCGTCACCCTGGTCGGTACTTTTTCCGTGTCTTGATAGGCCAGGAAGGCAATCTGAGCCTTCGGGTTGACTCTTTCCAACACCTCAGCAATAACATTGGTCGCCATCAGGGATTGCTCGGACGACGTGTACGCGTGACAACGTTCGCACTCGCACCAGCCGCCACCGGGGATGTCGTCGGGCCAGAGGTGAAAAACGTCCACTTCTGGGCGCGCGCGAAAATACGTCTCGACATTCCGGCGAATGACGGCCAGACCATCAACACTGGTGGGACAAAAGTTATGGTCAGGCATGCGCTCACCGTCGTGGCAGCGGAAAGCATCCGGCATCTGCTTGAAGAGATTGCGAGGCAACAGAGACGTGAGCCCATGTCCACCATGCTCGATCGTCATACCGCGCTGGCGGGCTAATGGCACAGCGGTCGCCTTGTGTGCCTGCCACTGGCTCTCCGGCGCAGCGCCCAATGCCAGGGGATCATCAATCACGTGCAAAAAAATCGTGTTGAGGCGGTTACGTGCCGCCCAGACGATCCAGTCTTCCACATCCTTCATAAAGGCGTAATGCCCCACGATGAGACAGCGGCCAGACAATGATGGTGTTTCTGCCACCGGTCTCTCTGGCAGGTCAAAGCGAACGCCACGTGGGATTCGCTCGCCGGTCATTCCCGGAGCCACCCAGCGGCAGCCCAATGTCTCCAGCAGGCTGTAAACGGCATAGAGCAACCCCCGCGAGTTGTG
Source organism: Chloroflexota bacterium (assembly GCA_034189605.1). GTDB lineage: Bacteria > Chloroflexota > Anaerolineae > B4-G1 > B4-G1 > JAUWNP01. The sequence continues at coordinate 16,684 of JAXHUO010000073.1, forward strand.
CCCGTACACCTCAATGGAATTGGGCGTGGCATGCCAGCGGAGGCCATCGTCCTCACTGTTATTGTGAGAGAGCACAATGGCCGGTTTGCCGTCGAGCGGTTCTTCCACCACCGGGAAACTCTTACCGGTGATACGTTGCAGTGTATCCCTCAACTCTGTAACCGCCTGGGCTACAACTGGATCTGATGAGGAAGAAACGATGTGCCAGCCAAGAGAGAAATCTATTTGAACCATTTTCCCTTCACTCCTTGAGGCACTGTGCATCAAGCGCGCCCTGTGTGGTCAGATTCTAGAGACTAGGTTGGCAACGTCACGGAAATGCAGGCCACCTGGCACTCACGCACGCACTGCAGGCCCCAGAATGGGGGATTTCGTAGATGCGAAATTTGTCCCCCTCCGCGCAGATTCCTCACTCGCCGTACCGTCCACCTCGGTATCTAAACAATGTGCCGATTGCGACTGCAAAAAGCGCCACGACTGTCAGCCCAAGCAGCGTTGGCCAGACGGGCGGGTCGTCCGGCGTCGTGGGGTTGGATGGCCGGGGAGTGGGAGTATTGGCAAGTGTGGGCACGGGAGAGTGTGTAGGAGTACAGGTGGGGGATGGTGTGGGTGTGAAAGTGGAGGAGGGAATGGGTGTAGGAGTATGGGTGGGAGTGAGCGTGGGAGTGTGGGAAGGGAGAGAAGTGGGAGTGCTGGTAGGGAGCGGTGTGGGGGTATCCGAAGGGTTGATGGTGGCGGGTGGCTCGGTTGGGGCAGGCGTGATAGTTTCAGCCAGTGGCGGTGCGCCGGCGGTTTCTTCGACGAGTAGATAGGTGGTGCCACCGATGATACAACCCCTTTTGTCGGCACAACGGGCTCCGGGGAGCATCAGCGTATACTGCCCATCCACCGGTTCAATGCGTTGCTCTGCGCCGACCTGGCCAATCAGCCGCGCCTGGGTGGCCAAGGCGGGCACCGAGACCGTGGCATCAGCCTCTGTGCGGGCCCAGAGGACGCGAGTCGTGACGTTGCCCCGGTCGAGTGTGACCATGTCATGTAACGAGTAACGATCCTCATGGGCAGAAAGGGTGCCAGCATAGTGGGTCGTGATCAGACAATAGGCATCAAAGGCCGGACGATGGCTAAAGTCGGGGCGTATAATGCCAAAGGGTTCGAAATTCGGCAGCAGATCGTTGTCCAACCATTTGTAGACAGAGATGCGCTCCGCCCCTGCGCTGAGCGCCAGGGCGAATGATTGCAGCAGGAAGCCAGACTGCTCTTCCAGACTGATCTCATAGTTGGCTGCTGCCATCGGCCACTGAGGATCAGAGTTGGACGGGGCGTTGGTCTCGTTTACCCAGATAGGCTTACTCAGCCCTTGGGCCGCCAGCACGGCCTGGGTCTCGTTGATGATCTCGGGGATGGTATCGGTCCGGAAATAGATGTGCAGGGAGACAACATCAAAGTAGTAACCATGCTCAGAACCCGTAGGGTCTTGCCTGGCAAAAGTCAAGAAGCGGCGTAGGTAGGTCTTGTCGTGCCAGGTGGTCATGCCTGCCAGGTGGATGGTGACGTCGGGATTGGCCTGGTGAGCGGCCAGGTAGGCGACCTTGAGCAGCCGATAGTACTCTTCTACTGACCCGCACCACTCAGCACCATAGGTATCAGGGGCAATATCCGGTTCGTTCCAGATAATCCAGCGATCAATCCGTCCAGCGTACATCCCGACGACGCGGCGCACAAACGTTGCCCACAAATTGCCGGGGTCATCTACCGGTAGATCCAGGCCGCGAGGAATACTACAGCCGGGTGGGCCATCGGTGGCCCAGGCGGGAGTGTGTTTCAGCAGACCGATCACCTCGCGTCCCTGGGCAGAGGCCATGTTCAGCCACTCGTCCGGCACGTGGTAGCCGTTCCAGTCATCAGGCCCGCCAGGCTGCAACTCCGACCAGTAAAACAGAATGCGCTCCCAGCCCACGCCCGCCTCTGCCGCGGCGACGGGATCACGAAACGCTTCGACCGCGCCAAAACGCACGTCTGGCGGTGGGTTTTGCGCCCATACAAACGACCAATGAACAACGAGCAAGAAAACAATGAGCAACGAGCGACGGCCAGATCGTCTTGGGATTTGGGGTTTGAGATTTGAGATTTGGGATTTGATCATTGGGATTTGATAATTTCCGCTCGGCACCACTCACAGAAGCGCCGTATTCCATCAGCGATGGTCATCTCAAGCCTCGGTCGATTCTGGCTCATCCTGGTCAAACCACAGCCGCACGATGGTGTCGTCCAGTCCCGCTGGCCGGACGTCCAGCAGATTCAATTGGAGCCGTCGTCGGTCGTTCCACTCGTTGACCTCAAGGTGGTAGACTATGTCCACCTGGTCGGGCAGTTTGCCGGCCCACTCCCCCTGCCGGAAAGCGATGCCATCCCAGGTGGTGCAACTATCAGAAAGCGCGAGTTTAAGATGTCGTCCCTCGTTCCCCACAGCCCGCTGGCCCAGGACGCGGATGTTCCGACTGAGAAAGAGGGGATGAGGATTGGCGTAGCCGCATGGCTCCAGGCTGGCCAATTCGTGCTCTAGTTCCCACGACATCTGTGCCAGTTCGACCTCTACGTCCGCGGTAAGGACAGGGGCAAGTTCAACACCGGCCAGTCGCTCAGCGGCCATGCTACGTAGCCGGTCGGCCAGGCTGTCCAGATTTTCGTTCGAGACGGTGAACCCTGCGGCAGCAGCGTGTCCCCCATGGCGGACCAGCAGGTCGGTGCACTCGTCAAGTGCGTCGGTAACGTGGAACTCTGGGATGGATCGGGCTGATCCCCGGCTGACCTTCTCGCCCACCTGGACGACGAGGGCCGGGCGGTAGAACTCATCAACCAGCCGACTGGCGACTAGACCCACGATGCCAGCCGGGAAGTCGGGGGCAGCGGCAAAGAGGAGCGGAGCGTCCTTCGCCGTGTCCAGAGCGAGTTGGCGGGCTCGCTCCTGAATTTCCAGCGTGATTACCTGGCGCTTGCGGTTCAGGCGATTCAGTTCATTGGCCAACCGTTCGGCTTCGGCCGAGTATTCAGTCTCCAGGAGTTGGTAGGCCACCTTGGCATGAGCCATTCGCCCGGCAGCGTTGAGCCGTGGACCCAGTACATAGCCAATGGCGGTGGTGTCCACCTGCCCAGGCTTGAGGTTGGCCTGCCGACAGAGCGCTTCGATGCCTGGTCGCTCCAAACGGTTGATGCGCGCCAGCCCACGGCGCACCAGCGTGCGGTTCTCACCCAGGAGGGGAACCAGGTCGGCCACGGTCCCCAGGGCGACCAGGTCCAATAGATCCTCTTCCTCCAGTCGCACCTCCTGCGCGGTCACTGGGGTCTGGCGGTGGCTGCGCAGGAGAGCCTGAGCCAGTTTGTAGGCGACACCCACGCCAGCCAGTGTGCCGAACGGGTAACGGCTGTCAGCCCGCTTTGGGTCAATCACGGCCACGGCCTCAGGCAGTTCGTCGCCGACAGAGTGGTGGTCGGTGACGATGACATCGAGCCCCAGCCGGTTGGCGTGGGCAATCTCATCCAGCGAGCGGACGCCGCAATCTACAGTGACGACCAGGCTAACGGTGTCACTGGCCAATTGAGTCAACGCCTCCTTACGCAAGCCGTACCCCTCATCCACTCGATGGGGGATATAGGGACGCACGCGTCCCCCGAGTGATCGCAGGATTTGCACCACAAGCGCGGTAGAAGTCACTCCATCGGCATCAAAGTCGCCGTACACGGCGATAGGCTCACTGGCGCGTAACGCCTGTCTCAGGCGAGTGACGGCAGCATGCATTCCCTGGAGAACAAAGGGATTGACTTTATCACCACCATCGCTTAGGAAAGTGGTCACATCGGCCGGGTCGGTGATGCCACGATTATAGAGCACCTGCACAGTAATGGGGTGCAATTGAGGAAAAAGGGCAATATGTCCGGGCGGCGCGGCCGGCGCAACTTGCCAGCGCTTGAGATGCAAGGACATTAAGGTACTCCGTTCCAGTGAACAACTGGGCTCTCATTGTTCATTGATTGTTAATTGATGCATTGGGACATTGGGACATTGTTCATTGGATCGTTATCTTACCACAAGGCGGACAAAAGGAAAAGCCCTTCTCCTCAGTGGGGAAGGGCCTCCATGTACCTTGTCCCAGAATTGGTCTAAATCCAGCCCTGGTTCTTGCAAAAGTCGGTGATAAAGGGGATGGTGACCCATTCACCCTGGTAAGTTTTGACCGCCAGATAAATCACGTAGATGAGCCAGGCCAGGCTGATGATACAGCCAATGCCGATCCAAGAGAGTAAAAAACTGACGACCCAAGCCGGCACTGCCAGTGCCAGTGACTGAACGGCGTTGTATTTGATAAAGGGGCGATTCTTCTTGTCCTCCATCAACAAGACGATGATGGGTACGATGATCCCAATGATCCAGCACAAAAGTGCCCACAATTTGTCGTCGTCTGTGACCTCCTCAACACCCACTGGTGCATCTGCCATTTCCTCTGCCACTTTAATACCTCCTTTTTATGTTTAGTGAAAATTAAACTCGATAAAAAACCACGTAACGCGCTCCACCACCGTAACTCGGGCTATTTTAGCAGACTCTGGCGCAGATGTCAACTGTTGTGACTGTTCAAAATGTGGGAAAGAGATAGAATAGGGGCAGGAGGAAGCCAATGCGCATCGAGGTCCGATTGCCCAGAGTAGAACCAGAGAAGCACACCAAGCCCAAGGAGTGTCCGAA